>NZ_JBEPQK010000007.1:0-409844 GCF_040547805.1 Bradyrhizobium sp. LA6.1 | reverse complement strand
AACCCACCCATCCCTCGCTTTTTTTCTTTTTGTTTTTTGCTTTTCTATGCCCATTCTCTCTGTCTATACACCTCCGCCACCCCTCCCCCCGGCGCGCCGCCGCCCGCCCCCCCCCCCCGACACTGAGGGCTAGGTCTACAGCGCGCCCTTCGCGAGCCGCTTCATCACCTCGTCGAGCTGATCGAGGTTGCGGTAGTTGATCTGGACGGAGCCGCCGGGGTCGCGGTGATTGACCGTGACCTTGAGGCCAAGCGCATCGCTGACGCGCTTTTCGAGATCGATCGTGTCGGGGTCTTTTTCCTTGCCCCCGGTGCTGCGCGCCTTCTGCGGCTTGCGCTCCGGCACACCCTCTTCATGCGCGAGCGCCTCGGCCTGGCGGACGTTGAGGCCTTCCGCGACGATGCGCCTGGCTGAGGCGAGCGGATCGGGCACGCCGATCAGCGCGCGGGCGTGGCCGGCGGTCAGCTCGCCGCTCGTGATCAAGGCCTGCACTTCGGCCGGCAGTTTCGTCAGCCGCATCATATTGGCGATGTGGCTGCGGCTCTTGCCGACGACCTTTGCGATGTCGTCCTGGCTGCGTTTGAATTCGTTGGCGAGCGCGTGATAGCCGAGCGCCTCTTCCATCGGGTTGAGGTCTTCGCGCTGCACGTTCTCGACGATCGCGAACTCCAGCGCATCGCTGTCGCTGATGTCGACCGGCACGATCGGCACCTCGTGCAGGCCGGCCATCTGCGACGCGCGCCAGCGCCGTTCGCCGGCGATGATCTCGAAGCGATCCTGCGCGCCCTTGATCGGACGCACGACGATCGGCTGGATCACGCCGTGCTGCTTGATCGAATCAGAGAGCTCCTTGAGCTCCGTTTCCGAAAAGGCGCGGCGCGGGTTGCGCGGATTGGGCTTGATGAATTCGATCGGCACCTTGCGCTGCGCGCGCGGACGATCGACATGCTGAGCCTCGCCGCCGACGTCACCGATCAGACTCGCAAGACCCCGGCCCAGTCGCGAACGCGCTTCGTCGGCCATCGCCAGCTCCCTTGGATTCACGGTGCAACACTCCAGAACTGAATTATCGTAGGGTGGGCAAAGCGAAGCGTGCCCACCAGTTGTGTGCAGAAGATGGTGGGCACGGCGAAGACGCCTTTGCCCACCCTACGGCAGCGTCAATGCGTGGTGCGCAGCTCACGCTCGCGCTGGATCACTTCGGTGGCGAGCCGCAAGTAAGCTTCGCTGCCGACGCATTTGAGATCGTAGACCAGGACCGGCTTGCCGTAGGACGGCGCTTCCGAGATGCGCACGTTGCGCGGGATCATGGTCTTGTAGACCTTCTCGCCCATGAACTGACGGACGTCGGCGACGACCTGGTTCGAGAGGTTGTTGCGCGAGTCGAACATGGTCAGCACGATGCCGTGGATCGACAGGTTCGGATTGAGCGTCGAGCGCACCTGCTCCACCGTCTGCAGCAATTGCGACAGACCCTCGAGCGCGAAGAACTCGCACTGGAGCGGCACCAGGATCGCATCGGAGGCCGCCATCGCATTCACCGTGAGCAGGTTGAGCGAGGGCGGGCAGTCGATCAGCACATAGGTGTAATCGGCGTCCGGCGAGACGTTGTTGTTGAGCGCGCCGATGGCGTCGCGCAGCTTGAACGCGCGGCCGGGCGTGGTGCCGAGCTCGAGCTCGAGGCCGGAGAGATCCATGGTCGAGGGTGCGATGTGCAGCCGCGGCACCGCGGTCGAGACCACCGCCTCGCGCAAGCTCGATTCGCCGATCAACACGTCATAGGTCGAGCAGGAGCGGTTGCGGCGATCGATGCCGAGGCCGGTCGAGGCGTTGCCCTGCGGATCGAGATCGACGATCAGGACGCGCTCGCCGATCGCAGCGAGTGCCGTGCCAAGATTGATCGCCGTGGTTGTTTTTCCCACGCCGCCCTTCTGATTCGCCAGCGCCAGGATGCGCGGGTGGCCCTGCGGGACTTCGCCGGTCTGTTGCTGCTGCGGTTCGTCAATCACGCTCATCGCAAATTCCCCACTCGACCCCTGAACGCCTCAGCCGCGCTGCTCGACGGACGTCAGCTCGACGATCCAACCGTCGCCGGTACGGCTTTGGTGAAGCTGCGGTTGAATATTCCAATATTTAGCGGCTTCGGTCAATTCAGCCTCTACATCTTGCCCCTTCGGAAACAGCGCTTTTGCACCCTGGCGCATCAGCGGCTCCGCAAAGCCGATGAGTTGATGTAGCGGAGCCAGCGCACGCGCGGTGACGCAATCCACGGGGCCGGTGATTCTATCCACATTATCCCCGATCTCCGCGAGATGTACGAGCCCCGGAGATGCGGTGACGCGAACTGCTTCGCGCAGAAAGGCCGCCTTCTTGCCGATTCGCTCGACGAGGTGGACGCTGGCGCCAGGCGTCCCGGCCATGGCACAGGCGAGGACGATTCCGGGGAAGCCGCCGCCGCTACCGAGGTCGGCCCAGCGTTTCGCGGAAGGGGCGAGATCGACGAGCTGGAGCGAGTCGGCGATGTGCCGGGTCCAGAGCTGCGGCAGGGTCGAGGGCGCGACCAGATTGGTCTTGGCCTGCCACTCCCGGAGCAGCGCGATGTAGCGATCGAGCCGTTCCTCGGTTTCACGTGAAACCGGGGCAAGCCTGAGCGCCGCGAGCTTGTCCGCTGCGACGATGGAGTCCAGCGACCGATCGTTGGCGCTGGCCTTGTCGATCTTCGGTTTGATCGGCGTCGGCTCGGATCGATGGCCCGCGCCCTCACCTGCCGATGGTTTCCCTGATGACGATCTGCCGCCCGGCCCGCGCTGTTTCACGTGAAACGCCTATGCGATCGCCTTTGAGGTCTTCCGTGCCTCGCGCCGGAGGTAGGCCGCGAGGATACCGAGAGCCGCCGGCGTCATGCCGTCGATCCGGCCAGCCTGGCCGACGGTGAACGGCCGCGCCTTCTCAAGCTTGGCCCGCACCTCATTGGAAAGACCGGGGACCTGCTGGTAATCGACGTCCGACAGCACCATCCCCTCGTCTCGCCTGAAAGCTTCGACGTCGGCGCTCTGGCGCTCGAGATAGACGTCGTACTTCGCGTCGATCTCCAGATGGGTGGCGATGACCGGGTCGATCGCCGACAGCTCCGGCCAGATGGTCCGGACCTGGCTCCAGCCGATGTCCGGATAGGCCATCAACTCGAACGCCGAACGGCGCTGGCCGTCCCGGTTCAGGGACAGGCCGTGCTTGATCGCCTCGTTCGGGGTGATGGTCAGGGACTTCGACAGCACCCTGGCCACATTCAAGGCGTCCATCTTGGCACGGTGATGCTGCGTCCGGGCGCTCCCAACGCATCCGAGCGCAATCCCCTTCTCGGTGAGGCGCTGATCGGCGTTGTCGGCGCGCAGGGTCAGCCGGTACTCGGCGCGCGAGGTGAACATCCGATAGGGTTCGCTGATCCCGCGGGTGACGAGGTCGTCGATCATCACGCCAAGATAGCCATCGGCACGGTCGAACACGGTTAGCGCGGCGCCGCTCGCGGCCAAAGCCGCGTTCAGGCCGGCCACGATACCCTGCCCGGCAGCTTCCTCGTATCCTGTGGTGCCGTTGATCTGACCCGCCAGGAAGAGGCCACGCAGACGCTTGGTCTGGAGGGTCGGATCGAGCTCGCGGGGATCGATGTGGTCGTATTCGATGGCGTAGCCCGGGCGGACCATCTTCACCTGCTCCAGGCCAGGAATGCTGGCGAGGATCGCGAGCTGGACCTCCTCCGGCAGCGAGGTCGAGATGCCGTTGGGATAGACAGTGCTATCGTCGAGCCCTTCCGGCTCCAGAAAGATCTGATGGCCGTCGCGGTCGCCAAAGCGGACGATCTTGTCCTCGATCGAGGGACAGTAGCGCGGTCCGGAGCTCTTGATCTGCCCGGAGTACATCGGCGAGCGATGGACGTTCGCGCGGATCACCTCATGGGTCGCGGAGGTCGTTCGGGTGATCCCGCACTGGATCTGCGGGGTCGTGATCCGCTCGGTCATCACCGAGAACGGCTCCGGCGGCTCATCTCCGGGCTGCATCTCGACCGCGGACCAGTCGATCGTGGTGCCGTCCAGACGCGGCGGAGTCCCGGTCTTAAGCCGTCCAAGGGTGAAGCCTGCCCGCTCAAAGGAGCTCGAAAGACCCATCGCCGGGGCTTCGCCGACCCGGCCGGCGGGCCAGTTCTTCTCGCCGAGATGGATCAGACCGCGGAGGAAGGTGCCGGTGGTGACGACGACAGCCCCTGCCCGAAGCTCGCGGCCGTCCGCCAAGCGTAGTCCGGTCACCCGGCCCTCGACCACGATCAGCTCGTCTGCCTCGCCCTCGATGACGGAAAGACCTTCGGTGTCCCGGATCGCGGCCTGCATGGCTGCGGCATAAAGCTTCCGGTCGGCCTGGGCACGCGGACCACGAACAGCCGGACCCTTGCGGCGATTGAGGACGCGGAACTGGATGCCACCGGCATCGCCGACCCGGCCCATCAGGCCATCGAGGGCGTCGACCTCGCGGACCAGATGGCCCTTACCGAGACCGCCAATGGCGGGATTGCAGGACATCGCGCCGACGGTGGAGAAACGGTGCGTCACCAGAGCGGTCGTCGCACCCATCCGGGCGGAAGCAGCGGCGGCTTCACAGCCGGCGTGGCCGCCGCCAATCACGATGACGTCGAAACTCTCTCGCTCTGTTCGCATGGGCGGACTTCTATCTCAGAGGCGGAGAAGCCGGAAGTAGAAACTGGGTGAGGCGGCTGTTTCACGTGAAACGGTGCGGCCAAGGAGGCGATGCGCATTTTCGCGAAAACAACCCCATGCACAGTAGAAGGGGCATTGAGCGGACTGCTGTTTCACGTGAAACAGGATGGGTCTAACCGGGAGAGAACTCCCGGCGAGATCTCGCACAGCTCTGGACGGGGGTAGAGAGGACCCAAGCGATCGGCCTACTCCGTCATTACGAGCGGAGCGAAGCAATCCAGAATCCCTCCCTGGAGGCCGTCTGGATTGCTTCGTCGCAAGGGCTCCTCGCAATGACGAGCTTGGGGGACGGCCACCGGCCACGACCCTCACTGCCCGTCAGGCGATCAGACCGTGCGCACGAACACCAAGACCGAGGCGGGCCACTCGCCCCGCTGTTTCACGTGAAACAGGCCGGAGCCTGCAAGAATGTGTTCCGCGTGAAACGGACCGGAACCCATCCCGCTGCTGCTTCACGTGAAACGCAAGGAGCGGGACAAGCTTGTAGCCCGGATGGAGCGCAGCGAAATCCGGGAAAGGTGTTCCGGCTGAGGAGCCGTCCCCGGATTGCGCTTCGCTTCATCCGGGCTACGAAACGAGCCCCCGTTTCACGTGAAACGCAAGAATTGGAATAAGCGCTAGTTCTACAATGAAGAACTAGTTCTACTTTCCGATGCAGAATTTCTGGAAGATGGCCCCGAGGACGTCCTCGACGTCGACCCGGCCCAACAGCCGACCCAAGGCAAAGGCCGCAGCGCGCAGCTCCTCGGCGGCAAGCTCTTCGCCGTCTTCTACAAGCTCCAGGCTCCGGCGCAAGCTGTCCGATGCCCGGCGCAACAGATCTCGCTGGCGGGCCCGGGTCACCAATGCTCCCTCGGTGGTCCCGAAAAACTCGGCAGCGAATTTCACGAGCGCGTCGATCAGGTCGGGAACGCCGTCCCCTCGGCTCGCCGATATCCCGAACTCGCCGCGCGGCCAGACCTCCCCCGCCTCGCCCAGATCAATCTTGTTGCGGACGATCCAGACCGAGCCGCTTGATTGATCACGCCCGGGGCCGGACTTCACCAGCGATTGCATCGCGCCCGGATCGACGGCGCGGCCACCCTCCACCAGCCACAGCACGAGGTCGGCATCTTCGGCTCGGGCTCGCGCCCGGCGCACGCCTTCCTGCTCCACGGGATCGTCGGTCTCCCGGATGCCAGCCGTGTCGATCACCGTGACCGGGTAGCCGTCGAGATCGAGCTGCACCTCGATTACGTCGCGGGTGGTGCCGGCATAGGGCGAGACAATCGCGACCTCGCGGCGCGCGAGCTGATTGATCAGCGTCGACTTACCGACATTCGGCTCGCCGGCGATCGCGACCACCAGGCCGTCGCGCAGGCGTTCAGAATGTCCCTGTGCCGCTAGGACTTCTGCGATTTCGTCATGCAGCGCTTTGATCGCTTTCACCGCCGGCGCCCTCAACTCGGCCGGCACATCGCCCTCGTCGGAAAAATCGATGCCGGCCTCGATCAGCGCCGAGGCCTCGATGATGCGCTCGCGCCAGTCGCGCGCGCGATCGCCGAGCAGGCCCTGCAACTGGCGCAGCGCCTGACGGCGCTGACGATCGGTATCGGCATGGATGAGATCGTCGAGGCCTTCGGCTTCGGTGAGATCGAGCTTGCCGTTCTCGAACGCGCGCCGCGTGAATTCGCCGGGCTCGGCTGCGCGCGCATTCGGAATAAAAGAAATAGCGGAGAGGAGTGCCGCGAGCACCGCGCGGCCGCCATGGACGTGAAATTCGGCGACGTCCTCGCCGGTCGCGCTGGCCGGCCCCGGAAACCAGAGCACGACCGCATCGTCGATCGGCTGGCCCGCGCCATCGCGGAGCAGCCGGCGGCTGGCCTGTCTCGGCGCCGGCGGCTTGCCCGCGAGCTTCGTCAGGACCAGGCCGGCCTGCGGGCCCGAGACCCGCACCACGGCGATCGCGCTGGGCGCACGGCCGGACGACAGCGCAAAGATGGTCTGGTCTCGCGGATGCATGGCCTATTTGTCCGGCTGGCAGGGAAAAGGCAAACGGCCCGTTCTCGCGATGCCGACGCCCCTTTTGCTGCGCTCTGGTCCGCAGCAACGGCTTTATTGCGATGCAACATAAGGCGCAGCATTTTGCTGCAGAGGCAGCCTCGCCCAAGCACCAAATGGTCAGCCAGAGTCAAGCATTCTGTAAAGATATCAACAACTTCCGGAAGAGCATTTTCCTTTCGTCCCATCGCCATGCTGCATTTCTTCCGCAGCAAAGCCGCACAAAAGAAAAAGGGCGCCCGTAGGCGCCCTTTGATCTCATGCTGCATCGCACTCAGGTGTTCATCGAGTCGAAGAACTCTGAATTGCTCTTGGTCGAGCGCAGCTTGTCGAGCAGGAAGTCGATCCCATCCATGGTGCCCATCGGGTTCAGGATGCGGCGGAGCACGTACATTTTCTTGAGCACCTGCGGATCGGTGATGAGCTCCTCCTTGCGGGTGCCGGAGCGCGAGATGTCGATCGCCGGGAAGGTGCGCTTGTCCGAGACCTTGCGGTCCAGGATCAGTTCGGAGTTACCGGTGCCCTTGAACTCTTCGAAGATGACTTCGTCCATGCGACTGCCGGTATCGACCAGCGCGGTTGCAATGATCGTCAGCGAGCCGCCCTCCTCGATATTGCGGGCGGCACCAAAGAAGCGCTTCGGGCGCTGGAGCGCGTTGGCGTCGACACCACCGGTCAAGACCTTGCCGGATGACGGCACCACGGTGTTGTAGGCGCGGCCCAGGCGCGTGATCGAATCGAGCAGGATGACGACGTCGCGGCCATGCTCGACCAGCCGTTTTGCTTTTTCGATCACCATCTCGGCGACCTGGACGTGACGAACCGCCGGCTCGTCGAAGGTCGACGAAACGACCTCGCCCTTCACCGAGCGCTGCATGTCCGTGACTTCTTCCGGACGTTCGTCGATCAGCAGCACTATCAGATAGCATTCGGGGTGATTGTGCGCGATCGAATGCGCGATGTTCTGCATCAGCACGGTTTTACCCGTGCGCGGCGGCGCGACGATCAGCGCGCGCTGGCCCTTTCCGATCGGCGCGACGATATCGATCACCCTTGCAGAAAGGTCTTTTCGCGTCGGGTCGTCGATTTCCATACGGAAACGCTGATTCGGAAACAGCGGCGTGAGGTTGTCGAAATTGACCTTGTGCTTGGCCTTTTCCGGGTCTTCGAAATTGAGCGTGTTGACCTTCAGCAGCGCAAAATAGCGTTCGCCCTCTTTCGGGCTGCGAATGTGGCCTTCGATGGTGTCGCCGGTGCGCAGACCGAAGCGGCGGATCTGCGAGGGCGAAACGTAGATGTCGTCCGGTCCCGGCAGATAATTGGCGTCCGGCGAGCGGAGGAATCCGAAGCCGTCGGAGAGCACCTCGACGACGCCCTCGCCAACGATGTCGGTTTCAGCAATCGCGAGCTGCTTGAGGATGGCGAACAGCAGCTCCTGCTTGCGCATGGTGCTGGCATTCTCGACCCCATTCTCTTCCGCGAACGAGACAAGCTCGGCCGGCGTCTTCGACTTGAGGTCCTGGAGTTTAATTTCCCGCATTGGGGTGGTCCTGTGGGGTAACCTTGGGAGGGGGTGCGAGGAGGCTCTGAAATGCGGACGCGAGAAGGTAAGGTCCGCAGGTCTGGCAAGGAGAGCGCCGGTGAGGCTTCAAACCTGATGCGGTGTCCGGCCTCTGGAAAGCTCAGACAAAACCACATCCGCCTGCGTTGGGTGGGATGTCGCCAATATAGAAAATCGCTTTCCACTCCGCAAGCCGAAGCGCTGAGCGATTCATCGCAAGCCCTGCCTAGAACGGCTTCACGATCACCATGATGACGATCAAAATCATCAGAGCAGTCGGCACCTCATTGATAATTCGATAGAATTTCTGGCTACGCGGACGCCGGTCGGCGGCGAAATCCTTGCACCAGCGTGAAAAAAAGCCGTGGACCCCAGACATCGCCAGGACCAGTGCCAGTTTTACGTGCAGCCAGCCGAAAGAGAACCAGTGGCCGGACCAGGCGAGATAGAGCCCGGCAAGCCATGTGACGATCATGGCGGGGTTGATGATCGCCTTGAGCAGCCGGCGTTCCATCACTTTGAACGTTTCCGACTGCTTCGAGCCGATCTCGGCCTCGGAGTGATAAACGAACAGCCGCGGCAGATACAGCATGCCCGCCATCCAGGAGATGACGGCGATCACGTGCAGCGCCTTGATCCAGAGATAGACGTCTTCGAACATTTTCTGCGCCCGGCTTTCTGTCCAGCGCAGGGAACGCTGGGGATAGTAAGAACTCGTTAAGGTCTCACCCTACACACTTATCCGTCCGTAGCGCCTTCCTCTAATCTAGAATCTTAGATTCTTAAGGTTTGAGTCTATGTGACCGTGAATAGGACTCACACAATTCCGTCCGCACGTTCACGTGCGCTTGTTCACATCCATCAACATATCCCTGATGCTTCCTGCGGCCTTCGATAAGTCGGCCAGCTTCAAAGGCTTGCGCGTTTCTGTCGGCAGCTTATCAAGGGGGTTGTCCGCGCAATCCCGTTTTCCTCTCAACAGGTCGCCGGACTTGTTCCGATGGGCAGTGGTGTGAAGAAAATTGGCACTTGTCCCGCCCCTGGTGTCGCGCAACCCTTTCCGAGGGGTTAAGGTCCACAGAAATCCACAAACCACACCGCCTCCATACAAAGGGCTTTTGTGCCGACCTCGAACAATTATTTCCATCTCCACCTGGTCTCCGACTCCACCGGAGAGACGCTGATCACCGTCGCGCGCGCCGTCGCGGCGCAGTACGCCAACGTCACCCCGGTCGAGCATGTCTATCCCCTGGTGCGCAGCCAGAAGCAGCTCGATCGCGTGCTCGACGAGATCGAGGAGGCGCCGGGGATCGTGCTGTTCACGCTGCTGGAGAAGGATCTGGTCTCCCGGCTCGAGGACAAGTGCAAGCAGATCAACGTTCCGAGCCTGTCGATCATCGGTCCGGTGATGCAGTTGTTCGAAGCCTATCTCGGTGCTGCGACCACGGGCCGCGTCGGCGCCCAGCACGTCCTCAATGCGGAATATTTCAAGCGCATCGACGCGCTGAACTACACGATGATCCACGACGACGGCCAGCATGTCGAAGGCCTCGATGATGCCGACGTGGTGCTCGTCGGCGTCTCACGCACCTCCAAGACACCGACGTCGATCTATCTGGCCAATCGCGGCATCCGCACCGCCAACGTGCCATTGGTTCCGGGCATTCCGGTGCCGGCACAATTGGAGACCCTGACGCGGCCGCTGGTGGTGAGCCTGCATGCGACGCCGGAACGCCTGATCCAGGTGCGCCAGAACCGCCTGCTCTCGATGGGTGCCGATACCAGCGGCGACACCTATACCGACAGGCAGGCGGTCGCTGACGAGGTCGCGTTCGCGCGCAAGCTGAGCGCCAAACACGACTGGCCGCTGCTCGACGTCACGCGGCGATCGATCGAGGAAACCGCCGCGGCGATCATGAAGCTCTACAGTGATCGCCAGCGCAACCGGCCAACGGGATAGTTTCGGCGATGTCTCTCTGGCGCGGCGAAACTCCGTTGATACTGGCCTCGCAGAGCAGCGCGCGAAAGATGCTGCTGGCGAGTGCCGGACTGGAGTTCAAGGCGATTACGGCCGATATCGACGAGCGCGGCATTCAGGCCGCCTCGAAGCTTTCAGGCCCGCATGACATCGCCCTGCTGCTGGCGCGTGAGAAGGCCAAGGCGGTCTCGGCCGGTCATCCGGGGAGCTATGTGATCGGTGCCGACCAGACCCTGGCTCTCGGCGAGCGTCTCTTCAACAAGCCCGCAGGCCGCGCACAGGCGATGACGCAACTGCTCGACCTCGCCGGCAAAAGCCACGCGCTGAATTCCGCAGTGGCCGTGGCGCGAGATGGCAAGATCGTTTTCGAGGATGTTTCGGTGGCCCGCATGACCATGCGGCCGATGACCGAGACGGAGCTTTCCGCCTATTTCGACGCCGCCGGCGATGCGGTGACGACCAGCGTCGGCGCCTATCAGCTCGAAGGTCTCGGCTGCCATCTGTTCGAGCGCATCGAGGGTGACCATTTCACCATTCTCGGCCTGCCGCTGCTGCCGTTGCTTGCGTTCCTGCGGCGCGAACGGCTAGTTGCGGTGTGAATGACAGAAACGGCTGCCTGCTGATGCGGATCCTTGGACTGACCGGCTCGATCGGGATGGGAAAATCCACCACCGCGAAATTGTTCGCGGAGGCCGGCGTTCCCGTCTACGACGCCGATGCTGCCGTCCACCAACTCTACGAGGGTGAGGCCGCGCCCGCGATCGAGGCCGCCTTTCCCGGGACCACCGCGAACGGCAAGGTCGATCGCCCAAAACTGTCGGCGCGCGTCGTGCATGATCCGGCCGCGATCAAGCAGCTCGAGCAGATCGTTCATCCGATGCTCGGCGCCTCCCGGCAGAAATTCTTCGCCGATGCGGAAGCAGCCAAAGCGCCCGTCGTGGTCCTGGATATCCCGCTGCTGTTCGAAACCGGCGGCGAGAAGCGGGTCGACGCCGTCGTCGTGGTGTCGACCTCGCCGGAACTCCAGCGCAAGCGTGTGCTGGAGCGCGGGACGATGGACGAGGCCAAGCTCGACGCGATCATCGCCAAGCAGACGCCGGATGCCGAGAAGCGCAAGCGGGCCGATTTCGTAGTGGATACGTCACACGGACTTGAACCCGTGCGCGCCCAAATCACGCACATTCTGGCCGAGGTCGTTAAGATGCCGCAGCGGCGAGCCTGATTCGCTGCCTCACACGGCCTCTTGATCATGCGTGAAATCGTTCTCGACACCGAAACCACTGGCCTCGATCCGCTCCGCGGCGATCGCCTGGTCGAAATCGGCTGCGTCGAGATTTTCAACCGCATGCCGACCGGCCAGACGTATCACGTCTATATCAATCCCGAACGGGACATGCCGGCGGAAGCCTTTGCGGTGCACGGGCTGTCGGCTGAGTTCCTGTCGACCAAGCCGCTGTTCCACGAGGTCGTCGACCCGTTTCTGGAGTTCATCGGCGATGCGCCGCTGGTGATCCACAACGCTTCGTTCGACATCGGCTTCATCAACGCCGAGCTCGACAAGGTCAAACGTGTCGCGATCCCGCGCGAGCGGCTGGTCGATACGCTGCTGTTGGCGCGGCGCAAGCATCCGGGCGTGTCGAACCGGCTCGACGATCTCTGCTCGCGCTATTCGATCGACAATTCACACCGCACCAAGCACGGCGCGCTGCTCGACGCCGAACTCTTGGCCGAAGTTTATGTCGATCTGGTCGGGGCGCGGCAATCGCAATTGCTCCTCGCTTCGGAAGGCGAGGACATTCGCGCCAATGCGGCTGGCGATGTGCCGCGGCGGCAGCGGACCGTGCCGCTCGCGCCGCGGATTTCCGATGCCGAGCGCGAGGCCCATCGGGCCTTCATCGCAACGCTCGGCGACAAGGCGATCTGGAACGAGTTCCTGCCCGCTCCAGCCGCCCCTCCGGCTGTTTAGGCCTGACCGCTCGTCTGCTGAGCGGCCATTTGCCGCTCCATGTTCTGACGATAGAGACCGACGAAGTCGACCGGATCCAGCATCAGGGGCGGGAACCCGCCGTCGCGCACGGCGGTCGCGATGATCTCGCGGGCGAACGGGAACAGCAGACGCGGGCACTCGATCATGACCAGCGGATGCAAATTCTCCTTCGGCACGTTGGTGATGCGGAACACGCCGGCATAGGCGAGCTCGAACGAGAACATGATCTTACCGGCGGTCTCGGCCTTGCCCTCGACCGACAGCGTCACCTCGAACTCGGTTTCGCTGAGATTGATGGCGCTGACATTGATCTGGATGTTGATCTGGGGCGGCTGGCCCTGCTGCTGGAGCGAGGTCGGCGCGTTCGGATTCTCGAACGAAAGGTCCTTGATATACTGCGCCAGAACGTTGAGCTGGGCAGCCTGGGCCGCCTCGGGAGGGGTGCCGTTGCCGTTGGTCATGAGAGTCTCTCCTTACCCGATTTGGGCTGAATTTCGCGGCGGTTGGCTAACATAGGGCCGCCTCACTCCACAAGGACGAACGGCCCCGGATCGGGTATCCGCGCCGCCCCCGCAATTGTGACGTTCACCCGGCCCTCCTGACGAAATCGCGCGTTAAACGATTGAAGATGCGCGATTTCCGGGCAGGATCGGGTTTCCCCTTAAGCATAAAACGCGCTACACTCGGCGCTGTGCCAAAAGGCGCCATTGGCCGGGCAAGATTTCGTGCCTACATCCCGAGGACCAGACGGGCGGACCTAAAATGGTGATGTAGACTTGCCGTTCCCGTATGGAACGGTCTACTGGCCGGATTGATTTTCCCGGCGACGATCCGAGACGGCCCCTTTCAGCGAAGACCAGAAAGCGAATACGACGTGGACATCTACACCATCATCTTCCTGGCGCTGGCGGTCTTCATCTTTCTGAGGCTGCGCAGCGTGCTGGGACAGCGGACGGGTAACGAGCGGCCGCCGTTCGACCGCACCGCCGCCCGCAATGCGCTGGGGGGTGCCCAGGACAAGAACGTCGTGACCATGCCGGGCAAGGTGATCGATCAGGCCCCGCTGGCGCCGACCGCCGAGCCGGCCCCGCCCTCCGATCGCTGGAAGGGCCTGACCGAGCCGGGCACCGCGCTCGCCCAGGGTCTCGACGCCATCGTCGACAAGGATTCCACCTTCGATCCGCGCCATTTCATCTCGGGCGCCCGCGGCGCTTATGAGATGATCGTGCTGGCCTTTGCCAATGGCGACCGCCGCGCGTTGCGCGACCTGCTGTCGTCGGAGGTCTATGACAGCTTCGACGCCGCTATCAAGGAACGCGAGAAGTATGAGCAGAAGACCGAGACGCGTTTCGTCTCGATCGACAAGGCCGAGCTCGTCGGCGCCGAGCTGCGCGACCGCACGGCTCAGCTCACCATACGATTCGTCTCGCAGATGATCTCGGCCACCCGCGACAAGAGTGGCAATATCGTCGACGGTAGTGCGGACACGGTCGCCGACATCACCGACATCTGGACCTTCGCCCGCGATATCACCTCTCGCGATCCAAACTGGAAGCTGGTTGGCACCGGAAGCGCGAATTAAGAATTTCCTGAAGAACAGCGCGACGGCGCTTTGCGCAGGTGCCGTCGTGCTGTCGTCGTTTTCGCTCGGCGCCGAAGCGGCGCGGCGTCACTACCGCAGCCATCACCATCATCTCCCGGCACTTGCCGCCGCGCCGCCGCGCGCCTTGCCCTATCCGCAGCTCCCTTTGCCGTTCGAAATCCCCGGTGCGCAATATCTGCCGCTGACCTGGACGGACGTGAAAGGCTGGAGCGACGACGACCATCTGGCCGCCTACAAGACGTTCCGCGCGAGCTGCCGGACGATCAACGCGCAGACCGGTGCGGCCGAACCGAAGGCGCTTGGCGGCTCGCTGAGCGAGCCCTGCAGGGCCGCCAAGTCGCTCGAGCTCACCGACGACGGCAAAGCCAGGACCTTCTTCGAGGAGAATTTTGCACCGCTGCGGATCTCGCGCCTCGGCGAGCCCGACGGTTTCGTCACCGGCTATTACGAACCGGTGTTGGAGGGATCGCGGACGCAGACCGACGTCTTCAACGTGCCGGTCTATCGTCGCCCGTCGAACCTGTTCGTGCGCGGCTACAAGCAGGACTCGGTCAGCCTGCCCAACAAGGGCCCGGTCTACCGCAAGATCGGCCGCCGCAAGCTGGTGCCCTATTACGATCGCGGCGAGATCGAGGACGGCAAGATCGCCGGCCGCGGGCTGGAGATCGCCTGGCTGAAGGACCCGACCGATCTGCTGTTCGCCCAGATCCAGGGCTCGGCGCGGATCAAGTTCGACGACGGCGGCACGGTCCGGCTGAATTACGACGCCTATAACGGCTATCCCTACACGGCTGTCGGTCGTGTCCTGATCGAGCGCGGCATCATTCCGAAGGAAGAGATGTCGATGCAGAAGATCAGGGAGTGGATGGCGCAGAACCCCGATGGCGCCAAGGATCTGCGCCGCCAGAACCGCTCCTACATCTTCTTCCGCGAGGTCAATCTGTCCGACAAGGAAGAAGCAGTGGGTGCGCAGGGCATTCCGCTGACCGCCGGCCGCTCGATCGCGGTCGACAAGGCGCTGCACGTCTACGGCACGCCGTTCTTCATCGAGGGCGAGCTGCCGATCGATTCCGAACGCTCCAAGACGCCGTTCCACCGGCTGATGATCGCGCAGGACACCGGCTCGGCCATCATCGGCCCCGCGCGCGCCGATCTCTATTTCGGCGCCGGCGCGGATGCCGGCCGCGTCTCGGGACGGCTGCGCCATCCCATGCACTTCGTCATGTTGGTGCCGAAGGGCCTCGATCCCACGGTGCGCGCCGCGAAATTGCCGGTGCCGGATCCGCGTCCCTCGGAGAAGATCGCAAAGCTGTTTCCGCAGACCGATTCGCCCAAGGATCAGACCAAGCCGGCGGCTCCGGCCGCAGCCGTGGCGCAAGGTAAGGGTGAGACCGTCGCCGTTGCCAATCCGGTCCCGTTGCCGGTGCCGCGTCCCGCGATAGAGCCCGTTCAGGAGCCGCGGCGGCCAGTCAAGAATCGTCCCCATCGGCAGCAATGAAGCGATCGTCCCGTCCGCCCGTGCTGGAGCCTCGTCCCTCGCCGCGCCGCCGTGCGCTGAGCGAGGAGGAGCGCGCGCTGTGGGATGCGGTCGCAAAACAAGTCAAGCCGCTGCGGAAGCATCGCGTGGCAAAGGCGCATGCCCCGCCGCGCACTGAGCCTTCACCGGCAGCGCCGGCCACGCGATCTGCGCCATCGCCACGGCCGATCGCTGCCGCGCCGGCTGTGCGGGTGGCAAAGCCGGCCATGCCGCCGCTGGCACCGCTGGGCAAGCGCGAGCGCACAAAATTGTCGCGCGGCCGCAGCGAGATCGAGGCGCGGCTCGATCTGCACGGCATGACCCAGATACGCGCCCATCGGGCCCTGACCCGCTTCCTGCACCGCGCCCATGATGACGGCCTGACCTTCGTGCTCGTCATCACCGGCAAGGGACGGAGCGGCGGCGAAAGCGGCGTGCTCCGCCGCCAGGTGCCGGAATGGCTGAGCCTGCCGGAATTCCGCGCCTTCGTCGTCGGCTTCGAGGAGGCACATATCGGCCATGGCGGTGAGGGCGCGCTCTATGTGCGGATACGCCGGGCGAGGTATTAGAACGGCCGGACGATTCCGACGCGCGGGATCAGCGTGAGGATCAGGCCGAAGATATTTGTCTTCTGATCCTCCGACGCGATCAGCGGTGCATTGTATTTGGCCGGCAGCATCTTCACCGCATGCAGGATCAGGAACAGGCAGACCGCCCAGTTCGAGATCCAGCGCGAATAGTCGAACACCATCGCGAACATCACGAGATAGGCGAGGCTGATGCCGATCAGCGCCGCGATGACGAGGCGCCGGTGCAGGTCGTTCGCGAGCGCGCCGATCACGCCGGCAAAATAGCGCCGGAGTGGCGTGTGCAGCCAGATCAGCAGGGCGAACACCGGCACGCCGAGGATGTTGTGCGGCAGGCGGCCCCAGGTATCCGAAACCTCCTTCGCCAGCGGCTGGTACCAGATGTAGGCGAATTGCAGCAGGTCGGTCCGCGCCGGATCAGCCATCCGGGTCTTCAGGTAGGCAACGAAATCCGCTTCCGGGATCGGCATCGTTCCCAGGAATTGCGCCGCGAAGAACAGCGCGCTCACGCAAAGCAATGCCACCAAACCGAACGCGACATTCGTCCTGGTGACGCTGTAGGCGAGGTAGTGCCTGATCACGACGATGGTGATGATCGTCGGCACATACATCAGCAGATGAATGTGGTGGATCAGCACGAGGACAATCGAGAACAGCGCGGCCGTTGCGACGAACAGCAGCGAGCCTGCCGGCATCAGCAGCAGGATGATCGCCAGCGCGCAGCCATAGATGTCGAAATGGCCGAGCGTGTGCATGAAGTTCTTGAGAAAGAACGGCGAGCCCGCGATGAAGACGAACAGCGGCAGCGTCCTCGCGGTGAAGCCGAACGTTTTCTGGAATAGCCTCACGTACAGCCCAAGCGTCACCAGCCACGTCGCCCCGGCGAGCGCAAACACCAGCCACACCGGCACCTTGTCCGTGAACAGCGCGACGATGGCGCCGATCAGCGCCCGCTTGATAAAGCCGAAATGATAGTCGACGAGGAGGTGGATGTAGGGGACGTAAGGCGGCAGCTGGATCTTGTGGACGAACACGCCGACGATGACCGCGGCGTTCATCGCGAGCAGGAGACGCCAGGGATTTTGCAGGATATTTGCGGTCACGCCGCACCTGAAGTGGTGCAAGCAGCCCCCGCTGTCGTCCCAGGCAAGCCACCGGGTCCGCGCAAAGCGCGGACCGATGACAGGCTCCGCGCGACCCGGGACCCACAACCACAGGATGTCGTTTGAGCCAAGGCTGGAGCCGCTATCTTTTCCAACAAGAACCGCCCGGGAGTATGGGTCCCCGTTTTCGCGGGGACGACGGCGGGATAGATAGCTGACCGCAGCCGAATTACAAAATGAACCGGCTCAAATCCGCGTTCTTGGCGAGGTCGCCGACGTGCTTCTGCACGAAATCCGCATCGACCTTGACGGTCTCGCCGCTCCGGTCGGGGGCGGTGAAGGAGATTTCGTCCAGCACCCGTTCCATCACGGTCTGGAGCCGCCGCGCGCCGATGTTCTCGACCGTCGAATTGACGGCGACCGCGACGTCGGCGAGCGCGTCGACGGCGTCGGCGGTGATGTCGAGCGTCACGCCCTCGGTCTGCAGCAACGCGATATATTGCTTGATCAGCGAGGCCTCGGGCTCGGTCAGGATGCGGCGCATGTCGTCGCGGGTCAGGGCCTGCAGTTCGACTCGGATCGGCAGGCGGCCCTGCAGTTCGGGCAAGAGGTCGGACGGCTTCGCGACGTGGAAGGCGCCGGACGCGATGAACAGGATGTGATCGGTCTTCACCGCGCCGTGCTTGGTCGAGACCGTGGTGCCTTCGATCAACGGCAACAGGTCACGCTGCACGCCCTCGCGCGAGACGTCGCCGCCGACCCGGCCGTCGCGTGCGCAGATCTTGTCGATCTCGTCCAGGAACACGATGCCGTTGTTCTCGACCGCGCTGATCGCTTCCAGCGTGAGCTGGTCGGTATCCAGCAGCTTGTCGGATTCCTCATTGACGAGGATCTCGTGCGAGTTCTCCACCGTCAGGCGCCGCGTCTTGCTGCGGCCACCCAGCTTGCCGAAGATGTCGCCGAGCGACACCGCGCCCATCTGCGCGCCAGGCATGCCCGGGATCTCGAACATCGGCATGCCGCCGCCCGAGGACTGCGTCTCGATCTCGATTTCCTTGTCGTTGAGCTCGCCGGCGCGCAGCTTCTTGCGGAACGATTCGCGCGTTGCCTGGCTGGAATTGGCGCCG
This sequence comes from Bradyrhizobium sp. LA6.1, assembly GCF_040547805.1. Taxonomy (NCBI): domain Bacteria; kingdom Pseudomonadati; phylum Pseudomonadota; class Alphaproteobacteria; order Hyphomicrobiales; family Nitrobacteraceae; genus Bradyrhizobium; species Bradyrhizobium sp. LA6.1. Next base: position 391,576 of record NZ_JBEPQK010000007.1, on the reverse strand, counting down.
ACCAGCGCGTCGAGCACGCGCTCCTCGGCGGCGAGCTGCGCGCGTGCCTGCACGTCCTTGCGCTTGCGCTCACGCACCTGGGCGATCGCGACTTCGACGAGATCGCGCACGATCTGCTCGACGTCGCGGCCGACATAGCCGACCTCGGTGAATTTCGTCGCTTCCACCTTCAGGAACGGCGCGTTCGCGAGCTTGGCGAGCCGTCGCGCGATCTCCGTCTTGCCGACGCCGGTGGGGCCGATCATCAAGATGTTCTTCGGGAGTACCTCTTCGCGCAAGGAGCCGGAGAGCTGCTGCCGGCGCCAGCGGTTGCGCAGCGCGATCGAGACCGCGCGCTTGGCATCGGCCTGGCCGACGATGAAACGGTCGAGTTCGGAGACGATTTCGCGGGGAGAGAAGTCTGTCATGGGACCTTAGCTAGGATCAGATGCGGGTCGGGACAAGCCGCATTTTACGTCAGATGATGGGCGGGCCCGATTGCCACTGTTTCACGGCGTCGATCGGATGGATCAGCATCAGGATATTGAGCGTCAGATTGTCGCGAATGTGAAGCGCGAGCATGATCTCGAAGGCGAGCCCGAGCAGGACGGTCACCGAGACTGGCAGCACGCGCGCGGCGAGGAACCCCAGCATCATGGCCAGATTGTCAGAAATCGAATTGACGATGCTGTCGCCGAAATAATCCAGCGAGATCGTGCCGGCACGGTAGCGTTCGATGATGAAGGGCGAGTTCTCGACGATCTCCCAGGCGCCTTCGATCAGCATGGCGACGATCAGCCGTGCCGGCCAGGACAGTTGCAGGAAGGGCAGGCGCGCGAACAGCAGCCAGGTCAAGCCGTAGAACAGGAAGCCATGCAGGATGTGAGAGAAGGTGTACCAGTCCGTGATGTGCTGCGAATTTTCGGAGCTGTTCACCACGCCATGCCAGAGCTTTACATAGCCGCAGGTGCAGATCGGCACCCGCCCCATCGCGAACAGGATCGAGGCCTGCAGCGCCAGCAGCAGCAGTGCGATGCCGACCCAGGCGAATGGCGGTACGGCGACCTTGCTCTCGTGCGTGCTCGTCAGCGTCACGGCTCGCGCACCATCAGCAGCGCCGTCCCGTCCGGCGTCTCGACCATGCGGTCGCGGACGAAGCCGGCCTTCTCATAGGCGCGCACGGCACGAGCGTTGAGCGGATCGGGATCGGTGACGATGCGTGGCAGGCCCTGCCGCAACTGGCCGTCGACGAACTGGCGGATGAACGCGGAGCCGTGGCCGCGCGCGATCATGTCGCTTTCGCCGATGAACTGGTCGATCCCACGGGTGCCCTCCGGTTGCGGCCCAAAGCCGGTATTCCAGGCTGTCAGGCGATAGCATTGAAGATAGCCGAACGGGTGGGTGCCAGCCAACACGATGAACTGGTCCATCGCCGGCTCATCGAGATCGCCGCTCACGAGCGCAAACTGCTCGTCCGGATCGCCCCACCATTCCCGCACATGCGCCTCGCCCAGCCACCGTCGGATCAGCGGCAAATCGGCCGTGCTCATCGGGCGGAAGGTATAGGCGGGCGCCATGTCCTGTTCGGTCTGGCCTAGCCGGTCGCCAGGCTTTCGATGGTCAGATTGCGGTTGGTGTAGACGCAGATGTCGGCGGCGATATCGAGGGAGCGGCGGACGATGGTCTCGGCATCCTTGTCGGTGTCGATCAGGGCCCGCGCGGCGGCCAGGGCGTAATTGCCGCCGGAGCCGATCGCCATGACCCCGGCCTCGGGCTCCAGCACGTCGCCGGTGCCTGTCAGGACCAGGGAGACGTCCTTGTCGGCCACGATCATCATGGCCTCCAGGCGGCGCAGATAGCGGTCGGTCCGCCAGTCCTTGGCGAGCTCCACCGCAGCCCGGGTCAGCTGCCCCGGATACTGCTCGAGCTTGGATTCGAGCCGCTCGAAGAGCGTGAAGGCGTCAGCCGTGGCGCCGGCAAAGCCGCCGATGACGTCGCCCTTGCCGAGTTTTCGCACCTTCTTGGCGTTGGACTTGATCACGGTCTGGCCGATCGAGACCTGGCCGTCGCCGCCGATCACCACCTTGCCGCCCTTGCGGACCGTCAAAATCGTGGTGCCGTGCCAGCCCGGTGCGCTGTTCTGGGAGTCCTGCATCAAATACCTCGTTGTCGGACCTGATTTAGGCGGTCGGGACCGACCGTACAACGGGCCGCTCCGGGCCCATTTCGCTCACCATAGGCAGAAGTAGAGGCCCGGCCAGCCGTTCCCGCAGTAGCGAAGGCGTCATTTGACTGTTAAAAGACCGCCGTTTTCGGTCCAAAACCAGAATGGAAACCGCTTTTCAATGCGCACCGCGACGATCAAGCGCAAGACCAAGGAAACCGACATCGAGGTCACCGTGAACCTCGATGGCACCGGCGTGTCCAATATCGCGACCGGCATCGGCTTTTTCGACCATATGCTCGATCTCCTCGCCCGCCATTCCCGCATCGACCTCACGGTCAAGGCGGTCGGCGATTTGCACATTGATCATCACCATACCACCGAAGACACCGGCATCGCGCTCGGCCAGGCGGTCAAGCAGGCGCTCGGCAACATGGCGGGCATCACCCGCTATGCCGGCGTGCACATGCCCATGGACGAGACGCTGTCGCGCGTGGTCATCGACATCTCGGGCCGCCCGTTCCTGGTGTTCAAGGCCGACTTCCCCCGCGACAAGATCGGCGAGTTCGATACCGAGCTGGTGCGCGAGTGGTTCCAGGCCTTCGCCATGAACGCCGGCGTGACTCTCCACGTCGAGACCCTATATGGCGATAACAGCCACCACATCGCCGAGTCCTGCTTCAAGGGCCTGGCGCGGGCGCTGCGCACTGCCGTCGCGATCGATCCGAAGGCCGTGGGCGAAATCCCGTCCACCAAGGGCTCGCTCGGCGGCTGACGTCTTTCGGCCGGCGGCACGCGCCGCTTGCGGTATCACTGAATTCCTAGGAACGGGGCATCACCATGCCTGTCTACACAGTTCATGCTCCCTCCCCTGCCGGAGCCGATCTGCGCGCGACTGACAAGTTCGTCTTCGTGCGCGACGGTTTTCATTTCTGGGCGATGGTTCTCGGCCCGTTCTGGCTGCTCTGGAACAGGCTCTGGCTGGCGCTGATCGGCTGGGTGATTTTCCTGGCTGCATTCGATGCAGGGCTGCATAGCCTCGGCGTTGGCCGCAGCTCGATCTTCTTGGCCAATATGATCATCGCGGTGCTGATGGGTTTCGAGGCCTCGAGCCTGCGCCGCTGGACGCTGTCGCGCGGCAAGTGGCGCCAGCTCGACGTCGTCATCTCCGACGACGAGGACACCGCCGAGCGGCGTTTCTTCGAGCGCTGGAGCCAGAAGCAGCGTGGCATCGTCAACGATCAATGGGCCGTCGATCGCGGCGGCCCGCCGCCAACCCGCAACGTGCCGGGTCAGCAATTCTCAAATCCGCCACCGCTGCCGTCGGGCGGCATCATTGGATTATTTCCAGAACCGGGAGGGTCAAGATGAGCGTCGCGATCATCGATTACGGTTCAGGCAATCTGCATTCCGCCGCCAAGGCATTCGAGCGCGCCGCGCGCAGCCTGGAGATTCCGCAAAAGGTCTTCGTCACCAGCGATCCGGATCAGGCCTACGGCGCCGACCGTCTGGTGCTGCCCGGTGTCGGCGCCTTCGCCGATTGCCGGCGCGGGCTCGATGCCGTCAACGGCATGGTCGAGGCGATCACCGAAGCGGTGCGCGTCAAGGCACGGCCCTTCTTTGGTATTTGCGTCGGCATGCAGCTGATGGCGAGCCGCGGCAAGGAACACGTCATCACCGAGGGCCTGAACTGGGTCGGCGGCGACGTCGAGAAGATCATGCCGCGCGACGAGAGCCTGAAGATCCCGCACATGGGCTGGAACACGCTCGACCTGCTGCGCGAGCATCCGGTGCTGGACAGGCTGCCGCTCGGCCCCAAGGGGCAGCACGCCTATTTCGTGCACTCCTACCACCTCAACGCCGCCAACGAGGCGGACGTGCTCGCGCGCGCCGATTACGGTGGACCCGTCACCGCGATCGTCGCGAAGGACACCGCCATCGGCACCCAATTCCACCCCGAGAAGAGCCAGCGTTTCGGCTTGGCCCTGATCTCGAACTTTTTGCGATGGAAGCCGTGATTCTCTTTCCCGCGATCGACCTCAAGAACGGCCAGTGCGTGCGCCTCGAGCAAGGCGACATGGCGCGCGCGACCGTGTTCAACCTCAATCCCGCAGCGCAGGCGCAGAGCTTTGTCGAACAGGGTTTTGAGTATCTCCACGTCGTCGATCTCGACGGCGCCTTCGCCGGCAAGCCGGTCAATGCGCAGGCGGTCGAGGCGATGCTCAAGACGATCAAGATCCCGGTGCAGCTCGGCGGCGGCATTCGCGATCTCGCGACCGTCGAAGCCTGGCTCGACAAGGGCATCACCCGCGTCATCATCGGCACCGCCGCGGTGCGCGACCCCGAATTGGTGAAGGCGGCTGCAAAAAAATTCCCCGGCCGCGTCGCGGTCGGGCTCGATGCCCGCGACGGCAAGGTCGCCGTCGAAGGCTGGGCCGAGACCTCCCAGGTGACGGTGCTGGAGATCGCAAAGCGTTTCGAGGATGCCGGCGTCGCCGCCATCATCTTCACCGACATCGCGCGCGACGGCTTGCTTAAAGGCTTGAATCTCGATGCGACCATCGCGCTGGCAGATGCGATCTCGATTCCCGTGATCGCCTCCGGCGGCCTCGCCTCGATCGAGGACGTCAAGGCGATGCTGACGCCGCGCGCCGAGAAGCTCGCCGGCGCGATCGCCGGCCGCGCGCTTTACGATGGCCGGCTCGATCCCGCTGATGCCCTCACCTTGATCCGCAACGCGCGCACCGCCTAGGAGCTGACACATGTTCAAGGTGCGCGTGATCCCCTGCCTCGACGTCAAGGACGGCCGGGTCGTCAAGGGCGTCAACTTCGTCGACCTGCGCGATGCCGGCGATCCCGTCGAAGCCGCGATCGCCTATGACGCCGCCGGTGCCGACGAGCTCACCTTCCTCGACATCACCGCGACCCATGAGAACCGCGGCATCATGCTGGACGTGGTCCGGCGCACGGCGGAGGCCTGCTTCATGCCCGTGACCGTCGGTGGCGGCGTGCGCAAGGTGGACGATATCAAGACGCTGCTGCGCGCCGGCGCCGACAAGGTCTCGATCAACAGCGCCGCGGTGTCGCGGCGCGAATTCGTCAAGGAAGCCGCGGAAAAGTTCGGCGAACAATGCGTGGTGGTCGCGATCGACGCCAAGCGGGTCAAGCGTCCGGGCGGCGACCGCTGGGAGATCTTCACCCATGGTGGCCGCAACTCGACCGGCATCGATGCCATCGAATATGCCCAGGAAGTGGTCTCGCTCGGTGCTGGTGAAATCCTGCTCACCTCCATGGACCGCGACGGCACCCGGCAGGGCTTCGACATCCCGCTGACCCGGGCGATCGCCGACAGCGTTCCCGTTCCCGTGATAGCCTCGGGCGGCGTCGGCAATCTCGATCATCTCGTCGACGGTATCCGCAACGGCCACGCCACAGCTGTGCTGGCCGCCTCGATCTTCCATTTCGGGGAATTCACCATTCGCGAAGCCAAGGAGCACATGGCCCGTCGCGGACTGGCCATGCGCCTCGATGCCTGACGACTCCCGATCATAAAAATGCTACATAGGCCTACGGGGAATGGCCTCCGTGGCCTTGTGTGTTGTTCGAGTAATTCCGATGTCGCGTTTCACGATCCACGATCTGGCCGACACCATCGACGCCCGCGCGGCGGCCGGCGGCGAGGCGTCCTATACCCGTAAGCTCCTGGACAAGGGCGCCGAGCATTGCGCCAAGAAGTTCGGCGAGGAGGCAGTCGAAACCGTAATCGCAGCAGTCGAAAACGATCGCGCGCATCTGATCGCTGAAAGTGCCGACCTGCTCTATCACTTCCTTGTGCTGCTCAAGGCCCGCGGCGTAAAGCTGGAGGAGGTCGAGGCCGCGCTGGACAAGCGGACGAATATGTCCGGATTGGAAGAAAAGGCGTCCCGCAAGGGTTAGTAGATCCCAACGGAAAGGTCGCGTCATGGATATCCGCGCACCCGAGCAGCAGTATAATCCGTACCGCGTCTATACGCGCGAGCAGTGGTCGCGACTGCGCGACGACACGCCGATGACGCTGGAGCCCGGCGAGTTCGACCGGCTGCGCTCGCTGCACGATCGCCTGGACTTGCAGGAGGTCGAGGACATCTACCTGCCGCTGTCGCGCCTCTTGTCGATCTATGTCGATGCGATGCAGCGCCTGTACTACGCAGAGCGCCAGTTTCTCAACATCCGCGACCGCAAGATGCCCTACATCATCGGCGTCGCTGGTTCGGTCGCGGTCGGAAAATCCACCACGGCCCGCGTGCTTCAGGCACTGCTGGCGCGCTGGTCGCCGCGTCCGAAGGTCGAACTGATCACCACCGACGGATTTCTGTATCCCAACGCCGTGCTGGAGCGGCAGGGCATCATGCAGAAGAAGGGTTTTCCGGAGAGCTACGACCTGCCGCTGCTGCTCAGCTTCCTCTCCGACATCAAGGCCGGCCGCCGCCACGTGCGCGCGCCGGTCTATTCGCATCTGACCTACGACATCGTGCCGAACCAGTGGGCCGAGATCGACCAGCCGGACATCCTGATCGTCGAGGGCGTCAACGTGCTGCAAACCGGCAAGCTGCCGCGCGACGGCAAGGCGGTGCCCGTCGTCTCCGACTTCTTCGACTTTTCGGTCTATATCGACGCCGACGAGGCGGCGCTGCGGCAATGGTACATCAAGCGCTTCCTGGCGCTGCGCGACACCGCGTTCACCAATCCAAAATCCTACTTCAACCGCTACGCGCTGTTGTCGGACGAGGAAGCCACCGCCACCGCCATCGCGATCTGGGAACGCACCAACCTCGCCAATCTCGAGGACAACATCCTGCCGACCCGCCCCCGCGCGACGCTGATCCTGAAGAAGGGCGCCGACCACACCGTGGCAAGCGTGGCGCTGCGACGGCTATAGGCCGCGGTGCCGTGGTGTCGTAGGGTGGGCAAAGGCGCGCCCTTTGCGCGCTGTGCCCACCATCCATCGGCACTCTCGGACATAATGGTGGGCACGCGGAGCCTGTCATCGGGCGCGCATTCGCGCGACCCGTTGGCTTTGCCCACCCTACGGCATCGGTGTTTGGCGCACGCCTGCAGCCACATCGTCATTGCGAGCGCAGCGAAGCAATCCAGACTCTTTCCGCGGAGGGATTCTGGATTGCTTCGTCGCAGGGGCTCCTCGCAAAGACGGAGGAGAGACCTTCCTACACCATCAGATGCCGCGCCGCCGCCAGCCCGGCCAGCGCCTCGTCCAGCTTGTCGCGGTCGAGCGGCTTGATCAGAAATCCGTTCATGCCCGCCTCGAAACAGGCATAGCGATCCTCCACCAGCGTATTGGCGGTGAGCGCGAGGATCGGCGTGTGGTGGCCGCCTTTGGCCGCCTCATGCGTGCGGATGCGTTTTGTCGCCTCGATGCCGTCGAGTTGCGGCATCTGGATATCCATCAGCACGAGATCGTAGGGCGTGCCGGCGGATGACGCGGCGAGCCAGGATTCCAGCGCCGCCTCGCCATGAACGGCGATGACGACGCGGTGGCCGAGCTTGGTCAGCAGCGAGCGCATCAGCAGCGCGTTGATCTCGTTGTCTTCGGCGACGAGGATCGACAGGCCCTTTGCCGCTACGACGCCGGCGGGGGAGGCGGCCGGCGGCTCCGGCGCCAGTTCGGGCGAGGCGACCTCCGGCGTCAGCGCGAGACGCGCCGCGAGCGAAGCCGCGCGCAGCGGCTTGATCAGGAAGCCGGTGAAGGAAGCTGAAAATTTCTCGTGACGCGAGCTCGACGTCAGCAGCACCAGCCGCTGCGTCGCATGCTTGCGCGCGACCTCGCCGAGATGGTCGGCGATGGCGGCGCCGATCGCACGATCGACCAGCACCGCATGCCATGAGCGCTCCGGCAGCAGCGCCTCTGCGACGGCTCCATCCGAGACGAGGCAGATCTGTCCGCCCCAGCGCTCCAGCCGCCGCGCGATCAGCGAGGCCTCGATGCCGTCGGCGATCAGGAGGATCGACTTGCCGGTGAGGTCAGGGCTTGGGAACGCCGTCTGTCCCGCGCCGGATTGCGATGGCGCAAGCGGAATCGCGACCTCGAAGGTCGAGCCCTTGCCCGGCTCGCTCTCCAGGGTGATGCGGCCGCCCATGCGCTTGACGATGCGCTCGCTGATGGCAAGGCCGAGCCCGGTGCCGCCATAGGTGCGGGCGACGCGCTCGTCGGCCTGCTCGAACTCGCGGAAGATGCGCGTTCGCGCCTCGGGGGCGATGCCGATGCCGGTGTCGCGCACCAGAAAACTGATCTCGTTCGGCCAGATGCCGGGTTCGACGATCAGCGCGACACCGCCGGTCGCGGTGAACTTGATGGCGTTGCCGGCGAGGTTGAGCAGCACCTGGCGCAACCGCGCGGCATCGCCGACGACCTCGAGCGGCAGGCGCTCGTCGACATAGGCGGCGATCTCGAGCGTCTTTGCCTGCGCGCGCGGCGCGAGCAGCTCGGTGATCTCCTCGATCATGGTCGAGAGCGCGAACGGCCGCTGGTCGAGATCGAGCTTGCCGGCCTCGATCTTGGAATAGTCGAGCAGCTCCTCGATCAGCGCCATCAGCGCCTCGCCGGAGGTTTTCACCGCCCTGGCATAGGTCGTCTGCTCCGGCGTCAGCGTGGTGTCGAGCAACAGGCCGCCCATGCCGATGATGCCGTTGAGCGGCGTGCGGATCTCATGCGAGGCCATCGCCAGGAAGCGCGACTTAGCGCGGTTGGCGGCATCGGCCTGGTCGCGCGCGTCCGACAGCGCGCGCTCGGTCTCGGTGCGGTCGGTGACGTCGCGTCCGACGCTCTGCAATTCGGCGGGCTGGCCGGCATCGAGACGGACATAGCCCTCGCGCCAGGCGATCCAGCGCGCGCCGTGCGGGGTGGTGATCCTCCGGTCGTGAATGCGCGTGCCGTTGCTTTCGCGGGCGCTGTTGCCCTGCTCGAGGATGTCGAAATCGAAACGCGTGCCGATCAGCACGCTGCGTGCCTGTGCTGCGAGCGCGCAATAGGCGGCGTTGGCGAAGGTGATGCGGCCTTGGTGGTCGCGCAGCACGATCAGGTCACCCTGCTGTTCGAACAGGCTGCGCGCGCGCTCTTCCGCTTCCTTCAGTTCCCAATTGCGATCGATCAGCGTCTCGTTGTGGGCGGCCAGCTTACGCATCCGCTTGTTGACGAAGCGCAGCCGCATGCTGAGCGTGGCGAGGCCGAGGCAGGCGAGCGCGAACAGGAAGCTCGCGCCGACCGCAAACGTATTGGGATCGTAGCCGGAGTTCTCGGAGCGGCTGCCGGAGACGAAGCCATAGGCGCCGCCGAACGTCGCCGAGAAAATCATGAAGGAGCGGATCGCGAACGCGATGCGGGGATGCTGTCGCCTGAAGCGGCGCATGCGCACCTTGATCCGGAACGTCCGATCCATCGCCATCGACCCCGACTCTTGCTTCGAAACCCCGCGCCGCCAATTGCGACGATGTCTGGCCGACCTTGCGAACAGCTTGAGGCTTTGGTTCGGCCTCCAAACAGGGTTGACGAGGTGTTAACGCTTCAGAGCGAGGCGGCCTGGAGCGGGAGCGGGCGGTGGCCGCCATTGGCGCCGACGATCAGCGCCGCGGCCTCGCGCTGCGAAAACGTCTTCGAGCGCACATAGATGCGGTAATCGGCTGGCCCGTCGGTGGACAGGTAAATCACCGGGCCGCCGTCGACCGGCTCCGTGGCAATCGTGACGAGGCGCGTCGCCGGATTGGCCTGACAGGAATCCGTTTCGGAGCCGAGACCGTCGTCCACGACCGCGAAGTCCGCCGCGTCCGGATCGTCGGTGATCTGAACCCGCACCGTGGCCCGCGACAGATCGTCGGTGAAGGCGACATGGACGCCGGCCGTCCAGAACAGGGATGTCAGCTCGACTGAAGTCTCGCCCAGCGCGATGCAGGGATGCGAGACCGATCCGATCTCGCCGCGGGCGAACACCGCGGCCGCCAGCAGGGGAACAACCGAGGCCAGGATCTTGAAACGCAACATGACACTCTACTCGCCCGGCCCTGTGTGGACTCGTACTGGGAACGCGTGGGCCTTATGGTTTGCAGAGCGTAAAGGAAACTCGTTACCGCCGGGTTGATGCGCGGAAGGATCAGGCCATCTGCCGCACATCCTCCGCGAGTGCGCGGTAGGACAGCGCCTCGGCGAGATGCAGCCGGCCGATCTTCTCGGCGCCGTCGAGATCGGCGAGCGTGCGCGCCACCCGCAGCACGCGGTGATAGCCGCGAGCCGACAGCCGCATGGTCTCGGCGGCGTCGCGCAGTAATTTGGCGCCTTGCGCATCCGGCTTGGCGACGTCCTCCAACACCGAGGCCGGCGCCTCGGCATTGGTGCGAACATGCGGCAGGCCCGCATCCGCGTAACGCGCGAGCTGGATGTCGCGCGCGGCTGCCACGCGCGCGGCGACTTCCACCGAGCCTTCCGCCGCCGGCGGCAGGATCAGATCGGCTGCGGTCACCGCGGGAACCTCGATGCGCAAATCGATGCGGTCCATCAGCGGACCGGAGATGCGCGCCTGGTAGTCGCCGGTGCAGCGATCGATGCGGCCGCGCTTGCAGGCATAGCCGGGCTCGAACGCATGGCCGCAGCGGCACGGATTCATCGCCGCGACCAGCATGAAGCGCGCCGGATAAGTCACGCGATGATTGGCGCGGGAGACGGAGACCTCGCCGTTCTCCAGCGGCTGGCGCAGCGAATCCAGCACGCGCGGATCGAATTCGGGCAACTCGTCGAGGAACAGCACGCCCTGATGCGCAAGCGAGATCTCGCCGGGTTTTGCGCGGATGCCGCCGCCGGTGAGCGCGGCCATGCTGGCGGAATGATGCGGCGAGCGGAACGGCCGCCGCGCGGTCAGCGCGCCGCCTCGATCTCGCCGGCAACGGAGGCGATCATGGAGACTTCGAGCAGTTCGCCCGGCGACAGCGGCGGCAGGATCGAGGGCAGGCGCGCCGCCAGCATCGACTTGCCGGCACCGGGCGCGCCGATCATGAGCAGGTGATGTCCGCCGGCGGCCGCGATCTCCAGCGCGCGCTTGGCGCTCTCCTGACCCTTGATGTCGCGCAGGTCGAGCGGGGAGGCGGCGACCTCGTGTACGCGCGGCGTGGGCCGCGACAGCACCTGCGTGCCCTTGAAATGGTTGGCGATTTGGATCAGCGATTGCGCCGCGATGATCTGGATGTCCGGGCTCGCCCACGCCGCTTCCGAGCCGCAGGCTGCCGGACAGATCAAGCCTTCCTCGCGCAAATTGGCGCCGATCGCGGCGGGAAGCACGCCGGCCACCGGCGCGATCGAGCCGTCGAGACCGAGTTCGCCGAGAACGGTAAAACCGGTCAGCGCATCCGGCGGGATCGCGCCGATCGCAGCCATCAGCCCGAGCGCGATTGGCAGGTCGTAATGGCTGCCCTCCTTGGGCAGGTCGGCAGGCGCCAGATTGACGATGATCCGCCGCGCCGGCAGCGCCAGCCCCGAGGCAATCAGCGCCGAGCGGACGCGCTCCCGTGCCTCCGACACCGCCTTGTCGGGTAGGCCGACGATCGCAAACGCCGGCAGGCCGGGCGCGACCTGCACCTGCACGTCGACCGCGCGGGCCTCTATCCCCTCAAAGGCGACGGTAGAAACCCGCTGAACCATGCTCGAACCAGCCTGCCCTCTCGCACAATTAGGGGTAGCAGAGCCCGATCTTTCTTTCTTGCAAGAACAATACGAGAACAGTCCGAGGGCCCGGAAAACCCTAACCGGTCGTAAACATCACGCAGACACTACGCCTCGAATGCGAGCGGCTCTCATCAGCACATCCCAACGAATGTTCGCTACTCCTAGAGCTGCGGGATGGGCCGTGATCTAACGGGTGAACAATTCAAATGCTTGCAAATCGCCGCAGAAGCGAACGACGGGTGTGCACTCGGCTCGCCAAGATTCACTTTGGCGCGGGCTCGCTGCCGAGGGATTGCACGATCACGGATATCTCGGATGGGGGCGTGAAAGTGGTGGCGGAGTTTCTGGAAGTGCCGCCGCAATTCACCATCATCTTCGCGCCCGATTATTCCCGCCAATGCCGCCTGCGCTGGCGCATCGGCTGCGAATTCGGCGCCGAGTTCACCGATTGAGCCGGACGGGCCAGGTTCCTTAACTGGACTTTAGGGTTAATCGGTAAGCATCGCTGATCAGTCGCCGAGTGATCAGAGTATGCCCAAGCGTTCGTCCCTTGCCTCTCCGCCGGCGAGATTCCTGCTTTCCGCGCTCGTGATGCTTGCCCTCGGCGGCTGCCAGACCACGAGTCTGGAGGACATCACCGGCGCGCTCGGTGGCAAGTCGGAAACCGCTGGCAGGGCCGACCCGAAGCCGGACATGGACGCGCTTCGCGAGCGCTATCGCGCCAAGCCTTCCGATCCCAACGTCGCGCTCGAATATGGCATGGCGCTGCGCGAGACCGGCCAGCGCGCCCAGGCCGTTGCGGTGATGGAGCAGGCCGTGCTCGCCCATCCCAGCAACAAGGCGCTGCTCGCCGGCTACGGCCGCGCGCTCGCCGACAGCGGCAATTTCCAGCAGGCTTTCGATGTGCTCAGCCGCGCGCATACGCCTGAGGATCCCGACTGGCGCATCCTGTCGGCGCAAGGCGCGGCGCTCGATCAGCTCGGTCGCAACGAAGAGGCGCAGCAATACTATTCGGCAGCGCTGAAGATCGTGCCCGAGGAGCCGCAGGTTCTGTCCAATCTCGGCCTGTCCTACATGCTCCAGAACAATCTGCCGCGGGCCGAGGAAACGCTGCGCCGCGCCTATGAGCGCAATCGCGCCGATTCCCGCGTGCGCGCCAATCTGGCGCTCGTCGTGGGACTGCAGGGAAAGCAGGCCGAGGCCGAGACCATCGTGAAGGCCGACCTGCCGCCGGATCAGGCCGCGGCAAAGGTCACTGCGCTGCGGCAGTTGCTGGCGAAAAAGCAGCAGCGGGCAGACAAATAGCCCGCCCTCGTCCGGATTCTTCTTTTACGTGTTGTCCTGGCGCGAACCGGTATCCACTTCGCGCGAAAACGCTTTCGCCCTTACGACACCTTGCGATGCGGGGCTGACCCGCGACCCGCCCTGCCCTTGAGCCTCTTCAGGAGCGGCCCGAGCAGCGAGCGCTTCGGCTTCTTCACCTCGCCACGCCCGGCGAGGCGGTTCGCCATGTTCTGGAACAGAAGGGTGGTGCGGTGGTTCTTGGAGACCTCTGCGATCATCTGGCCGTTATTGGCCGCGGTCGAGAACAGTTTCGAGTCGAACGGGATCGCCGCGATCGGCTGGCTCTCCATGGTCTTGGCGAACGCCTTGACGTCGATCTCCGCGCGCTTGTGCATGCCGACCTGGTTGATGCAGTACAGCGGCGGCCGGTCGTTGGGCCGTGCCGCCTTGAGCACGCTCAGCATGTTCCTGGTGTTGCGCAAATTGGCCAGATCGGGTTCGGCCACGATCACGATGTCGTCGGCATTGACGAGCGCACGGCGCGTCCAGCCCGACCATTGGTGGGGAACGTCGAGCACGATGCAGGGCGTGGTCATGCGCAGCGTGTCGAAGATCGCATCAAAAGCTTCGGCGCCGAAATCGTAGACGCGGTCGAGCGTTGCGGGCGCCGCGAGGAGGCTGAGGCGCTCGGTGCATTTGGCAAGCAGGCGCTCCATCAGCGCCGTGTCCGGCCGGTCCTGCGAGAGCACCGCGTTGGCGATGCCCTGCGCCGGGTCCTGGTTGTAGTCGAGGCCGGCGGTGCCGAAGGCGAGGTCAAGATCGATCACGACGGAATCGAGCGCGAGGTCGCGCGCGATGGTCCAGGCCACGTTGTGCGCGACCGTGGACGCACCGACGCCGCCCTTGGCGCCGACCACCGCGATGACGCGGCCGGTGATGATGGCTTCCGACGCTGAGAACAGGCTGCAGATCGAGCGGACGACGTCGAGGGTTTCGACCGGTCCCACCACGTAGTCGTTGACGCCGCGGCGGACCAGCTCGCGATAGGGCGCGGTGTCGTTAGGGTTGCCGATCACGACCACGCGGGTGCCGGGATCGCAGACGCCGGCGAGATCGTCGAGGCCCTCGAGGATATCGCGTGTGCCGTCGGATTCGATCACGATGACGTTCGGCGTCGGCATCGTGTCATAGACTTCGATGGCCGCGGCAAGGCCGCCGCCCTTGGCGGTGAGATGCGCCTTGGCGAGACGGCGATCCTGCCCGGCCGCGGTGATCGCGGCGAGCGTCTGTTCGGTCTCGCAAAAGGCCTGCACCGAGATGCGAGGAACCGGCGCAATGTGGTCCTCGGGGTGCCGCGGGTCGTCCGCTTCTTCGTCGTCGTGAAGACTTGTCATTTGCCGGTGTCGCTGAGTTTGGCCTTTTCGGCCTCGGGATACATGGTCGTGGTCGCCATGCCCTTGCGGTAGCGCTCGAAGGCGATCTCGCGCCGTGCGGTGTAGGCAGGCGTCTCCGCCCTCGGCTGCTCGAGGTCGGCGGGGTTGTCGATCATGGCCGCGAGGTTGCGCTGGCTGGCGCAGCCCAGATTGAAGTACGGCCGGTTCTCGTTGTAGCCGGGGTCGAGGATGTTCGGACCGACGTCTTCCGGCCACAGCCCGCAGGGGCCGGCGACCGCGGCGATCTTCGAATAGCTCAGGCGGATGGTCGGCAGCAGGCCGGGATCCTCGGGGCGATAGGGATGCTGGACGATGGCGCGCGACGGCACGCCGCCGGATGTGAGCACCGACCGGATTTCGTGATAGGTCGCCGCCGCGGCGCGTGAATTCGCAGCGTCGCTCGGCACGTCGACGACCACTGAACCGGTGCCTTCGCGCACCCAGTCCCTGGCAATGCCCGCGACGTCCGCGTGCTGCGCGGTGGAGAGGCCCCCGCGCGCCTTGCCGACGAAGATCACGATCGACTTCTTGGCTTCCTGCACCGCGATCGGGTGGCGCTGGCGATAGTCGGTCGGCACCGTCTGGGTGACGATGTCACCGGTGGTGTTGCAGGCGCCGAGCATGACGGAAAGCCCCGTCAGCGCCAGCGCGATCCGCAGGTTGCGACGTCGATCGGCAATCGTCTTCGTCATCGCTTTGTCCCCTCTTGCCCCGTTTCTTGTCCCGGTCCCCAAACCGTCTGTCTCAGTCGATGATGAAGCCGAAATCGCCGCGGCTGCTTTCGATCGGATCGACGCTGCGCGCGATGCCGTAGAGCCGGTTCATGCGGCCGAGCAGCGCCGTCTGCGCGTCCGAGGCCGGCGCAAAGCCGTCGTCGGGCCGCGACAATTCCTTCTGGGCGACCGCGCGCACCACATAGGGCGTCACAATCACCATCAGCTCGGTCTCGTTGTTGACGAAGTCCTGGCTGCGGAACAGCGCGCCGATGATCGGCACCTGGTCGACGCCGGGCAGGCCGTTGATCGCCTGCTTGGTCTTCTGCTGGATCAGGCCGGCCATCGCCATCGAGCCCCCGGAGGGAATTTCCAGCGTGGTCTCGGCGCGGCGGGTCTGGACCGAGGGGATGGTGATCGAGTTGCTCGAGGTCGAGGACACCGCCTGCGTCAGCGTGATCGCGTTCGTGTTCGACAGCTCCGAGACCTCGGTCATCACGCGCAGGCTGATACGGCCTTCGCTGAGCACGAGCGGCGTGAAGTTCAGCGAGATGCCGAACTTCTTGTAGGTGACCTGGGTGGTACAGACGTGGGTGACCGGATCGCAGGAATAGCCTGCAGGGATCGGGAATTCGCCGCCGGCGATGAAGGTGGCGGATTCGCCCGAGATCGCGGTCAGGCTCGGTTCGGCGAGCGTGCGCATCACGCCGGCGCTTTCCATCGCGCGCATCGTGGCGCTGACGGTGGCGACACCCTTGGCGAGGCCGGCCACGCCGAGCCCGTTGCTGCCGACGATTGGTCCGCCGCTGACCGAGAACGGGTTGGAATTGTTGAAGTTCACGACCGCAGTGCCGGCGTTCAGGCTCGCGCTGAGGTCGACGCCCAGCTGCTTGACGATGTCGCGGCGGACTTCGCCGACGACGACCTTGAGCATCACCTGGTCGCGGCCGCGCACGACGATGTTGTTGACGACCTTGTCAGCGCCGCCAACGAGTTTTGCGGCAACGTCGCCGGCCTGCTGGGCCTCGATCGGGCTCGACACCGAGCCGGTCAGCATCACGCTGTCGCCGACGCCTTCGATCTGCACGCCCGGCAGCGACTGGCGCAGCGCCGTGCGCATGCCGTTGAGATCGCGCTTCACCGCGATGTCGTAGGCGGCAACCTGCTGGCCGTCGGCGGTGAAGAACACGACGTTGGTCTGGCCGACCTGGCCGCCGATGATATAGGCGCGCTGCGACGAGCGGATTACTGCATTGGCGATCTTGGGATCGGCCACCAGCACGTCCTTGACCTCGCGCGGCAGGTCGATGACGACGGACTTGCCGACGCCGAGCGACAGCGAGCGTGTGCGCGCAGGCGCGATGGTCGAAACCGGCGACACGCCGAGATCCGGCGCCTGCATCGGCGCCTGGTCGCCGACCGGCGCATCCGCCGCGCTGACGACGTCGGGGGCTGCGATCAGCCCCAGCATCAGCACCGCCCCCGTCCAGAACGAGCGCGCGCGCTTCCCCCGAATGCGCAGGCCCGTCCGATCATCCCCGTAGTTCATGGTGTCCCCATCATCACTTCTGTGACGTCAGTTGCCGTGCCTGCACCCCGTAGCGGATCACGTTCACGCCGCCGGGCCGCTTGGCCGTCAGGTCTTCGATCGAAATCTCCGACGCGTTGGCATCGGCGATGCTTCGCAACGCGAGCGTCAGCGTGCCGCCCTGGCGCGAGGCCGACAGCGTCGCGACCTGGTCCGGCTTGAGCTCGAGCGTGACGGTCTTGCCGAGCACGGCGTTCTGGCCGTCTTTTTCTTTCGGAGCCTGGTCGATCGCGAGCACACGGATGTTGCTCAGGATGACCTCCGACAGGATCAGGTCGTTGCCGCCGGTCGCGCCGTTGGCGCCATCGGGGTTCTTCAGGCGCCGCGTCAGGACGATGTCGACGCGGTCGTTCGGCAGGATGAAGCCGCCGGCGCCGGTCTCGGCTGAAATCTCGGTGGAGACGGCCCGCATGCCGGAGGGCAGGATCGCGGCCATGAAGCCCGAGCCCTCGGCCCTCACCAGCTTCTGCTCGCGGATCGGCTCGCCCTGCATCAGTGGCACGCGCGCGATCGAGCCTGCGATCTGGGTCTGGGCGTCGGGCCTGCTGTCGCGGCGGATGAAGGCGCTGCTCGCGGTCGCCGCCGGCCAGGACTGCCATTGCAGGTCCTCGGGCTTGACGGCTTGGCCGAGCTGGATGTCGTTCTTCGCGATCAGCACCTCGACCGTCGGCAGCTTCTCGGCGACGGGAAGGGCGGGCGCTGGCTTGTTGTCAAAGCCGCTCGCCAGATACGCAGCGACGCCGCCGGCGCCCAGCGCGATGACGAGAACGACAATGCGTGCGGTGTTCATACGCTTCTACTCTTACGCGGGGCACTCGAACCGCACGTGGCGGGTTCCCCTGCGTCGATGAGTAGGGAGTAAAAGTATAAGGGGTGTTGCGAGGCCGAGTGTGATGGCCCGTGACGATGCGCGTTCTGGGCAGATGGTGAACGTCGCGTTATCCGGTCGGCCAATGGCCCCGTAGATTCACGCAGAGCGGGACGTTCGTTCGAACGATGCGCGCGGCGTCATGGTGAATGGGTGGTTTAGTCATGGGCGCTTCGCGAAGCGTGCGCGGTAGTCGCTCCTCAGGGTGAGGAGCGTACTTCCTCGTGTTTCAATTGATGTCCGTAGCCCGGATGGAGCGAAGCGCAATCCGGGCTCGTGCAGCGCGTTGTGAGATCCCGGATTTCGCTGCGCTCCATCCGGGCTACGAGTGAGCGCCGCTACTTCGCCCGCTTCTGCTCGATTACGTCCCAGACCTTCGCCGCGACATCCGGCCCGCCGAGCCGCGCGATGGCGCGGATGCCCGTCGGCGATGTCACGTTGATCTCGGTGAGGTTGCCGTTGATGACGTCGATGCCGACGAACAGCAGGCCGTGCTCGCGCAGCGCCGGGCCGACGGTCGCGCAGATCTCGCGCTCGCGTGGCGTGAGCTCGGTTTCCTGCGCGGCGCCGCCACGCACCATGTTGGAGCGGAGGTCGTCGGCGGCCGGCACGCGGTTGACCGCGCCGGCGAACTCGCCGTTGACCAGGATGATGCGCTTGTCGCCGTGCTTCACCTCGGGGATGAACTGCTGGATCACCCACGGCTCCTTGAAGGTCACCGAGAACATGTCGAACAGCGAGCCGAAATTCATGTCCTGCGGCATCACGCGGAACACCGCCGCGCCGCCATGACCGTGCAGCGGCTTCATGACGACGGCGCCGTGCTTATCCCGGAACGCGTTGATCTCGTCGAGGTCGCGCGAGATCAGCGTCGGCGGCATCAGCTGCGGAAAGTTCATCACGAACAGTTTCTCCGGCGCGTTGCGCACCGAGGCGGGGTTGTTGACGACCAGCGTCTTCGGATGGATGCGCTCCAGGAAATGCGTCGAGGTGATGTAGGCGAGATCGAACGGCGGATCCTGGCGCAGCAGCACCACGTCGAAGCCGTTGAGCGCTTCGCGCTTGGGCTCGCCCAGCGTGAAGTGATTGCCGGGCTCGTCGCGCACGGTCAGGAGCTGGATCGGCGCGACGATCTCTTCGCCGACCATCGAGAGCTTGTCGGGCGTGTAATAGGACAGGCCGTGGCCGCGCTTCTGCGCCTCCAGGAGCAGTGCAAAGGTGGAATCGCCCTTGATGTTGATACGGGCGATGGGGTCCATCTGGACGGCGACGTTCAGTTTCATGGTCTGCCTTTCAGGTCGAGGCGTCGAATGCCGCCAACACATGGCGCGGAAGTGAGCGCGGCGCAATCAGCATGGCGTCGAATCGCAGTTCGAATTCGGCATGCTCGGGATGCGCCACGAGCCAGCCTTGCGCGGCGTCGATGATGCGTTGCTGCTGGCGCGGGGTCACGGCGAAGGCGGCGTCATCCAGCGTCGCGCGGGCCTTGACCTCGACGAAGGCGATCAGGTTGCGGCGGCGCGCCACGATGTCGATCTCGCCATGTGGGGTGCGGTAGCGCTTGGCGAGGATGCGGTAGCCTTTGGCCATGAGATAGGCGGCGGCGCGGCTCTCCGCGGAGATGCCGGTGCGGAACGCGGCGACGCGTTCGGGCGAGGCGACTTTCGGTTCCGCGCCCTCAGTCTTCGCCATCGCCGTCCCTCAGGTCCTTTGCAAGCTCGAGCGCGCGGGCATAGACCTCGCGGCGCGGCCGGCCCGAGAGCGCGACCGCATGCGCGACGGCATCCTTGACGCTGTGCGCGGCGAGCTGCTCGCGCAGGAGACCGTCGAGCGCATCCGGCGTCAGCAGTTCCGCGTCCGCCGCAGGCGGCGCAATCACCAGCACGAATTCGCCGCGCGTCTCCAGCGTGTCCGCTCCGCGTGCCAGCTCCCGCAGCGGCGCGCGCGAAATCTCCTCGTGCAGTTTCGTCAATTCGCGGCAGATCGCGGCTTCGCGCGTCCCCATGATCTCGGCAAGCTCGACGAGCGTGTCCTGGACGCGGTTGCCGGAGTCGAACATCACCAGCGTCGCATCGATGCGGGCGAGCTCCGCAAGGCGCGACTTTCGCGCGGCGGATTTCGCCGGCAGAAAGCCCTCGAAGAAGAAGCGGTCGGTCGGCAATGCGGCGACCGACAGCGCGGCCAGCAACGAGGACGGGCCGGGCAGCGCGTAGACCGCATGGCCGGCTGCGCAGACCTCGCGCACCAGCTTGAAACCGGGGTCAGAGATCAGCGGCGTGCCGGCATCCGACACCAGCGCGATCGAGCCGCCCTGCCCCAGCGCCTCCAGGATCCTCGGACGCGCCGCTTCCGCGTTGTGCTCGTGATATTGCTTGAGCTGCGCCGTGATCGCGTAGCGCTCGGTCAGGCGCCGCGTGATGCGGGTGTCCTCGCAGGCGATGACGTCGACGCCGGCGAGCGTCTGAAGCGCGCGCAGCGTGATGTCGCCGAGATTGCCGATGGGGGTCGCGACCAGATGGAGGCCCGGCGCCGCCTTCGGCGCCGTCAGCCGATGGGCGTCGATGGAGAAACCGCGTGAGGCGGGATCCGTCGTTTCAGGTGTATTTATCGGGCTCGGCTTTACGCGCATAATGAATCGAACTTAGGCATGATCCCCGGGGCTGGGAACCGGTCCTCGGAAAAAGATCGCGCCAGGTCAGGGGTGAGGAAGGACTGGAATGTGATCCATCCGGCATCACATTGCAGAGGGAATGAAGCGTCAGCGCCATATTCGCGGCGGAAACGCCACCTTGATGCGGGTGACGGATGGTGGACAGCTAGCCAGGGCTTGAGGTGTGGCCGCGTTAAGTGGTCATTATCCTTTTGTTTTAGTTAACTATTTGCCGACAATATGCCTGAATCCGCGGCTTGTGTCGTGGAAAGAATGTTGTGACCGGCCGGCCGACGGTCGGTCAGAAGAGAAGTTGTGATGCTGGGCCCGCGCGATCCTAAATCTCCCGTTCAGGGCTCCCGATTATCGGGGGCGACCCGGCGGAGCGCACTCGGCCTGTTGCTCGGCGCCCCCTTGCTGTCGGCCTGCGCCGGCGTGCAGCAGAGTCTCAGCCAGTTCTCCAACCCGTTCAGCAGCTCCTCCCCGGCCCCGGCTCAGCCGGCCGGACCGCCGCAACAGGCCACCACCGCCGGCAGCGGCGGGGTGAAGGTTGCCGTGATCCTGCCGCTCTCGGCCGCCGGCAATGCCGGCCTCGCCGCGCAGTCGATGCGCAACGCCGCCGAGATGGCACTGGCCGAGTTCCAGAATCCCAACATCCAGCTCCTGATCAAGGACGACAACGGCAGCCCGCAAGGCGCGCAGGCGGGCGCGCAGCAGGCGGTAGACGAAGGCGCCGAGATCATCCTGGGCCCGCTGTTCGCGCAGTCGGTGCCGGCGGTGGCGCAGGTCGCGCGTACGCGCGGCATCTCGGTGATCGCGTTCTCGACCGATTCCAGCATCGCCGGCCGCGGCGTCTTTCTGCTGAGCTTCCTGCCGGAGTCCGACGTCAACCGCATCGTCGAATATTCCGCGAGCATCGGAAAGCGCTCGGTCGCCGTGCTCGTGCCCGACAATGCCTATGGCAATGTCGTCGAGGCCGCGGTGAAGGCGGCGGTGCCGCGGCGCGGCGGCCGCATTGTCGCCTTCGAGAAATACGGCGCCGATCGCGCGACGCCGGCACGCACCGTGGCGCAGCAGCTCGGCAGCGCGGATGCGCTGTTCATCGCCGATGACGGCGATGCCGTCGTCGCGGTGGCCGATGCGATGACGGCCGCGGGCGCGAATTTGCGCAACATCCAGCTGCTCGGCACCGGCCTGTGGGACAGTCCGCGTGTCTATGCCAATTCGAACTTGCAAGGCGGTCTCTACGCCGCGCCGGACCCGGCCGGCTTCCGCGCCTTCTCCGGCCGCTACCGCACCAAATACGGCGCCGAGCCGATCCGCACCGCGACGCTCGCCTATGACGCGGTCGCCCTCGTCGCCGCGCTGGCGCGCACGCAGGGCCCGACGCGCTTCTCGCCGGATGTGCTCACCAACCCTTCCGGCTTCGCCGGCATCGACGGCCTGTTCCGCTTCCGCGCCGATGGCACCAACGAGCGCGGCCTCGCCGTGATGAAGGTGACGACGGGTGGCGGTGTGGCGGTCGCTGGCTCGCCGAAGAGTTTTGGGGCGTAGTTCGGGGCCACGGTGCCGTAGGGTGGGCAAAGGCGCGCTTCGCGCCGTGCCCACCATCTCTCCATGCATCGTATGGAAATGGCGGGCACGCTTCCGCTTTGCCCACCCGACGGCAGCTCGCTACGCTGCGAGATCCGCGACCACGGCGTCCAGCACCGGGAAGCCGCTGCTGGTCACGCGCAGGCGCCCCGTCGCATCGACGATGATCGCGCCTTCCTCGCGCAACAGCGCGATGCGCTTGGGATCAAGCGGGCGGCCCGACAGCGCGCTGTAGCGCTCGGGGTCGATGCCCTCGGCGAGGCGGAGCCCCATCAGCAGAAATTCGTCGGCGCGCTCCTCGCTGTTGAGGAGATCGTCGGTGACGTTGCCGTGGCCGTTGGTTTCGACCCGCATCAGCCAGGCTTCGGGGCGCTTCTCGGTGGCGGTGGCGTGCCTGATCCCGTCGATGTCGAGGCGGCCATGGGCACCAGGGCCGATGCCGGCATATTCATCGCCGCGCCAGTACACCAGATTGTGCCGGCACTCGGCGCCGCGCCGCGCGTGATTTGAAATCTCGTAAGCGGGCAGGCCGAGCTTGTCGCAGGTCTCCTGCGTGACGTCGTAGAGCGCGCGCGCGACGGCTTCGTCCGGCGTCTTCAATTTGCCGGCCTGGTGCAGGCCGAAGAACGGCGTGCCTTCCTCGATCGTCAATTGATAGAGCGACAGATGCTCGGCCGCTTCATCGATCGCGAGGCGCAGCTCGTCGGCCCACATCGCCGGCGTCTGGTCCGGGCGGGCGTAGATCAGGTCGAACGAATAACGGTCGAATGAGCGGCGCGCGATGGCGACGGCGTCGAGCGCCTCGCGGGCGCTGTGCATCCGGCCCAGCGCCTTCAGCGAGGCATCGTCGAGGGCCTGCACGCCGAGCGAGACGCGGTTGACGCCGGCGGCGCGATAGCCGGCAAAACGCGTGGCTTCGACGCTGGTCGGATTTGCCTCGAGCGTGACCTCGACATCGCTGGCGACGTGCCAGTGCTTGCCGATGGCATCGAGCACCGCGCCGACGGTCGCGGGCTGCATCAGTGAAGGCGTGCCGCCGCCGAGGAAGATCGAGGTGACTTCACGCCCGGGCGCACGCTGTGCGGTCGTTTCGATTTCACGCGCGAAAGCTGAAGCGAAGCGCGCCTCGTCGATCGCGGCGTGGCGGACGTGGCTGTTGAAGTCGCAATAGGGGCACTTCGACAGGCAGAACGGCCAGTGCACATAGACGCCGAAAGCTTGCTTAGCGCGGCTCAAGGCAGATCTCCGCCAGTTTCACGAAGGCGCGGGCGCGATGCGACAGGCCGAGGCCGAGCGGCGGCAGGCCGTGCTTCTCGATGCTGGTCATCTCGCCGAACGTGCGATCGTGGCCATTGGGCAGGAACATCGGATCATAACCGAAGCCGGCCGTGCCGCGCGGCGGCCAGACCAAGCTGCCGTCGACGCGCGCCTCGACCTCTTCGAGATGATCGTCGGGCCAGGCGACGCAAAGCGCGGAAACGAAATGAGCGGTGCGCTTGTCAGGCGTGGTGGCGCCGCGCTCCCGCAACAGGCGCTCGATCTGCGCCATCGCGGCAGCGAAATCTTTTGACGGTCCGGCCCAGCGCGCGCTGTAGATGCCGGGCGCGCCATCGAGCGCGTCGACCACGATGCCGGAATCGTCGGCGAAGGAGGGAAGCTTGGTCGCCTGCGCCGCCGCGATCGCCTTGATCGCGGCATTGCTGCGGAAATCGTTGCCGGTCTCGTCGGGCTCGGGCAGGCCGAGCTCGCCGGCCGACACCGCCTCGATGCCGCAAGGCGCGAGCAACTCCTTCATCTCGGCGAGCTTGCCAGGATTGTGGGTCGCGATGACGAGCTTTCCGGTGATTCGGCGGTGCATGGGCCTATTGACTACGCGACAGCCAGTTTCTGCAAGTCCACGAGCCGCGCGATACCCTTCTGGGCCAGCGCCATCAGCGCGAGGAATTCGTCCTGTGTGAACGGTTCGCGTTCGGCGGTGCCCTGCACCTCGATGATGCGGCCATCGCCGGTCAGGACGAAATTGGCGTCGGTCTGGGCTTCCGAATCCTCGGCATAGTCGAGGTCGAGCACGGGCGTGCCGTTGTAGATCCCGCAGGAGATCGCGGCGACGTTGTCGCGCAGCACCTTGGCCTTGATCATGTTGCGCGCCTTCATCCAGTTGATGCAATCGGCGAGCGCGACCCAGGCGCCGGTGATCGAGGCCGTGCGCGTGCCGCCGTCGGCCTGGAGCACGTCGCAATCGACCGTGATCTGGCGCTCACCGAGCGCTTCGAGATCGACGATGGTGCGAAGCGAGCGGCCGATCAGGCGCTGAATCTCGACGGTGCGGCCGCTTTGCTTGCCGGCGGAGGCCTCGCGGCGGGTGCGTTCGGAGGTCGCGCGGGGCAGCATGCCATATTCGGCGGTGACCCAGCCGCGGCCCTGGCCCTTCAGCCACGGCGGCAGGCGGTCTTCCAGCGTGGCGGTGACCAGCACATGGGTGTCGCCGAATTTCACCAGGCAGGAGCCTTCCGCATATTTGACCACGCCGCGCTCCAGCGTCACGGGGCGCAATTCGTCGGGCGCACGGCGGCTTGGCCGCATGGGAAATCCTCCAAAACCTTCGGAAAAGGGCTATTCGCGGTGCTTGTAGGTGGGGTGAGGGTGGGCGGCAAGGCTTTTTCACCCCGGGTTTTCCACCCCGCAAACGCCACGCTTGTCAGAACCCTCCGGGATGGACAAATTATAAGCGTCTGAGAGGAGTTACCGTCCGTGGCCCATCACGATCCGATCCATCTGATCGCGCCGCGCGCAGGCCTCGCCCAGCTCAACGAGCGCTCCCGCGACATCTTTCGTCAAATTGTCGAAAGCTATCTCGCGACCGGCGAGCCGGTCGGCTCGCGCAATATTTCGCGGCTGATCGCGATGCCCCTGTCGCCGGCCTCGGTCCGCAACGTCATGGCCGACCTGGAACAGCTCGGCCTGATCTATGCGCCCCACACCTCTGCCGGCCGCTTGCCGACGGAACTCGGCCTGCGCTTCTTCGTCGACGCCCTGATGCAGGTCGGCGACCTCAATGACGCCGAGCGGCAGTCGATCCAGAGCCAGTTGACGTCGGTGGGTCACGCCCAATCGGTCGAGGCGGCGCTGTCGGAGGCGCTGACGCGGCTGTCCGGTCTCACCCGCGCCGCAGCGGTCGTGCTGACCCCGAAATCCAATGCGCGGCTGAAACACATCGAATTCGTCCGGCTGGAACCCGAAAAAGCCCTGGTGATCCTGGTCGGCGAGGACGGTCAGGTCGAAAACCGCGTGTTGTCGCTGCCGCCCGGAGTTCCCTCCTCGGCGCTCACCGAAGCCGGTAATTTCCTCAATGCGCGGATTCGCGGCCGCACGCTGGCCGAGGCGCGGCTCGAGCTCGAAACCGCGCTCGGCGAAGCCCGTGCCGAGCTCGATCAACTGACGCAGAAGGTGATTTCGGCCGGCATTGCGAGCTGGTCCGGCGGCGAGAACGAGGACCGCCAGCTGATTGTTCGCGGCCACGCCAATCTGCTCGAGGATCTGCACGCGCTGGAGGATCTCGAGCGCGTTCGCCTGCTGTTCGACGATCTCGAGACCAAGCGCGGCGTGATCGACCTTCTGGGGCGCGCCGAGACCGCCGAGGGCGTGCGGATCTTTATCGGTTCGGAGAACAAACTGTTTTCCTTGTCAGGCTCCTCCACCATCATCTCGCCCTATCGGGATGCCGCCGGCCACATCGTCGGTGTTTTGGGCGTGATCGGGCCGACGCGGCTGAATTATGCCCGCGTAATCCCGACCGTGGACTACGCCGCGCGCATCGTCAGCCGCCTCTTGGGGGGCTGACCGGCGTTTCCTCCGATCACGGGCGCTTGATTTTCGTGAGCTTAGGCACGATATCCGGGCCAACAATCCCTTGAGACGAGTTCGAGAAGAGAGCCGATGACCGATCGAGACCGGCAGCCCGACGACACGACCCCGCCGACCGACGAGCCCGTGGTGTCAAAACCCTACATCATGCCCGACGATCCGGAGCCCGGCTCGGTCGAGCTGTTGCAGAAGGAAGCCGCCGAAGCGCGCGACCGCATGCTGCGGACGCTGGCCGAGATGGAAAATCTGCGCAAGCGCACCACCAAGGAGGTCGCCGACGCCCGCCTCTACGGCATCACCGGCTTCGCCCGCGACGTGCTCGACATCGCCGACAATCTCCAGCGTGCGCTCGATGCCGTTCCGGCCGAGGCCCGTGCCGCGGCCGATCCCGGCCTGACCTCGCTAATCGAGGGCGTCGAGCTCACCGAGCGCTCGCTGCTCAACGCGCTGGAAAAGCACGGCGTCAAGAAGTTCGATCCGCAGGGCCAGAAGTTCGACCCGAACTTCCAGCAGGCGATGTACGAGGTGCCGGATGCGTCGGTGCCTGCGGGCACCGTCGTGCAGGTCATGCAGGCCGGCTACACCATCGGCGAGCGCGTGCTGCGCCCGGCGCTGGTCGGTGTCGCCAAGGGCGGCACGAAGGCTGCGCCGGCTGCGAACAGCAACGAAGTGAACTGAGCGGCGCACTGGTCGATCCTCATGGTGAGGAGGCGCGTCAGCGCCGTCTCGAACCATGCAGGCCCGGCTGTTGCAGCTCGGCCTTCATCCTTCGAGACGCGTGCTAAGGAGCACGCTCCTCAGGATGAGGATTTGGCAGCTTTTCGCGCCGCTTACGCGCTCACCGCGATATCCGCGGACTGAATCCGCTTCACGCCGGCCTTGGCCATGTCGGCCCAGGCTTTTGCGAGCGACCCCTGCGTGTCGATGCCGCGGCAGGCGTCTTCCACCACATAGACCTCGAAGCCCGCCTTGCGCGCGTCGAGCGCGGTCCAGGCGACGCAGAAGTCTGTCGCGAGGCCGGCGACGAAGACGCGCTTGATCTTGCGGCCCTTCAGGTAACCGGCGAGGCCCGTCGAGGTCTTGCCGTCGGCTTCCAGGAAGGCCGAGTAGCTGTCGACGTCCTTGTGAAAACCCTTGCGGATGATGAGTTCGGCATGCGGGATCGCAAGATCCTTCGACAGCGCGGCGCCATCGGTGCCCTGCACGCAATGGTCGGGCCACAGCACCTGCTTGCCGTAAGGGAGATCGACGGTCTCGAACGGCTTCTTGCCGGAGTGCACCGACGCAAACGAAATGTGGCCCGGCGTGTGCCAGTCCTGGGTCATCACCACGTTCGCAAAGGCTTTCGCCATCTTGTTGATGACCGGAACGACCCGCTCGCCTTCCTTCACGGCGAGGCTGCCGCCGGGCAGGAAGCAGTTTTGCACGTCGATCACGAGCAGCGCGGAAGCATCGTCCGGCTTGATCGATGCGGCCGCAAGGAGCGCGGTTGGAGCAAGGGCTACGAGAGCGCTTGTCCCAAGCGCCGCGAGGATTTGTCGTCGATCAAGCATCGTTCGCCTCCCTCCAGGATGATCCAATGGAAGGAAGCCTAGTTCCGTTCGTATACGAACAGAAGCCCGAAAATGCAGCCGGTTCTGTCCAGCGCTTGGGCTAACCCTTGGACTAACCCTTGAGACTAACCCTTGGGCTGGATGCCGTCGCGCACGGCGCGGAAGCGGGTGAAAGCGGCCGACCACTGGTCGCGCGGGGCGCTGGCGATGATGCGCAGCGAGGCGCCGCCGCTCGAGAAGCGGATCCACTGCACCACGGTCACGGGCGTCTTGTCCTTGCCGCTGACGCCGTCGATTCGGGTCTCGAAACCCTGCTGGCCGTTGATGCGGATCGGCTCGGACATGGTGACGCGCGACTCGCGCACGCCGGGGATCTGGAGCGCGGCCTCCTGGGCGAAGCGGGCGCGGTCGTCGGCCTGCTGCGGGGTGGCGCCGATCAGGCCGAGGATCATGAACGGCTTGGATTCATAGCCCGAGCTCTCATTGCCGTCGGCCAGGATGATGCTGGAGCCCGGCGCCAGGGTGCGGATGTCCTTGAAATCGGCGAGATCGGTGATCTTGAACGGCATCAGCCCGATCTGCTCTTCGGCCGAGACCTGCTTGCGGGTGACGGCGCTCGCAAACATCTGCCGCACCGCCTCGTCGGTGTAGATCTTGGCCGCATTCTCCGGAATCTGCACCGCGACATAACCGGAGAAGCCGGCGCCGGGCACGATCATCGAATAGCGTTTCACCGGGGTCTCGCCGGCCTTGCCGCTTTCCGTGGTGAAATAGGCAAGACCCGCGGGGGTCTCGAGCTTGTCCTGCTTGACGCCGGCGGTGCCGGCTGGATTGGAATTGAAGGCGCTCACGACCTCCCCATAGGCCGCCGGCGGCAGCTCGGTGATCAGCACCTTGACGTTGCCGTCCTCGCTCTCGAAGCCCGGAAACGTCTTGGCCGTGCTCAGGCCGACCAGCGGCACCATGCCGAGGCGCAAGCCGGGCGGGAAAACGGCATCCGCCGCAAGGGCCGGAAGCGCTGTGGCGACGAGGACGGCGAGCGCGGCGAGGGGGCGAATGAGCTTCATGGGCACTCTGATTGGTTCACATTGAGGCCGTTCGATGGTCGGCCGTTGGGCCGCTTTGTCGCGCAAAGCCGCCTTGATGGCGGCGGTCCGGCCGCCCGCCTTTTAACGGGTTTGGCCCGCCGGTAACAGGGCGGGGCAGATCACGGTGGCGGGGGGCCGGCTGACGCCTGAACCTGTTAATAATTCCTCACCCGCAAGGGCGGTTGAGCCCGGATATGATCTTCCAAAACCCAATGTTTTCATGGCCGAAACTTGCGTTCGGTCCTTGCGGGCCCCTCCCCCCCTCCTATATGAGCGTCAACCATCGCAATATCGCGGATGTTTGATCTTAGGGGGTTTGGAGCGGGTGCCTCTTGGGCCCAGCCAACCTGCCGCAAAAACAAGGATATCAGGACCATGGGAAAGGTCATTGGGATCGACCTCGGCACCACGAATTCGTGCGTCGCCGTGATGGATGGCAAGAACGCCAAAGTCATCGAGAATTCCGAAGGCATGCGCACGACGCCTTCGATCGTCGCCGTGACGGACGACGGTGAGCGCCTCGTCGGCCAGCCTGCCAAGCGCCAGGCCGTTACCAATCCCGAGCGTACGTTCTTCGCAGTGAAGCGCCTCATCGGCCGCCGCTACGACGACCCGATGGTCGAGAAGGACAAGAAGCTCGTTCCGTACAAGATCGTGAAGGCTTCCAACGGCGACGCCTGGGTCGAGGCCGACGGCCAGACCTACTCGCCCTCGCAGGTGTCTGCGTTCATCCTGCAGAAGATGAAGGAGACCGCGGAGGCCCATCTCGGCCAGAAGGTCGACCAGGCCGTCATCACCGTTCCCGCTTACTTCAACGACGCCCAGCGCCAGGCGACCAAGGACGCCGGCAAGATCGCGGGCCTTGAAGTGCTGCGCATCATCAACGAGCCGACCGCGGCCGCGCTCGCCTATGGTCTGGACAAGACCAAGACCGGCACGATCGCCGTGTACGATCTCGGCGGCGGCACGTTCGATATCTCCATTCTCGAAATCGGCGACGGCGTGTTCGAGGTGAAGTCGACCAACGGCGACACCTTCCTCGGCGGCGAAGACTTCGACATGCGCCTCGTGGGTTATCTGGCCGACGAGTTCCAGAAGGAGCAGGGCATCAACCTGCGCAACGACAAGCTCGCGTTGCAGCGCCTGAAGGAAGCCGCTGAAAAGGCCAAGATCGAGCTGTCGTCGACGACGCAGACCGAGATCAACCTGCCCTTCATCACCGCGGACCAGACCGGCCCCAAGCATCTGACGATGAAGCTCACCCGCGCCAAGTTCGAGGCGCTGGTCGATGACCTCGTCCAGAAGACGGTCGAGCCCTGCCGCAAGGCGCTGAAGGACGCCGGCGTCACCGCCGGTGAGATCGGCGAAGTCGTTCTGGTCGGCGGCATGTCGCGCATGCCGAAGGTCCAGGAAGTCGTGAAGCAGCTGTTCGGCAAGGAGCCGCACAAGGGCGTCAACCCGGACGAAGTCGTGGCGATCGGTGCCGCGATCCAGGCCGGCGTGCTCCAGGGCGACGTCAAGGACGTGCTGCTGCTCGACGTGACCCCGCTGTCGCTGGGCATCGAGACGCTGGGCGGCGTGTTCACCCGCATCATCGACCGCAACACCACGATCCCGACCAAGAAGAGCCAGGTGTTCTCGACCGCCGAGGACAACCAGAACGCGGTCACCATCCGCGTCTTCCAGGGCGAGCGTGAAATGGCGGCCGACAACAAGATGCTTGGCCAGTTCGACCTGATGGGCATTCCGCCGGCCCCGCGCGGCATGCCGCAGATCGAGGTGACCTTCGACATCGACGCCAACGGCATCGTCAACGTCTCGGCCAAGGACAAGGCCACGGCCAAGGAGCAGCAGATCCGCATCCAGGCCTCCGGCGGCCTGTCGGAAGCCGACATCGAGAAGATGGTCAAGGACGCCGAGGCCAACGCCGAGGCGGACAAGAAGCGCCGCGAGGCCGTCACCGCCAAGAACGAGGCGGATGGCCTGGTGCACTCCACCGAGAAGGCCCTGGCCGAGCACGGTTCGAAGGTCGCCGAGCCCGAGCGCCGCGCCATCGAGGATGCCGTCAGCGACCTCAAGGAAGCGCTGAAGGGCGACGATGCCGAGGCGATCAAGGCCAAGACCCAGACGCTGGCCCAGGCTTCGATGAAGCTCGGTGAGGCCATGTACAAGCAGCAGGCCGAGGCCGACGCCAAGAAGGATGCGGCCAAGGACGACGTCGTCGACGCGGAATTCACCGAAGTCGACGACGACAAGAACAACAAGAAGTCCGCCTGATCCCCAAGAGGGTGATGATGCGGACGGCCTGGACCCCACACGCGCTACCGGCCTCCCCCCTCACGGGGGAGGCCGTCGTGTCGGGCTCGGCGGGGCGTGTCCCCGTTACGATCGATCAATTCCCAGCCGTTATGATGAACGTCGCCGTGCCGCCCTCTGCCGCGAAGCAAAGGGCTGCCTATATCGTCTCCTGGCGACGTTGTTCCGCTCCGACTTGAATCGCGATTGGATAGACCGAGTTCAACATGTCCACGTCCACCAAGCGCTGCTATTACGAAACGCTCGAAGTCGAACGCACTGCCGACGATTCCGTCCTGAAATCGTCCTTCCGCAAGCTTGCGATGAAATTCCACCCGGACCGCAACCCCGGGGACGACACCAGCGAAGTCAAGTTCAAGGAAATCAACGAGGCCTACGAGGTCCTCAAGGACAAGGACAAGCGCGCGGCCTATGACCGCTTCGGCCATGCGGCCTTCGAGCAGGGCGGCGGCGGCGCCGGTTTCGGCGCGGGCTTCGCCTCCTCCTTCTCCGACATCTTCGAAGACCTGTTCGGCATGGCCGGGCAGCGCGGCCGTGGCGGCCGCGAGCGTGGCGCCGACCTGCGCTACAACATGGAAATCACGCTCGAGGAAGCCTTTGGCGGCAAGACCGCGCAGATCGAGATTCCGGTCTCGGTCACCTGCGAGGCCTGCTCGGGCATCGGCGCCAAGGCCGGCACCAAGCCGAAGACCTGCTCGAGCTGCGGCGGCGCCGGCCGCGTGCGGCAGTCGCAGGGCTTCTTCACGCTGGAGCGCACCTGTCCGAGCTGCCAGGGCCGCGGCCAGATGATCGAGGATGCCTGCCCGTCCTGCTCCGGCCAGGGTCGGGTCACCCGCGAGCGGACGCTTTCGGTCAACATTCCCCCGGGGGTCGAGGACGGCACCCGGATCAGGCTCGCGGGCGAAGGCGAGGCCGGGGTTCGCGGCGGCCCGCCCGGCGACCTCTACATCTTCCTGTCGCTGGCCCAGCACCAGCTCTTCCAGCGCGACGGCGCCGATTTGCACTGCCGGGTGCCGATCTCGATGGTAACGGCCGCCCTCGGCGGCGAATTCGAGGTGCCGACCATCGACAGCGGCAAAACCAAGGTGAAGGTGCCGGCCGGAACCCAGTCGGGCCGCCGATTCCGCATTGCATCAAAAGGCATGCCGGTGCTGCGCTCGCGCCAGATGGGCGACATGTACGTCCAGGTTGCCGTCGAGACCCCGCAGAATCTCACCAAGAAGCAGCAGGAATTGCTGGCGGAATTCGAAAAGCTCTCCTCCGGCAATACCCAGCCGGAATCGGTCGGCTTCTTCGCCAAGGTCAAGGATCTATTCAGTAATCGGGCAACCTGACTCGTCTTGACCGTATCGCCTTCGGCCTATACCTGTTTATGACCATTTTCTGACACGCCGCGGTCCCGCGGTCCCGTCCGGTCCCGACATGCCATTGCCATCGTCCGCGCGTGCGTTGAAGAAGCCCCGTCTCGACGACGAGGTGCGCTTTCTAAGGTCGTGGATCGAAAAGCCGCTGCACATGGGTGCAGTGATGCCTTCGGGCAAGCTTTTGGCCCGGACCATGGCGCACTACGTCGACGTCAATTCGGACGCGCCTGTGGTCGAGCTCGGGCCCGGCACCGGCGCCATCACCTCGGCCCTGGTCGAGCGCGGTGTCGACCAGAAGCGCCTCGTCCTCGTCGAATACAATCCCGGCTTCTGCGCCTTGCTGCGCGACCGCTATCCGCAAGCCAAAGTGGTGCAGGGCGATGCTTATCGCCTGCGCGACACGCTCTGGAACGTGCTCGGCGCGCCAGCCTCCGCCGTCGTCTCCGGCCTGCCGCTCGTAACAAAACCGATGCTGACGCGGCTCCGGCTGGTCCGCGACGCCTTCGCGGCGCTGACCCCGGGCGCGCCCTTCGTGCAGTTCACCTATGCGGTGGTGCCGCCGATCCCGAAATCGCTGCCCGGCGTGTCCACAGAGGCCTCGGAACGGATCTGGATGAACCTTCCGCCGGCCCGCGTCTGGGTGTATCGCAAGGACTAATTCCGCCGGCATTCCCCTTTGCGCGGCGGACTCGTTTCGCCGAATGCATGGAAGCGGATGCCCGCACCCAAAATCCTGATCATTCCCGGCTCGCTGCGCACCGGCTCGCACAATGCGAAGCTGGCGGCGGTCGCCGCCTATGAATTCGCCCAGGCCGGCGTCGACGTCACCCGCATCTCGCTCGCCGATTTTCCGCTGCCGATCTATGACGGCGATCTCCAGGCCAAGTCGGGCGCGCCCAAGCACGCGATCAATCTCAAGCGCATGATCGGCGCGCATCATGGCGTGCTGATCGTTTCGCCCGAATACAACGCCTCGGTGCCGCCGCTGCTCAAGAACGCGATCGACTGGATCAGCCGCGTACATGAGCTGCACGAGACGCGCGGCGACGTGTTTCGCAACCGCGCCTTCGCGCTCGCCGGCGCCTCGCAGAGCCGGCTCGGTGCGGCCCGTGCACTCCAGGCGCTGCGGCTGATCCTGACCTCCTGCCACGCCAATGTGATTGCCAGCCAGCTCACGCTCGCCTTTGCCGACCAGGCCTATGACGATATGGACAGGCTGAAGAACGAGGGCGACATCGCCGCGTTGAAGGAGCTGGTGCGGCAATTGATCGACATTTCCCAACGCATGATGTGAGGTGACATGACGCCAGCCGAGATCGCCCCGAAGGACCGCCTGATCGTAGCGCTCGACCTGCCCAGCGTTGACGCCGCGGAGGCGATGATCGCAAGGCTCGGCGAGAGCGTCACCTTCTACAAGATCGGTTATCAGCTCGCTTATGCCGGCGGCCTGCCGCTGATCGGCAAGCTCGCCGACAAGGGCAAGAAGGTGTTCGCCGATCTCAAGATGCACGACATCGGCAACACCGTCACGCGTGGTGTGGAGAGCGTGGCCAAGCTGGGTGCAACCTTCGTCACCGTGCACGCCTATCCGCAGACCATGAAGGGCGCGGTCGAAGGCCGCGGTAGCGCGAGCCTGAAGATTCTCGCCGTCACGGTGCTGACGTCCTACAACGACGACGATCTGCATGCGGCCGGCTATCGGCTCAGCGTCTCCGAGCTGGTCGAAGCGCGCGCGCAGCAGGCGCAGGTGCTCGGCGTCGACGGGCTGGTGTCCTCGCCCGAGGAGGTCGGCGCCTTGCGCAAGATCGTCGGCCACCAGATGAGCCTCGTCACCCCCGGCATCCGGCCGGCGGGTTCTGCGAGCGGCGACCAGAAACGCATCATGACGCCCGGCCGCGCAATTGCCGCGGGCGCCGATTATCTCGTCGTCGGACGGCCGGTGGTGGAAGCCGCCGACCCCAAGGCGATCGCTGAAGCCATCCAGGCCGAGATCGCGCAGGCGCTCGGCGCATGATTCGGAAAAACCGCGCAGCGGTTTTCCGGTCGGATCATGCTTAGATAGAGACCGACAAACAGGGAGAAGAACAATGGCAAAGGGCTACTGGATCGGGCGCGTGGATGTGAGCAGCGACGAGGGCTACAAGCCCTATGCCGTCGCCAACGGTCCGATCTTCAAGAAATGGGGTGGCCGCTTCGTCGTTCGGGCCGGCAAGTTCACCACCGTCGAAGGCGCCAGCCGCTCGCGCAACGTCGTGATTGAATTTCCCGACTACGAGACCGCGATCGCCTGCTACAACTCGCCGGAATACCAGGCCAACATCAAGGTGCGCCAGCCGCACTCCATCGCCGACCTCATCATCATCGAGGGCTATGACGGCCCGCAGCCCTGAAGACGGATCGTCGCGAGAACCTATCCTGGATTGACGCGAGCATCATCCGGCTCTCGCGGACAGCACGCGCGTGCGATCATCGCACGCGATCAGGAGAGCGTCGCGGACATCTCCGCTCGCACTCACGTCGACATCATCTTGCATCACCTTGACGGACTCATTCGCTTGAACGCCTGAGGGTCGTTCGCGCCTGAGACGAAGACCGTGGCCGTCATTGGGTCCACCAGCTTGCCGTATTCTTTTGTCCCCAAATGGGGATTGCTGGATCGCTCTCGTTTCATCCAAGGTTGCTTGATCGGAGCCCACATCGATCGGTGATGGGCATCAAGCCAACCCGAAATCTGCGACGTCCGTGACGGGCCGCAAGGCGACCCGCATCGCGCATTTCCATGCAAAGGGAGTGAAGATCATGGCACTGATCATCGGAACAGCAGGCGACGATGTGTTGCCTGGCACGAATGTAGACGATCAGATCTTTGGCCTTCAAGGCAACGACACCATTACTGGCCTGGACGGCAATGATGACGTAAGCGGCGGCGCGGGCAATGATTCCATCGATGGTGGTGCCGGCAACGACATCCTTGATGGAAATGCCGGTATCGATACGATCACCGGTGGCGCCGGCGACGACACGATCAACGGCGGCGCGGGCGACGACACGCTGAACGGAAATGCCGGCGCCGACATCATCCACGGCGACCAGGGCAACGACACCATCGATGGCGGAACCGGCGCTGATCAGCTCTTTGGTGACGCCGGCGACGACGGCATCCACGGCGGCGACGGCAATGATGACATTCATGGCGGCGCGGGTGCCGACACCCTGTGGGGCGACGCCGGCGACGATACGTTGAGCGGCGACGCCGGCAATGACGTCTTGAATGGCGGCGACGGTAACGACCTACTCAACGGTGGATTCGGAGATGACACTCTGAATGGCGATGCCGGCAACGACACGCTGAACGGCGGACTTGGCAATGACCTGCTGAACGGCGGTACCGGTGACGACATCCTGAACGGCGGTTTGGGCGCCGATACGCTCAACGGTGGCGATGGCAACGACACCATGCACGGCGACGCGGGCGACGACATCATGGACGGCGGCGCCGGTAACGATACGATGTTCGGCGATGCCGGAGACGACGAGATGGCCGGCGGCGCGGGCAACGATGCCATGAGCGGCGGCGCCGGTGATGACGAAATGAGCGGCGGAACCGGCAACGACACGCTCGACGGCGACGCCGGAGATGACACGCTCGATGGCGGCGACGGCACCGATGTCCTGAACGGCGGGGCTGGGGCTGACATCCTGTCGGGCGGCGCCGGCAATGACACCCTGAACGGCGGTAACGGCGATGACGAGTTGTCCGGCGGCAATGGCGCCGACGTCCTCAACGGTGGACTCGGCGATGATGTGCTGACGGGCGGTGCTGGTACCGATACGCACAATTTCGGCGACAACACAGCTACGAACTTCGGCAACGATGAAGTCACCGATCTCAGCTTTGCCGATGGCGATGCCGTTGTTGTCGACGCTCCGCCAGGCTTTGACCCGGCTACAGTGGTAGTGGACGACGACGGCACCAACACCGTGCTGGATTTCGGCTTCGGCGCCATCCAGCTCGATGGCATCACGGGCGGCGCGACACCGTTCGAGTCGATCGCCGAAATCAACACTGCCGCCGGTTATACGGCCGTTGACGTTGTCTAGCGCCGACTAGTAGCGGGGCGGCTGTCAGGCCGCCCCGCCCTCATTTCAGTCAGTGATAGTGCCGGCAAGTTATGTATTCGCGTAACCGTGGTGTGATCCCAGCATCTGGTCAGAGATTGCTGGTGGCCTTGATTCCGGGACGATTCGCATTGGTGTGGATCGTTTGTTTCAGCGTGTCCGTAAACCTGCTGCTGCTGGTCGTACCTTTCTATTCAATCGAAGTGTTCGACCGCGTGCTCAGCAGCGGAAGCGTCGAGACGCTTGTCGGCCTCACCGTCATCGCCGTCGGCGCTCTCGCCTTCAGCGCCGCCTTCGACACGTTTCGTAACCGCCTGTTGAGCCGGTTCGCGGTCGGGTTCGAGCACTGCCTCGCTCCGATCATCCTTGAAGGCAGCATCACCGGCGCGGCGCCGGGCGACGGCCGGCAGCACGATCTGGTCAAGCTTCGCGAGTTGAGAACTTTCCTGTCGAGCGGAACGGTCACATCGCTGATAGATGCTCCGTTCCTCCCGGTGTTTATTCTCATCCTGTTCTTCCTGCACCCCTGGTATGGCGTCATAGCCCTGATCGGGGTGGGGGTCCTGCTGGCGATGGGTGTTGCAAGCCACTGGATCGCGCGCGGGGAAATTGCGCAGGCTTCGCAAGCGGCGTTGAAGACGCAGGCGTTGCTCGATGGAATCGTCCGGCACTCCAGCGTGGTGCGGGCGATGGGCTGGACCCGGGGCGCCATCCGCGCGTTCATGAGCCTCAATGACGAAGCCCTGTCTCCGGTGGTGCGGGCCAGCGAACGCATCTACACGATTAGCGCCGCCGCGCGAATGGTCAGGACCATCCTGCAGATTGCCGCGATCGGCTGCGGTGCCTGGCTCGTGCTCCAGAACGAGGTGCTGTCCGGCAGTCTGATCGCGAGCTCGATCCTGATAGCGCGCACGTTGCAGCCCATGGAAGGGTTGGTCTCGGCCTGGCGCGCGTTGGCATCTGCGCAGGACGCGTGGACGCAAGTCTGCAACGCCGCGATGCCGGTGCTTGCGCGTCCGCGGAAGACGTTGCTTCCGCCGCCAGCCGGCATGCTCAAGGTAGAGCGGGTGACATTCCGGATTGGCGGGACGCAGCGTCCCATTCTCGCGGGCATATCCTTTCAATGCCGGCCGTCCGAGCTTGTCGTCGTGATCGGGCCGACCGGCGCCGGAAAATCCACATTGCTGCGCTTGATGGCAGGCCTCGATCGGCCGACCAGCGGTACGATCCGGTTGGACCACGCAGCACTCCATACCTGGGATCCCGACCAGCTTGGGCAATTCGTCGGCTATCTCCCCCAGGACGTGCAGCTCCTGGAAGGAACGGTGGCCGAAGCCATTGCCGGGTTTGATGAATACGCACGGGACGAGGCCATCGTCGCCGCGGCCATGCTCGCGCAGGCGCATGAGATGATCCTGTCCCTTCCGGCCGGCTACCAGACCGAGATCGGCCGCGACGGCTGCAGGCTATCCGGTGGCCAGCGTCAGCGCATTGGTCTTGCCCGCGCCTTCTTCGGCGATCGCAAATTGATCCTGCTGGATGAGCCCAATGCCAATCTCGACCCGGACGGCGAAGAAGCGTTGTGCTCCGCCATTCAATCGGCCAAAGCGCGCGGCGCGGCGTCGGTGATCGTCACCCACCGGCCGCGGCTGTTGACCATCGCCGATGCCGTGCTGCTGTTGAGGGACGGCAACCAGGTCGCCTTCGGACCGCCATATGACGTACTTCGCGCCCAGCGGCCGGCACCGGTACCGGGTTCGGCAGGGCTCCCGCGCAATGTCGAACCTCAGAGGTTGCCAGGCAGGAGGGTCATTCCATGACGCAGACCGGTCATGCCTCCGCGATGTCCGCGCCTGTTGCAGGTCCGTCGAAGACCTGGCCGACGGAGCAACCGCGATCCGACATGCGACGGATCATCGCATGGGGCTGTGTATTGCTCGTCCTGCAATTTTGCGGCTTCGGCTTGTGGGCAACCACGGTTCCGCTCCGCGGCGCCGTCGTGGCACCAGGATTCATCAAGGTCCATTCGAAGCGCAAGGCGGTGCAACATCTGGAAGGCGGAATCATCAAATCGATCTATGTCCGGGAGAACGATCACGTCGAAGCCGGTCAACTCATTGCACGGCTCGACACCGCGCAGATCGAAGGGAGCCTTGGTTCCCTCGAAACCAAGTTCTTTGCTGATCTGGCGATGGAGGCCCGGCTGGCGGCGGAGCAAGACGGTGCGAAGTCAATCCGGTTTCCGGACGAATTGCGGGAAAGTGCAACGCGTCTCTCCGCACGTATCGCCATTCAAACCCAGGAGGCCGAATTTGCCGCGCGACTGGCCGCGATTGAGAACGAGCGCAAGGTGATCGATCAGCAGATGCTGCAAAACGCGGACACCATCCGCGGCCTGCAGAGCAACACCCAAGGACTTGAACAGCAACTCAAGCTGTTGCGGGAAGAGATCGCCGACACGAGTTATCTCCTCGCAAAGGGCCTCGCCCGGAAACCACGTTTGCTGGCCTTGCAACGGGCCGAAGCCGAGGCCACCGGACAGGTCGATCGCAATGCCGCGTCAATCTCGGAGATGCAGGGCAAGATCGCGGAGTTGCAGGACAGACGCAGGCAACTGGGGTTCAACCAAAATCAGGATATCGCCAAGCAGCGGCATGCGACGAGCGAGGAGATCGGCGACCTCAGACATCGAATTGCCGCGTTGCGTGCCCAGCTTGTCCGGTCTGAATTGCGTGCCCCGGAAAGTGGAAGGATCGTCGGCCTCAACAGCAGGGACCTCAATGCCGTGCTTGGACCTCGGGAAACCCTTTTGGAAATCGTTCCGATGCAAGATCGGCTTGTCATCGAGGCGACATTGAAGCCTGCCGATCGGGAAGAGGTCTATGTCGGACAGATGGCGCGTGTGCGAGTTCACGCGCTGAACATTCGCCGCCGGCCGATGCTCGAGGGAAGGGTCGTCGGCGTTGCGGCAGACGCACTGACCGACACCCATTCCGGCGACAGCTCCTATTTGGCCGAGGTTGAGCTGGACCCCAACGCGCCGACGGCCTCCTACATCTCCACATTGATGCCTGGAATGCCTGTCGAGATATTTGTCGAGACGGGGGAACGAACCTTTGCGGAATATCTTTTGCAGCCGATGACGTTACGGATCAACCGTGCGTTCAGGGAGAATTAAGCGCTGGTAAGGGGTGGGCCGGCCTATGAGGGAGGCGACCGTGCATGAGTGCAGTAAGGCACTACCTTCCGCACAGGATGATTTTCGTTCCGATTGCGTCGAGCGCGCCTCGAAGCAAGGCAATGACGGATGCGGTCCGTCTGGGTCTTGTCCGGAGCCACGCCCGCAACAGGCCGCAATGGAATATTTCGCAAAGGCCATGGCGGAACTGCTCGGCTGCCGGAGCTGCTACGTAGCCATGCTATCCGCCTCCGGGCTGGAAGAAGCCAGGATCGGAGATGCTCCTGCCGATCCGTCATGCGCGGCGATGGTTGAGCGATTTGCGCGCAAGGGTACAGCCGAGGACGTCGCCTCGCTCGAGCCGATCAATTCCCGGACCTCCTTCGTCCGCAAGTTGATCGGCGCGGAACCCCCGGTAAAGAGTCATTCAGTCATTGGCAGGTTTGCTTCCGATGAGCGAACCACGGTCGTGTTCGTGGCCGGATGGCGACCGGCCGCGCTTGCGGCATCGGAGATTCCGGGCTTGGCGCATACCGTGCGCCCGTTATGGAAGGCTGCTCATTCACTTGCCCGGCAAGCGCCGGGGCAGGTCGATGCGCAACTCTGGCTCGAAGAGCTGACCTTTCCCGCCATCGTCGTGGACCAGGGCCTGCACATTTACGCAGTCAATCGTGGTGGACGCGTGCTGCTTGCCAAGCGCGAGTTGCTCAGGATGGAAGGAGGCAGGCTTGCTGGCTCATGCGCTTCCGTGACCGAGAGCTTGCGGGGGGCAATCGGGAAAGTGCTCATCGAGAGCGGGACTCATGGATGGTTCAACACTACGGTACCGCTTTCGACGGATCGTCAGCAGTTCGCCTTCGCCAAGATCGGCGCTGTTCCAACGCATGACAAGCTGGGACAGGCCCTCATCGTCGTGCCGCAATTCGATGACGTGCAGGGCGCGCACTGCATCGCATCTGCCTTTGGCTTGAACTGGGCTGAGGAAAGAATCGTCGCCCGGATTCTTCAATTCCAGTGCCCTCGCGATATTGGAGCCGAGCTTGGGCTGACCGAGGCAACGGTGCGAACCTACACCAAGAGGATCATGCTCAAACTGGGGATCAACCGACAGTCGGAGTTCTTTCTTCTGTATCATCTCACCCAATCGCCTTTTGGCGCTGGCAGGCGCGAGAACTGGGTGAGCCGGCCGGCCTCCGATTGTCGATTGGACGAAGAGGGTCCGATGAGATTGCGGACGGCCGGCAAGCATTCGCCTGAATGAGTACGGGGTTCTCCGCGATGTCGAGGCGCATGGGCAGCGCAGGTTTCCTCTACCGGATGTTCGCTGCCCTGGCATTGGCCGGGGCCGGCTTCCCTGCCCATGCCCAGAGCATTCAATTGGCGCTGCCGATTGCCTGCGAGCCTGGCCGCACCTGCTACATCCAGAATTACACGGATCTCGATCCGTCGCGGTCGGCGCGAGATTACAAATGCGGCACGCTGACTTATGACGACCACAACGGCACCGATTTTCGTTTGCCCTCACTGCCGGTGCAAAGGGCCGGCGTGGACGTGCGCGCGGCGGCAGGCGGCCGTATTCTTCGTACACGCAATGACGCGCCGGACGGCGCTTTCACAAAATCGGGACGCGAAGCGGTGCGCGAGGCCGAATGTGGCAATGGCGTCGTCATCGAACATCCGGAGCAGTGGGAAACCCAGTACTGCCACCTCGCCGCCGGCAGTGTGTCGGTCAAGCCTGGAGACAAGGTCGACCTAGGACAGCCGCTCGGCCGTGTCGGTCTCTCCGGCCTCACGGAGTATCCTCACCTGCATTTCACCGTGAGGCACAATGGCGCGGTGGTCGATCCCTTTGCGTACGGCGTTCGCCCCGAGTCTTGCGAGGGCGGTCAATCGCTCTGGCTTGCTGCCCTCCGCCCGAAACTCGAGTACCAGGAACGAGCCATCCTCAATGCGGGCTTTACGACGGGGCCGGTCACGATGGAACTCATCGAGGACGGCAGTGCCGAGAGCCAAAAGCCGTCCGCCGGTTCGATGGCGATCGTCGCGTTCGTGCGGGCTATCGGGCTGAAGGCGGGCGACGCGCAATGGCTGCTCATCAAGGATCCCCTCGACAACGTCATCGCGGAAAATCGGTCTGCACCACTTCAGGCCAACAAGGCGCAATTCATGCTCTTTGCGGGGAAGAAGCGACCTCCCGGGGGGTGGGAACGCGGCTCCTACAAGGCCACTTATGTTGTAGAGCGCGATGGCCAGGTCGTGCTCAGGAAAGACCTGGAGCTCATGCTCTAGCGTTGCATCTGTGCTTGGGGAGACCCGCGCCACGGGCCTTTTGAAGGCCTGATCGGTTGCCGGAACGGCCCGCTCCCGCTATAGGGCGTGGAGAGGGTGAACTATGTCCGATATGCGTTTGATTGTTGCCGGGGCAGGCGGCCGGATGGGCCGGGCGCTGGCACGAGCCATTGCCGACACTGAAGGCGCGGTGCTGGCGGGAGCCCTGGAGGCGCCCGGCTCGGAGCTGCTCGGCAAGGATGCCGGCGTACTCGCGGGCCTGCCTGCCAACGGCGTCAAACTCTCGGCCGACCTCTGGGCGATGTCGAAAGATGCCGACGGCATCCTGGATTTCACCGTGCCGGCCGCGACCATCGCCAATGTCGCGATCGCTGCCGAGCGCGGCATCGTGCACGTCATCGGCACCACCGGACTGTCGGCCTCCGACAACGCCGTGATCAAGAGCGTCACCAACCGTGCGGTCGTGGTGCAGTCGGGCAATATGAGCCTGGGCGTCAATCTGCTCGCCGCGGTGGTCAAGCGCGTCGCCAAGGCACTCGACGAGAGCTTCGACATCGAGGTCGTGGAAACCCACCACCGCATGAAGATCGATGCGCCCTCGGGCACTGCGCTGATGCTGGGCCAGGCCGCCGCCGCCGGCCGCGGCATCTCGCTCGATGAGCATTCGGATCGCGGCCGCGACGGCATCACCGGCGCGCGCAAGCCGGGCGACATCGGCTTTGCCTCCTTGCGCGGCGGCACCGTTGCCGGCGAGCACAGCGTGACCTTTCTTGGTCCGTTCGAACGCCTGACGCTGTCGCATCTCGCCGAAGACCGCATGCTGTTCGCACACGGCGCGCTCAAGGCGGCGCTGTGGGCGCATGGCAAGAAGCCGGGGCACTACTCCATGGCCGACGTGCTCGGTCTCGCAGACATCTGAGCGAGCCGGAGCATGAACCGGACCCGAAGGGCCGCGTTAGCGCAAGATGTGAAGCGGCTTTCCGCCAAGATCATTCCTCAACAATAACCTGAATGGAAAGCAGTCAATGAGCGAACGTCTCCTCGTGCTCGTGCGCCACGGTCAGAGCGAGTGGAATCTGAAGAACCTGTTCACGGGCTGGAAGGATCCTGATCTCACCGAGCTCGGCGTGAAGGAAGCCACGGAAGCCGGCCGCAAGCTGAAGGCGCAGGGCCTCGTGTTCGACGTCGCCTACACCTCGGTCTTGACGCGCGCGCAGCACACGCTCGATCTCATTCTCGGCGAGCTCGACCAGAAGGGCCTGCCGACCTCCAAAGACCTCGCGCTGAACGAGCGCGACTATGGCGATCTCTCCGGCCTCAACAAGGACGACGCCCGCAAGAAATGGGGCGAGGACCAGGTGCTGATCTGGCGCCGCTCATACGATGTGCCGCCGCCCGGCGGCGAAAGCCTGAAGGATACGCTGGCGCGCGCGCTGCCCTACTACGTGCAGGAGATCCTGCCCGGCGTGCTCAACGGCAAGCGCACGCTGGTCGCCGCCCACGGCAACTCGCTGCGCGCGCTGATCATGGTGCTGGAAAAGCTCTCGCCCGAAGGCATTTTGAAGCGCGAGCTCGCGACCGGTGTGCCGATCATCTACCGGCTCAACGCGGATTCGACGGTGGCCTCGAAGCTGGATCTGGCGGGCTGAGCTTCGCCACAAGCGCGGAGTCGTAGGGTGGGCAAAGCGTAGCGTGCCCACCATGTGTCAGCGATCGCGGAAGAATGGTGGGCACGGCGCTATGCGCCTTTGCCCACCCTACGGAAGCGGGGCCTACTGCATCCCCAGCTGCCCGGCCTCCCAGCCCAGCATCGCCTGCTTGCGGGTGATGCCCCAGTGATAGCCGGTGAGCGTGCCGCTCTTGCCGAGCGCCCGGTGGCAGGGCACAACGAACGAGACCGGGTTCTTGCCGACCGCAGCGCCGACGGCGCGTGAGGCCTTCGGGCTGTTGATGTTGCAGGCGATGTCGGAATAGGACACCGCGCGACCCATC
This sequence comes from Bradyrhizobium sp. LA6.1, assembly GCF_040547805.1. NCBI lineage: Bacteria > Pseudomonadati > Pseudomonadota > Alphaproteobacteria > Hyphomicrobiales > Nitrobacteraceae > Bradyrhizobium > Bradyrhizobium sp. LA6.1. Next base: position 347,838 of record NZ_JBEPQK010000007.1, on the reverse strand, counting down.
GGGATCTTCAGCAGCGTCTCCCACACCCGTACCTCGAAATCGGTGCCGATCATCACCACGCGCAACGGCTGGTCCGGCCGCCACAGCCTGGTGTCGAAGATGCGCTGTGCGAGCGGTGCGGTGCCTTCGTGATCCTCGACGTAAGTTGCGTTGCGCCATCGCCGCGTCATGTCGGCGAGCGCGACCTTCTCCTCACCGGGATCGGCGAACGCAAGGCCTGACAGGCCGCGGTCGGTGGCGATCACGATCGCCGTGCCGAACGGCGAGGGATGGAAGCCGTAGCGCAGCGTCAGGCCCGCGCCGCCGTTCTTCCATTCGCCGGGCGACATCGCTTCATGGGTGACGAAGAGATCGTGCAGCCGGCCCGGTCCTGAAAGACCTGAATCGAGCGCGGCATCGAGGATGCTCGCGGAGTCCCGCAACAGTCCCTTGGCGTGATCGAGCGTCAGCGCCTGCATGAACGCCTTCGGCGTGATCGAGGCCCAGCGGCGGAACAGATGGTGCAGCTCATCCGGCGTGACGCCCGCCGCATCGGCCATCGCTTCGATGGCCGGCTGGGTGCGCCAGTTCTCCGAGATGAACGCGATCGCCCGGCGCACGGAGTCGTAATCGCGCAACGCGGCGTTCTGGGAGCCCGGCTTGGCCAGGCGCTGGTCATTTATGGCGAGTGTCATCATGACTGGAAATGTAGGCGTGGCGCCGGGCCGAAACCACCCGATTTCCGATTCGGAGTCAGGAGACCGGGTTGTAGGTCGGGCCGCGCTTGGCGGCGTTCAGGGCCTCAACCAAGCCTTTGTAAAAACTTGCCTTTTCGTCCGGGCCGAGGAAGCGGGCGATCTGGATCTGATGGCCGCGCGAGATCAAATAGAGATGCTCGATGCCAAAATCCTCGTCGACCTCCATATCGAGGCGGACCCAGAGCGGATTGAACGTCCATTCGGCGACCTGGCCGCGATGACTGACGCGCCGCACCCGCAGTTCGGACGCCGTGACCGAAATCTCCTCGCGCGCCCGCGCGCTGCGGAAATTGGCCTTGAAGGCCCACCAGATCACCAGCACGTCGAGGCCGAAGAAGCCGAACACCGGCCACGCACCCATCATCAGGAAGGCGAGGCCGGTGGCAAAGCTCACCACGCTCAGGAACAGCATCACGGCGAGGAAGCCGGTGCGGTTCAGCGAGCGGTGCGGCGTCAGGAGCGCGGAGAAGATCTGAGGGTCCGTCTCGCTTTCAGATCGCCCGCGCTCAATTTCGTTGCCTGTGCTCATCGTCCCTCAGTATATCCGGATCATGGCGAAAATCACCCGCAAGCCGGCCCCGCGCAAAGCGTCCGTGCCGAAGAAAAAGGCAAAGGCGATAGTTGCGAAGCCGAGGGCTCCCGCCAGGAAATCGCTCAAGGCCGCAAGACCCAATTCTACCAAACCTTGGACGCCGGCCGAGATCCACGAGGTCTTCAGCCGTTTCCGCAAGGCCAATTCGGAGCCGAAAGGCGAGCTCGAGCACGTCAATCCCTTCACGCTGCTGGTCGCCGTGGTGCTGTCGGCGCAGGCCACCGATGCCGGGGTCAACAAGGCGACGCGCGCCTTGTTCGAGATCGCCGACACGCCGCAGAAGATGCTCGACGTCGGCGAGGAACGCTTGCGCGAATACATCAAGACCATCGGCCTCTATCGCACCAAGGCCAGGAACGTGATTGCGCTATCGGCAAAGGTGCTCAGCGAATTCGGCGGCGAGGTGCCGCGCACGCGCGCCGGGATCGAATCCCTGCCAGGCGCCGGGCGCAAGACCGCCAACGTGGTGCTCAACATGGCCTTCGGCGAGCACACCATGGCGGTGGACACGCATGTGTTTCGCGTCGGCAACCGCACCGGGATGGCGCCCGGCAAGACGCCGCTCGAAGTCGAGCTTGGTCTCGAAAAGGTGATCCCGGCCGAGTTCATGTTGCACGCCCATCATTGGCTGATCCTGCATGGCCGCTATACTTGCCTCGCCCGCAAGCCGCGCTGTGAGGTGTGTCTGATCAACGATCTCTGCCGATGGCCGGAGAAGACGGTCTGAGGTGGCGCCGTCGTTTCGGGGGGGCGATGTGAAGCAAGCCGGTTTTGGGGGCATGTCGTGAGTCAGCAAGAACAAATCTCATCGCCATTGCCATCGCCATCGCCACCGCCACCGCCGGCCGCGGCACCGGCTCCGCCGCCGAAGCCGACGCAGCGGCCGGCGAGCTCGCTCTGGGGCCGGCTCGCGATCCCCCTGTTCGCCGTGATCGTCGCGCTCGCCTTCGTGGCACTGGCGACGCTGCGCTTCGACGAATGGGTCGGCAACGCCGTGGTCCAGACCACCAACGACGCCTATGTGCGCGCCGATCTGACGCGGCTTGCAAGCCGCGTCTCCGGCGAAGTGCTGACCGTCGGGGTCTCCGACTTCCAGCGCGTCAAGGCCGGCGATCTCCTGATCCAGATCGATCCCGCCGACTACCAGGCCCAGGTCGCGCAGTCCGAGGCCGCTGTCGCCGCCGCGCAGGCCGTGCTCGACAATCTGAGCAACCAGGTCGAGCTGCAATATGCGACCATCGCGCAGGCGCAGGCCGCGCAGCTGTCAGCGGAAGCGTTGGAGGTCGAGGCCCGGCAGGAGCAGGATCGCCAGAAATCCCTGACGCAGACGGAAGCCGGCACGCGGCAGCGGCTGGAACAGGCCGTCGCGGGCTACGCGAAGGCGCAGGCCGACGTGCGTGCCAGTCGCGCCGTCATCGCCGCGCAGCAGCATCAACTCGAAGTTCTGCAGGGCACCAAGAAGCAGCGCGCCGCCGATGTCGCGGCGGCCAAGGCGACGCTGGCGAGCGCGAAGCTGAAGCTCGGCTATACCAGGATCACCGCGCCGTTCGACGGCGTCGTCGGCGAGCGCCAGGTGCAGCCCGGCGACTACGTCAACATCGGCACCAACCTCATCAATGTGGTGCCGCTGCCGAAGGTCTACGTGATCGCGAATTACAAGGAGACCCAGCTCACGCATGTCGCGCCGGGCCAGCCGGTCGAGATCACCGTCGATGGCTTCCCGCGCGAGAAGCTGCGCGGCAAGGTCGAGCGCATTGCCCCCGCGACCGGCGCGCAGGTGGCCCTGCTGCCGCCGGACAATGCGACCGGCAATTTCACCAAAGTCGTGCAGCGCATTCCCGTGCGCATCCAGTTCGACGACAACCAGCCGCTGCTGGCGCGGCTGGTGCCGGGCATGTCGGTCGTCACCAGCATCGACACGAAGGCCGCGAATGGCGGAAAATGACGATGCCGGCCGCGGGCCTCTCTCGCGCGGCGGCATCGCGCCACAGCCGTTGTTTGCCGTGGCGGCGGTGCTGCTCGGCTCGTTCCTCGCCAATTTCGACAGCCGGCTGACCACGGTCGGTCTGCCGGACCTGCGCGGTGCGTTCTCGCTCTCGTTTGACGAGGGCGCCTGGCTTTCGACCGCCGGCATCGGCTCGCAGATCCTGATTGCGCCGGCGGTGGCGTGGCTCGCGACGGTGTTCGGCCTGCGCCGCGTGCTCGGCATCCCGAGCCTCGTCTACGCCGCGGTGTCGCTGATCATTCCCTTCGTGCACGATTATCCGACGCTGCTCGCGCTCAGCGTCGTTCATGGCCTGCTGCTCGGCACCTTCGTGCCTGCGACGCTCATGATCGTGTTACGAAACCTGCCGATCCGATGGTGGGTGCCGGCGATCTCGCTCTATTCGATCCGGGTCGGCTTTGCGCTGGATACGTCGAGCTCCCTGGTCGGCTTCTATGTCGACCATCTCGGCTGGCAATGGATGTACTGGCAGAGCGTCGTGATCGCGCCCTTGATGGGCCTGATGGTTTATCTGGGCACGCCGAGCGAGCCGGTGAACCGCACGCTGCTGCGCGAGGCCGATTGGGGCGGCATGCTGCTGCTCGGCGCCGCGGTCTCGATGATCTATGCCGGCCTCGACCAGGGCAATCGCCTGGACTGGCTCGGCTCGGGGACGGTGATGGCGCTGCTCGTCAGCGGTGTGGTGCTGTTCGCAGGCTTCCTCGTCAACGAGTCGCTGGTGCGACAGCCCTGGGCGCATGTCAACGTGCTGTTCTCGCGCAATGTCGGGTTGGGGCTGATCTTGATCCTGCTCTACACGCTGACCAGCCTCTCCAACTCGTCGCTGGTGCCGAACTTCCTCGGCAATGTCGTTCTGCTCAGGCCGGAGCAGAGCGGGATGTTGCTGCTCACCTATGGCGCGCTGCCGATGTTCGTGCTGGTGCCGATCTCGATCTGGCTGCTGCGGCATTTCGATACGCGGCTTGTCGTGGTGCTGGGCTTTGCCTGCTTTGCCGCGGCCAATCTCTGGGGCACGCAGCTCAGCCATGTCTGGGCGCGCGAGGATTTTGTCGGCATCGTGCTGCTCCAGGCGATCGGGCAGTCGCTGCTCCTGCTGCCGATCATCATCACGCTGCTGTCGAACGCCGATCCGAGCCGCGCCACCTCCTTTGCCGCCTACATCCAGATCATGCGGCTCGGCGGCGCGGAGATCGGCATCGCGCTGATGGGAACGTGGCTGCGCGTGCGCGAGCAGGTCCATTCCTTCTATCTCGGCCAGGACCTTGTGGTCGGCAATGCCGACGTGGTGGGTAGGCTCAAGCAGCTCGCCGATTACTTCGCGGCCCATGGCACCGGAATGGCGCAGGCGCGCGCGGTCGGCACGCTCGCGGGCCTGGTGCAGCGCGAGGCCAATGTGCTCGCCTATATCGACGGCTTCTGGCTGTGCTTCTGGCTAGCGATGGTCGCGCTCGGCGTCGTCGCGCTGATCACCCGGGCGCCACCGGGCCCGTTCACGCCGGCGCCGTTCGGTTTCGCCAAGATGCTGCTGCGCAAATGCGGGGTGCAAGTGAACTGAGAGGCCTCACCGCATCTGCCGCGCCGGCTCGATCAGCTCGGGCCGCGGCCCCGACAGGCGCTTGTGCATGTGGACCATGAACGCCATGCCGAAGATCGGCGTCGCCAGATTGACGATCGGGATCGAGACGAAGGCCGCAATGAAAAGGCCGGCGGTGAAGATGGTCGCGGCGTTGTCGCGCCGCATCGCCCTGGCCTCCTCCGGCGAACGGAAGCGCATCGCGGCGAGCTCGAAATATTCGCGCCCGAGCAGCCAGGCGGCGGCGACGAAGAAGATCAGGAATCCGGCACCGGCGAACAGGACCAGCGGCAACGCCACCAGATAGACCACGATCGTCAGCAGCGCGGTCTTGACGCCCTCGTAGATCGCCTGGCTGAACGGCAGCGCAGCGCCCGGCCGCTCGGCGGGATAGTGCTCGCGCTCGACGATGTCGGCGACGTCGTCGACGAACAGGCTCGCCACCAGCGAGGTGATCGCAGGCATCAGGAACACGCCGCCGAACACGACGCCGAGGCCCGCCGTGATCGAGACGATCCAGGCGAGGACCTCGAGCGAGGAATGCCAGCTCGGCCCGAGCAGGCCTTCCAGCCAGACCTCGCCATAGGTCGCAAACCAGCTCAGCAGCCGCTGCAAGCCGATCGCCAGCACGATGATCAGCACCAGTGCAAGCCCGATCGATCGCCACAGGATCGAGCGCATCGGCGGCGAGATCAATTGCGACAGCGCCTTTACGGCGGCATCCAGCATCGGAGTACCTCTCAGCAAAACCACCCGCGAGAGGTAGACATGCGCGGAAGGTTCGACAAGAGGTCGAGCTTTCCGGGACAGATTGCCGCGCCTGGAGCTTGGGTTCTGAGTGAATCAGAACGGAAGCTCAAGGCGCTTGTTTTGACGCGTTTTCTTCGCGCGAGCCGGCAGCCACTTCGCTTGAAGACGCTCTAGCTCACCCTGATGACGAGGGCATAGTTCTGCGGCGCGACCGCGATGGAATGAGCGATGACCGATATCACCGCTTCGCCGGCCGGCAGATTCGCGAAGATGACCTGCTCGACATTGTTCCTGCGGTCGAAGTCCTTCGAACCGGCCGGCATGTTGCCATGGCGTTCCTGCTTGTTGGCCACCACGACGAGATCGAGGTCGCTTTGCAGGCCTTCGCCGGGCGGATCGGTCCAGACCAGCGTGACCTTCAGGCGGCTGCTTCCCGCCGGTATCGTGACCGTGCGGTCTTCGCGTTCGCCTGCTTCGAGCTTCTTCTTCTCGTCGAAGAACTGCAAGGCTTCCTTCGCAGCAAGGGGGCCGACCACGGCCTGGACGTCGACTCGGCCGAAACCCTGACTGTTGTTTGCGACAGAGCCCGCCTCCGAGGGAATGTATTGGCCAGCAATGCTACGAGCTCCGTTGATGATGAGTGCCTTCAGCAGTGCGGCGCTCGGCGACTTCAGCCCGTGGCTCTTCCTCAGGAACGACCGGACCACCGCGACGCATCCGGCCACCAGCGGCGTGGCCATGCTGGTACCGCCTTCGAACATGTAGAGCGGGTCCTTCGAGAGCTTCCATCCCTTCGATTTCGTGACGCGGGAGCGCGTCGACAGGATGAAGGATCCTGGCGCCACGACGTCGGGCTTGATGCGATCGTCGTTGGTGGGTCCCCGGCTGCTGAACGCCACCATCCCTTCGGGATCGTTGGCGACGGGATCGGGGTTGATGGGAATGGCCGGAAAATCGCGCGGCCAGGCCTCTCCGTAGGTCATGGGCTCGTTGGGGCGATTGTTCTCGCATGCGCCGATGGTGAGGCAGTTCTTGGCCGTACCAGGCGGCGTCACGGAGTTGGGGTCGACCTGGCCATTGCCATCCTTGTCGCTGCCTTCATTTCCCGCGGCAAAGCAGATCAGCATGTCGCGATGCGCGTAGACGAACGTGTCGAGCTCGTTGGCCTGGGAGTCATACACGCCGAAATTTCCGACGCTGCCCCAGGAGTTGGAATGAATTCGTGCCTTGTCCGTCTTATAGGGCGGGCCGAACAGCGCATCGAGGCTGTCGGGCAGGCCGCCGAGATTGCCGCCGCTGTCGAGCACGGATTGCAGAACCAGCTTGGCGCCGGGAGCCGTGCCGCGGATCGGGCCGTCGCTTTTCGATACGCCGTCGCCGAGGGCAGAACCCGCGACATGGGTGCCGTGACCATCAGGATCGTCTTTGCGTCCCGGCCGGCCGAGCGCGTAGAGCTTCTTGACGCGCCCCTTGAAGGCCGGGTGCGTGTTCGTGGTCGATCCCTTGTCGAAACCGGTATCGGCGATCGCGATGATCTCGCCCGCGCCTTCGCCGCCATTGCTCGGCGTCGCCGCGGGAACGCGAAGAATGCCCCGCGCGATGTTGTTGAGCAGCTTGCGTGGAAAGACCTTCTCGACGCTGCGCACCTCGTCGAGCGCCGCGACGTCGGCAAGACGGCGCATCTTCAGCGTCACACGCACCTTGGCCGTGCCCGGAACGACGTCGTCGAGCTGCACATGCGCCGCTTCCGCGATCTTCTTTGCAGCGGCCTTCACGCCGACATTGCGGTGGAGCATGACGTCGACGGTCACGCTGGTGCGGTCGAGCGCCGCCGGCTTTGCCGCAAGCGCGCGCGCCGCAGCAACGCCTCCGGGTTGGGTGTCAAGGTTGCGCAGTGCCGGCGCGATCTTCACGATGCCCGGGTAGAGGTCTGCCCATGTCACGAACGGCAGTTTCCGCACCTTGTCGAGCCCGGCTGCCGGAAAGTGACAGATGACGGCGCTGCCCGGGACGGCTTCCAGGATCTCGGCGCCGGCCTTGGCGAGCTGCCCTCTGCGCTCGGCGTTGAGCGGCTGGTTGGTCTGCACGATGATGTAGTCGGATTCCTTCGCATTCGCATGATCCAGCGACAGCGCGGCGCGTTCCGCGTGCGGAGCCGAAGGATCGATCGTGATGCCGTTGATCGTGATCTGCGCCATGGCCGTTCCACTTTCCCTGATTGATCGCCCGTCCTTTGTCGTCTGCGCTGGCCGGATCGCTCGCTACGGCTCCGCCGCGATGCTGGCCCAGCAGGTGATGGCGCTACAGACCGTGCTCCAGCGGCCGAACCCCTTGTAGATCTGGGCGGCGATCTGCTCCTGCTGCTGCAGGGTGCCTTCGGCCTTGACCTGCGGATCGGAGACGTTGCGGATCGCGAGCCAGCGCGGCGCCTTGTCGCCCATCTCCTGCGCGACTAGGCCAAGGATGGCATCGCCCATTTCGGAGACGTCGCCGAGCCCCTGGAGATGAAAGTGGTCGTCCGAGGTGTCGAATCCGAAGAAGTCGGTGGTGACCACGGAGGAGGACAGGCCGCTCGGCTTCACGACGAAGATCTTCGGCGCCCTTGTATTGTCCCTCGGCAATTGCCCGGCATTGGCCTTGAACAGCGTCTTGGCCTGCGCGAATTTCTTCGTCACCGCGAATCTGCTGGAAAAATGCTCCTGCGCGAACGGCTGCTTCTTGAACTTCGACAGGCAGTCGAAGCGAACGATCGGGCTGACGACGACGTCGCCGACCTCGAATTCCTTGCCGATGCCGCCGGCCGTGCCCGTGGTGATGACGAGCGTCGGCTGCACCTCGGTGATGATCTGGCGCCAGACGTCGATGTTCGGCAGCTGCGGGCCGTCCTGCGACATGTGCGAATCGGATTTGAAGATCACGACCTTCTTCTTGCCGATCGTGGTGGTCCAGTAGGTGCCGAGCCGTTTCAGCTCCTTGGCCGGACACCCGTTGCGCATCTTCTTGGAGATGGCCGCGTAATTGTGCGTGTAGGGTACGTAATCGTTGCGGGAGTCCTTGCCCGGCGTCAGCACGCGGCTGAGGGCGTGCCCCTCGTCGACGGTCCAGGTCACGACCAGCACGTCGGCGCGCGGCAACGGTCCCTTGCCGTTGTCCTTCGGCTTCGGCCCGGTTTGCGGCGCCAGCCCCTTCGGCCAGGCAATGTCGGTGAAGCGCGACAGCCCGGTCGAGGTCGAGAAGGCCATGAACTCGCGGCCCTCGCTCGACTCGGAATCGAAATCGATGATCTCGCGCCGAAAGTCTTCGGTCGTGACCTTCGCGGATTTCTTCACCGCGCCCTTGGCCACGCGTTTCACCACGAAGGTGTCGGGCGGGGGCGGCGTCGTGATCGGATCGAAACCGAGATTTCTCTCAACCCATTTGCGGTCAGCACGCATCGCATTGTCTCCGCCAAATTGATTTTCAAACGTCTGATTTCGACAAACGTCTTCCGTTGGTCGGCCAGACAAGCCAACGGTTGCAATTTTAAATCGAAATCCTTGTCGTCGAATGGTCGTGAATATTGACCGATTCCGTGCCGATCTGAGCCAGTCGGATGTTGCCCCTGCCAAACAAGAGGTTTTCTGAAAAAATATCGCTCAAATGCCTGAACCAATTTGGGTTTGAGATTACACCTATAGTTGAGGTGCGACAATCTGCCTTCCAATCACAAACGGAGGAAGTCATGGCAAGCTCGACCACGCGCGTGACGCTGGCGAACAGCGCACGGAAATTGCCGAAGGGGGCCAAGCTCGTCGGCGCGGCCGATCCCAAGCAGGAAATCGAGATCAGCGTTCGCCTGCGCGCGAAGCGTGCCGACGATGAGCAGGTGATGACGCTCGGCGCGCAACCGCCGCGCGAGCGGCAGTATCTCTCGCGTGCCGAGTTCGGCGCAGAGATGGGCGGGGACCCCGCCGACGTCGCCAAGATCGACGATTTCGCGCATCACCACGATCTCAACGTCAAGAGCGTGCATCTGGCGTCCCGCACCGTGAAGCTGACCGGGACGGTGAAGGCCATGAGCGCAGCCTTCGGCGTCAAGCTCAACAAGGTCAGATACGAGGGCGCGACCCATCGCATGCGTAAAGGTAGCGTGCAGATCCCGGCCGAGCTCGCAGGTATCGTGGTCGGCGTGCACGGCCTGGACAACCGGCCGGTGGCGCAACCTCACTTCCGCCGCAAGCTGCCGCAGAAGGGCGCAGCCGCACGCGCCGCGCAGGGCGGCAGCTTCTCGGTCGATCAGATCGCCCAGCTCTACAATTTCCCCGGCGGCGAGACCGGCGCCGGCCAGTGCATCGCCATCATCGAGCTCAACGACATCGACCAGAAGGGCCATCCCACGGGCGCCGGCTACAAAACGTCAGACCTGCGCACCTTCTTCAAGAAGGCGGGCATCCCGATGCCGAAGATCGCACCCGCGAGCGTCGACGGCGGCGCCAACAAGCCCGGCCATTCGGACGCCGACGGCGAGGTCGTGCTCGACATCGAGGTGGCCGGTGCGATCGCGCCCGGCGCCAGGATCGTGGTCTATTTCGCGCCCAACACCACCAACGGCTTCATCGATGCGGTCAAGGCCGCTGTCCACGACACCGCGCGAAAACCTTCGGTGATCTCGATCAGCTGGGGCGGGCCGGAAGACCAGGAAGGCTCGCAGCAATTCGTCGACGGCCTGAACGAGGCGATCCGCGACGCCGCCGCGATGGGCGTCACCGTCTGCGTTGCCTCCGGCGACAATGGTTCGGCTGACATGGGTGCGGACTGGGACGGCAAGCCACATGCAGATTTCCCGGCCTCGAGCCCGTTTGCACTCGCCTGCGGCGGCACCAATCTGAAGGCGCCGAACGGCCAGATCAACGAGGTGGTCTGGAACGGCGGGCCGCAGGGCGGCGCAGGCGGCGGCGGCGTCAGCGTCGTGTTCCCGCGGCCGCAATACCAGGCCCAGGCCCATGTGCCGAAATCACCGACGCATCACAACGGCCGCGGGGTGCCCGATGTTGCCGGCGATGCCGATCCTGCGACCGGCTACCAGATCTTCCTCAACGGCGTCGGCACCACCATCGGTGGCACAAGTGCCGTGGCGCCGCTGATGGCGGGGTTGATCGCCCGCATCAACGAGGCGACGACGAAGAAATTCGGCAAGACCGTCGGCTTCATCAACCCGCTGATCTACGCCGCGCACACGCAAGGTGTGTTCCGCGACATCACGGTCGGCAACAATGACATCACCGGCGATCTGCACGGCATGTACAAGGCCGGCCCCGGCTGGGACGCCTGCTCCGGCCTCGGCGTCCCCAACGGCGAAGCGCTGCAGAACTTGCTCTCGGCGTGAGCTTGTCTCTTCCTTCTCCCCATGTGGGAGAAGGTGGCGCGAAGCGCCGGATGAGGGGTATGCTTCCGCGAGTACAGAATTCGCGGAGAAATACCCCTCACCCGTCTCACCGCTGCGCGGTGAGCCACCCTCTCCCACAAGGGGAGAGGGTTAAGCGCGTGTGCGACTCGCTCCTACTCGTGCCGGTGCCCGTGCTTGCGCGCCTTCGCCTGCTTCCCTTCACCGGTCGGGATCATCACCACGCGGCCGTAGCGGACGCCGCGTTCGGCGATGATGTGGTCGGCGAAATGCCTGACCTCGCCGGCGTCGCCGCGCAGCGCCGTCATCTCCATGCAATTGTTGTCGTCGAGATGGACGTGCAGGGTGGCCAGCGCGAGCTCGTGGTGGCCGTGGAATTCCTGCACCAGGCGTTTCGAGAGATCGCGCGCGGCGTGGTCGTAGACGTAGACGAGGCCGGCGACGCAGGGGCCGGTCTGCGCGGTGTCCTCGGTGCTCTGTTGCAGGCCGGCGCGCGCGAGGTCGCGGATGATCTCGGAGCGGTTCTGGTAGCCGCGCGCTTCCGCCGCCGCGTCGATCTCCGCCAAAAGATCGTCCTCGATCGTGATCGTAATCCGCTGCATCAGGTCCTCTCCGCGCGTACCGCCGAATGGACCTGTTCTACACGGATTTCACGGCGCTCACAGCCGGGTCCCGCGCAGCCGCAGCGCATTCCCGACCACGCTCACCGAGGACAGCGCCATCGCCGCCGCGGCGATGATCGGGGACAGCAGGATGCCGAACGCCGGGTAGAGGATGCCGGCCGCGATCGGAATGCCGGCGGCGTTGTAGATGAAGGCGAAGAACAGGTTTTGCCGGATATTGCTCATGGTCGCCTGCGACAGTCTTCGCGCACGCACGATGCCGGTGAGATCACCGCCCAACAGGGTGACGCCGGCGCTCTCCATCGCCACGTCCGTGCCGGTGCCCATGGCGATGCCGACCTCGGCGGCCGCCAGTGCGGGCGCGTCGTTGACGCCGTCGCCCGCCATCGCGACGCTGCGCCCGGCCTTTTGCAGCTTCGTCACCACCGCGCTCTTCTGGTCGGGCAGAACCTCGGCCTCGACCTCGGCGATACCGAGCCGGCGCGCCACCGCTTCCGCCGTCGTGCGATTGTCGCCGGTCAGCATGATGACCTTGATGCCTTCATCGGCCAGCGCCCTCAGCGCTTCCGGGGTCGAGGCCTTGACCGGATCGGCGATCGCGAACAGGCCGGCCAGCTTGCCGTCGACGGCCATGTTGATCACGGTGGCACCGTCCTGGCGCATCCGTTCGGCCTCGGCATCGAGCGCCCTGGTGTCGATACCGATCGACCCCAGGTATCTTGCGTTGCCGAGCACGATGCTCCTGCCGTCGATTTTTCCGGTCGCGCCCTTGCCCGTCGGCGAGTCGAACTGTTCGACCTGAGCGAGGGTGAGTTGCTTCTCCTTCGCGGCGCGCACGATGGCGTCGGCGAGGGGATGCTCGCTGGCGCGCTCGACGCTGGCCGCAATACGGAGGATGTCGTCTTCCGCAAAGTCGGCAGCCGGAACGATCGCGACCACCTTCGGCTTGCCCTCGGTCAGCGTGCCGGTCTTGTCGACCACCAGCGTGTCGATCTTCTCCATCCGCTCCAGCGCCTCGGCGTTCTTGATCAGGACGCCCGCCTGCGCGCCGCGGCCGACGCCGACCATGATCGACATCGGAGTCGCCAGGCCGAGCGCACAGGGGCAGGCGATGATCAGCACGCTGACGGCGGCAACGAGGCCGAACGCCAGCCGCGGCTCCGGTCCGAACCAGGCCCAGGCGGCAAAGGCGGCGATGGCGACGGCGATCACGGTCGGCACGAACCAGCCAGCGACCTGGTCGGCCAGCCGCTGGATCGGCGCGCGCGAGCGCTGCGCGTCGGCGACCATCTGCACGATCTGCGACAGCAGCGTCTCGCGCCCGACCTTGTCGGCGCGCATGATGAAGCCGCCCGACTGGTTGAGCGTCCCGGCGATGACTTTCGCACCGGGCTCCTTGGTGACCGGCATGGATTCGCCGGTGACGAGGGATTCGTCGAGCGCGGAGCGTCCCTCGAGGATAATTCCGTCGACGGGCACCTTCTCGCCGGGACGGACTCGCAAATGGTCGCCGGCGTGGAGCGCATCGATCTCGACCTCGTGCTCGCCGCCATCGGCATCGACGCGGCGCGCGGTCTTCGGCGCAAGCTGCAACAGCGCCTTGATCGCACCCGACGTCGCGTCGCGGGCGCGCAGCTCCAGCACCTGCCCGAGCAGCACCAGCACGGTGATCACAGCGGCGGGCTCGAAATAGACGGCAACGGCGCCATCATGACTGCGGAAGGTCGTCGGGAAAATCTGCGGCGCGACAGTCGCGACGACGCTGTAGACATAGGCGACGCCTGTGCCCATCGCGATCAGCGTGAACATGTTGAGGTTGCGGGTGACCAGAGACTGCCAACCTCGGACGAAGAACGGCCAGCCGGCCCACAGCACGGCGGGCGTGGTGACGACGAGCTGGATCCAGTTCGACAGCGCCGGATCGATCCAGTCGTGAGGGCCGGCGAGATGGCCGCCCATCTCCAGCACCACCGCCGGCAGCGCCAGCGCGCCACCAATCCAGAACCGCCGCGTCATGTCGGCGAGCTCCGGATTGGGGCCGGTGTCCAGGCTCGCGACCTCCGGCTCCAGCGCCATGCCGCAGATCGGGCAGCTGCCGGGTCCGACCTGGCGGATCTCCGGATGCATCGGGCAGGTGTAGATCGTGCCCGCGGGCATCTCCGGTTCGGGCGCCTTCTCTTTGGCGAGATACTTTGCGGGATCGGCGGCGAATTTGGTGCGGCAGCCGGCCGAGCAGAAATGGAAGGTCTCGCCGTGATGTGGGTGGTGATGCTTCGAGGTCGCGGGATCGACCGTCATGCCGCAGACGGGATCGAGGACTTTTGTCGCGGCTGCGCCATGGTCATGCGCGTGATCGCCGTGCCCGCCGCAGCAGGAGGACGCCGCAGGCTTGTTGGCTGGCGGGGCGGCCTCGGGAGCAGCCTTGGGGGTGGCCTTGGCGGAACAGCCGCATCCGGACGGTGTTTCCGACGTGTGATGGTGCCCGTTTTCGGCGTCGTTCATTGCCATGCTCCGGCCTTGCAACATATACCCTAGGGGGGTATATAGAACGCATGCGCAAGGACATCAAGGCATCCGTCGGAAAACGTCTTGGCCGGATCGAGGGTCAGGTTCGCGGCCTCTCGAAGATGGTCGAGGAGGACCGCTACTGCATCGACATCGTGACGCAGATCTCGGCCGTGCGTGCCGCGCTGCGCCGGGTCGAGGAAGAGGTTCTGAAAGATCACGTCGCCCATTGCGTCGAGCACGCGATCGCGAGCGGCGACAAGGCCGATCAGCGCGAGAAGATCGCGGAGCTGATGGCGGTGATCGGGCGGGCGGAACGGTAGGCTCTCGCCATCGTCATTGCGAGGAGCGCAGCGACGAAGCAATCCAGATTGCCTCCGCCGAGGGACTCTGGATTGCTTCGCTACGCTCGCAATGACGGTGGAAAGAGCGGTGCAACGTCTCTCCCGGCCTTTGCCGGAACGACGGCAGGCGCGATGCTTACGCCGCCATCTCCTGCGCGCGTCCCCGCGCGCGGTACATCGCCAGTTCGTTCAGCAGCACAAAATGCTCGGAGCAGATGGCGCCCATCTCCGCGGGCTGCGCGCTCACTTCTTCAGCCGGAACTTCAGTCGGCGCTTCTTCGTCAACCGTCTCAGGAACGAGCGGCGGCGCACTGAGCGTTTCTGGAAACACACTGAATGTGCCCGCTACCTCCTCGAGCGGCTTCTGCTTGTCGGCCCAGTGCAGCGCGGTGTAGTCGAAGCCGTGCACGATGGTGGGTTTGACGACTTCGAAATAGGGCGAGATGTCGAAGTCGCGGGGCATGTAGAGCGAGGAATCGCGGATGTGCAGGATCTCGCGGCGGGCGGCGCGGCTGCCAGCCTTGGTGATCTTCGGCAGGATCGGATAGCGCACGGCGTCGAACGCCTGCGCGATCAGCGCCGAGCAGATGATTTTTGTCGGATCGCCCGAACCGATCGAGATCATGCGCCGCCGCCAGCGTTGCGGGATCGGCAACGGGAACAGGAAGCGCATCAGGTCGACGATGTTCTTGGTGTCATAGCCGAAGCCGATGCGGTTGATCGCATAGCGGCAGACCGTGGTGCGGTCCTCATAGGACAGCCCGACCGGGCGGCAGACACGGGTGTGATACGGGAAATATTTCGACAGCGGCGCCGAGGTGACGCCCTCGCCGATATTGGCCTCGATCAGCACATGCGGCTCGCCGTTGGGCTCCACGGCGCCCTCGACCGGACCGACATAGAGCGCGGCATGGGACCAGGTCGACTGCGTCAGATATTTGATGATGCCGGAGATGCGGTTGTTGCCCTCGACCAGCAGCACGTCGCCGGGCTCGATGACGCCGCGCAGGTGCTCCGGGTCGCTCGGCGTGAACGGCTCGTAGCCCGGCACCTCCTTCGAGAGGTACGCGGCAATCAACTTGCCGACTGAGTCCAGAACCGTCCCCATTTCAAACTCCCCCCACGGCCTTTTCCGGCCGTCTTTTTCCCTTCTCTATCATGGTCGAAACGTGTTGCAATTCGGTTCATCACTCTGTGAGATCAAGCACGATTGATTCACCATGATGGTTGCCGTGCAACACCAGATGCAGCAAGGTTCGCGGGCTGTTCCCGTTCGCCGCAAGTTCCCGGAAACCATGACATGACAATCACGCGCCGCAGCTTCCTATCGGCGTCGGCGGCCCTTGCCGCGATGCCGGTCCTGCGCGCGACTGCCGCACCCCTGCCGCGCGAGGCCGACATCGTCGTGATCGGCGCGGGGGCGGCCGGAATTGCCGCGGCGCGGCGCATCATGGCGGCCAACCGCAAGGTCGTGGTCGTGGAAGCGGCATCCCAGATCGGTGGCCGCTGTATCACGGACAGCACGACCTTCGACGTGGCGTTCGATCGCGGCGCGCGCTGGATGCACAATCCCGAGACCAATCCGATGATCCGGCTGGCGCGCAGTGCCGGGCTCGACGTGCTGCCGGCACCGACCGGCCAGAAGATGCGTATCGGCCGCCGCAATGCGCGCGCGGGCGAGACCGAACAGTTCCTGGCGGCGCTGGTGCGCGCCAACCGCGCCATCGACGAGGCCGGGCGCGGCAAGCTCGATACGGCCTGCGCCTCGGTGCTGCCGAAGGATCTCGGCGACTGGGCCGGTGCGGCCGAATTCGTGCTCGGTGCGAGCTTTGCGGGCAAAGACCTCAAGGAGCTGTCGGCGATCGACAAGGCGCGTGCGCAGGACCGCAACACCGCGATCGCCTGCCGCCAGGGCCTGGGGACCCTGATCACCAGGCTCGGCGAACAGGCGCCGGTGGCGCTGGCGACGCCGGTGAGCAGGATTGTCTGGAGCAATCGCGATGTCAGCGTGGAGACGCCATCCGGCAGGATCGCCGCACGCGCCGCCATCGTCACGGTCTCGACCAATGTGCTGACGTCGGGCGCGATCAAGTTCGGGCCTGATATTCCCAAGCGCACGCTCGATGCCGCGTCGAAGCTCACGCTCGGCAGCTACGATCGCGTCGTGCTGCAACTGCCGGGTAATCCGCTGGGGCTCTCGCGCGATGACATCCTCATCGAGCAGAGCAATTCGACGCGCACGGCGCTGATGCTCGCCAATATCGGCGGCTCCTCACTGTGTTCGATCGATGTCGGCGGCTCGTTCGGCCGCGATCTCTCCGAGCAGGGCGAGAAGGCGATGGTCGCCTTCGCCAGGGAATGGATCACGAAGCTGTTCGGCAGCGAGGCTGCGGCCGCCGTGCAGAAGACCACCGCGACGCGCTGGAACGCCTCGCCTTTCGTGATGGGCGCGATGTCGGCGTCCTCGCCCGGCGGGCAGCTCTCGCGAAAGATACTGACCGAGCCGATCGGCAACCTGTTCCTCGCCGGCGAAGCCACGCACGAGACGCTGTGGGGCACCGTCGACGGCGCCTGGGAAAGCGGTGAGCGCGCGGCGGATGCGGCCTTGCGCAAGATCGGCGCGCTCAAGGACGAGTCGGCCGACGTGCCGACGCAGTCGACGAAGAAGCGCCGCGGGCCGCGACAATAGGGCAATTAAGTCGCCAAACACTCCGCTGTCGTCCCTGCGAACGCAGGGACCCATAACCACAGGGAGTGGTTTGGCGAAAGCTAGCAGTTAGGGGTCCTTGGTCGGTACTGCCACCTGCGCTTATCGACAAATCACGCGGTATGGGTCCCTGCTTTCGCAGGGACGACAGCGGAGATTGTTACCGCAGAATCCCGTCCAGCACCGGCAGCCCCGCGATCACCGCCATCGCGATCAGAACGTAGCAAATCGCGCGAAACACTTTTTCGCTGGCGCGGCCGAACAGCGACGCACCGAACGCGACGCCTATCGCATAGACCGGGCCGACGATCAGCGAAAGCACCAGCGATTCGCGTGAGATCAGGCCGGTCGTCGCGTAGCTGACCATCGAGAAGAAATCCGACGCGCCGAAGAACAGCACGATATTGGCGCGCGCGACGGTCGGCGCGATGGGGCGGCCGAGCCAGTAGCCGACGATCGGCGGGCCGCCGGTCTGCGCCAGACCGCTACAGAAGCCCGAGAGGCCGCCGATGCCGACCGAGAGCCAGGCGTGGTCCTTGCCGCGATAGCGCCAGCCGGACAGCAGCAGCAGCAACAGCGCGGCGACGAAGCAGGAGATGATCCAGCGCGTCGTGACGGGCTCGAGCACGCTGAGGAAATAGGTGCCCACCGGCACGCCGACCAGCGCGCCCAGCACGATTACCGCAGTGGCCTTGCGGTCCGCCTTCCGCCACGCGTCGGGCAGCAGCGGCAGGGCCGCGACGAAATCGATCACGAGGAGCAGCGCGGCAACGAGACGCGGCGCCGCGATGCTGCTCGCCAGCGGCATGAAGATCAGCGCCGAGCCGAAGCCGGAGAACCCGCGCGCGGTGCCCGAAACGAAAGCGACGGCGCAGAGCGCCATCGCAATGGTGAGGCTGACGTCCTTCGGAAGAACATCCGCAAGGGTCATCCGCGCAAGACGCCGCCGGTCTTCTTCGTGACTTCCGCCACGATCTTCCCGGCGACGGCCTCGATCTCCTGATCGGTCAGCGTCTTCTCGCGCGGCTGGATCGTCACGGCGATCGCAATCGACTTCTTGCCGTCATCGATGCCCTTGCCCTCGTAGACGTCGAAGACATTCACGCCGGTGATCAGCTTCTTGTCGACGCCTTGGGCGGCGCGAACGATGTCGCCGGCCTTGACCGTGCGGTCGACAATGAAGGCGAAATCGCGCGACACAGGCTGGAAGGCCGACAGCTCGATCAGGGGCTTGGCGCGGGTCGGCTTCTTCTTCGCCTCGGGGATGCGGTCGAGGATCACCTCGAACACCATCAGCGGGCCGTCGGCGCCGAGCGCCTCGAGCGCGCGGGGATGCATCTCGCCGAAATAGCCGAGCACGTTCTGCGGGCCGATCTGGATCGTGCCCGAGCGACCCGGATGCAGCCAGGTTGGTCCGCCGGCAACGATCTGCAGCGCCTGCATCGGTGCACCGGCAACGGCAAGCACCGCGAGCGCGTCGGCCTTGGCGTCGAACAGTTCGGCCTGCGCCGAACCCGACCAATGCCGTCCCAGACCTTCGGACGAAGCAAAGCCGCGGCGCACGCCGCTGGCCGCCATGAACTGATCCTGCGGGCGGTCGCCTTTGAACAGCTGGCCGACCTCGAACAGCGCGACATCGCCGAAGCCGCGATCGGCGTTGGACTGCGCCGCTGCGATCAGGCCCGCCAACAGGGTCGGCCGCATGTCGGAGAGATCCGAGGCGATCGGGTTGGCGACTTCGAGCTCGCGCTGGCCGCCGCCGAACAGGGTTGCCGCAGACTTCGTGATGAAGGACCAGGTCACCGCTTCGATGATGCCGCGGCTCGCGAGTGCGCGCCTGGCGCGGCGGGTGCGGAGCTGCAGCGGCGTCAGCACCGGCTTGCGCGCGTCCTCGCCGCGCTCGAACGGCGTCATCGGCACCTTGTCGACGCCGTAGATGCGCACGATCTCCTCGACGATGTCGGCCTTGCCATGCACATCGGTGCGCCACGAGGGCACCGCGACCTTCACCACCGGACCCGGGCCGGCCATCATGAAGCCGAGATGGGTCAGGATGCGCTTCATCTCCGGCTGCGGCACCTCGATGCCGGACAGCCGCTTGACCTCAGTAACAGGAAAATCGATCACGCGGTCGTCGCCGAAAGCCTTGCCGACCACGACGTTCTCCGACGGCGCGCCGTCGCACATCTCCATCACGAGCTTGGTCGCGAGCTCCAGCCCCGGCACCATGAAGGCCGGATCAACGCCGCGCTCGAAGCGGTAGCGCGCGTCCGAATTGATGCCGAGCTTGCGGCCGGTCTGGGCGATGTTGATCTCGTTCCACAGCGCCGATTCGATCAGCACGTCGGTGGTGTTCTCGTCGCAGCCCGAGGCTTCGCCGCCCATGA
Source organism: Bradyrhizobium sp. LA6.1 (assembly GCF_040547805.1). NCBI lineage: Bacteria > Pseudomonadati > Pseudomonadota > Alphaproteobacteria > Hyphomicrobiales > Nitrobacteraceae > Bradyrhizobium > Bradyrhizobium sp. LA6.1. The sequence continues at coordinate 328,232 of NZ_JBEPQK010000007.1, read as the reverse complement.
TGCCGGCGAGCGATTCGACGCCGTGTCCGTCCGCGATCACGCAGATGGCGGGATCGAGATTGTAGGTGCGGCCGTCGAGCGCCAGCAGCGTCTCGCCGTCGCGGGCGCGGCGCACCACGAGATTGCCCTTCACCTTCTTGGCGTCGAACACGTGCAGCGGGCGAGCGCGGTCGTAGGTCATGAAGTTGGTGATGTCGACCAGCGCATTGATCGGCCGCAGCCCGATCGCGGTCAGCCGCTTCTGCAGCCATTCCGGCGACGGCCCGTTCTTCACCCCGCGCACGAGGCGCAGCGCGAAACCCGGACACAGCGTGGCGTCCTCGACCGTGACCTTCACGGGGCACGGGAATTCGCCTTTGATCGGCTTGATCGTGGGGTCCTTGAACTTGCCCATGTCCGCGGCGGCGAGATCGCGCGCAATGCCGTGCACGCCGGTGCAGTCCTGCCGGTTCGGCGTCAGATTGATCTCGACCACGGGATCGCCGAGACCCGCCCATGCGGCGTATGCCGCGCCGATCGGCGCATCCGCCGCCAATTCCATGATGCCGTCATGGTCGTTGGAGATCTGGAGTTCGGCCGCCGAGCACAGCATGCCGCGGCTCTCGACGCCGCGGATGGTGCCGACACCGAGCGTGATGTCCTTGCCGGGAATGTAGGTCCCCGGCGGCGAGAACACGCTGACCAGGCCCGTGCGCGCATTCGGCGCGCCGCACACGACCTGCACCGGTGCGCCACCATCGCCGGTATCGACCATGCAGACGCGCAGGCGATCCGCATTCGGATGCTGCTCGGCCGAGATCACCTTCGCGATGGTGAACGGCTTCAGCGCCTTCGCCTTGTCCTCGATGTTCTCGACCTCGAGCCCGATCATGGTCAGCTTGTCGGCGAGCTTTTCCAGGGGCTCGTCGGTGTCGAGATGATCCTTCAGCCAGGAGAGGGTGAATTTCACGAGCTCAGTCCTCCCGCAAGCGTCGGCACTTCGAGCGGCTTGAAGCCGTAATGGGACAGCCAGCGGACGTCGCTGTCGAACAGCTGGCGCAAATCGGCGATGCCGTATTTCAGCATGGCGATGCGGTCGATGCCCATGCCCCAGGCAAAGCCCTGGTACTCGTCGGGATCGATGCCGCAGGCGCGCAGCACGTTCGGATGCACCATGCCGCAGCCGAGAATCTCGAGCCAGTCCTCGCCCTCGCCGAAGCGGATCTCGCCCTTGTCGCGGCGGCACTGGATGTCGACTTCCAGCGACGGCTCGGTGAACGGGAAGAACGACGGCCGGAAGCGCATGTTGATGTGGTCGACCTCGAAGAACGCCTTGCAGAACTCGTGCAGGATCCATTTGAGGTGGCCGAGATGCGAGTGCTTGTCGATGACGAGGCCTTCGACCTGGTGGAATTGCGGTGTGTGGGTCGCGTCCGAATCGATGCGGTAGGTGCGGCCCGGGCAAATCACGCGGATCGGCGGCTTCTGGCTCAGCATGGTGCGCACCTGCACCGGCGAGGTGTGGGTTCGCAGCAGCATGCGCGAGCCGTCCTCCTTCGGATGGAAGAAGAAGGTGTCGTGCATCTCGCGGGCGGGATGGCCTTCCGGGAAATTCAGCTTGGTGAAGTTGTAGTCGTCGGTCTCGATGTCGGGGCCTTCCGCGACCGAGAATCCCATGTCGGCGAAGATTGTCGTCAACTCGTCCCAGACCTGGCTCAGCGGATGGATGCGGCCGGCTTCAGTCGGCGCATCGCGCAGCGGCAGGGTGACGTCGATGGTCTCGGATGCGAGCCGCGCATCGAGCGCCGCCGACTTCAGCACGTCGCGCCGCGCGGCGAGGGCCTGGGTGACCTCGTCCTTGGCCTGGTTGATCGCGGCGCCTTGCGTCTTGCGCTCGTCCGGCGACATCTTGCCGAGCGTTGCAAGCAAGGCCGAGATCGAGCCCTTCTTGCCGAGGGAGGCAACGCGGACGGCTTCGAGGGCGGCTTCGTCCCCGGCAGCACTGATCTGCGCGAGGATGGATTGGACGAGACTGGCGAGGTCGGACACGGTCGGATCCTTTCAAAACGCTGCCGGTTGTGGCCGCAGCCGGGCCGGAACGTCAAGCCGTATAGCCGTCGTAAATGCAGGGCATTTGAACCCTATAGGCATGGCTGGCACCAACCTGAAGTCGAGGGAGAAGACGATGCGTTTACGATCCTGGGTGGTCGGCTTGAGCTTGGTTCTTTTGGGGAGCGCGGCTCACGCCGCGGAGGAATGCCCGGCCAAATCGACGTCGATGGATGACATCATCGCGGTCCTGAACGCGGCGCCGAGCTGCGACCGTGCCATGACGCTGTTCGATGCTTGCGCATACGGCGCCAGCGGCGACGTGCAATTCGGCGAAGCAGTCGAGAAGAAGTGCGAGGCCGATTTTGTCGGCCGGCTGAGAACGCCGCAGAAGCTCAGCTATCAGCGCGAGTTGCGGGTCTGCGACCGGAAGTACCGGAACAAGTCCGGCACCATGTATATCTCGGCCACGGCCTTCTGCCGGGCGGAGGTCGCCCAGCGTTACTCGCGACGCGCGCTGAAGGCCGGCGGAGCCGGCCGTTAGTGCTGGGCTTGCGCTGAAGCAGCCGCTTAGGCGGCCAGCGCAGCCTTGGCCTTCTCGGCGATCGCCTGGAACGACGCAGGCTCGTGGATCGCGAGATCCGACAGCACCTTGCGGTCCACGGTGATGCCCGACTTGGCGAGACCGTCGATAAATCGGCTGTAGGTCAGGCCGAACGGACGCACAGCGGCGTTGAGACGCTGGATCCAGAGCGCGCGGAAAGTCCGCTTCTTGCGCTTGCGATCACGGAACGCGTACTGCTGGGCCTTTTCCACGGCCGGCTTGGCGGCGCGGATGGTGTTCTTGCGGCGGCCGTAGAAACCCTTGGCGGCCTTGTAGACTTTCTTGTGCTTGGCGTGGGCGGTCACACCGCGTTTGACGCGAGACATGACAAAATCCTTCAGAGATGACTTGGTTTTCGGATCGCCGCGCGAGCGCGGCGGAGGTGGCAATGATCTTCGACGATCTTGGACGCGATCAGGCGTTCGGCAAGAAGTACTTCTTGACGTTGTCGCCGTCGGTCTTGAACAGCACGCGAGTGCCGCGCAGCTGACGGATCTGCTTCTTCGTCCGCTTGATCATGCCGTGACGCTTGCCGCGCTGGGCGTGCATCACTTTGCCGGTAGCAGTCACCTTGAAGCGCTTTTTAGCGCCCGATTTGGTCTTCAGCTTGGGCATTTGGCTCTCCTAATGGCCACAGAAATCCGCCCGCGAAGGCGGCTGGCCGTCAAAAATGCTCGTTAGAGCGTTGATTGTGCTCAGGTTTTACGAACAAGCGCGAAACCCGCACGGACACCGCCACGGCAGCCCTTAATCAGCCGGGCGATGAAGGCTGGGCTTATGACAGAGGACAAGCCAAATGGCAACGCTGAACCGCCGAAACCTGCCCGGCGACTATTCGGAGTTACCACCCATATGTCCAAGCCATGTCGCCTGGAGCAAGACCAAAATGGCCCATTTTCCCCGATCGCTTTCGTCCTTGACGGACCTCGCCCGCCCGCGCCGCCTGGCGCTGCTTGCCGTGCTGGCCACGGCCATGCTGCCCTCGACCGCCGACGCCCGTATCGGCAGCTATGACGGCATCTGGAATGTCACTTTCGCCACCACGCGGGGCAATTGCAGTTCCGGCTACAGCGTCCCCTTCACCGTCACCGGCGGCCGGGTGTCATCCGCCGGCGGCGGCCGGGTCTCCGGCACGGTTCGTCGCGGCGGCGCCGTCGCGGTCCAGGTCTCGGTCGGCGCGTCCCACGCCAGTGGAGGCGGCCGGCTCGGCGGCGTGGCCGGTGCAGGCTCCTGGAACGGCATCATTTCCGGCGACCGCTGCAGCGGCATCTGGCATGCGACCCGGTCCTGATACACAAACGGCCCGCCGGAAATCCGGACGGGCCGTTGAACTCTCAGTCCTGAAAAACGGACGTCAGCGCGGCGCCAGCACCATGACGACCTGACGGCCCTCGAACCTGGCGTCCTGCTCGACCTTGGCGAGCTCGGCGACATCGTTCTTGATCTTGTCCAGAAGCTTGGTGCCGATCTCCTGGTGCGCCATTTCGCGGCCGCGATAGCGCAACGTGATCTTGACCTTGTCGCCCTCTTCGAAGAACCGCTGCATCGCGCGCATCTTCACGTCGTAATCGTGGTCGTCGATCATCGGGCGGAGCTTGATCTCCTTGATCTCGACGATCTTCTGCCGCTTGCGGGCTTCGGCGGCCTTTTTCTGGGCGGAATACTTGTACTTCCCGTAGTCCATGATCTTGCAGACGGGAGGGCTGACATTCGGCGAAATCTCGACCAGATCCATGCCAGCTTCCTGGGCCATGCGGATGGCCATGACGGTTTCGACCGTGCCCTTGTTGTCACCGGTCTGATCAATCAGCTGGATTTGCGCATTGCGAATATCATCATTGATGCGCGGCCCGTCTTTGCTGGCAACGGGCGGGGCTTTATTGGGACGGCGAATGGGTGGTTCTCCAAAATTGTGAAAGAGGCGGCTAGTCTGAAGGAAGATGCGTTTGCGGGCAAGCAAGTCGCGTGCGGGAGGCGAAAAAGCCTCAAATGCGAGGCATTTTGGTCACGCCCATGGGCACGCTGCAGGACATAGACACCTTGCTTCTGTTCCGCAAGCGTCCCAAAGGGCAATAGCGATGCTGGGCTGGGCCTCGGAACGCATCCAGACAGCTCAAACCGAACAACCAGAGTAAACGTTCCATGAGCAATGCAATTCCCGAAGCCGTGCTCGGCTTCATCAATGTGGGCGAGGGCCCGTCCGCACGCAGGATCGCGGTGCGCAGCCGCGCAGGCCAAGAATCTGGTCGCGGGCCCGGACTGGTCTGGCTCGGCGGGTTCAAGTCGGACATGCAGGGCAGCAAGGCCGTGGCGCTGGATGCCTGGGCCGCGGACCATGGCCGCGCCGCGGTCCGGTTCGATTACTCCGGCCATGGCGAATCCGGCGGCGATTTCGCCGATGGAACCATCGGAAGCTGGCTCGAGGACAGCGTGGCGGTGTTCGAGCGGTTCTGCGACGGCCCGCAGGTTCTGATCGGTTCCTCCATGGGCGGCTGGATGGCGCTGCTGCTCGCGCGCGAGATCAGGAAGCGGGCCAGTAAAGCGTCGCTTGCGGGCCTGGTGCTGATCGCTCCGGCGCCCGACTTCACCGAGGAGCTGATGTGGAAGAATTTTTCGCCCGCGGTGAAGAAAGAAATCGAGACCAAGGGCTTCTGGCTGCGGCCGTCGGACTATGGCGATGGCTCGCCCTATCCGATCACGCGGAATCTGATCGAGGAAGGCCGCAATCATTTGCTGCTCGGCAGCGCCATCGATCTCGGCTGTCCCGTCCGCATCCTCCAGGGCGCGCAGGATCCGGATGTGCCCTGGCAGCACGCCTTCGCGCTGACGCATCGCCTGCCCGCCGACGACGTGGTGCTCACCATGATCCAGGACGGCGATCACCGCCTCTCCCGTCCGCAAGATATCGCCCGCATTCTTGCCGCGGTGGCCGAGATCGGGTGAGACTGCCGCCCAACATTCGGTGTCATCGCCCGACTTGATCGGGCGATCCAGTATTCCAGAGGCCATCGTGCTTTAGCCGAGAAGCCGCGGCGTACTGGATGCCCCGGTCAAGCCGGGGCATGACGAAGAGCGAGAATGGGAGAAATGCCAATGACCGCCACTGCCATGCTACGCACCTTTTGCGACGCCGTCGAACAGCGTAACGGAAAAGCCTTCGCGGATCTCTTCACCGAGGACGGCGTCTATCACGACGTCTTCTACGGCGCCTTCGAAGGCCGCGAAAAGATCGCAGCGATGGTCGACGACTGGTTCTATCGCACGGCGACCGATTTCCGCTGGGACATGCATGATCCCGTCACCGACGGCACCACGCTCTATGCGCGCTACACCTTCAGCTATCGCTCGACCTTGGCCGAAGCGAACGGCGCGCGGGCGATGTTCGAGGGCGTCGCGATCATGACGCTACGCGACGGCAGGATCGTGAGCTATCACGAGGTCGCCAACACCGCGCCGGCGTTCGTCGATCTGAAGTTTGCGCCGGAACGGATTGCGAAGATCGTCGGCAAGCAGGGCGCCGAGCTGAAAGCGCGGCCGGAGATGAAGCGGCATCTGGCGTAGGCGCGCCGCTCTCTCTCCTTTCGTCATTCCGGGGCGCGCCACATGGCGCGAGCTATGGTGCGCAATTGCGCACCTGAGAATCCATACTCCCGATCGTGGTTATGGATTCCGGGCTCGCGCTACGCGCGCCCCGGAATGACAGTAACGACTACCGCTTCGACGGATTCGCCATCGGCTTGCGCTGCGCCAGTGCTGCGACCGTGGCGGTGCCGATCGGGCCTTGCTCGTCGTAGAGCCAGCATTCGCCGATCGCGACACCGTCGGTGGCCTGGTGATTGACCACGTCGAAGCCGATCCAGTTCGTCACCGGCAGCCGGTGCAGATAGATCGTCACGTCGCTGTTGATGTAGCCGAGCCCCTTGTCGCCGGCGTTGGCAAAGGGGCTGGCGAAATCCGCGCCGACAGCGACATGCACGAACGGCGTCATCGGCACGCCGGCCACGAGCTCGCGCACCTCGCTCATCCAGAGCCGGCGCGGACCGAGCGAGCCCATATGGCCGACGATCGGCCGCGTCGTCCATTTGCCGTTCATGCCGAGCCTGGGATCGGTGGGCTTGGGAATGTCATCCGGCTTCGGCACATCCCAGTTCGGCGGCGACCAGACGTTGCCGTCCGGATTCTGCGTTTTGCGCAGCAGCTGGCACGAGGCACGCGCCATGCTGACGCCGCCGGAGACAAATTCGGCCTCGACCACGCGAATGCGTAGTCCGTCGCGCACCAGCCGCGTCGTTACCTCGATCGGCTTGTCGATGGTCGGCAGCCGAAACATGTCGACCGTGAGCCGCGCCGGGACGAATTCCGGGCCGGAATGACGCTCCTCGATGGCGAAGCCGAGCAGGCCGACGATGACGCGTCCGTGCAGCGATTTCGGATCCCAGGGACCGTTGGCCACTTCCGTCGGATGGAATGTATCGCCGTTGCGGGTGAAGAAAGGCATGTTTGTCATGACGCGCGACTTTGAGGAAAGCTGCGGGGAAATCAAGGTCCCCCAATCCTCAGGGTGAGGGTCAGAAGCAGAGCGCTGTCGCCACAACAACGCTGTCATCGCCCGACTTGATCGGGCGATCCAGTACTCCGAGACGATTGTGGTTCAATCGAGAGGCCGCGGCGTACTGGATGCCCCGCCTTCGCGGGGCATGACAGTGGAGAGTTGGGAAGCGGCTTGCCACTCCTCACGCACGCTTTCGTCACGCTCGTTGCTCGCCGCCGCAGACCTCATCGCCTCAAACTCTCCGCGCGACACCAGCTGCTCCAGCGCCCACACCGCAGCGCCACGCACCAACGCGCTCTCATCGCCAAGCAATCGCCGGGCCTCCGTCGCCAGCGCCGTATCGCCGGAGTTACCAATCGCGACCAGCACGTTCCGCAAAAAGCGGTCGCGGCCGATGCGCTTCACCGGCGACTTCGTGAACAGCGCGCGAAACGATGCATCGTCGAGCCGTGCGAGTTCGGCAAGCGACGGCGCGCGCAATTCGTCGCGCGCGGCGAGCTTTGCCTCGCGTCCCTCCTGCGCGAACTTGTTCCAGGGACAGGCCGCAAGGCAATCGTCGCAGCCATAGATGCGGTTGCCGATGGCTTTGCGAAACTCGCGCGGGATCGGTCCCTTGTTCTCGATGGTCAGATACGAGATGCAGCGCCGCGCATCGAGCTTGTAGGGCGCCGGAAACGCCGCGGTCGGGCAGATGTCGAGGCACGCCTGGCACGAGCCGCAATGATCGATCTCGGCGTCGTCGCGCGGCAGCTCGAGCGTCGTGTAGATTGCGCCGAGGAATAGCCAGGAGCCGAACTCGCGCGAGACGAGATTGGTGTGCTTGCCCTGCCAGCCGAGATGCGCGGCTTGCGCCAACGGCTTCTCCATCACCGCCGCGGTGTCGACGAACACCTTTACGTCCGATGGCGCGGTCGCCACCAGCCAGCGCGCCAATGCCTTCAGACGCTTCTTGATGAGATCGTGATAGTCGTCGCCCTGCGCATAGGCCGAGATCGCCGCGCGCGTGCGCTGCTGCAGGATCGCGAGCGGATCCTGGTCGGGCCCGTAATTGACGCCGAGCATGATGACGCTGCGCACGTCCTGCCATAGCCCGCGCGGATCGACGCGGCGCTCGGGGTGTGCTGCAAGCCAGTCCATGTCGCCATGGCCGCCCGAGGCGATGAATTCGAGAAAATGCTTCCCGGCGTTCTCGATCGTGCCGGAAGCGGTGATGCCGATGCAATCGAAGCCGAGCGCGCGTGCCTCGTTTGCAAGCGCCGCCTTCAGTTCGGTCGGATCGAAGTTCAGAAGTCGAGGTCCACGTAGGTCCGCGATGCCGGCACGCCCGCCAGCCATTCGCTCAGCAGCGGACGGAACGACGGGCGGGATTTCACCCGCGCGTACCACGCCTTTGCTGCGTCGTCCTCGCTCCATGGCACGTCGCCCAGATAGTCGATCGCCGAGAGATGCGCCGCGGCGGCGAGATCCGCGTAGGTGAGCCGGTCGCCGGCGAGGAAGTTCCGCGTCTGCGCCAGCCAGCCGATATAGGCCAGATGATAGCGCACGTTGGCCTTGGCGGCTCGCATCACGTCGGCCGAGGGCGCGCCGCCGCCGTTCTCCTCGCTCATGAAGCGCTTGTAGATGCGCTCGGTGACCAGAGGATGCGAGACCTCCTCGAAGAATTTCTCGTTGAACCAGGCCATCAGCCGGCGCACCTCGACGCGCTCGGCGACCGTTTCCGGCATCAGGCGCTTCGGTCCCATGTCGGCGCCATAGGCTTCATCGACATATTCGGCGATGATCGCCGCGCCCGGTATGGGCGATTGTTCCTTGTCCACCAGGACGGGCGTGGTGCCGGCCGCATTGAGCAGCAAAAATGCCTCACGCCGCTCCCAGCTGCGTTCTTCGACCAGCCGCAATTCGAGCCCGTATTCTCCCGCGATCAGGCGGATGAAACGCGAATGCGGGCAGAACGGATGATGAAACAGCGTAAACATGAAGCCTTTGACTATTTGATGGTGATTAAGAATCCATCAATGTTTGTGCGGCGCCACACTAGTCCTTCAAAACCGCGAGGCAAGGGTGCGATGCCGCATTTTGCGATTGCGAGAGCAGGACGAATAGGCGAGAAGAGCCCCGCTTTTCCAGCGGAAATGGACCGTAAATATGTCAGACGCAATACGGGCAGTGATCCTCGGCATCATCGAGGGTGTGACCGAGTTCCTTCCTGTGTCCTCGACCGGCCACCTTCTGCTCGCGGAGCGCTTCTTCCATCTCGGCGAAGGCGCGTTCTGGGATTCGTTTACCGTTCTGATCCAGCTCGGCGCCATCCTTGCGATCGTCGTGCTGTACTTCAAGAAATTGTGGGACGTCGCGATCGGCATGTTCACCGGCGACGCCTATGCGCGCCGCTTCGTGATCGGCGTGCTGGTGGCGTTCCTGCCCGCGGTCATCGTCGGTCTCGTTGCCGGCAAATACATCAAGACCCTGCTGTTCAATCCGTGGGTCGTGTGCTTCTCGCTGATCGTCGGCGGCGCCATCTTGTTGTGGGTCGATCGGCTCGATCTCAAGGCGCGCGAGCATGACGCCACCCGCTTTCCGCTGCTGATGTATCTCTATATCGGCATCGCGCAGTGCATCGCGATGATCCCGGGCGTGTCGCGCTCCGGCGCCAGCATCGTCGCCGCGATGTTTCTGGGCGCCGACAAGCGCGCGGCGGCGGAGTTCTCGTTCTTCCTCGCCATTCCCACCATGATCGGCGCGTTCGCCTACGATTTCTACAAGAACCGCTCCGAGATGACGATGGACCACATGGGCATCGTCGCGATCGGCTTCGTGGTGTCGTTCATCACCGCGATCATCGTGGTGAAGACGTTCTTGAGCTACGTCACCCGCCACGGCTTCGCGGTGTTTGCCTGGTGGCGCGTGATCGTCGGCACGCTCGGCCTGATCGCACTGGCGCTCGGCCGTTAACCTCTCGAAAACTCACTGACGCGCCTCAACGCAATATAAGCTTTTGATCGGTAGGCAGTTTCCAGAGCAGGGCGGCGCGCGCCCGGCACAGGAGCTGAACTATGACCCTCGTCAGCGGCTGGGGGCGTTTCCCGGTCGTCGATAGCGAGCTGCTGCGGCCGCGGTCGTTCGAGGCCGTGGGCGAAGCCGTGGTGACGGGCTCCGTGGCTCGGGGCAATGGCCGCGCCTATGGCGATGCCGCGATCGGCGCCGTCAGAACCATCGCGATGACGGGGTTCGACCGGGTCCGGTCGTTCGATCCCGTGACCGGGCGCATCCGGCTCGAAGCCGGCGTGCTGCTGTCGGACCTGATCGACACTTTTGGCCCGCGCGGCTTCCTGCCCTTCGTCGTGCCGGGTACGCGCTTCGTCTCGGTTGGCGGCGCCATTGCCGCCGATGTCCACGGCAAGAACCATCATTGCGAGGGCGGTTTCGGCCGCTATGTCGACAGCATCCTGCTGCGTACCGGGCAGGGCGAGACCATCGAGGCCTCGCGCGAACAGAATTCCGATGCCTTCTTCGCGACCGTCGGCGGCATGGGCCTCACCGGGGTGATCCTCGAGGCGACGATGCGGCTACGACCGGTCGAAACGGGGTGGATCCGCGAGCGGGTGATCTCCGCATCCGATCTCGACTCCGCGATGCGCGCGCTCGATGCGGGCGATTCCGCGACCTATTCGGTGGCCTGGATCGATTGTGCCGCGCGCGGCAGTGAACTCGGCCGCTCGCTGATCTATCTCGGCGAGCACGCAGGGACAGACGAACTTGCCGACGGCGCCGGTGCATTTCCCGTCGGCAAAAATCCCGGCCTCGCGGTGCCCGTCGACCTGCCGTCGATGACGCTGAACCGCTACAACATCCGCGCCTTCAACGAGCTCTACTACCGCATGGGTGCAAGGCGCGCCGGGGGCAGCCATGTGGTCTCGCTCTATCCGTATTTCTTCCCGCTCGACAGCCTCAGTGACTGGAACCGCATCTACGGCCGGCGCGGCTTCCTCCAGCATCAATGCGTGATCCCGGAGCTGGGCGCCCGCGCCGTGCTCGGCGAGATCCTCGATCGCGTCGCCCGGCGCGGCGATGCCTCCTTCCTCGCGGTGCTCAAGAAACTTGGCCAGGGCGACGGCATCCTGTCGTTCCCGCTGCCCGGCTACACGCTGGCGCTGGATTTCCCGGTGAAGGGCGACATCCTGAATTTCCTCGACGAGATCGATCGCCTGGTCGTCGCCGCCGGTGGCCGGCTTTATCTGGCCAAGGATGCACGCCAGTCGCGCGCCACGTTCGAAGCCGGCTATCCGGCCTTGCGGCGCTTCAACGCGATCCGCAAATCGCTCGATCCCGCCGGGACCATCCGCTCAAAACTTTCACAACGCCTGTTCGATGAGGTTTAAGCCGTGACGTCACGCAAGTCCGCAATTGTGCTCGGTGGCTCCTCCGATATCGGCCGCGCCGCCGCGCGCGCCTTTGCCAAGGCCGGATACGATGTCGCCCTCGCGGGCCGTGACGTCGCCGCACTGGAGCCTGACGCCGCCGATCTGCGCGCGCGCTACAATGTCGAGGTTGGCCTCCACACATTCGATGTGCTCGATACCGCTTCGTTCGAGGGCTTTGTGAGCGGCCTTGCTGCGTTGCCTGATGTCGTCATCTCGATCGTCGGCCTCCTGGGCGTGCAGCAAAATGCCGAGAGCGATCTCGCGCACGCCACCACGATCATGCGCTCGAACTACGAGGGCCCCTCGCTGATTCTCGGCCTGTTCGCGGAGAAATTCTTGGCACGCGGCAGTGGTACGCTCGTCGGCGTCTCGTCCGTCGCCGGCGATCGCGGCCGTGCCTCCAATTATGTCTACGGCTCGGCGAAGGCAGGCTTCTCCGCCTTCCTGTCGGGCCTGCGCGCCCGCGCCAGCCGCAGCGGCGTCCATGTCGTCACGGTGAAGCCCGGCTTCGTCCGCACGAAAATGACGGAAGGCATGAAGCTGATCGGCCCGCTCACCGTCGAAGCGCCGGTCGTCGGCGATGCGATCCTCAACGCCGTCGAGAAGAAGACCGACGTCGTCTACGTCAGCGGCAAATGGCGTCTCGTGATGCTGATCATCAAGACGCTGCCGGAAGCGGTGTTCAAGAAGCTGAAGTTTTGAGGCTTGAAGGAATTGCGCAGCTGCCGCGCCGGCAGTGCGCCCCCTCGCCCCGTTCTTACGGGGAGAGGGTTGGGGTGAGGGGCCTCTCTCCGCGCATACAACTGCCGAGGGACCTGTACCCCCTCACCCGGATCGCAAGAGCGATCCGACCTCTCCCCGCAGGCGGGGCGAGGTGAAGAAAAACCTCAAACGCTCATTCGCTGGAACTGCCCGGCCGCGCGAAAACGCCAGAGATATTGCGGGGCGATGGCCTCCAGCGAATCCGCGGCAATGCCGAGGCCTTCCAGCGTCAGCCCCGCCGCCTTGGCCGCCTCCGACACGACATTGTCGTGCTCGAGCAGCGTGACCTGGTCCGGCGTAAGCTTCAGCGCACCCGGCGCGAATTGCAGGAAGTTGGCCTGGAAGCGAGCAAGGCCGAACGACAGCGGGACCAGCGCCCGCTTGCGGTCGGTGATGGCCAAAATGGCCTCGATGATCTCGCGCATGGTCAGCACTTCCGGCCCGCCGAGCTCGTAGGTCGCGCCCGCCTTGGCCTTGCCGTCGACGGCATCCGCGATCGCGGTGGCGACGTCGCCGACATAGACCGGCTGCATCCTGGTCTCGGCGCCGATCAGCGGCAGCACCGGCGACATCCGCGCCAGCGCGGCAAAACGGTTGGTGAACTGGTCCTCGGGGCCGAACATCACGGAGGGACGGAAGATGGTGGCCGAGGGCACCGCGGCCAGCACCGCCGCTTCGCCGGCCGCCTTGGCCTTGGCATAGCGCGAGGGCGATTCCGCATCGGCGCCGATCGCGGAGACATGCACTAAACGCGCGCCAGCGGCGGCGGCCGCCTTGGCGACGGTCTCGGCGCCCCTGGCCTGGACGGCGTCAAAGCTCTGCGCGCCGCCCTCGGTGAGGATGCCGACCAGATTGATCACGACATGCGAATCACGCAGCGCCGCCTCGACCGACGCCGGATAGCGCAGATTCGCCTGCACGGTGTGGACCTGCCCGACCTTGCCGGACGGCTGGAGGTACCCGGCCAGTTCCGGCCGCCGCACCGCGACGCGGACCCGGTAGTCCCGCCGGCACAGCGCGCGGACGACATTCCGGCCCAAAAACCCCGATCCGCCGAAAACCGTGACGAGAGTTTCCAGATTCGATGCCATGGGATCCATTCCTGGGGTCCATTCCTGCGGAAAGAGTGCGTGTTATCAGGCTTGTATCGGGCCGGTTTGCGATGCGCAATCGGCATCCCCGCGCAGGTGCCAAGCAGCATTTGACAACCGCGTCACCGAACCGTAGTAACCGCCTCCGTGCCCCAAACGGCATGCCCAGGTGGTGGAATTGGTAGACGCGCTGGCTTCAGGTGCCAGTGGCTTAACGGCCGTGAAGGTTCGAGTCCTTTCCTGGGCACCATACAATTCTGGAAAATGAGCAATTCCAGTTAGTTGAGCCCCATCTGCGTGCTTGGACGGCTCTCTTGGCCACGGGTGGTTTTGTCTCGCCCGGCTTGCAAGAATACGCTCGCCGTGCCGGCACCGGCGCTTCCTATTTCGCAGAGCGTTTGCGCTGGATGCGACCGCCCGGTTTGCTGGCCCACAAATACAAACCGCTCACCAGCACCATGATCGTCACGATGTCGAAAAACGCCCAGACGAGCTTGGGCGCCAGGCCGGGAAACGTCGTCGGAAAATGCAACGGCTCGGCGATCAGCAGCGCCTTCGTGACACCCGTCGGCTCGAATACGTCCGACGCGCCACCGGTATGGGCGTCGATGAGCACCGCGTAGAAGAGCTCCTGTGTCATCATTTGTCCGTCCTTCATCAGAACCACGTAGTGGTTGGACGGACTGATCTCAGCGTTCGGGAACAACAACGACATCACTCGCGCTGCTGGCACCTTGCCGCGGGCAGCAGCAATCGCAGCTTCGATTGACCCAGGCCGATCGACCTCTTCCATTCGCCCTGCCTGGGTCATGACGACCCGCCGCCGAATCTCGTCGGACATGGCTGTCCTTACCGAAGTGGAAACGGGGCCATGCAGGGTGTTGATTGCTCCGGTCGTGGCAACGAGGAGCAGCCATGCCATCGTAATGATGCCCGTCAGATTGTGCAGGTCGAGCCACAATAGTTTTCGGCTCTTGTTCGTGCGAACCGTGCCAAATCCAAATCGGCGGACGAATGGCGGATAGAGTATCAAGCCCGAGACGACAGAGGCGATGACGACGAGTGCCATGCCGGCAAGGAACAAGCCGCCGGGCAGCCCCAGATACAAATCCGCGTGCAGCGTGTGCAGGAATTGCATCACGGGACTACGCCGTTGCGGCATCGTTGTGAGCTGACCGGTGCGAAGGTCGATCGCCTCGCGGTGGATCCGGGTGGGTCCGCCATCCGGAGTTGGCGCCGAGCGCGTCTCCACGATTGGCCACCGCTTTGCAAATTCGAGTGAGATCATCGTATCGCCGGGGTGTCGCGCCAGCGCTGCCGAGACGATGGAATCAAGCGTTGGCGCGCCGCTGCTTTCCGGGACTTCGGCCAACGTTCCCGACGAACCAAACGCCTCGTCGATCTCCTTTTGAAATATCAGCGGCAAGCCCGTCAGGGAGAGGATCAGCAGGAACAGCGTCGAGATGATGCTCGTCCAGCGGTGGATGCCGGCCCACGTCCGCAGCGATCGCATGTTGGGTCGCTTCCGCGCGGCGGTGTGCGATGCATTTACCAGTAGCGATGTCATGTCGGGTCTTGAGTCCCCAGCAATTGCGCGTCTGTGACAATTGACCGCGGTGGTTTCGCGCGGTCTGCCTTATGGCTCGTCGCGATTCCATCCGGCGCGTTGCGGTCTTACGAATTTTTTCGAATCGTGCGTTCGGGCGGCAGCAAAAGGCTTTCGCGCTTACCAACAATCGATGCGATGTGAAATCGAAACGTAGAGCGGCGCGCCAGGATCAATTGGAAGCTTAGACGCCTTCTAGTTGGCATGGATTTTCCCGAATGCTTAGTCGCTCTCGTCCCAAGCGATTCGTGTCTGGGACGGGGCATCAAGAAGAAAAGACTCCGGGGACTGCATGCTTAACGACGTGACCTTCTCGCGCGCATTCGGGCTTGCGTGCGTGTCAGTGTTTTTGACCACGACCTCATCCGTCGCACAGCAGTCGGGCCGCCAACAATCGGCGACGTCCGGACAGTCACTCCCTCCCGTGACCGTCGTCGCGCCTGAGCAGCGAGCCTCTCTCGCGCGGCGACAGCGGTCATCCAATACATCGCGCGCTGCGACGACGCGGCGGGCAGAGCGACGTGAGAACGCGCCCGTGATGAGCGCGCCTGCCACGCTTGGAGCAAAACAGGCAGCGTTGCCGGTGCCGTATGTTGGAGGGCAAGTCGCAAGGGGCGGACAGGTCGGCCTGCTCGGCAACAGGGATTATATGGAAACGCCATATAGCCTCACGAGCTACACGGAAAAGACCATCCGCGATCAGCAGGCGACCAGTGTCGCCGAGGTCCTGACCAATTCCGATTCGTCGGTACGGGCGGCGATCGGTAGCAGCAATCGCTATGACGCGCTGACCATTCGCGGCTTCCGGGTCGAGAACAGCGAGATCGCGCTGAATGGGCTGTACGGCCTCGTGCCGGCTTACCGGATCAACCCTGCGCCGATCGAGCGCATCGAGCTGCTCAAGGGACCCGGGGCGTTCCTCAATGGCATGGCTCCGTCCGGCAGCATCGGCGGCAGCGTCAATGTCGTGACCAAACGGGCAAACGAGGACCTGACGCGTCTGACTGCCGGCTACATCTCGAACGCGCGGTTTGGCACGGAGATCGACGTGGCGCGCCGTTACGGCGAACAGCGGGAATGGGGCGTTCGTTTCAACGGCGGGATCGATGGCGGCAATACGACGATCGACCGTCAGTCGGTACGCGACGGAGTCGGTTCGCTTGGCGTTGACTATCGGGGCGAGCGCTTCAGGTGGTCCGCCGATGTCATCTATCAGGACGACTGGATGAAAGCGGCAGCTCGCGGCTACACGCCCGTCACTGGCATCGCGGTGCCGAATGCTCCGGACCCCCGCATCAACCTCGCCCAGCCGTTCGACTATGCCCGCGCGAAGAGCCTCACCGGGCTTACGCGCGCCGAATATGATGTGTCGAATAATGTCACCGTGTTCGGCGCAATCGGCGCCAACCAATTCACCTTCGACAAGCAGGAAGCCCCCGGCGCCACCATTCTAAACACGGCAGGCGATGCCCTCTCGACCTCTCGCTTCCAGACCGGCAAAAACGACGGCGTATCGGGCGAAGCCGGCGTGCGGGCGCGTTTCGACACAGGTCCGGTTGGTCATGAGGTCGTTGTCAGCGGCAGCGCCATGAACCGCACTGACTGGCTCGGTCAGACCAATTACGGAAACTATCTTACCAACATCTACACGCCGACCCTGCTGGCGAGTCCGGGCACCCCGGTGTTTTCATTCCCTGAGGGGAAGTCGGATTTCCTCGGTCTGAGAAGTGTCGGCGTTGCCGATACGCTCTCGATGATGAACGGGATGCTTCAGGTGATCGTCGGAGCGCGACAGCAGCAGGTTATCGCGAACAGCTATGCCCCCGTGAGCGGCCTGGAAACGACCCACTACGATCAGAGCGCCACGTCGCCTTCCGTGGCGCTGGTGGTTCGGCCGATCAAGGAGCTGTCCTTCTACGCCAACTACATCGAAGGCCTCACGCCTGGACCAACGCCGCCGTCCGGCGCCGCCAACACCAATGCGGTGTTCGCGCCCTTCAAGACAAAGCAGTATGAAGTCGGAACCAAGCTTGATCTCGGAGGCTTCGGCGCGAGCCTCGCGGCATTCCAGATCAGCCTGCCGAGCGGCGCGACCGATCCGGTTACCAGGATCTTCAGTCTCGATGGTGAGCAAAGGAACCGGGGCATCGAGTTCAATACGTTCGGTGAAGTCGGGCCCGGGATCCGCGTCCTGGGAGGGGTGACTTACCTTGACGCGCGGCTGACAAAGACTGAAGGGCACCTCCATGATGGCAACCGTGCCATCGGCGCTCCGGAATGGCAGAGCAATCTCGGTGTCGAGTGGGACACTCCGTTCCTGCCCGGGCTGACCACGACGGCACGTACCATCTACACCAGCCAGGCCTATGTCAGCGCTGACAACATCCAAAGTGTTCCGGCCTGGATGACGTTCGACATTGGTGCACGTTACGCAACCCAACTGGCGGGACGACCCACCACGTTCCGTGCTTCTCTCACGAACCTCTTCGACAAGCGCTATTGGATTGGCAATCCGACCGGTTATGTGATCAGCGGCATGCCGCGTACGGTGTGGTTGTCAATGACGGTTGATTTCTGACGCTGCCAGAGAGGCGCATATTCCTGCGCCAAGCGCGTCACCGAACCGTGGTAACCGCCTCCGTGCCCCAGACGGCGCGCGCAGGTGGGTGGAATTGGTAGACGCTCTGGCTTCAGGTGCCTTCGCGGCCGTGAAGGTTCGAGTCCTTTCCTGGGCGCCAGCTTTTTCTGGATACCCAGCATTTCCAGATAGATAAATCGCATCCTTGTGTTGCGTGATCTCAAACGCGCAACGAAGGGGCGCGGCCCCGCCGACCCGACGCGGATTTCCGCGATCGCTCACGATGTCGACGTATCATTCGTATCGATCGCGAGTTCGTCACTCGCGACGCGTGTGACCTCACCCGTCCGGCAATCATCTGCTCGATGTTTCGGCGTTTCCAATTCGCACGACAATCTGCAGAGCCGAACGGCTGATAACAATGATGTTGACGGCGATTGACCGCTTGTTGCGGTAACACCAGCGCAAAGCTGCGTGCACGGCCGCTCCTGCAGATTATGCAACGCAGGTCTGTGATTGATGTCCGGCGCAAAACTCGGATAGCCTTCGGGAAGGCCTGACCCCGACAGGGAGTGTGCTTCGTTGAAGAATGATCAAGCGCCAAAGCTTCTTCGACGCGACTTGCTTCGGCTGACGATTGTCGGTGCCGGTGCGTTGGGTGCCGGCCAATTGTTGCCGGCGGCGGCTTCCGCAAAGCCCGTTGATCTCGATCAGAAGCGGAAGGCTCGCTATCGACCTGACTCCCAGGAAGTCAGGAATTTCTATCGCGTCAACAGCTATCCCGCTCGATAGGAGACTTCCGTGCTGATCAGGAAGTCCGATCGTCGTCCGGAGCGTGCCAGGCTTTTCGATGCGGCGGCCGACGAAGCATCGGCGAAACTGGACCGGCGAACGTTCCTGAAGCGCTCTGGAGTCACGGCCGGTGCATTGGCCGCGGTGGGTGAGCTCGCGCTGCACAGCGTGCGCAAGGCCGAAGCCGGTCCGCCGCCACCTGTCGGCGCAACGGTCACGACCCGCAAGAACGTCTGCACGCACTGCTCGGTCGGTTGCTCGGTGATTGCCAAGGTCGCCAACGGCGTATGGATCGGGCAGGAGCCCGACTACGACAGTCCGATCAATCGCGGCTCGCATTGCTGCAAGGGTGCGGCAGTTCGCGACGACGTGTTGAACGAACGACGCCTGCGTTACCCCGTGAAGCTCGTCAACGGACAGTGGACGCGCATCTCCTGGGAGACGGCGATCGACGAGATCGGCGACAAGCTGCTGGATATCCGCCAGAAGGCGGGGCCCGACTCGGTCTATTGGCTTGGCTCCGCCAAGTTCACCAACGAGGCCGCTTATCTCAATCGCAAGCTTGCGGCGTTCTGGGGCACCAATAATTCCGATCATCAGGCGCGGATCTGCCACTCCACGACGGTCACCGGTGTAGCCAATACCTGGGGCTACGGCGCGATGACCAACAGCTACAACGACATCCGCAACGCCAAGACCATCCTGCTGATGGGTGGCAATCCAGCCGAGGCCCATCCGGTTTCGCTGCAGCACATTCTTGAAGGCAAGGAGCTCAACCGCGCCAACATGATCGTGGTCGATCCCCGGATGACGCGGACCGCTGCACACGCGACCGAATATGTCCGGGTTCGCCCCGGCACGCATATCGCCACGATCTACGGCATGCTGTGGCACATTTTCGAGAATGGCTGGGAGGACAAGGAATTCCTCGCTCAGCGCGTCTATGGCCTGGATGAGGTCCGGAAGCAGGTTGCGAAGTGGCCGCCCAAGGAGGTCGAGCGCGTGACCGGCTTGCCGGAGGCGCAGGTCAAGCACGTCGCCGAACTGTTCGCCAAACAGAAGCCGTCCACCCTGATCTGGGCGATGGGGCAGACCCAGTTCACCACCGGCACCGCCAATGTCCGCGCCAGCTGCCTGTTGCTGCTCGCCACCGGCAACATGGGACTGCCCGGCGCAGGCGCCAACATTTTCCGCGGCCACACCAACGTGCAGGGTGCAACCGATCTCGGTCTCGATGTCACGTCGCTGCCGCTGTACTACGGTCTTGCCGAGGAGGCCTGGCGGCATTGGTGCCGGGTATGGGAGGTCGACTACGACTGGATGAAGTCGCGCTTCCCCGACAAGAAGCTGATGGAAACGCCTGGCATTCCCAGCACGCGCTGGTTCGACGCAACCCTGCTCCCGAAGAATCAGATCAGCCAGCCCAATCCGGTGCAGGCCATGTTCATCATGGGCCATGGCGTCAACACCATCACGCGGATGCCGGAGGCCGTGAAGGGCATCGAGAAGCTCGAACTTCTGGTGGTCTGCGATCCCTATCCGACCGCCTGGTCGGTGCTGTCGGAGCGCAAGAACGGTACCTACCTCCTGCCGGCCTGCACGAGTTTCGAGATGGAAGGTTCGCGCACCAACTCGAACCGCTCCCTGCAATGGGGCGAAAAGATCGTCGATCCGGTCTTCGAATCGAAGAACGACTACGACACCATGTACCTGTTCGCCCGCAAGTTCGGATTTGCCGACCTGATGTTCAAGAACATCAAGGTCGAGAACGGCGCAGTCTCGGCGGAGGACATCCTGCGCGAGATCAACCGCGGCGGCTGGTCGACCGGCTATTGCGGCCAGTCGCCGGAGCGGCTCAAGGCCCACATGAGAAACCAGCACAAGTTCGATCTGGTGACGCTGCGGGCGCCGAAGGACGATCCGGAGGTTGGTGGAGATTATTACGGCCTGCCATGGCCGTGCTGGGGCACGCCCGAGTACAGGCATCCGGGCACGCCGATCCTCTACAACACCAATCTTTCGGTGAAAGAGGGCGGCGGCACCTTCCGCGCGCGGTTCGGAGTCGAGCGCGTCGTGAAGCGCAAGGTGATGGAGAACGGGCAGGAGGTGGAGCGGGAAGATCACGATAATCTTCTTGCCGAAGGCTCGTACTCCGTTGGTTCGGAGATCAAGGACGGTTATCCCGAGTTCACCCTTGGCGTGCTGAAGAAACTCGGCTGGGACAAGGACCTCACGACGCAAGAACGCGAGGTGATCGAGCGCATCAATCCGGCCGATCCCGACAAGGTGTCATGGTCGACCGATCTGTCCGGCGGCATCCAGCGGGTCGCGATCGAACACGGGTGTTCGCCTTACGGAAACGCCAAGGCACGCATGATCGCGTGGAATCTTCCCGATCCGGTTCCGGTGCATCGCGAGCCGATCTACACGCCGCGTCCCGACCTCGTCGCCGACTATCCGACCTTGCCGGACGCGAAGCAATTCCGCGTGCCCAATATCGGCTTCTCCGTGCAGAAGGCCGCCGTCGATCGCGCGATCTCGAAGCAGTTCCCGCTGATCCTGAGCTCGGGCCGTCTGGTTGAATACGAAGGCGGTGGCGAGGAAACGCGGTCCAACAGATGGCTCGCCGAACTGAAGCAGCACATGTACGTCGAGATCAATCCGGCGGACGCAGCCGAGCGCGGCATCGTCGATGGCGGCTGGGTCTGGGTGACCGGCGCAGAGAACAGCTCGCGAGCCCGGATGAAGGCGCAGGTGACCGAACGCGTCGGCAAGGGCGTTGCCTGGATGCCGTTCCATTTCGCCGGCTGGTACGAGGGCGCCGATCTCCGGGCGAAATATCCGGCGGGAGCCGATCCCATCGTGCTCGGCGAGAGCAACAACACGCTGACGACCTATGGCTATGATCCTGCCACCGGCATGCAGGAGCCGAAAGCCACGCTGTGTCAGATCAGGGCCGCATGAGAGGTTAGACCAATGGCACGCATGAAATTCCTGTGCGATGCGGACCGTTGCATCGACTGCAATGCCTGTGTGACCGCCTGCAAGAACGAGAACGAAGTGCCTTGGGGCATCAATCGGCGGCGCGTCGTCACGATCAATGACGGCAAGCCCGGCGAGCGGTCGGTGTCGATGGCCTGCATGCACTGTACCGATGCGCCTTGCGCGTCGGTGTGTCCGGTCAAGTGCATCTATCCGACCGAAGACGGCATCGTCCTGCACGACAAGGATTTGTGCATCGGCTGCGGCTATTGCTTCTACGCCTGCCCGTTCGGAGCGCCGCAATATCCCCAGGTCGGGAATTTCGGCTCGCGCGGCAAGATGGACAAGTGCACCTATTGCGCGGGCGGCGGCGGACCGGAGGCACCGGGCAGCGCCGAAGAATATGCGAAATACGGATCGAACCGGTTCGGCGAAGGCAAGTTGCCGTTGTGCGCCGAGATGTGCTCGACCAAGTCGCTGCTCGCAGGCGATGGCGACATCATCGCCCAGATCTACGAGGAGCGCGTCGAGAAGCGCGGCTACGGCTCCGGAGCCTGGGGCTGGACAACCGCCTATCACGAGGACGTCAAGTCATAAGGGACCTGCGCTTACCGCGACGATTAGGGACGAAGATTGGGTATCCGTCATGACGGCTTTCGCACGCATTCGCTTCGTAGCGCTGTTGTTGATGCTGTTCGGTCTCACGACAGCCCCGGTGCTCGCCCAGAAGCTCGGTCCCGACGGGGCGCCCAATCCGACCGCCAGTGTGGCCAATCAGAAGACGCTTCTCGAGCAGGCGCCGCGCATCCAGGGCCGGATCGACATTCCAGATGTCAAAGCCAGCGTGCTGATGCAGCCGGCGGGACGGACCTGGGATTATTTCCACGAGGTCCTGCTGCACTGGGGTGGGGCGGTGGTGATCGTCGGCATGCTTGCCGTGCTCGCGCTTGCCTATCTGATCATGGGCCGGCTTCGCATCGAAGCGGGGCGCTCCGGGCAAACGATCGTCCGCTTCAAGGCTTTCGAGCGGTTCGCGCATTGGCTGACGGCGGTTTCGTTCGTGCTGCTCGGATTGACCGGCCTGAACATCACCTTCGGCAAGGTCCTGCTGCGGCCGCTCGTCGGCCCGGAACTATTCTCGGACATCTCCCAGGTCGCCAAGTACGTGCACAATTTCACGAGCTTCGCCTTCGTGGCGGGCCTCGTTCTGATCACGGTGCTTTTCTTCCGGGACAATCTGTTCAAGCGAGTCGATATTGACTGGGTCAAGCAGGGTGGCGGCTTCATCAAGTCGAAGCATGCGCCTGCAGGCCGTTTCAATCTCGGTGAGAAATTGGTCTATTGGCTGTCGGTCGCGGCCGGCCTCCTGGTCTCCGCATCGGGGTTCGTGCTGCTGTTTCCCTTCTACGGGACCAACATTGCGGACATGCAGATCGCCCAGGTCGCGCACGCCGTCATCGCGATCCTTTTCATCGCGCTGATCCTGGGACACATCTATATCGGCACGCTCGGCATGGAAGGCGCGTTTGAAGCCATGGGTACGGGCGAGGTCGATATCAATTGGGCGAGAGAGCATCACGACCGCTGGCTCGCCGAAAAGCTCGAAGCGGAAGGCCGGCAACCCTCGGCCACGCCGGCTGAATAGCGCGATGGCGCTCGGACCAACCTGAACCGGGCAATTCAGCCGGAGCGGCCGTCCGGGTCTCGCTTCCCGTCCCGGTCACGCAGGTAATCGTCGGTGGTGCGGACGGTCGGGCCAGTTGCGCCATAAGATTCAAAACCCTGTTCGGCGACGAAGCCGACGCGGCAGTCGCCGCACATCTTGATGGCGTCGAGCCGCTGCGCCGAGCCCGAATACATCCAGTGCTGGCCTTCGAGCTTCGCCACCACACGCTCGATGCTGCTCTTGACGCCGAACGGCTTGCCGCAGCGGATACAGCAAAACGGCTCCTCTTCCTTGAGAACCCGGGTTGGCGCGCGGCTGGCGCGGAAGTCGATCTGCGGAACCAGGGTGATGACGTTTTCCGGGCACGTCGTCCGGCACAGGCCGCACTGAACGCAGGAGTCTTCGACAAAACGCAATGCCGGGCGCTCGGGGTCGTCGCGCAGGGCACTCGTCGGACAGACCGACACGCAGGACAGGCAAAGTGTGCAGCCGGCCGCATCGATCTCGACGGCCCCGAACGGCGCGCCTTCGGGCAACGGAATGACATCGACGGGTGCAGGCGCCGCGCGGTGCAGTTCGGCCAGCGCAAAGCGCAGCACGTCGCGCTTGCCGCCTACGGCGCGGAAGCTCGCAGGGCGCGGAGTGGGTGCGTCGGCCGGCGCGGTACGGAGCGCTTCGATCAAATGGTCCGGATCGTCGGTCGCGATGATGGAAAGCCGGGCCGGGCCGAAGCCGAGCCCGGCAAGGATCGGATCGGCGAGCGCGACCGTCCGCGTCAATCCGGAGACGTCATGGCGCGGCTTGGCCCGTAGCAGGAAACGTACCGCCGACACGCCATAGGCAAAAGCCGCGATGATGCTCTCCAACCCGATTTGCGTGACCTCGTTGACCGCAAACGGCAGCGCGTTCGCGGGCAAGCCGTCGCCGAACCGCGACAGCGCGTCGATCAGCGGCGCGCCGTGGCTTTCATCATGGACGAGGACAACGGCCCGCTCGCCGCCCGCCTGACGGTATGCGAGCAGCATGGCACGCAGCTTTCTGACCAGCGCGTCTTCCGCCGGCAGCGCATAGGACGCGGCGCCGGTGGGACAGGCCGTCGCGCATTGGCCGCAGCCCGCGCAGATGTTGGCGTCGATCGCCACATGGTTGCCGGCAGGTGTGATCGCGCCGGCCGGGCAGGAATCGAGACAGCGGGTGCAGCCGGTCCGCTTCGAGCGCGAATGTGCGCAAAGCCCGGCGTCGAAGGTGATGTAGCGTGGCTTCTCGAAGGTCCCGACGAGGTCGCGCGCTTTCAGCACGGCCTGGAGGATTGCTGCGGGACTGCCGGGATCCGCACGCAGATAGCCGTCGCGCAAGTCGGCAGGAACCAGCGCCGGCCCGCCGGTCAAGTCGAGGACGATGTCGCAGCTCGAACGGGCGTTGTTGCGCGACGCGCCGAACGTCAGGGCGCGACGCGAGGACGGTGCGGCTTCGGCGAAATCGTCGACCACCACATCGAACGCGCCTAGGTGTCCCTTGACGCTCGTTATCCGGCCCTTGGCAATCGGATAGTCGGCGTTACGTGGCGGTGCGATCGCGGCTGGCGGCGCAATCAGCACGGTGACGTCGAGATGCTCCTTCAGCAAGTCGCCAGCCTCGATCGCGGCCTCGTCGCGGCCGTAGATCAGGATGACTCCGCTGCTTTCCAGCTGGACCGTCGGCGTGGGTGCGGCGACTTCGGCCGCGGCGGCCAGCAGCGCGGCCATCTTCGGTCCGGCGCGGTCGGCATCGCCAGACCATCCGGCGGTCTCGCGGATGTTGGCAAACTGTATCGAATTCGCACGATTATTTTCGGCCGCAACCTGCGAAAACAGCGCCGCCTGCTGCGTGCAGGCCACCGTGAGCGGACCATCTTCGGCGGCGACTGCCTTGAATCGGCCGAGTTCGGCGCCGCAGAGCTGCGTCGCTGCCGTCACTTCACCGCGGCAGCCGCGGCGAATTGCGTCTGCATCGAGCGGCATCGTCCCTTCGCACGAGCAGATCAGGAGGCGCCTGCCGGTGTCAGATATGACGGTCACAATATCTCGCGGCTCCCAAAATAGAGCGGCCACCTACTGGCCCGTTCACCCCCGAAGTATATACTCCGCGTATCCGAAAAGACGACGCCCGTATCATGAGCGCACGATTATCGCTCTCGCCGGGCGCGAGCGCAGCTTCGCTGGATTGACTTCGGAAGCGGGAACCACATCTCGATCTCGAGAGGGCACATTGATATCGACAAGTCTTGCACGCATTGCTGTCGGTGTCGCAATCGAACGGCGCAAGGCGAAGAGTGCGTGGGCCGATTTTCTGTGGCGGCCCGTCTCGGTATTCGCGGGAGAGCCGACTGCGAAGCCGTGGACTCCGATTGGTGGCGAAGGCGAGGTCACGTTGTTCTATGCAGGTGATGCCGTGATCGAGCTGCACCGGACCGAAACCACCAACTATCGCGAAAATCTCGCGTCAGGCTCGCCGACGCTGTGGGTCAATTTGCGTCCGACCGGTTCCGAGCCGCCCTACGAGCTGCTCGCGGTCACGGCCGATCCGGCGGAGGGCGAGGCGTTTACCGATGCAGGCAGCAATCTGGTCGAAGCCGTGCCGATGCCACCAGGCATCTCCGAGATCGTCGGCCGGTTCGTCGCCCAGCATCATGTCGAACGACCATTCGTCAAACGGCAGCGCAATCGTTAGCAGCGGCATGAGAGAGATCGATGTCAGAGACTAACGTCTTCGTTCGCTGGGCGCGGCTCAAGCAAGCCTCGAAAAGCCAAAACGCTGAACTTGCCCCGGTTGACAATGAGCAGGCTGCTGAGCCGTCCGTGGCGAATGACAGGAACGACCAGCCTTTCGATCTCGCCAGTTTGCCGTCGATCGAATCTATCAGCGCTCACACCGACATTGCGGCGTTCCTGCAGACGGGCGTTCCGGCAGAACTGACGCGCCTGGCATTGCGCCGTGCCTGGGCGGCCGACCCTGCGATCCGCGACTTCATCGGGATCGCGGAGAACCAGTGGGATTTCAACGATCCCAACGCAATTCCAGGATTTGGCCCGCTCGATCCGGCGGACAACGTCGCCGATCTCGTTGCGCAGATGTCGAAGGGGCTGGAGCAGGTGGGTGACGCGCTTGCGGATGTGCCACCGCCAACCGAGCTCATTCCGCAAGGGCAGGCCGATGTCGAACAGCCCATCC
Organism: Bradyrhizobium sp. LA6.1; assembly: GCF_040547805.1. Lineage (NCBI taxonomy): Bacteria > Pseudomonadati > Pseudomonadota > Alphaproteobacteria > Hyphomicrobiales > Nitrobacteraceae > Bradyrhizobium > Bradyrhizobium sp. LA6.1. The sequence goes on along the minus strand of NZ_JBEPQK010000007.1, from coordinate 301,940 downwards.
TCGAACCGACGACATTGGCAGCTCAATCGCCGCCCGATGATGCCACGGCACGACCGGACCAGGACCGAAGTGAGAGCATGCAGTCCGTCAGTCCTGCCGCCGGAGCGCTGCCCTCCCGGCGAACACGACGTCATGGCAGTGCATTACCACGGTAGCAACCGGCAGGATTGTATGTCTTGCGCGATCGAACAATGATGGATCCAGCCTCGGGGACCGCTTCAGTGCGTATCGTCGATGAATTCGACCTCGCCCGGGCGCAGGAATATGCGCTGTTGGCGACGTTGCTGACGCGCAGCCCGGACACGCATCTGCTGCGCCGGATCTCTGCATTGCACGGCGATGCAAGTGCAATGGGCGTGGGACACATGGCGCTGGCGGATGCAGCGCGCCGGACCAACGAGCAGGCCGCATCGCGCGAGTTCTTCGCCCTCTTTGCGGGGTTGGGCAAGGGGGCGCTGCTGCCTTATGCATCACACTACCTGTCCGATACCCTGTATGGCCGTCCACTCGCGCGGTTGCGGGAAACCCTCGGGGATCTCGGCCTCGAAAAGGCCCCGGAGCGTACGGAGCCCGAGGATCACGCCGGATTTCTCTGTGAGATCATGGCAGGCTTCGCCGGCGGGAGCATTCCAGCGCCAGCGGATGCCGAGCGCATTTTCTTTGATCAGCATGTTGCACGCTGGATGAGGCGCTTTTTCGCGGATCTCGAGCGGGCGAGTTCGGCGGACTTCTATGCGGCGGTCGGCGCGCTCGGACGGACGTTCATCGATATCGAGGCGGAGGCCTTCGCACTTCCAGGTTGAACACAGCGTTTTGTACGGCTGCTGCACAAATCCGTTTGGAAGCGTGCTAGGTTGCAGGGGTAGGGATCAACAGGATGCGCGTTTTCATCATTGCCTGTCTGTTCGCCGCTGTCGTCGCACTCGGTGCCGCCGGCATCCTTGATCATTTCGTGCAGGAGTCCGCGACGACGGCGTTTGCTGAGTCGAGCGCCCGCGTTTAGCGGTCATTATTGTTTGTTAGGCTTTCTGTTCTCCACATAGACGTGGGAGACGCCATATGCGCCGGTCGCTGATCGCTTGTTTCGTCGTTGCAGCTCTGATCGCCGCTTCTGCCCTGATCTTCAGGACGCAACCTCGCTCGATAGAGCTATCCGCAGCGGCCATGCCGCCCTTGGTCGAGCTGCACGCCATGGCGGGCGTCCATCAGCTCCCGGATCAGGAGATCGATGATCAGTCGCTCATTTTCCCGGCCAGCGTAAAGCAATAACCTGGCTCCAGACGATCCTGCTCCCGGCCCGTCTAGATCGGCATCTCGAACGAGAACGTCGTTTCGCGTCCGGTCGATATCGCACTCAATTTGCCGCCATGGGCCTGGGCGATCTGCGAAGCAATGTAGAGACCGAGTCCCAGGCCCTGCTGACTGGGCCGGTCGCCTCGCGTGTATGGCTTGAAGAGGTTCGCCAGCGCTTTTTCGGAGATTGGCGGGCCTTCGTTGGACACCGTCAGATCGAACGTTCCGTCCAAGGTTCTGGCTACGACGTGGATCGGCCTACTTTGGTCACCGTACGTAATTGCATTCCCGAGCAGGTTCGAGAAAAGTTGGCCCATCTTGCTCCGATCGCAGCTGATGGGCACTTCGATCTGGACCGATGAACTGATCGTCACGGTCGGCCAGGCCGTCCTGAACTCCGCGATGATTTGCTCCAGCACCGGCGCCAAAGGCAGCGTCGCATCTCGCTTGATCGTAAGGCCTCCGCCAAGTCGGCCTCGCGCGAAGTCCATGACGTTTTCGACGATGCCGGCCATGCGATAGACGGCTTTTTGAACGCCGAGCGCGATTTCGGGCGCCCGCCCGGTGTCGAGGTTCTTCAGCAGCACGCGCATTCCCGCATCGACGGCTGCGAGGGGATTGCGAAGATCGTGCCCCAATACGCCGATGAACTGCTCGCGAAGCTCTGCCGTTTTTCGCTCGTCGATGAGATCGGCCTGGCTCCGCTCCAGACGTTGATTGAGTTCGAGCTGTGCGGCGATTAGTTCCGCCAACAGCTGAAACGTGTCGAGGATTTCCGGCGTACGAAGTTGTCGAGGCGTGGGGTCGATGGCGCACAGCGTTCCCCAAACGGTTCCGTCGATCAGGACGATGGGCGCTGAGATGTAGCTGCGAAATCCATACATGGCCGGTGTCGGATGATTGCAGAAGACGTCGTCCGTCTGCACATCGTTGATGACCACCGTGTTGCCGTGCTGCCGTATCTCGTTGCAGATGGTCGTCTCGACGAGGAGTTCCCCGCCCGGCCCAAGGCCAAAGTCGATGCTGTCCCGAACGGCGCAGCAAATCCATTGATCTGAAGTTACGCGAGCTATGGCGACGAAGCCCATGCCCGTTATGCGTGCGGCCAAATCCAGAACTTTGGGAACTGCCCCAATCTGCTGGACGGCATCCACGTCCGCCTTGATGTCAATTACCATGGTGAACCCTAACGCCCTACTCTAACAAACGCGATCCTTTGCAAGACGTTCGGTGGAACAAAGAAGCCGTTCAAACCTTATGCTCGGTTATGCCGGAGCATAAGTGTCCAATCTCAGCCAGCATAGGGACGTGATCCTCATCGTGGAAGATGACTTCCTCATCCGCGTGAACGCGGCTGACATGGTGCGGGATATGGGCTTCGATGTCTTCGAGGCGGCCGACGCAGACGAGGCTGTCAATCTGCTGGAGACGGAACCGGCGATCACCGTCGTCTTCACAGACATTCAGATGCCGGGCTCGATGGATGGCCTTCGGCTGGCGGCGGTGATCAGAGACCGATGGCCGCCCGTGCGGCTTCTCATTACGTCCGGCCAAGTCAGCCCGGCAGCGGATGACATCCCACTCGGGGCGAGGTTCATCCCCAAGCCGTATCTTCCTGCGCAGCTTCACGACCAGCTTGAAAGGCTGGCCGGCGGGCGGGCATAGCGGGCTTTTTCAAGTCGAGCCCTCAGACCACCCGTCTCCCGGTCCGCTCCGCCACTGCCTTCTGCACAAAGTACATCGCCACCAGCGAGACGATTGCCGACGCGACGACGACGTAGCCGATCCGGTCGAAATGGAGCAGCGAACCATCCGGTTGTTGCGCGATGATGGCGGCGGCGAGGACCGAACCGAGCCCCCCGGAGAGCTGCTGAAGCGACGCGCTGACCGCGCTGAACGAGCCGCGCTGGCTGGGGTCGGGGATCGCCGACATCAGCGCCTGCGACGGGATCATGCGCGAGAAGATGCCGACGAACATCAGCACGTTGACGAGGATCGCGGTCGCGAGCGAGACGTGGCCGAGATGGGTGTAGATCAGCACCATGATGACAGACACCACGCTGCCGAAGACGAAGGTCGGGTACTTGCCGAACGCGTCGCTCGCCCTGCCGACCAGCGGTCCCGTGACGATGCTGAACAGGCCGGAGACGAGGTAGATCGTCGGCAGATGCGTGATGTCGATGCCGAGATTATGCACGGTGAAGGCGCTGGAGAACGGCATCAGCATGTACCCGCCCGTCGCCAGCAACGTCGTGACGGCGAAGGCCAGCGTATAGCGCGGCTGTCCGATGGTCGCGATCAGATGGCGGAACGGGTTTCTGTCCTGCTTCAGTTTCAGATGCGCGTCGACCGGCTCCATCGCGAAGGCGATGACGGCGATCGCAACGATCGACAGGCCGACGATCGCAACGAAGCAGACGTGCCAGTTCCAGTGATTGGCGAGAAACAGCCCGGCGGGAATGCCGAGCACCTGGCTCGCGGCGAACGCCGTCTGGACGAAGCCCATCACGCGGCCGCGCAGGTGCAGCGGAAACAGGTCGGTGATGATGGCGAGCACGACCGAGCCGATCACGCCGCCGAACAATCCGGTCACGATCCTGCCGAGCAGCAGCACATGGTAAGTCTGCGCCGCGGCACAGAGCAGGGTCCCGAGCGTGAAGCCGACATAGAAGAACAGCAGCAGGCGCTTGCGGTCGAAGCGATCGGCAAAGCCGGCGGCCAGGATCCCCGACAGTCCCGCGCTGAACGCGTAGGCCGACACCGCGACGCCGAATTGCCCGGCCGTGATGTCGAGCGCCGGCATCAGGATGGCGCCGAGCGGCGACATGATGATGAAATCGAGAATGATCGTGAACTGCGTGAACGCGAGCAGTGCGATCAGGAGCGCCTGGTAGCGCGTAAAGCCGCGCTGGCGTTCCTGTTGGTCGTCGATAGGCGCAGCGAGCGTCTGTTCGGTCATGACACCTGATTTCATTGTGGGCGGGGCGGGCAAGCGCGCGAAACTCGCAGATGGGGTCGGCCGGGAGGATTTTCACGGGGCGCGCGGCAAAAGCCCTGCCGGAACATGAAGCTGGCGCCGGGTTGTGGGATCCATGCAACAGCAGGGTGCATGGTTGGGGCCCGGCATCCCCCAGGGGCCGCCGGCCCTTCTCCCCCGGTTAAGTCGCCCTTAGCGAATGCCCCCTAGGCTCTCGGCCGTCCATTTCCCTGCTCCCCGGCCTCAGGGCCGGTCATGTTGCGGCCAATAGAGCGTTTTCGGATGGAGCAGCCTGCCTGGCACTACGATTTGGGCGTCCCCACACCGTCGGCGGTCCCCGCCGCGGCGCGGACGCTTGTCATCGATCTCGAGGGTGCCCTGCTGCGTTCCGAGCTGCTGCTGGAAGCGCTGTTCTCCAGCCCCGGCCGCCTGCTGGCCCGCTTCGGCGCGGGCGGACGCCCGGGCATGACGGCGCTCACGGATATCCTGGCGCAGGCCGAGCTCGACTACGCCCATCTGCCCTATGATGCCGACGTGCTGAACCAGGCGCTGGCGGCGCGGGCGCGGGGCGAGACAATCTATCTGGTGGCCGGCCGGTTTGCGCACCATGCGGCGGGCATTGCCGCGCATCTCGGGTTCGATGGCGTCGTTGCGCCGGCCGATCTCGTGGCGGGTGACCGGCTGCCGTTCGACCGCGCCTCCGTGGAGCGCATCGAGACGCGCGGCAGCAGCCGTGCCAGCCTTAAGACCTGGGCGCAGGCGCTGCGCGTCTATCAATACGCCAAGAACACGCTGGTATTCGTGCCGGCGATCACGGCGCATCAGATGAATCTTGCGACGCTCGGCTACGCGTTGCTGGCGTTCCTGGCGTTCTCGGCCTGCGCGTCGGGCGCTTACCTGATGAACGATCTGCTCGATCTCTCAGCCGACCGGCAGCATCCGACCAAGCGCCATCGCGCGCTCGCGGCAGGTCGACTGCCGATGTCCTCTGCGCTGCTTGCGATTCCCGCGCTGTGGCTGCTCGCGGTCGCCGCCAGCCTCTGCATCTCGCCTCTGTTCCTCGGCGTGCTCGGTGGCTATCTCGCCACCACGATCGCCTATTCGCTCGTGCTCAAGCGCAAGATGCTGGTCGACGTCGTGACGCTCGCCGGTCTCTACACGCTACGCATCATCGCCGGCGCGGTCGGCGTCGGCGTCGTGCTGTCGGAATGGCTCTTGATCTTCTCGCTGTTCGTTTTCACCTCGCTCGCCCTGATCAAGCGCTTCAGCGAGCTCAGCATGCGCGAGAGCGCCGGCCTCGCCGATCCCTCCAACCGCGATTACAGGATCACCGACCTGCACATCATCGGCGCGATGGCGGCGGCAAGCGCCATGAACGCGGTGACCGTGTTCTCGCTCTACGTCTCCTCCTCCGCGGTGACGCCGCTCTACAGCCGTCCCTGGATGTTGTGGCTGCTCAACCCGCTGCTGCTCTACTGGTTCGGTCGCGCCCTGATGATGGCCCATCGCCGCGAGATGCCCGACGATCCGATTCTCTACACTTTTCGCGATGGTGCCAGCCGAACGACGGTGGCGGCGATGATCTGCATCATGCTGGCGGCGATCTGACCGCACCCCGGCGGGACCAGCTGCCGCTTGCGCGGCCCGCCGCCAGTGGCTACATCGCGGGCAATCCGATTAGCTTATGATGCCGACCGACCAATTCGATTGAGGTTTTGAAACGCCATGACCGTACGCCTGCATCGCGGCGACCTGCCCGACCTGTCCCGCTACACCGGAGCGGTGGCGATCGATACCGAGACCATGGGGCTGAACCCGCACCGCGACCGGCTCTGCGTGGTGCAGCTCTCGCCCGGCGACGGCAGCGCCGACGTGGTGCAGATCCCCAAGGGTCACACCGACGCGCCGAACCTGAAGGCTCTGCTGGCCAATCCTGGGATCACGAAGATCTTCCACTTCGCGCGGTTCGACGTCGCGGTGCTGTACCAGACGTTTGGCGTCATGACCGGCCCGATTTATTGCACCAAGATTGCCTCCCGCCTGACCCGCACCTACACCGACCGGCATGGCCTCAAGGACCTCGTGCGCGAGGTGCTCAATGTCGACCTCTCCAAGCAGCAGCAATCCAGCGACTGGGGTTCCGACAGCCTGACCGAGCCGCAGCTCGCCTACGCCGCCTCCGACGTGCTGCACCTACATGCCCTGCGCGAGCGGCTCGACGCCATGCTGGTGCGGGAGGGCCGCACCGCGCTGGCAAAAGCCTGTTTCGACTTCCTGCCGACCCGCGCTCTGCTCGATCTCCAGGGCTGGGCGGAAGAGGACATTTTCGCGCATTCCTGAGGCCTCGGGCCGCTGTTAGCTTAGGGCTGCCGCCCCGTTTCGGACACTTTCGTGCGGCCTGTCGCAGGCTGCATATTCAGGCGGCGCCGGATACAATGGCGTGCGCCCGTCAACCGGACGAGACGAGCGACACCTCGGGAGCTCAGGTGAATTCGGCCCAGAATCCAACCTACGACGCCGCGCTTGCGGCGAAGTTTGCCAGCGCGGCGCGCCACAGCCGCCTGGTGCGGATTCTGCGCATCGCGGTGCCGGTGACGGTGGCTGCGTCCATGGCCGCGATCGTCGCCGTCTCGACATTCCTCAATCCCTTCCAGATCCCCGTGAAGCTCGACTCCGGAAATCTCGTGGTGACGGGCACCAAGATCACGATGGAAACGCCGCATATGTCCGGCTTCACCCCGGACCAGCGGCCCTACGAGCTCTGGGCCAAGACCGCGACGCAGGACATCACCGACCCCGATCATGTCGATCTCAATGATTTGCGCGCAAAGGTGCTGATGGAAGACAAATCCACTTTGCTGCTCGATGCGCGCACCGGCCGCTTCGACAACAAGCAGCAGCAGCTCGACCTGCACAAGGATATCTTCCTGCGCACCTCGTCCGGCTATGAGGCGCGGCTGAACTCGGCCTTCGTCGACATGGGCAAGGGAACGGTCTCCTCGGATGAGCATGTCGACGTCAAGCTGACCAACGGAACGCTGACCGCCGACCGGCTGCGGATCACGGAAGGCGGCGACGTCATCCGCTTCGAGGGCAATGTGGTGATGCATCTGGACAAGCTGGATGACCCCGCCGCTGCCCAGCCTGCGCCGGCCGAGCAGCCCGCGCCGCCGGTGAAGACACGCACGCCTCAGAACAAGTCTGCCAATTCAAAGTGATTTTCATGGTGAGATTCTTTTCGCGCAACGAAGACAAGCGGTGCGCCATTCTCGGTGTGGCCGCGCTCGCCGTCACCGTCGCGCTGGTCGCAACCGGTGCGGCCGTCGCGCAGAGCACGATGCAAGGCGTGCCCAACGCAATGCAGGGCTTTTCGCAAAACCGCGACCAGCCGATCCAGATCGAAGCCGCCTCGCTCGAGATGCGCGACAAGAAGAAGGAGGCGACCTTCTCCGGCAATGTGAAGGTCATCCAGGGCGACACCACCATGACCTCGAAGACGCTCGTGGTGTTTTACGACTCCGGCGGCGGCGACAAGCCGGCCGCGCCGCAGCCCGCGGCGAAGGGGACCAAGGGTGCGCCGATGCAGTCGGCGCAGCCGGGGCCGGGCGGCAGCTCCTCGATCAAGCGGCTGGAAGCGCGCGGCAATGTCGTCGTCACCCAGAAGGACCAGGTGGTAACAGGCGAGACCGCCGTGTTCGACACCAAGACCAACCTCATCACCATGCTCGGCGGCGTCGTCCTCACGCAGTGCAGGAACGTGCTGCGCGGCGACCGTCTGGCGGTCGACATGACCACCGGCGTCTCGCGGGTGGAATCCGACAGCGGCAGGGTGCAGGCATTGCTGCCGCAGGGCGGCAGCAATGATTGCGGATCGGGGAGCCCGGGCAAGCCCGCCGCGGCGCCGCCTCTGCAATTGCCCGGCGCAGGCAAACAAAAGTAAATTCCTGAAGTAACTTCAAACGCTTGGGCCAGATTCTCCCGATCCGAGGTTGCAGCTTGCCCGGCGAGGCTGTATCTAGCGCGAAGGGCTTTCCAAGCGGGGTTCGCCGCTTTTCGGGCGTGTTTCACTGGGCATGAGACATCCCTTCACTCATGCTGTGCTGGCGAATCGCAAGGCCGGCGCGGCAGATCGCGGGATCAGGCGCGGATCATCGCGCAGGATTGTCGTGAAAGGCTAGAAGGCGGGATGGTCGATCTCTTCAGCATGTTCCGTCGGCGCCCCGCCAAGCGCGGCCGGCCAGGATTTGCGCGCCAGGACATCACCGCCCTCGGTGACAGCGTCGGCGGTCTCGTGCCCAGCCCGGTGCGCGATGCATCGCCGATCGCCCGTGACCAGTCGATGCGCGCGCCCGACCATTTCCAGGCCGACTACCAAGCCGACTACCAGACCGAGCCGCCGCGTGCCCAGGCGGTTCACCCTGTCAGAGCCGCCAGCAGGCCTAACGGCGCCGGCGGGCCGCAGCTTCTGAAGCGGCCGGGTTTCCTGGCTGTGCATAGCGTGGAAAAGAGTTTCGGCAGCCGCCAGGTGGTGCGCGGCGTCAGCATCTATGTGCGCCGCGGCGAAGCGGTCGGCCTGCTCGGCCCGAACGGCGCCGGCAAGACCACCGTGTTCTACATGATCACCGGCCTGATCAAGCCCGATCGCGGCGCGATCGAGCTCGACGGCCACGACGTCACCAAGCTGCCGATGTATCAGCGCGCGCGGCTCGGCATCGGCTATCTGCCGCAGGAAGCCTCGATCTTTCGCGGCCTCACCGTCGAGCAGAACATCCGCGCCGTGCTCGAAGTGGTCGAGCCCTCGCGCAAGAAGCGCGAGCAGCAGCTCGACTCGCTGCTAGACGAATTCAACATCACGCGCTTGCGGAAATCGCCGTCGATCGCGCTGTCGGGCGGCGAGCGCCGCCGCGTCGAGATTGCGCGCGCGCTGGCGACGCGTCCGAACTACATGCTGCTCGACGAGCCTTTCGCGGGCATCGATCCGATCGCGGTCGGCGACATTCAGGACCTCGTCCGCCATCTCACCAATCGCGGCATCGGCGTGCTGATCACCGACCACAATGTGCGCGAGACGCTCGGCCTGACCGATCGCGCCTATATCGTCTATGCCGGTGAAATCTTGACCGAGGGTAGCCCGGATGAGATCGTCGCCGATCCCGACGTTCGCCGGCTTTACCTTGGCGAGGAATTCCGCCTCTAGCCCTTTTTTCCCGTTCGTCAAGCCGTGTACATCGTGCCAAGACTAGGATAAGCAAAAATCGGACCAACTTTTGGGATCGGTTCTTGCTTCATGGCGCTCACGCAGAGATTAGAGTTCCGGCAATCGCAGTCGCTGGTCATGACGCCGCAGCTGATGCAGGCGATCAAGCTGCTGCAATTGTCCAATCTCGATCTCACGACCTTCGTGGAAGAGGAACTCGAGCGGAACCCCCTGCTGGAGCGGGCCAACGACGAGCCGCCCGCGGGTGAAGCCCCGGCCGAGACCGGTCAGTTCAGCGATTCCGACGGCGGCCACAACGACGAGCCGGGCGGCGGTCCGGGCGAGGCGTTCGAGCCAGGCCAGGAAGAATGGATGAGCAAGGATCTCGGCACCCGCGCCGAGATCGAGCAGACCCTGGATACGGGCCTGGACAACGTCTTCTCCGAGGAACCGGCCGAGGCCGCCGCGCGCAACGCCCAGGATGCGGCGCCGACCACCTATACCGAATGGGGCGGCGGGGCCTCCGGCGACGAGGACTACAATCTCGAAGCCTTCGTCGCCGCGGAGATCACGCTCGGCGACCATCTTGCCGAGCAGCTCTCGGTCGCCTTCACCGGCCCGGCGCAGCGCATGATCGGCCAGTACCTGATCGACCTCGTCGACGAGGCCGGCTATCTGCCGCCGGATCTCGGCCAGGCCGCCGAGCGCCTTGGCGCATCGCAAGCCGACGTCGAGGACGTCCTTGCCGTGCTGCAAAAATTCGATCCGCCCGGCGTCTGTGCGCGCAATTTGAGCGAATGCCTGGCGATCCAGCTCCGCGAGCTCGACCGCTACGATCCGGCGATGCAGGCCCTCGTCGAGCACCTCGATCTGCTGGCGAAGCGCGACATCGCTTCGCTGCGCAAGCTCTGCGGCGTCGACGACGAGGACATCGCCGACATGATCGGCGAGATCCGCCGCCTCAATCCCAAGCCCGGCATGAAGTTCGGCTCGGCGCGGCTCCAGACCATGGTGCCCGACGTCTATGTCCGCCCGGGTCCCGACGGCGGCTGGCATGTCGAGCTGAACAGCGACACCTTGCCGCGCGTGCTGGTCAACCAGACCTACTATTCGCAACTCTCGAAGAAGGTCGGCAAGGACGGCGACAAGTCCTATTTCACCGACGCGCTCCAGAACGCGACCTGGCTGGTGCGCGCGCTCGATCAGCGCGCCCGCACTATCCTGAAAGTTGCGACGGAGATCGTGCGCCAGCAGGACGGCTTCTTCACCCATGGCGTGGCGCACCTGCGGCCGCTGAATCTGAAGGCCGTTGCCGACGCCATCCAGATGCATGAATCCACAGTGTCGCGCGTCACCGCCAACAAGTACATGGCGACAAATCGCGGCACATTCGAATTGAAATATTTCTTCACGGCTTCGATCGCCTCCGCCGACGGCGGCGAGGCGCATTCCGCCGAGGCCGTGCGCCACCACATCAAGCAGCTGATCGATTCGGAAGCGCCGTCGGCGATCCTGTCGGATGACACCATCGTGGAACGCTTACGCGCCTCGGGAATTGATATTGCCCGCCGCACGGTCGCGAAGTACCGCGAAGCCATGCGCATTCCCTCTTCGGTGCAACGCCGCCGTGACAAGCAGAGCGCTCTTGGTAACGTCCTCTCCACCGCAATGCCCGATCGCTCCCGCAACACCGAGCCGGCCTGATTGCGCTGGCGCGAAATCGCGCTACTCTCGATCCCCCATCGAGACCGATCCAAGCTGGGCACTTAAAACCAAGCGAGGCATCACATGACCCTCAGAATCTCGGGAAAGAGCGTCAGCGTCGGCGACGCCCTGCGCGGCCGCGTGACCGATCGGACCGACGAGGTCCTGCGTAAATATTTCGACGGGAACTATTCCGGCCACATCACCCTGAGCAAGGATGGCTTCGGCTTCCGCACCGACTGTGCCCTGCATCTTGATACGGGAATTACGCTGGAGGCCGATTCGAACGCGCCGGATGCCTATGCCAGCGCCGACCAGGCGCTCCTGATGATCGAGAAGCGGCTCAAGCGCTACAAGAGCCGGCTCAAGGACCGCTCGGCCCGCAAGGCCCATGTCGCCTCCGCGGCGCTGGCCGCCATGGACGCCACGAGCTACGTGCTGGAGGCGCCGGGCGAGGGTGAGGACGAGGACGAGGTCACCGGCTACAGTCCCGTCATCATCGCCGAGGCCACCACCTCGCTGAAACAGCTATCGGTGAGCGAGGCGGTGATGGAGCTCGACCTCAGCGGAGCGCCCTGCCTGGTATTCCAGCACGGCTCCAGCGGCCGGGTGAACATCATTTACCGCCGGGCCGACGGCAATGTCGGCTGGATCGACCCGCCGGGGGCCAAACCGGACGGTTAAGGGCTGGAACCGGCCCCCGTACCAACCGCAGCCCTTAACAATGAGCGGGGCAAAGCCGCACGCAGCAGTTGGCACCGGGATTGCGTTGGAGTAGAAGCGCCCCACATCAGGATCGGGGCTAAGTCCCCCTCCTGCTTCACCTTCTTGATGCCGGTCAGGCATGGTTTGACCAAGCTGGCCAATTCGGAACCTGACGGTTTAATTCACCTCGGAAACCTTCCATGCCGATTACCGATCTGGTCGCACCCGAGGCGATTCTCCCGGCATTGAAGGTCAACAGCAAGAAGCAGGCGCTTCAGGAGCTCGCGGCCAAGGCCGCTGAGCTGACCGGGCAGAACGAACGCTCCGTGTTCGAGGTGCTGCTGCAGCGTGAGAAGCTCGGCACCACCGCGGTCGGTTATGGCGTCGCCATTCCGCACGGCAAGCTGCCCAAGCTGGAAAAGATCTTTGGCCTGTTCGCGCGCCTCGATCGCCCGATCGATTTCGAGGCGATGGACGGCCAGCCGGTCGATCTCGTCTTCCTGCTGCTCGCGCCCGAAGGCGCCGGCGCCGATCACCTCAAGGCGCTCGCCCGCATCGCCCGCCTCCTGCGCGACCAGGACATCGCCAAGAAGCTCCGCGCCTCGCGCGACGCCCAGGCGATCTATTCGGTGCTGGCGCTGCCGCCCGCGACCGCGGCGTAACGTCGCCTGTCCTCGTCGCCCGCTGAGAAGCGGAATCGATCCACGCAATTGCCAATGCACGCCGGCCATCTCCGTGGCACGCGCGCGGGATGTCGTGATCTCGCAATAGCCGGCAAGATAGCGCGAAAAAATTTCCCCATTTGAGACGTCCGGCACATCGCGCCATGTCGGACTCCGCTAAGGACGGCCAGGAACGCAAGTGGCGCTCAGATCGACGCGCCGTCCTGCGCTTTCGCTGATGTCGTTACCTATCGCCCGAAGGTCGGGCCCGTAGGATGAAAGTGGTTGGCGCGGTGCAGAGCAGGGCTGTTGTGGTGGGGCTAGTGATAGCAGGTACCGCAGTCCCGGCCGTCGCGCAGGATGCCGGATCGCTGCTCCGCGAGATGCAGCGGCAGCAGGAGATGCAGCGGCAGGAAAGGCTGCCGTCCCCTGACGAGATTCGACCGCAGCAGGCGCCCGCCGCCATCCCCGACCGGGGCGAGCGCATCATCGTGAAAGGCGTGCGCTTCACCGGCAAGGTGGAGCTGCTGCCACCGGCCGAGCGCGAGCAACTCGTTGCCTCGGTGCGCGGCAAGCGCCTCGGCATCAAAGGGCTCTATGCGTTGGCCGATCAGGCGACGGCCGTGCTCCAGGGCCGCGGCCGGTTGCTGGCGCGCGCGCTGCTGCCGCCTCAGGACGTCACCAACGGCATCGTCACGATCGAGATCGCCGAGGGTGCGCTCAAGACCATCACGCTCGATCGCGCCAAGGGCGTGCGCGTGCGTGAGGACCTGTTGCGCGCGATCATTGAGGGTCGTCTCAAGCCGGACGGCGTGACGCAGCAGGATCTGGAAGACGCGCTGTTGCGGATGAACGACCTGCCGGGCGTGTCGGTGCATGCCAAGCTCGCGCCGGGCGATGCGCCGAACACCAGCAAGCTCGTCGTCGGCGTCGCGCAGGCGCCCATTCTCGGGGGCGGTATCTGGGCCGATAATTACGGCAGCTCCAACGTGGGCAAGGCGCAGGGCAACGGGCTCATCTCGCTCACCGACGTGTCCGGCTACGGCGACCTGACGCGGCTCTCCGGCACGGTGTCGCAAGGGCAGGAGTACGGCTCGCTGGCGACGAGCGTGCCGCTCGGCGCCAGTGGCTTCATCGCCAATGCGAGCTACGGCTATCTCGACTACCACAATATCGACGCCATCGGCCGCGCCCTCGGTCTCACCGGTTTTGCGCATTTCGCCAATGGCGGCGTCGACTACAGCCTGATCCGCTCGCGCGATTTCAACCTCCAGCTTGGTGGCACCGTGACCTGGAAGGCGCTGGTCGACGACAGCATCGTCGGAACGCTTCAGGACAAGCGCTCGACCTCCGGCACGCTCAGCCTCAACGGCGACCGGCGCGACGCGCTGCTCGGCGGCGGCATCACCAACTGGTCGGTGAGCTGGACTTTTGGCGACCTCGATCTCGCGCGCGTGGCGAGCGCGCTCGCGGTGGACCAGGCTGGACTCCGGACGCAAGGGCCGTTCAATCGGATCAATGCCTCGGTTGCCCGGCTTCAGGCCTTGCCCGGCGACTTCGCACTGTTCGGTCGCCTCTACGGGCAATGGGCCGACAAGAACCTCGATTCTTCGGAAGATTTTGCACTGGGCGGCCCGTTCGGCGTGCGCGGCTATCCCGTCGGCGAGGCGCGCGGCGATATGGGCGTGCTCGGCACGCTGGAGCTTCGCTACAACGCGCCGCTGCCTGTGCGCTTCGGCAGCCTGCAACTCGCGAGCTTGCTGGACGGCGGCTACGTCAAGATCAACGTGTCGCCGAACGGCGTCGCGCCGGTCACGGTCTGCGGCTGCAACGATTACGGGCTCGCCAGCGCCGGCCTCGCCGCGCGCTGGACGCGCGAATGGCTGAACGTCTCGGCGAGCTGGGCCCATACGCTGGGCGACAATCCCGGCCGTTCCATCATCACCGGCGCCAATGCTGATGGCGTCAAGGCCAACGATCAGTTCTGGCTGCAAGCCGGCATTCGCTTCTGATGTTTCGAGGGGGCACGCGATGACATCGACCCTGCCGCGGATGCGACTCGCAATCGCGCTGTCCGCGACCACGATGCTGACGCCGCCGGCGCTGGCGCAGACGCTGCCGACCGGCGGCCAGGTCGTGTCGGGACAGGCCACGATCAGTCAGTCCGGCAACGCCATGACGATCAACCAGTCGAGCGACCGGATGATCGCCAACTGGCAGAGTTTTTCGATCGGCGCCGGCAGCTCCGTGACCTTCAATCAGCCCGGCGCATCCTCGGTCGCGCTGAACCGCGTCGTCGGCCAGGACCCGTCAAAAATCCTCGGCAGCCTCAGCGCCAATGGGCAAGTGTTCCTGATCAATCCGAACGGCATCGCCATCGGCAAGACCGGCAGCGTGCAGACCGGCGGCTTCGTCGCCTCCACGCTCGCCATCAGCAACGCCGATTTTCTGGCCGGCCGCTACAACTTCACCGGCAGCGGCGGCGCGATCACCAATGAGGGCAGCATCTCCGGCAAGGTGGTGGCGCTGATCTCGCCGAGCGTCAGCAATTCCGGCACCATCACCGGCAGCACGGCGCTCGCCGCCGGCACCGACGTGTTGCTCGACTTCAACGGCGACGGCCTGCTCTCGGTCGAGGTCAAGGCCTCTACCGTCAAGACCCTGGTCGAGAACAAGGGATTGATCCGCGCCGATGGTGGGCTCGCCATCCTCACCGCCAAGGGCGCGAGCGACGCCATGAAGGGCGTCGTCAACAACACCGGCGTGGTGCAGGCCGCGAGCATCGGCAGCAGGAACGGCCGCATCCTTCTGCTCGGCGATGCCAGGCACGGCGAGGTCAATGCCGGCGGCACGCTACGGGCCCGCTCGGTCGAAACCTCCGCCGCCAAGGTCAGTCTCGCCGCCGATCTGAAGGTCGATACGCTGGGCGGGCATTGGCTGATCGATCCCGTCAACATCACCATCGACGCGAACTACGCTGGCGTCTTGCAGACGGCGCTTGCGAGCGGCGACGTGACGGTGACGACCTCGGGCAGCGGCACCGATGAAGGCAACGTCACGGTCAACTCCGCCGTGACCTGGGGCTCGCATATCCTGACGCTGCGGGCCGACAACAACATCGTCACCAATGCGCCGCTGACGTCGACCGGCACGACGAGTAGTGACGGCCTGGTCCTGCAATACGCACAGACCACGGCCACCGGTGGCTACACCATCAACGCTCCGGTCAACCTGGCGGCGGGCAGCCTGTTCCAGACCCAGAAAGGAACTGATGCCGCTATCACCTATGCGGTGATCACCGATGTGAATGCCCTGCAGAACATCAACACCAACCGGTCCGGCAACTATGTGCTGGGCGCGAACATCGATGCCAGCGCGACGGCGGGTTGGAATGGTGGCGCCGGTTTCACACCGATCGGCGGCATCGGCGATATCAGCAAATATTTTTCCGGCATTTTCGACGGGCTCGGTCACCACATCAGCAACCTGACCATCAACCGGCCGTCCAGCGATAACATCGGCCTGTTCGGCTACATCGATGGCGGGACCATCCGCAATGTCGGCTTGGAAGGCGGCAGCGTGACGGGCAACAATGCCGTCGGCGGGCTGGTGGGGTCGAGCGGTCTCTGGGTCTACGGCGGCACGAGCAGCGTCGCTTACAACACCATCAGCAACGTTTACAACACCGGCAATGTGACCGGCAGCGGCGCCATGGTCGGCGGGCTGGTCGGCGACGCCTATATCACGACGATCAGCAACTCATATGCCACCGGCACGATCGCGGGCTATGGCGCCGCCGGCGGGCTGGGAGGGCGCGTCGTCGCCTCGTTCGTCTCCAACTCGTATGCGACCGGCAACGTTTCCGCTAGCTGGGACGGCGCTGGCGGGCTGATCGCGTACAATATCGGCACGTGGATGGGACCGGGCCCCGGGGATTATGCCATCGGTACGGTGAGCCACTCTTATGCCACGGGTACCGTATCCGGCGGCATCAATGTCGGTGGCTTGTTGGGATACAGCAACATCGGTCTCGTCACCGACAGTCACGCCACCGGTAATGTTTCGGGCACCGGCGCAATTGGCGGCACAGGCACATCTGCCGGCGGACTGGTGGGGTTCCAACAGTACAGTCGGGTGGAGCGATCTTACGCCACCGGCAACGTGTCCGGTGTCGATTCGGTCGGCGGGCTGGTGGGAGGCAGCTGGTACGGCGCCGTGGTAAGCCAGTCTTACGCGACCGGCAATGTGTCCGGAACGCGTTCGATTGGCGGGCTGGTCGGGCGCAGCAATGAAGCCGTTTCGGTGCTCGATTCCTACGCCACGGGAGCGGTTTCAGGAAATTCCGAGGTCGGCGGGCTGGTGGGGGTGAATCAGGAAAGCCATGTGAGCCGAAGCTACTTCGCGGGCACCGTGTCGGGAACCAGCAATGTCGGCGCGATCGTGGGGATGAATTGGGATGGCGGCGACGTCACCCAAAGCTATGCGAACAGGGAGACATCGGGGCAGAGCGCCGCCTGTGGCGCATCTTTCGGCGGCGGCATCTGCGATGGCGGCATGCTCACCACGACCCAGCTGCGCGATCCCTTCACCTTTATCAACAACGGCTATGACTTTGCCGCCGTCTGGGGCAAGTCCGTCAGCGGCGCCAACAACGGCATGCCGGTGCTGCGCGCGTTCGGCGACACCGTCTACGATGCCTATGTCAACGTCGCGGGCTCGGCCAGCACCACCTATGGCACGCTGGCCTCGCTCGGCGGCTTGACGATGACCGGTGTGAACGCCAATCGCGTCACGCTCGGCTGGGGCAGCGCAGTCACCACCGCATTGGGCGCGGGCAGCTACAATCGCAGCGGCCCCGACGTTCTCAGCGCGACCGGCTCAGGCGGCGCGGTCTATGTCGGCTCGGTCGCGGTTGGCCTCACCATCGACAGGGCGCCGCTCACCATCAGCGCCAACGCGTCCAAGACCTATGACGGCCTCGCCTTCTCCGGCGGCAGCGTCGCTTATTCCGGCTTCATGAATGGCGAGACTGCATCCGTGCTGTCGGGCACGCTTAGCTATGGCGGTACGGCGCAGGGCGCGGTGAATGCCGGCCGCTACAGCCTGACGGCGTCGGGTCTCTCCTCGGCCAATTATGTGATCACTTATGTCGACGGTTCACTCACCATCAACAAGGCGCCGCTCACCATTGCAGTCAACGGCGTCACGAAGAATTACGACGGCGTGCCGTTCTCCGGCGGCAGCGCGATCTATTCCGGCTTCGTGAACGGGGAGGGGCTGTCCGCGCTGTCCGGCACGCTCGTCTACGGCGGCTCGGCCCAGGGCACGCGTAATCCCGGGGTCTACGGCATCGCCGCCTCGGGGCTGACATCCGCGAACTACGACATCACCTATGTCGACGGCCGGCTCGCGATCATTCCGCGCGACGCAGGCGCCTGTTCGCTTGGGGCCGGCGGCAACCCGGTCTGCGGCGCCACTCCGCCCGATCCCGCCGCGCCCCTCGGGTCGAACGACCAGGCGCCGATCGAGGTCGTGCTGCGTTAGAGCACCCGGTAGCGGCACAATCGCAGCTACGCCGGCAAGGGCGTCCTGCGCTACGCCTGGTGAGACCGCAGAGGCGGCCCTCATCCGTTCGAACCGAAGCCCCGCCGTCTGCGACTTATTTTCGCAGCCGGGCGCTGTGATGTTTCTCCGCCGGATTCGATCGTCGCCCGCTTGCGCGACCCGGCGCGGCTTCGATGCAGGGTTTTTTGAGCCATGAATTGCGGGTCGATTGGCCGGATTTTCGGTCTGCTTTGCGCGGTCACCATTGCCGTGACGGTTGCCGTTCATGCCGACGATACGTCCAACGACCGCGTCATCGCCGAAAAGACCGAGATCATCGCGGCCGATCCGACCAACGCGGTTGCTTACGAGCTGCGTGGCGAAGCCTGGTACCTCAAGCGGGACAAGGATCGCGCCTTCGAGGACTGCAGCGCCGCGATACGGATCGATCCGAATTTCGGGCGGGCTTACAACTGCCGCGGCCGCGCCTATTCGGCGAAGGGCGAACGGGATCGCGCTTTGGCCGATTTCAACGAGGCCATTCGCCTCGATCCCGGCTACGGACCGTCCTACACCTCCCGTGCCCTCGAATATTTCAACAAGCGCGACTTCGATCTGGCGATCGGCGCGTTTACCGAGGCCATCGAACGCAATCCCAAGCAAGCCTACTTTGCTCTTATCAAGAGAGGGGAAGCGTATGCGGCGAAGCGCGACTCCGATCATGCCGTCGCCGATTACAACGAGGCGATGCGGCGCAATCCCGCCGCCGCATGGCCCTACGAGCTGCGAAGCACCGTCCATTTCAACAAGGGCGAGATCGACGAGGCTCTCGACGACTGCAACACCGCCGTCCGTCTGGAGCCCGGGAGTGCTGGCGGTCATTATTGCCGGGCCATCGTGCTCCTGAAAAAGGACGACACCGACAACGCCATCCACGAGCTCGATGACGTCACCAGGATCACGCCTTCCTTCGAGAAGGCCTACTTCGTTCGTGCAACCGCCTGGCGCAAGAAGGGCGATGATCGTCGCGCCATTGCCGATTTCGACGAGGGCATCCGGCTGCAGCCGGGAAATTCGATGGCCTACAGCAATCGCGCCAGCACGCTACGCGACATCGGTGAGCACGCCCGCGCGCTCGCCGACTACAACGAGGCGATACGGCTCGATCCCAACAATCAGGTCGCTCTGGTCAATCGCGGCATCCTCTATATGAAACTGTCCGACGCCAAACACGCGCGCGCCGATTTCAATAGCGTGCTCGCGCTGCCGCCGGGCGACCAATGGGCCGTGGACACGGCGCGCGAAGGACTCGGCTTTTTGAAGTGATGCGTCTCGAAAGAGCGCGCGTCTCCGCTCTCGTGCCCCGGACGCAGCGCAGCGCTTCCCTCGCGATGCGAAGCATCGTCGAGAGCGGTGCGCTGCAGAGCCTTCGCCGGCGCCGCTGTGCGCGTCAGCAGACCGTCGGCAGCAGGCGCCGGACTTCGTCGAGCAGTTCGGGAATCGCCGTCTTGTCACCCGCGAGGTGCTTAAGCAGCGCACTTTGGAATAGTCCGTCGAACAGCGCATAGAGCGCCGCGGGCGACGACGCCGGCCGCTTGCCGCCGAGCTCGGCATAGCGGGAAGCGATGCGCCAGATCATCGCTTCCAGGCTCTTGTCGATCTCGAGTACATCCTTGCGAAACGCCGCCTCGAACATCGCCTGCGAGCGCAGGTCGTACCAAAGGCGGTGCATACGGGCTTCGTTCTGCAGCGTTGCTGCGAGCTTGGCGAGGAAACCCTCCGTCAATTCGTCGCGGCTCGTTGCTGTCGCGACGACATCGTCATATCGCGTCACGCACTTCGCCTTGTAGTGGCGGACGCAGCAGCAGATCAGGTCGAGCTTGTCGCTGAAATAATAGTGGAACACGCCGTGCGTGAACGCCGAGTTCTGCGCGATTTCGCGCAGGCTGGTGCGTGCGAAGCCGAGCTCTCCAAGCGTTTCGAGCGCGGCCTCGGCAAGTTCGACGCGCCGCGCGTTGAACTTCTCGTCGCGCAGCACCTCGGCCGCATCAGCCACACGCCGGGCCGCTCCCGTCACCTGCCGCGCCATCTCGTCCCTTCCTCAGTCCCGTTCTTTCAAGGGCTTATACCGCGCCGACCGCGGAATGCTCCATCCCCTCACAACCACTTCCTTTGACAACTGTCAAATTCGTTCTTGACAAGTGTCAAGATTTTGGCAGAGGTTCGCACCAAGAATTTGGACAGTCGTCAAGACGTCCGACCATGGAGGAACGCTTCGCTGGGTGCCGCCGAAAGGCCTGCGCCCATCGACCTGGTGCGCGCCGATTGGCGCAGCACGAATCGATCACCAGCAACGGAGGAGTGCGTCATGAGTGGGAAGAGCCTTGCAGGCAGGAACGCCCTGGTCACCGGCGGTGCCCGAGGAATCGGCGCGGCCATCGCGCAAGCGTTGGCGCGAGCCGGCGCCTCGATCATGATCGCCGACATCCTGGAAGAGACCGGCCGCGCCAGCGCAGCCGCTATCGCGAAGGAAGACGTCGCCACGGGCTTCGTCCAGCTCGACGTCACCGACGACGCTCAATGGGAGCGGGCGGTTGCCAAGACCGTCGCAACCCTCGGCGGCTACGACATTCTGATCAACAATGCCGGCATCGAGATCACGTCGCTGATCTCCGAGGTCAAGGCCGAGGACGCGCGGCGGATGTGCGACGTCAATATCGTTGGCACCGTGCTCGGCATGAAGCACGCCTTCCGTGCTATGCGCCCGGGCGGGCCGGCCGGCAAGGGCGGCGCCGTCGTCAACATCTCCTCGGTTGCGGCAACGATCGCCTTCCCGAGCATCGCAGTCTATTCGGGCACCAAATCCGCGGTTGACCGCATGACGCGGGTCGGAGCGATGGAAGCCGGCAAGCTCGGCTTCGGCGTGCGCGTAAACTGCATCTATCCGGGCCTGATCCCGACCGACATGGGCATGCAGCTCGCCAACGACATCGTCAAGGTCGGGCTCGCGGCCGACGTCAACGCCGCAGTCGGCTCGGTGGTGGAGCAAACCCCGCTCGGCCGTCTCGCCGAGGTCACGGACATCGGCGATGCCGCAGTGTTCCTGTGCTCGAACGAGGCGCGCTTCATCACCGGCATCGGACTGCCGGTCGATGGCGGCATGGGCATGTAACGACAAAGCCGACAACAAGCATTTCGGAGGAACGCAATGAGCGAGAAGAAGCCCGTCATCGTCTATGGCGCTTCCGGCTATACTGGCCGGCTGGTCTGTGAATACTTGCGCGAATACAACATCCCCTTCATCGCCGCCGGCCGCAGCAATGAGAAGCTCAACGCCGCGATGAAGTCGAATGTAGCGGGCATCGAGACCGCCGACTACGAGGTGGTCAAGGTGCCGCACACCGTGGCTGCGCTGACTGAATTGTTCAAGGGCGCCTCGGTGGTGCTCAACACCGTGGGTCCCTTCGCCAAGTTCGGCGGCGAAGTGGTGCAGGCTTGCCTCGCTTCCAAGTGTCATTACACTGACACCACCGGTGAGCAGGACTGGCTGATCACGCTCGAGCAGGAGTGGGGCACGAAGTTCGCCAATGCCGGGCTGCTGTTGGCGCCAGGCATCGCGCAGATGTACACCACCGGCGAGATCGCCGCGCAGCTGTGCCTGGAGACGCCCGGCCTCGACACGCTGGACATTGCCGTGTTCTGGGGTGGCAGCCCGACCATCGCATCGACGCAGACCATCCTGGTCAACGCCGCGATGGCCAAGGCCTACTATCTGGAGCAGAACAAATACGTCGAGCATCAGCCCGATGCCGGCCTCTACAACCTCGCCATCCCCGGCCAGCACGAGCTGGCGCTGGCGCTGCCCTGGGGCGGCACCTCGCATCCGGTGTGGTTCAAGCGCGATCCGCGCGTCGCCAACGTGAAGGTGCTGGGCGGCGTGTTCAACCGCGGGCTGATGTTGGCTGTGCCGCAGATCGTCGCGGCCGCGCTGGAGGCGACCAAGGATATGAATCCCGACGATCGCTACGCCGCATTGGCGCAGACCGCTGCCGGTGTGATGAACACCATGCCGCCGCGCGAGAACCCGCGCGTCAACAAGTCGATGGATTCGGTGCATGCCTCCGGCCCGTTGGGGCGCGCGCACTGCGTCATCAACGGCAACAGCAACTACAAGCAGACCGGCATGTTGCAGGCCTATGCTGCGGCCCATCTGTTGCAGCAGCCGCCCATGCGCGTAGGCTTCGCCTCCGGCTGCCAGGCGTTCGGCCATCACGAGCTGCTCGGGCAATTGCGCAGCTTCGGGCTCGTCAGTAAGCCTGTTCTGACCGTGCACGATTAAGTCAATCGCGGGTGGCGCGGTCCTCCGCGTCACCCGCTGCTGCTTCGGGTGTTGATCATGCGCTTCATCGATTACCTGGACAAAGGTGCCTCGCTCCGCGCCGACGCGCCGTGCCTCACCATGGATGGACGCGACCTCAGCTATGGCGAGGTGCAGCGGCTGAGCTACCGCGTCGCGCGCGGGCTCGCGCGATCGGGCATTGCTGCCGGCGAGAAGGTCGCAATCCTCTCCGGCAACGATCCGATCGCGTTTGCCTGCGTGTTCGGCATTTCCCGCGCAGGCGCGGTCTGGTGCCCGATCAATCCGCGCAACGAGGCGGCCGAAAATCGGCTCATCCTCGAGCAATTCGACTGCAGCCTGCTGTTGTTTCATTCAAGCTTCGCGGCGATGGTCGAGGCGGTGCGCGCAGAGCTGCCAAAGCTGCGCGCCGTCGTCTGCCTCGATGCCGAGTTGTCCTTCGCGCCCTCGTTCGCCAGCTGGCTCGCCGGCCTTGCAGACGACCACTATCAACGCGAGACGATCGACGATCTTGCGATGATCCCGGGCACCGGCGGCACCACCGGCAAGCCGAAGGGGGTCATGCTGTCGGGCCGCAACATCGAGGCTATGACGGCACTGACGCTGATGGGCTATCCCTTCAAGGGCCGCCCGATCTACCTCGCGCTTGCGCCGCTGACCCACGCGGCCGGCGTGCTGTGTTTCCCGATCATGGCGCTCGGCGGCCGCATCGTGATCATGCATCACCCCGACATCGCAGAATTTCTCGATCTGATCGAGCGCTACCGTGTCACGCACACCTTCCTGCCGCCGACCGTGATCTACATGCTGCTCGATCATCCGAAGCTCGAGTCCGCGAGGCTCGGGTCTCTGCAATGTTTCTGGTACGGCGCGGCGCCGATCTCGGCCGCGCGGCTTGCGGAAGCGCTCCAGCGTATCGGGCCGATGGCGCAGTTGTTCGGTCAGACCGAAGCGCCGATGATGATCTCGATGATGGCACCTAGCGAGCATTACAATGCCGACGGCACGATCGCGATGGAGCGTCTCGCCTCGGCCGGGCGGATCAGCCCGCTGGTGCAGGCCGGTATCATGGATGGCGACGGCAATTTGCTGCCGACCGGCGCCCGCGGCGAGATCGTGGTCCGCGGTTCGCTGGTGATGGAGGGCTATTACAAAAATCCCGAAGCTACGGCGGAAGCCTCCGCGCATGGCTGGCACCACACCGGCGACATCGGCTACATCGACGACGACGGCTACCTCTATATCGTCGATCGCGCCAAGGACATGATCATCACCGGCGGGTTCAACGTCTACTCGATCGAGGTCGAGAACGCGCTGCGGGCGCATGAGGCGGTGCAGGATTGCGCCGTGATCGGGCTGGCGGACGAGAAATGGGGTGAGCGGATCGTCGCCGTGGTGCAGCCCCGCGCCGGCCAAAGCGTCGATGCGACGGCGCTGGCTGCCTTCGTCAAGGCGCGGATCGGCAGCGTCAAGACACCGAAGCAGATCGAAGTCTGGGACGACCTGCCGCGTTCCAAGGTCGGCAAGGTCTTGAAGCCGGACATCCGCGCGCGGCTGGCGGAGCGTTCAGGCGGCTGAGGCGCATCTTATTGCAGCGCCCATCGCTTCGAAGATATCCGCGAGACGCGCTGACGCGGACATTCGCGCGGGCCTGGAACTCTCATCCGTGTCCGGGCAGGCAAAGGCATGTTTCCGCTTTTCGATGCGCGTTTTGGGTGTCACCATGCTTTTGAACGGACGGGAGGGCCGCCATGCGCTGGTGTGTCTCGGTCGGGGCGGTGCTTGTTGCGGGGGCGATCGTCGGAGGTGACGTTGCCAGCATTGCCGCGCCGAGCCCGAAATCAAGGATAGCCGACGCCAGGCACAGCGCACTGTCCGTCAATGTCGAGCTCGTTATCGCCGTCGACGTCTCCTATTCGATGGATCTGGACGAACTCGCCATTCAGCGCGAGGGCTATGCACAGGCCATCGTCTCGAAAGATTTTCTTCAGGCGCTAAGGGCCCGTCCGGCCAGCAAGGTGGCTCTGACCTATTTCGAGTGGTCGATGTCGGGCGACGACAGGATCATCATTCCGTGGCGCGTGATCGACGGCCCGGAATCGGCGGACGCCGTGGCCGCCGAGATCATGAAAACGCCGATTCGCCGAGGTTCGAGCACCTCGATTTCCGGCGCGATCAATTTCGCAGTGCAGCTGTTCGAAGAGAATCCCTATCGCGGGTCGCGGCGCGTCATCGACATTTCCGGCGATGGGCCGAACAACGACGGAGCCCCCGTCACCGGCGCGCGCGACACTGCCGTTGAGAAAGGCATCATCATCAACGGCCTGCCGATCATGGTGAAGGAGCCGTCCTATTTGACGACCGATATCGAGAATCTCGATCTCTATTACGAGGACTGCGTGATCGGAGGGCCGGGTGCCTTCATCATGACAATCAAGGATCGCGAAAAATTCCAGGAAGCGATCCGGACCAAGCTTGTTCTCGAAGTTGCGGGCCTCACGCCGGAGGGGAGGATCGTCCGAACCGCCGAGAAAGAGCCCCGGGTGTCCTGTCTGGTCGGCGAAGAAAAATGGCGGGAGCGCGGGCGACGGTGAGACACCGAAGCTGATCGAAGTCCGGGACGACCTGCCGCGCTCGAAGGTGGGCAAGGTGCTGAAGCCGGACATTCGCGCGCGGCTGGCAGGGCGGTCAGGCAGCTAATCAAGGGTGACGGTGCGTCGGCAATACCCGAGCGGTGCAAGACGACGTTCGGTCGATGTGGTCGCCTTCTCCTACTCGCTACCTTCTGAAGCCGGCTTCGCGCGGAGCGAATTGGCAAAATTGACGAGATACTGCCGCCCATCGCGCTGAGCGAGATCGAGATATGACGGCAACAACGGCGAGTTAACCGCGGAAAGTGCGTCGAGCGCGGCCATCCGCTGATATTCATGCTCCGTGCTCCACGCGCGAAGCGCCAGCGTCTCCGACCTTTTCGACCGCCTGCGCGCGAGAGCAAGAAGCGCTCGCCGGCTTACATACTCATCCGCGTCGTGAAAGAATTGCTCCAACAGTGGTTCGACTTCATCGGCGGCAAATTCGTCGCTCCCAAGCGCATCAGCGAGTTGCCACCGGGCATCTCGCTCCGGCGAATGCGGGGCCAACCTCGCCAAAGCCAGCAGATGAGCCGGCTTGGCCATCAACTCACGCTTGAGTACCTCCACCTCATTGTCGCGAGCAAGGATGTAAAGCAGCAACTCGACGATAGGAGCGCTCCAATGCTGCGGAACGCCCGAATCCAGGAACGCGGCGAAGGCAGTCGTGATCGCGGGCCATTCTCCATAGTCGCATTCCCACTCGTCAGATCTCTGGCCAACAGGGTAGCGATCAGCCCAACGGCGAAATGCCAACACCGCCTCAACGAATCGAGCCTGAGCACCTCCAATGTACGCGATTGGCTCGTCGGTCATGATGGTCTGGTCACGCTTCCATAGCCCGATCCGGCTGATCGAGTAGCCGGAGGATATCGGGCCATAGCACAAAGAAAGCGAGGCGTCCGCTTGGTGCCGCGTCATGGGATGGCCCATAAAAAATGCGCGGGCCGCCTTGAGGCATGCCCGCGCATTTGAATTCGCAGATGTCGCGCTAAGCGTGCGTCAGTGCACGCTCACGGCTTGCAGCTCGTTGCTCCAGGCGTTGGCGACCGCGGCTTCGCGGCTGTCGGTCAGCATGATCGGCGTGCCGTCGGCGGCGTGGAGCGCGAAGAGCTTGAGGCCCGGCGCGATTTTCGGCGCCTCGGGAAACAGGCCCGGCACATCCTCGGAGCGGATCTGCTTCACATAGGCGATATGACCTTCGCCGAGGGTTGCCAGCGTCTCGGGCGAGACGTTCTTGGCTTCGTATTCGAACGCAACGTGACCTTCACTCATGGTCTCGACTCCTTCACAGAAACTAAGCGGTCGAGTCCGCTACTCGTTCCATTATTCGTGCTCATTGATAGCGATTGTCTTAACGATCCTCTCCGGTTCAGGCCGGGCAAGATCGACCGACAGCAGCCCGTTCTTCAGATCCGCACCCAGCACCAGCATCCCCTCCGCCAGCACGAAGGTGCGCTGGAAGTGGCGCGCGGCGATGCCGCGATGGATGTATTGCCGGGACTTGTCGTCCTGCTGACGCCCGCGAATCACGAGCTGGTTTTCCTCAATGGTTACATCGAGTTGGTCGCGGGTGAATCCGGCGACCGCCAGCGTGATCCGCAGCCGCTCGGGCTGGCCGTCCGACCGGTCGCACCTCTCGATATTGTAGGGAGGGTAGCCGTCGGCGCCTTTGACGACGCGATCAAGCACGCGCTCGATCTCGTCGAAGCCCAGAAGGAACGGACTGGAAAGCGTTGGAACACGAGACATAGTTTACAAAGTCCTCTCGAAGCGACTTTGGCATTTCAGGGCCCGGAAGCGGCGCCCCTTGGTCAGCAATATGGTCATAACCCCTTGGGGGTTCAAGGACGTAGCGGGGGCCTGTGGATTGCCCATTTTCGCGCCTGACCCCGCCCGCGGTCGCGCGGAAGCGCCCAATTCGTCACCGGGAACGCAAATGCTCAGGCAAGCCCGGGCATGACGAATCGGCCGACGATTTATCTCAATGAAATCAAACCCCCGGCTACTGTGCATGGGGTTGTTTTTCGCGTTTTTGATCGGCCGGCCCTCGGAACCGCTCAGGCCCCGATCCGCGTCCGTCCGTCGCCGCTGAAAAGGTGCAGCTTCGGCCGTACCGCGGCGACGCGGATCCTCTCACCGATGGCGGGGGCCTCGGTTCCGGGAATGCGGACGATGACCTCGCCGGGCGGCAGTTCGCCGGGGGTGGCGGCGACGCGCTGCTCGTCCTGGGCCCGCGTGCCGTAGACGAAAGTCTCGGCGCCGACGCGCTCGATCGCTTCCACGGTCAGCGGCAGTGCGACGCCGCCGGCCGGGGTCTGGTCGGTGATGACGAAATCTTCCGGGCGGATGCCGAGGATGCCGGCCTCGCCCGCGCTGCCGCCGAGCTGCGATTTGATCTCATCGGCGCGCGTCGACATCAGGTTCATCGGCGGTGCCCCGATGAAGGAGGCGACGAAGGTCGTCGCCGGCTTCTCGTAGATCGCAAGGGGATTGCCGACCTGCTCGACCTGGCCGCCGTTCATGACCACGAGAATATCGGCGAGCGTCATCGCCTCGAGCTGGTCGTGGGTGACGTAGATCGAGGTCGTGTTGAGCCGGCGCTGCAATTTGCGGATCTCGACCCGCATAGCGATGCGCAGCTTTGCGTCGAGGTTCGACAGCGGCTCGTCGAACAGAAACACTTTCGGCTGGCGCACGATGGCGCGGCCCATGGCGACGCGCTGGCGCTGGCCGCCGGAGAGCTGGCGCGGCTTGCGCTCCAGCATCGGCGTGAGCTCGAGCACGCGTGCGGCCTCGTCGACGCGGGTCTTGACCTCGGCCTCCTTCATGCCGCGGTTGCGCAGGCCGTAGGCCATGTTGTTGAAGACGCTCATATGCGGATAGAGCGCGTAGTTCTGGAACACCATCGCGATGTCGCGATCGGCGGGCTCGATCTGGTTGACGACGCGGCCGCCGATGTCGATCTCGCCGCCGGTGACGGTCTCGAGACCTGCGACCATGCGCAGCAGCGTGGACTTGCCGCAGCCGGAGGGGCCGACCAGCACGCAGAACTGGCCGTCGCCGACATCGACGTTGACGCCCTTGATGGCCTCGAAGCCGCCGGGATAGGTCTTGCGGACGTTGCGCAGGGTGACGTTAGCCATGAAAACTCATTCCCAAAACCTACTTCTCGGTCTCGACCAGGCCGCGCACGAACAATTTTTGCATGGCGACGACGACGAACACCGGCGGCAGCATGGCCAGCACGGCAGTCGCCATCACGATCGGCCATTCGGTCAGCGCATCGGTGGTGGTGATCATCTTGCGGATGCCGACCTGGATGGTCTGCATGTCGTCGCGCGTGGTGATCAGCAGCGGCCAGAGATATTGATTCCAGCCGAGGATGAAGAGGATCACGAACAGCGCCGCCATGTTGGTGCGCGACAGCGGCAGCAGCGTATCCCAGAAGAAGCGCAAGGGGCCGGCGCCGTCGATGCGCGAGGCCTCCAGCAGCTCGTCCGGCACGGTCATGAAGAACTGGCGGAACAGCAGCGTCGCGGTGGCCGACGCGATCAGCGGCAGCGCGAGGCCGGCATAGCTGTCGAGCATGTGCAGATCGGCGACGATCTTGTAGGTCGGGTAGATGCGCACCTCGACCGGCAGCATCAACGTGATGAAGATGATCCAGAAGATCGCCATCCGGAACGGAAAGCGGAAATACACGATCGCATAGGCCGAGATGATCGAGATCGCGATCTTGCCGATCGCGATCGCCAGCGCCATCACCAGCGAGTTCAGCATCATGTTGCCGACGGGCTCGCGGGTCGAGCCGCTCGTGCCGACGAAGATGGTCTTGTAGTAGACCTCGAAGAAATGGCCGCCCGGCAGCAGCGACATCTGCCCGTTCGCGATCAGGGCGTTGTCCTGGGTCGAGGCGACGATCGCGATGTAGACGGGGAATGCGACGATCGCGATCCCGATCCAGAGAATCGCGTGGGCGACGTAGCGCCGAAAGCCCTCTTCTTCGACCATCAGTAGGTCACCTTGCGTTCGACGAAGCGGAACTGGATTCCCGTCAGCACAATGACCATGACCATCAGGATCACCGACTGCGCCGCCGAGCTGCCGAGATTGCCGCCGAGCAGGCCGTCGGAATAGACCTTGTAGACCAGCGTGACCGTCGATGTGCCGGGACCGCCGCGGGTCATGGTGTCGATGATGCCGAAGGTGTCGAAGAAGGCGTAAACGATATTGACGACCAGCAGGAAGAAGATCGTGGGCGACAGCAGCGGGAAGGTCACTGTCCAGAACCGCCGCATCGGACGGGCGCCGTCGATCGCGGCGGCCTCGAACACGCTTCGGGGGATGGCTTGCAGGCCGGCGAGGAAGAACAGGAAATTATAGGAGATCTGCTTCCACGCCGCGGCGAGGATGATCAGCCCAGCCGCCTGGTTGCCGTCGAGCAGCGGATTCCAGTCGACGCCCAGGTTGCGCAGATAGCGCGACAGCACACCGAGCGAAGGATGCAGCATGAAGATCCAGAGCACGCCGACCACGGGCGGCGCCACTGCATAGGGCCAGATCAGCAGCGTGCGGTAGAGCATCAAGCCACGCAGCGGCTTGTCCGCCATCACGGCGAGCAAGAGCGCGAAGGACAGCGATGAGACGGCGATGGCGAACGAAAAGACGAACGTACGGACAACCGCCTCGAAATAGGCCGGGTCCTTGAACAGGTCCTGATAATTCTCGAACCAGACGAAGCTTGTCGACAGACCGAAGGCGTCCTGGAGCAGGAAGGATTGGATCACCGCCTGCGCGGCCGGCCAGTAGAAAAAAATCAGGACGATCGCGAGCTGCGGCGCAACCAGCGCGTAGGGCAATAGTTTTGCTTGGAAAATGGCTTGCTTTTGCATGATGTCAGCAGAAGCGGCAGGCCGGGTCGCGGCCTGCCGCTCGTCGCCTCACTTGACGGCGGTTTTTTCGAACTGCCGCAGCATCGTGTTGCCGCGCTCGACGGCAGCATCCAGCGCCTGCTTGGCGGTCTTCTTGCCGGCCAGCGCCTGCTCGATCTCTTCCGACCAGACGTCACGGAGCTGAACCATGTTGCCGAGGCGCAGACCGCGCGAATTGTCGGTCGGCTCCTTGTTGGTCAGCTCGATCAGCGGGGTCTCGAGATAGGGCTGATCCTTGTAGAAGCCTTCTTCCTTCGCCTTGGCGTAGGCCGCCTTGGTGATCGGCAGATAGCCCGAGGCCTTGTGGATGTAGACTTGGCGGTCGGTGTCCGAGAGGAAGGTCAGGAACTTCGCGACACCCTTGTATTCGTCGGCCGACTTGCCGCCCATCACCCAGAGCGAAGCGCCGCCGATGATCGAGTTCTGCGGCGCGCCCTTGACGTCCGGATAGTATGGCATCGGCACGGCGGTGAAGTTGAACTTGGCCTGCGCCTTGACGTTGCCGAAGAACGCCGACGAGGTCAGGTAGATCGGGCATTCGCCGGAGGTGAAGCGGCCTTCGCCGGTGTTGGTGCGGCCGGCATAGTCGTAGGTCTTGGTCTTCTGCAGCTCGACCAGGGTTTCGAGATGCTTGACCTGGAGCGGGCCGTTGAACTCCAGCACGGTGTCGAAACCGTCGAGGCCGTTGGCCTTGCTGGCGAGCGGCACGTTGTGCCAAGCGGAGAGCTGCTCGAGATTGACCCAGGTGACCCAGGAGCCGGAGAAGCCGCAGGTGTCATGACCCGCAGCCTTCAGCTTCTTGGCGGCCTCGAACGTTTCCGGCCAGGTCTTGGGGATCTCGACGTTCGCCTTCTTGAGCTCGTCAAGGTTGACCCACATGACGGTCGACGACGAGTTGAACGGGAACGACAGCATCTCGCCCTTCGAGGTCGAGTAGTAGCCGGTGATGGCGGGCAGATAGATCTTGGGGTCGAACTTCTCGCCGGCCTCGGCCATCAGCTTGTAGACGGGTTTTACGGCGCCGGTCGCGGCCATCATGGTCGCGGTGCCGACTTCGAACACCTGCATGATGTGCGGGGCGTTGCCGGCGCGGAACGCCGCGATGCCGGCGTTCATCGTATCGGGATAGTTGCCCTTGTAGGTCGGGATCACCTTGTAGTCGGTCTGCGAGGCGTTGAAGTCGGTGGCGAGCTTGACGATGACGTCGTTGTTGGCGCCGGTCATCGCGTGCCACCACTGGATTTCGGTCACGGCCAAGGCCGGCGATGCGCCCATGCCGATCGTGATCGCAACTGCGGCAGCCGCCCCAAAGTGTCGAAGAGCCATCAAGTAAACCTCCCTTGGCCGTCAAAAAGAAGCGCTTGCGCTAGCAGCGCCATATGACGTTCACATGACTGTGTAAGCGGGAGAAACGAAAGCAGCAAGCGCGGCCAAAAGGGAAGCTGTCAAATAGGCGAATGCCGAGCGCGCAGCCTCCTCCGTTCGCGGCGCACATGCGTGCCCGCGCCGCAGTGCGGCATTTGCTCGGGTGAGGCGGCGAGGGCGTTTAGCGCTTGCGCTCGGGGCCGCAGACGGTGCCCTGCTCGACCATCGCGTCGATCTCCGATTTGGAGTAGCCGAACTCGCCCAGCACCTCCTGGGAGTGCTGGCTGAATTTCGGCGGCAGGCGGCGCAGGCTCGGCTTGCTGCGATCGAGCCGGATCGGCGAGGCCACGCCCTTGTACCAGTCCTTCTCGATGACATCGCCGCGGGCGATCGTGTGCGGGTTGGTCAAGGCCTGGTCGATCTTCTGCACGGGACCTGCGGGCAGGCCGGCGGCGAGCAGGCGGTTGCACAGCGGCTCGGCCTCGTGCTGGCTGAACACGGCGGCGAGCTCCGCGCGCAGCGCCTCGCGATTGGCGATGCGGTCCTTGTTGCGGGCAAAGCGCGGATCTGTGCCGAGTTCGGGCTTGCCGATTTCCTTGGCGAGCTTGCGGAAGGTGCCGTCATTGCCGACACCGATGAAGATATCGTCGGTCCTGGTCGGGAAGATCGCGTAAGGCACGAGGTTGGGATGCTCGTTGCCGGTGAGCGACGGCGGCTTGCCGTGCATGAAATAATTCGCGGTGTGCGGATGCATGATGGCAAGGCCGGTCTCATACAGCGTCGTCTCCAGGAACTGGCCCTGGCCCGAGCGCTGCCGCTCCGACAGCGCCATCAGGATGCCGATCGCCGCATAGAGGCCGGTGGTGATGTCGACCAGCGGCACGCCGATCCGCATCGGTCCGCTCTCGGGCGAACCGGTCGCCGCGATCATGCCGGTCATCGCCTGGATGATGGCGTCATAGCCGGGATTGCCGCCGCGCGGACCGTCGGCGCCGAAGCCGCAGATCCGGCAATGCACCAGGCGCGGGAATTTCTTGCTGAGCACATCGTTGCCGATGCCCCATTTCTCCAGCGTGCCCGGCTTGAAATTCTCGATCAGGACGTCGGCGGTCTCGAGCATCTTGAGCAGCACGAGGCGGCCGCCTTCGGAGGCGAGGTCGAGGCCGATCGAGCGCTTGTTGCGATTGATGCCGATGAAATAGGCCGCGTCTTCCTCGTGGAACGGAGGGCCCCAGTCGCGCACCTCGTCGCCTGCGGGCGGCTCGACCTTGATCACGTCGGCGCCGTGGTCGGCGAGGATCTGGGTGCAGTAGGGACCGCCGAGCACGCGCGTGAGATCGATGACGCGCAGTCCGCTCATTGCGCCCAAAACGGCTTCAGTCATGCCTTCGCTTCCCCTGTGTCGATCATTGATCACAGGCCTAGCGAGGTTTTTTTGCGCCAGCAATGGCTTGGTGCGTAGGGGCGTATGCGGTGCCGCCGTGCAATCCCGCGGCGTGGCAAAACAACAAAACAAAGGGAAGCGGCCGGCCCGAGGGGGATCTCGGGCCAGCCAATCCGCCGTTTGATCAGACGACCGTCAGGCGAACGTCGACATTGCCGCGCGTGGCATTGGAGTAGGGGCACACCTGATGGGCCTTCTCGACCAGCGCCTCGGCTTCCGCGCGGGCAAGGCCCGGCAGCGAGACGGCGAGATCGATGTCGAGACCGAAGCCGCCGGCCGCGCGCGGGCCGATGCCGACGGTGGAGGTGACCGAGGCGTCAGCCGGAACCTTCGGGCCGCCCTGCGAGGCCACGAACTTCATCGCGCCGATGAAGCAGGCGGCATAGCCGGCCGCGAACAGCTGCTCGGGATTGTTGCCGGCGCCGCCGCCGCCGCCGAGTTCCTTCGGCGTGGTGAGCTTGACGTCGAGCGCGCCGTCGAGGGTCGCGGCATGGCCATCGCGGCCGCCGGTGGCCTTTGCGCTGGTCTTGTACAGGACGTTTACCGACATTTTCGTCTCCTCAGGTGTTCGGGTTGGGGTGGAACCTACATCGCAAACAATTAGATTGCGCGCAATTGAAATTTGCATGCCTCACATTTAATTGTTCGCAATTGAATGTACGGCCGCCCGGTCCCAGAATGGAGGAAACCGCGTGAGATTCTCGATGCCCCGGAAATTATCGGCGCTGGACCCGCAGCGCCTCGACAATCAGATCTGCTTCGCGGTCTATTCGGCCGCGCATGCCTTCAACCGGGTCTACAAGCCGCTGCTGGACCGGCTCGGCCTGACCTACCCGCAATATCTGGTGATGCTTGTGCTGTGGGAGCGCGACGACGTGCCGGTCAAGGACATCGGCGAAAAGCTGTTCCTGGATTCGGGCACGCTGACGCCGCTGCTCAAGCGCCTCGAGGCCGCCCACCTCGTCAAGCGCACGCGCTCGCGCGAGGACGAACGTCAGGTGCTGATCGCGCTGACCCCGCAGGGCCACGCCTTGAAGGAAAAAGCGCGCGCCGTGCCGCAATCGATCCTGGCGGCGTCTGATTGCTCGGTCTCGGAACTGGTCGCGATGAAGGACGAGATCGTCGCGCTACGGGATCGGTTGAATGCGGTGATCGGGGAGTAGGGGGGCGCGGCGAGCTCAATCCTCTCGTACCTCGCCGCGAGTTTCTCTCCTCAAAGCCGCTTCTTTGCAAATGCGCGGCCCGAAGCTGATTTCAGATATTTCTCGAACGCAACAGCCTTAGCCTCATCGCTGAAAGCGATGTAGGTCTTGATGCGCCATGGGCCATACTTTGATGTATGTGGCACTTCGCCGGCGTTGTGCTTTGCGAGCCGGGCTCGCAGATCATCAGTGATGCCGATGTAGAAATGGCCGGAATCGAGGCTTTCGAGAATGTAGACGTACTTCATCCTATCCCCCGCCTTACGCAGTGGATGGACAGTATCTCTCAGGATCAGCTTTTGCCGAGGCCCGGCTTCGCCCTTCGGGCTACGCCGCGGCAGCCTTCGCTAGCTTCGCTACGATGGAGCGGAGCTGGCTTGCCGAGCCGTAGCTCGCGAAGCGAGCGAAGGCTGGTGGAGCCAGGCGGGATCGAACCGCCGACCTCTTGCATGCCATGCAAGCGCTCTCCCAGCTGAGCTATGGCCCCTTAGTCTTCCAGTTGGGAGGATCCTGGTGGATCACTCCCGACCGCCGAGCCTGGTGACTCGCGCGGTGCACCCTTTTTCACAGATCAGGGCTGATCTCAAGTCTCTTCATCACCTCCGACATCACCAATGATGTCCGTGACGTCCTCATCGCCCTCTTCGTCGTCAGCGATAAAGGTCGAATCATCGTCGTCATCGTCCTCGATGGTCTCGTCGACCTCGATGTCGTCCTCGGATTCGGGCACGGCGGCCTTGACCTTGCCGGTGTTTTCCTCGGCGTCGGCCTCCTCGAGCGAGACCTCTTCGACTTCTGCCGGCTCCGGCGTGGTGTCGGCAGCCGGCGTGTGGCGAGGTTCGGCGCCGCGAGTCGCGCGGGCCGGCGCCACAGGCGCGATAGGGACGACTTCGCCGGTATAGGGCGAGATCACCGGATTCTTGTTGAGGTCATAGAACTTCTTGCCCGTGGTCGGGCAAATACGTTTGGTTCCGAGTTCGGACTTGGCCACGGCAGGAATCCTGGGAATGTCTGAAAAGCGGTGTTTCACTTGGCTAGTTGGCGGCCCGCTGTCAATAGCGCATTACGGGAGAAAGACATGCCCGTGACGGCGGGCAGACCTTGTGGTACCTGCCCCGCGAGCCCCGCAGGGATGTTTCGGGCCTATCCAAGGACACAAACTTGACTGATTCCGACAAGCCGACGCCGCTTCAGTCGCGCGCAAGCGGTCCCCTGACCGGGAAAGTACGGGTCCCCGGGGACAAGTCGATCTCCCACCGTGCCCTCATCCTGGGCGCGCTCGCGGTCGGTGAGACCCGGATTTCGGGCCTGCTCGAGGGCGAGGACGTCCTCAACACCGCCAAATCCATGCAGGCGCTGGGCGCCAGGGTCGAGCGTACGGGCGATTTCGCCTGGAAGGTGAATGGCGTGGGCGTCGCCGGCTTCGCCGCGCCCAGGGCGCCGCTTGATTTCGGCAACTCCGGCACCGGCTGCCGGCTCGTCATGGGCGTCGTCGCCGGCTGCCCGATTTCGGCGGTATTCGACGGCGATGCCTCGTTGCGCAGCCGCCCCATGCGCCGGATCCTCGATCCACTCGAGAAGATGGGCGCCAAAGTGGTGTCCGGTGGCGAGGGCGGCCGTCTGCCGCTGACCGTCCAGGGCGCGCGCGATCCGCTGCCGATCACCTACAAGACCCCGGTCGCCTCGGCCCAGATCAAATCCGCCGTGCTGCTGGCGGGCCTGGCCGCGCCCGGCACCACGACGGTGATCGAGACCGAGGCCAGCCGCGACCATACCGAGCTGAT
This sequence comes from Bradyrhizobium sp. LA6.1, assembly GCF_040547805.1. Lineage (NCBI taxonomy): Bacteria > Pseudomonadati > Pseudomonadota > Alphaproteobacteria > Hyphomicrobiales > Nitrobacteraceae > Bradyrhizobium > Bradyrhizobium sp. LA6.1. Next base: position 266,142 of record NZ_JBEPQK010000007.1, on the reverse strand, counting down.
GCTGAAGCACTTTGGCGCCGACATCACCTCCGCGCAGGAGGGCCAGCACGGCCGCCGCATCACGCTCATTGGCCAGCCTGAGCTGCATGGCGCCACGGTCGTGGTGCCCGCCGATCCCTCTTCGGCGGCCTTCCCGGTCGTCGCGGCGCTGATCGTCGAAGGCTCCGATGTCGTCCTGTCCGACGTGATGACCAATCCGCTGCGTACCGGCCTGTTCACCACGCTGCGCGAAATGGGCGCCTCGATCGAGGAAAGCCAAGTCCGCGGCGATGCCGGCGAGCCGATGGCGCAGCTGCGCGTGCGCGCGTCGAAACTGCGCGGCGTCGAGGTGCCGCCGGAACGCGCGCCCTCGATGATCGACGAATATCTCGTGCTGGCGGTGGCGGCCTCCTTCGCCGAGGGCACGACGATCATGCGCGGCCTCCAGGAGCTGCGCGTCAAGGAATCCGATCGGCTTGAGGCCACCGCCGACATGCTCCGCGTCAACGGCGTCAAGGTCGAGGTCTCCGGCGACGATCTGATCGTCGAGGGCCGCGGCCATGTCCCCGGCGGCGGCACTGTCGCCACGCACATGGATCATCGCATCGCGATGTCCGCGCTGGTGATGGGCTGCGCCTCCGACCAGCCGGTGACGGTCGACGACACCGCCTTCATCGCCACCAGTTTTCCGGACTTCATCCCGATGATGCGTTCGCTTGGGGCCGAGTTTTCATGATCATCGCCATCGACGGGCCCGCGGCCTCGGGCAAGGGGACACTCGGCAAGCGGCTCGCCCATCATTACGGCTATCGTCATCTCGATACCGGCGTAATTTACCGCGCGGTGGCCTACGCCGTGATGGAATCCGGTCATGATCTCCGGGACGAGGCGGCTGCGGTGCAGGCTGCGCTGGAGCTTGATCCCGAAAAGTTCGGCAATCCCGCCCTGAAGACCCAAGAGGCCGGCGAGGGCGCCTCGATCGTCTCGGCGATCCCCAGGGTTCGCGAGGTCCTGCTCAATTTCCAGCGGCAATTCGCCGCCGATCCGCCCGGCGCCGTGCTCGACGGCCGGGACATTGGAACCGTGATCTGCCCGCATGCCGACGTGAAGATCTTCGTCGTGGCCGACCCTAGGGTCCGCGCCCACCGCCGGACCATGGAGGCCAAGGCGAGGGGCGAGGAGGCGGACGAGGCGGCGGTGCTCGCTGACATCATCCGGCGCGACGAGCGCGACAAGAACCGGCCGATTGCGCCCTTGAAACCGGCCCCGGATGCTTACTTGCTAGATAACTCCCAACTGGATATAGAAGGCGGCGTCCGGGCCGCCATCGACATTATCGAGGCCGTCCGAGCGGGCCGGTCGCGGGGTTAAGCCGCCGCCGTCATTGGAGGAAGCGCCCGCTCCCGCTCTTTGAGGTCGATAACCCCGGTCCCCTGTTTGGGCCCGGCGCGATCCAGGCTCCGGACCAAGATTTCCACGTATCGAACGCGCGGGCCTCAGCCGGCCCGCCTCCGCTGTTCCGCCTCCATACCGGAGCAACGAGCGGTCGCTCGAAGGTCTTGCGGACCTTCCGACACTGCGTGTGCGATGCGCCCATGAACCCAACGGCCGGCACGACATCCGCAACTGGAGAACAAATGGCTTCGATTTCTGCTGATACCTATAGCCCGTCGCGCGACGATTTCGCCGCGATGCTCGACGAGTCCTTCGCAGGTGGCAACCTGCAGGAGAGCTCCGTCGTCAAGGGCAAGGTGGTTGCAATTGAAAAAGACATGGCCGTCATCGACGTCGGCCTGAAGACCGAGGGCCGCGTCGCCCTGCGCGAATTTTCCGGCCCCGGCCGTGAGAGCGAGATCAAGGTCGGCGACGAGGTCGAAGTGTTCCTCGATCGCATCGAGAACGCCCTCGGCGAAGCCGTGCTGTCGCGCGACAAGGCGCGCCGCGAGGAGAGCTGGGGCAAGCTCGAGAAGGCCTTCCAGAACAACGAGAAGGTCAACGGCGTCATCTTCAACCAGGTCAAGGGCGGCTTCACCGTCGACCTCGACGGTGCCGTGGCCTTCCTGCCGCGCTCGCAGGTCGACATCCGTCCGATCCGCGACGTTGCGCCGCTGATGAACAACTCGCAGCCGTTCCAGATCCTCAAGATGGATCGCCGCCGCGGCAACATCGTGGTGTCCCGCCGCACGGTGCTGGAAGAGACCCGCGCCGAGCAGCGTCAGGAGCTGGTGCAGAACCTCGAAGAGGGTCAGGTCATCGACGGCGTGGTCAAGAACATCACCGATTACGGTGCGTTCGTTGATCTCGGCGGTATCGACGGTCTGCTGCACGTCACCGACATCGCGTGGCGCCGCGTCAACCACCCGACCGAGGTGCTCTCGATCGGCCAGACCGTGAAGGTCAAGATCATCAAGATCAACCACGAGACGCACCGCATCTCGCTGGGCATGAAGCAGCTGCTGGACGATCCGTGGCAGGGCATCGAAGCCAAGTACCCGCTGGGTGCCCGCTTCACCGGCCGCGTCACCAACATCACCGACTACGGTGCGTTCGTCGAGCTCGAGCCGGGCATCGAAGGCCTGATCCACGTCTCCGAGATGTCGTGGACCAAGAAGAACATGCACCCCGGCAAGATCGTTTCGACCTCGCAGGAAGTCGAAGTGCAGGTGCTGGAAGTCGATTCCGTCAAGCGCCGCATCTCGCTCGGCCTCAAGCAGACCATGCGCAACCCCTGGGAGGTCTTCGTCGAAGGTCACCCGACCGGTTCGGTGGTCGAGGGCGAAGTCAAGAACAAGACCGAGTTCGGTCTGTTCCTGGGCCTCGAGGGCGACGTCGACGGCATGGTCCATCTCTCCGACCTCGACTGGAAGCTTCCGGGCGAGCAGGTGATCGACAACTACAAGAAGGGCGACGTGGTGAAAGCCGTGGTGCTCGATGTGGACGTCGAGAAGGAGCGCATCTCGCTCGGCATCAAGCAGCTCGAAGGCGACCCCTTCGCCGAGCCGGGCGATGTCAAGAAGGGCGCGGTCGTGACCTGCGAAGTGCTCGAAGTGAAGGAAAGCGGCATCGAGGTGAAGATCACCGGTACCGACTTCTCGACCTTCATCAAGCGTTCGGAGCTCGCCCGTGATCGCAACGACCAGCGCGCCGAGCGCTTCGCCGTCGGCGAGAAGGTCGATGCCCGCGTGATCCAGTTCGACAAGAAGGCCCGCAAGGTCCAGGTGTCGATCAAGGCGCTCGAAGTCGCCGAAGAGAAGGAGGCCATCGCGCAGTACGGCTCCTCCGATTCGGGGGCGACGCTCGGTGACATCCTCGGCACCGCGCTCAAGAACCGCGACAAGTAAGCGAAACACCTGTTTCGCAACCATCAAAGCCCCGGCGCGAGCCGGGGCTTTTTTGTTAGGCCCGTAGCCCGGATGGAGCGCAGCGAAATCCGGGGCCTTGCCACGATCGAAAGCCGTCCCGGATTGCGCTGCGCTCCATCCGGGCTACGCCAGCCTTGTTTTCTTCAAATTACGCCGCAATTGATGTATCCAGATAAGCCAATGGTCACGCTGTGACGGCACAACGCGCCCAGCCTTTCATTTGGAGATATTCCGATGTCGCTTGATTCGGACATCATCGTCGATCGCCGCAGGATTCGTCGCAAGCTGACGTTCTGGCGCGTGATGGCTGCGCTGATCGCGATCGCGGCGATTGCGGGCTTCGCGCTGATCGCAACACCTGGTGCGCGCGGCACGTTCGCATCCGCCGGCTCGATCGCGCGGGTCCAGATCGATGGCCTGATCCGCAGCGACTCCGATCGCACCCAGGCGCTGGAGCGACTGGAGAACTCGCAGGCCGCCGCCGTCATCATTCACATCAACTCGCCGGGTGGCACCACCGCCGGCTCCGAGCAGCTTTATGATTCGCTTGTACGGCTGAAGGCGAAGAAGCCGCTCGTCGTCGTGGTCGAAGGCCTCGCCGCGTCCGGCGGTTACATCACCGCGATCGCGAGCGACCACATCATTGCCCAGCAGAGCTCGCTGGTTGGTTCGATCGGCGTGCTGTTCCAGTTTCCCAACGTCACGGAGCTGCTGAAGACCGTCGGTGTGAAGGTCGAGGAGGTGAAATCCTCGCCGCTGAAGGCCGCACCGAACGGTTTTGAGCCGACCAGCCCCGAGGCACGCGCCGCGCTCGATGCGCTGGTGAAGGATTCCTATGCCTGGTTCAAGGGATTGGTGAAGGAGCGGCGTGGCATGGATGACACGCAGCTCGAAAAAGTCGCCGATGGCCGCGTCTTCACCGGACGCCAGGCGATCGATCTCAAGCTGATCGATCAGCTCGGCGACGAGAAGACCGCCGTGACCTGGCTGGTCGAGCAGAAGGGCGTCAAGAAGGGCCTCACCGTCCGCGATTACAAGCTCCAGCCCCGCTTTGGCGATCTGCCGTTCCTCAAAACGGCTGCTGTCGTCACGCTGGAAGCGCTTGGTTTAGGCTCGATTGCGCATCAGATCGGGCAAACCGGCGTCGCGCAGGCCGTCGATCGGCTCGGAATGGATGGAATGCTGGCCCTGTGGCAGCCGGCTGCGTCAAATTGATGGAACCGGGCGAGCTTCGGAGGCTTTTCCCGTCTGGCGGGTAGCGGGGCAGCCCGCTTTTTCGGCATTTGTCACGCAATTTCCCGACGCCCAACCTTCATTTAGCGTCTTGACAGATCACAGTATTTTCACGGAAATGGTCATCCGCACGCTTCCGGGTCCTATCTCTCGATGATCAAATCCGAACTTGTTCAGCGTATCGCCGAGCACAACCCGCATCTGTACCAGCGGGATGTCGAGAACATTGTGAATGCGATTCTCGAAGAGATCGTAGCGGCTCTCGCGCGCGGTGATCGCGTCGAGTTGCGCGGCTTCGGTGCCTTCTCGGTCAAGCATCGCCCTGCGCGCGCAGGGCGCAATCCGCGCACCGGCGCCCATGTACCCGTCGATCAGAAGAGCGTTCCGTTCTTCAAGACCGGCAAGGAAATGCGCGAACGGCTGAACCGCGACCATCCGGATCCAGGCGCGCCAGACTGAGACCGGCGTCAGGGTTTTCCGCGGTCGCGAGCGATGCGGCCGGAAGCTTGATTCAAGGCGAGCGAAGCGAGATGCGAAAGTTCCTGACCGCGCTGATCGTGATTCCGTTGGGCCTGATCCTGGTGACCTTTGCCGTCGCCAACCGGCATTTCGTTACGGTCTCATTCGACCCCTTCATTACGAACGACCCGTCATTCTCGGTGACGTTGCCGCTGTTCCTGCTCCTCATCCTGGTGGCGGCCCTCGGGGTCCTCGCGGGCGGCTGTGCTGTCTGGTTCGGCCAGCGGCGCTGGCGCCGCGCGGCGCGCCGGAATGATGCGGAGGCACGGGCTGCCAGGACCGAATTGGCCGATCTGCGGGCTCAGGCGGCCGCAGCGAAGCCCCAGCCCCAGCGCCTCCCCGTTCCCTCCGGGGTTGGCCTTTACGGGCCCATCGGGCGAGACAAGCAGCGCGCGACGTTGTAGAAGCGGCCGCAACCGAAAACCCGGTTTTCCGGCCGCAGACCCGCGGCCTTCACCTGCTTCGAGACCATGTCCCTGCTCGTCAAGATCTGCGGCCTGTCCACGCGCGAGACGCTCGAAACAGCGCTCGACGCCGGCGCCGACATGGTGGGGTTCGTGTTCTTTCCACCGTCGCCGCGGCACGTCTCTCTGGAGCTTGGCCGCGACCTCGGCCGCCAGGTGAAGCGGCGCGCGCTCAAGGTCGCGCTCACGGTCGATGCCGATGACGCCACGCTCGACAACATCATGGACGCGCTGTCGCCGGATATCCTTCAGCTCCACGGCAAGGAGAGCGTCGCGCGCCTGCGCGACATCAAGCAGCGGTTCGGCCGTCCGGTGATGAAAGCGGTGCCGGTCGCAACCGCCGCCGATCTCGCCGTGCTGCCTGGCTACGCAGAGGTTGCCGATCGCATCCTGTTCGACGCGCGGGCGCCAAAGGACGCGACACGTCCCGGCGGCCTCGGCGCGGCCTTCGATTGGCATCTGCTCGAAAACCTGGAACTCAAGCTGCCGTATATGGTCTCGGGCGGACTTGATGCCCACAACGTCGCCGAGGCTCTTCGGGTCACGCGCGCCGGCGGCGTCGACGTCTCCTCCGGTGTCGAGAGCGCCTCCGGCGTCAAGGATCCCGAGATGATCAAGGCCTTCATTCGCGCCGCGCGCGCCACCCAAGATGCAAGTCAAGAGTTGAGCGTTCGATGAACATCGCCAAACCAAATTCCTACCGCAGCGGTCCCGACGAGCGCGGGCACTTCGGCATTTTCGGCGGCCGCTTCGTCGCCGAAACCCTGATGCCGCTGATCCTGGATCTGGAGAAGGCCTACACCGCGGCCAAGGCCGATCCGGCCTTCCAGGCCGAGATGAACGGCTATCTCAAGAACTATGTCGGCCGACCTTCGCCGCTCTATTTCGCCGAGCGCCTCACCGAGCATCTCGGCGGCGCCAAGATTTACCTGAAGCGCGAAGAGCTCAACCACACCGGTTCGCACAAGGTCAACAACGTGCTCGGCCAGATCATGCTGGCGCGGCGCATGGGCAAGAAGCGCATCATCGCCGAGACCGGCGCCGGGCAGCATGGCGTTGCCACCGCGACGCTGTGCGCGCGCTTCGGCCTCGAATGCGTGGTCTATATGGGCGCCGTCGACGTCGAGCGGCAGCAACCCAACGTCATCCGCATGGAGATGCTGGGCGCAACGGTGGTCCCGGTGCAGTCGGGCACGCGCACGCTGAAGGACGCCATGAACGAGGCGCTGCGCGACTGGGTCACCAACGTGCACAACACGTTCTATTGCATCGGCACGGTGGCGGGCCCGCATCCCTATCCGACGCTGGTGCGCGACTTCCAGTCGATCATCGGCAACGAGACCAAGACGCAGATGCAGGAGGTCGAGGGACGCCTGCCGGATTCGCTGGTCGCCTGCATCGGCGGTGGCTCGAATGCGATGGGCCTGTTTCATCCGTTCCTCGACGATCCCTCCGTCGAAATTTTTGGCGTCGAAGCCGCCGGCCATGGGCTCACGCAACTGCATGCGGCCTCGATCGCGGGCGGCCGTCCTGGCGTGCTGCACGGCAACCGCACCTATCTCTTGATGGATGCGGACGGCCAGATCCAGGACGCGCATTCGATCTCCGCCGGCCTCGACTATCCCGGCATCGGTCCCGAGCATTCCTGGCTGCACGAGATCGGCCGCGTCAACTATCTCTCCGCGACCGATGACGAGGCGCTCGCAGCATTCCAATTGCTGTCGCGGCTGGAAGGCATCATCCCCGCGCTCGAGCCCGCGCATGCCATCGCCAAGGTGATGGAGCTCGCGCCGAAGCGGCCGAGAGATCACCTGATGGTCGTCAATCTCTCCGGCCGCGGCGACAAGGACGTCCCGCAGGTCGGCGACATCCTGAGGGGCAAGAGCAAGTGACCACGCGTATCGACACCCGTTTCGCCGAGCTGAAGAAAGCGGGCCGCTCGGCCTTCGTCACCTATGTGATGGCCGGCGATCCCGATCTCTCGACGTCGCTCGATATCGTCAAGGCGCTGCCCAAGGCAGGCGCCGACGTCATCGAACTCGGCATTCCCTTCACCGATCCGATGGCCGATGGTCCTTCGATTCAGGCGGCAGGTCTGCGCGCGCTCAAGAACGGCATGACCTTGAAGAAGACGCTGGAACTGGTGCGCGACTTCCGCAAGGACGACAACGTCACGCCGCTGGTGCTGATGGGCTACTACAATCCGATCTACATTTACGGCGTCGACAAGTTTTTGGTTGATGCCAAGACGGCCGGCGTCGACGGCCTGATCATCGTCGATTTACCGCCGGAGGAAGACGACGAGCTCTGCATTCCCGCGCTGAAGGCGGGCCTGAACTTCATTCGCCTCGCGACCCCGACCACCGACGACAAGCGCCTGCCCGCGGTGCTCGCGAACACATCAGGCTTTGTCTACTACGTCTCTATCGCCGGCATCACCGGTGCCGCGGCGGCGGACGCGAATGCCGTCGGTGAAGCTGTCGCGCGCATCAAGCGGCATACCAAGCTGCCGATCTGCGTTGGTTTTGGCATCCGCACGCCGGAGGCGGCGCGCGCCATTGCCGAGAAGGCCGATGGTTCGGTGGTCGGCACGGCACTGGTCGATGCACTCAAGAACAGCCTCGATGCCGAGGGTCGCGCGACCGCCAAAACCGTTAACGCCGTGGCCGAGCTGACGGCGGCCCTGGCTCAGGGTGTCAAGGGCGCGAAAGCTGCGGCCGAATAGGCCATAATTCCGCTTTGGGGGCGGGCGAACACGGCGGCTTGCCGGGCAGAGGCGCGGCCGCCATATATCCTTCAGGCGGCCCTTCCGCGGGGCCCGCACATCGGAGCAAACCATGAACTGGCTTACCAATGTGGTCCGGCCGAAGATCCGCAACATGCTGCGGCGGGAGACGCCGGAGAATCTGTGGATCAAGTGCCCGGATTCCGGGCAGCTCGTGTTCTACAAGGACGTCGAGGCCAACCAGTTCGTCATCCCCGGCTCGAACTACCACATGCGCATGGGCGCAGTGGCGCGTCTGAAGTCGATCTTCGACAACGAGACCTGGTACGATGTCGCGCTGCCCGACGTCACGCCCGATCCGCTCAAGTTCCGTGACGAGAAAAAGTACGTCGACCGCATCAAGGATGCCCGCGCGCGCACCAATCTGAACGACGCGATCAAGGTCGGCTACGGCAAGCTCGAAGGCGCCGCCGTCGTCGTCGCCGTGCAGGATTTCGATTTCATGGGCGGCTCGCTCGGCATGGCCGCGGGCGAAGCGATCGTGCGTGGGCTGGAGCTCGCCGTCGAGAAGAAGTCGCCGTTCATCGTGTTCGCCGCGTCCGGCGGCGCGCGCATGCAGGAAGGCATCCTGTCGCTGATGCAGATGCCGCGCACCACGGTCGCGGTGCAGATGCTGCGCGAAGCAAAACAGCCCTACATCGTCGTGCTGACCAACCCGACCACCGGCGGCGTCACCGCGTCCTATGCGATGCTGGGTGACGTGCAGATCGCCGAGCCCGGCGCGCTGATCGGCTTCGCCGGCGCGCGCGTGATCGAGCAGACCATCCGCGAGAAATTGCCGGAAGGCTTCCAGCGTGCCGAATATCTGAAGGATCACGGCATGGTCGACATGGTCGTGCATCGTCACGAACTGCGCCCGACCCTGGCGCGGCTGTGCCGCCTGCTGACGAGGGCGCCGGCGCAGGAAGGCGCATCGAAATCGGTGCAGCCGGTCGTCAGTCCGGCGCAGATCGTCTCGGCCGCCGAGACGGCGCCGGCCGCGCCGCACGCGTGAACGCATCCTCTGACAGCGCAAAGCCGCCGCTCGGTGAATTGATCGGGCGGCTGTCGGCCCTGCATCAGAAGCGCATCGATCTCGGGCTGGAGCGGATGCACCGCCTGCTCGAGCGGCTCGACCACCCCGAACGCAAGCTGCCGCCGGTGATCCACATTGCCGGCACCAACGGCAAGGGCTCGACGCTCGCTTATCTGCGCGCGACGCTGGAGGCCGCCGGTCTGCGTGTCCATGCCTACACCTCGCCCTATCTCGTCCGCATCAACGAATGTTTTCGTCTGGGCCGCGTCGGCGGCGGGGTGCTCGTCGGCGACGACGAGTTGCGCGCGGCGCTGGAAGAGGTCGAGCGGGTCAATGCCGGCGAAGCCGCGACCGTGTTCGAGCTGAAGACCGCGGCTGCCTTCCATCTGTTCGCGCAGAACCCGGCCGATGTGGTGCTGCTCGAGGTCGGCCTCGGCGGCCGGCTCGATTCGACCAATGTGGTCGACACACCGGCAGCCTGCGTGATTACGCCCATCAGCATGGACCACATGGATTTCCTTGGTGATACGCTGACCTCCATCGCGGGTGAGAAGGCCGCGATCATCAAGCGCGGCGTGCCCGTGATTTGCGCCGAGCAGACGGGCGAGGCGATGGCCGTGATCGAGGCGCAGGCCGGGCGCTTGCGCGCGCCGCTGTTCGCCGCGAACGAGAGCTGGCACGTCAATGTCGAGCATGGACGCCTGGTCTATTCCGACGATCGCGGCCTCATGGATCTGGCGGCGCCGCGCCTGTTCGGCCGCCACCAGTTCGAGAATGCCGGCCTTGCGATCGCGACGCTGCGCGCGATTCCGGCGTTCAAGGTCAACCAGGCGGCCTTCGAGGCGGGCATCGTCGGCGCTGAATGGCCGGCGCGGATGCAGCGCATCACCTCGGGCGAGCTGCTTGCGCTCGGACCGCAGGGCTCGGAGATCTGGCTCGACGGTGGCCACAACGCCGAAGGCGGGCGCGTCGCGGCGGCTGCGCTCGGCGATCTCGAAGAGCGGGTCTCGCGTCCGCTGGTCGTGATCGCGGGCATGATGGCCAACAAGGACGCGCAAGGTTTTCTCGCCAATTTCGCTGGCCTGACCCGTCACATCATCGCGGTGCCGATCCCCGACACCGAAAATGCGATGCCGGTCGATCGCCTCGCGGATGCCGCGCGCAGCCTCGGCATGCGCGTCGAGACCGCGCCCGGCATCGAAGCCGCGCTGCGCGGCTTGGCGAAGCTCGCCTACGAGGTGCCACCGCGCATCCTGATCACCGGCTCGCTTTATCTTGCCGGCCACGTGCTGGGCATCAACGGCACGCCTCCTGCATAGTCTCTTGTCCCGGACGCGCTGCAACGCGTAAGCGTTGCTGCGCAGAGCCGAGACCCAGAGGCCACATGGGCCCCGGCTCTGCAGCGCACCGCACTCGACGATGCTTCGCATCGCGAGGGAAGCGCTGCGCTGCGTCCGGGGCACGAGAGTGATGAGAATGCCAATGCGTTTTGCCGCGATTGCCGACGTCCACGGAAACCATCTCGCGCTGGAGGCGGTGCTTGCCGACATCCGCGCGCAGGGCATCGCCGACATCGTCAATCTCGGCGACATGCTGAGCGGCCCGCTCGATGCCGGCCGGACCATCGAGATCCTGATGCAGCTCGACGCGGTGAACGTGCTCGGCAATCACGACCGCTACCTGCTCGACCGCCCGCCGGAAAAGATGGGATCGTGGGACCGTCCTGCCTACGAAGCGCTCAATGCCGCCCAGCTCGACTGGTTGCGCGCGCAGCCGATGACGCGGGTGTTTCGTGAGCAGGTTTTCCTCTGCCATGCGACGCCCGATGACGACGAGGTCTATTGGCTCGATACCGTGCATCCCGACGGCACGGTGGCGCTATCGCCGCTCGACCGCATCGAGCAGTTCGCGCAAGGCGTCACGCAATCGCTGATCCTCTGCGCCCACACCCATCTCGCCCGCGCGGTGCGGCTGCGCGACGGCCGGCTGATCGTCAATCCCGGCAGCGTCGGTAGCCCCGGCTATCGCGACGTGCATCCATTCCCGCATGTCGTCGAAGCCGGCACGCCGCACGCGCGCTATGCGATCCTCGAGCTTGCCGGGAGTGCATGGCAGGTGACGTTCCGGCACGTCGCATATGACCACGAGGCGATGGCTGCACTCGCGCGCCGCAGCAATCAGCCGGAGCTGGCGAATGCATTGGCGACGGGGTGGATCGGATAGAGGCGCTTCGTCCTGGTTGCCTCGACTCCTGAATAAGCGCTCGTATTGTGAGCATACATATTAAAGAGGGCAGCGTGCGATGAATGACGACAATGTCTGGCGGGGCGAATACGCGGTCGAGACATCGGCAGCCCCGGAGGCGATCTGGAGCATCTTCCGTGATGTGCCCGGTTGGAAAACCTGGAACGCGGGTATCGAGCAGATCGACATTGACGGGCCATTTATAGCCGGGACCTGGTTCACGATGAAGCCTCCCGGCGAGGAGGCACTGCGCTCGCAGCTGATCGAGGTCCGCGAGAACGCGTGCTTCATCGACGAAACGCGAGTCGGCGATCTCGTCATCAAGGTCGCCCATCGCATCGAAGCCCTTGGGGCAGGGCGCACGCGGATCGTTTACGCCGTCGACGCGCGAGGGCCGCAAGCGTCCGAGATCGGTCCGGCTGTCGCGTCGGACTTTCCCGATGTTCTCGCCAGTCTCGCCAAACTCGCCGAAACGAAATCTGCGTGATTGCCGTCGAGCAAAAACAAAACGGCCGGCGGGTTGCCGGCCGTTGAAGAATTCTCAGTTTCGCGCGAAGCGGATCAGACCGCGGAGGTGATCCACTGCTGAAGCTTCGCCTTCGGCGCGGCGCCGACCTGACGGGAGGCCATCTCGCCGCCCTTGAAGATCATCAGCGTCGGGATCGACATCACGCCATACTTGGACGCGGTCTTCGGGCTCTCGTCGACGTTGAGCTTGACGATCTTGACCTTGTCGCCCATCGCGCCGGCGATCTCGTCGAGGGCGGGTGCGATCATGCGGCAGGGGCCGCACCATTCGGCCCAGAAATCGACGACCACAGGGCCGTTCGCCTTGAGCACTTCGGCTTCGAAATCGGTATCGGAAACCTTGCCAACGGCCATTGGAGCACCTCGTACGGTTGAAAGAGAATCGGCGCGACGTGGAATCGCGCCCGGGATCATGGCGTCAACCTATGAACGGCTCCTTGCCGGGTCAAGGACGCTCACGCCGACATGAAGGGATGCCAGCGCCGCGTCCAGCGCGGGGGCTGAAATCTCCATATATTCAAGGGCCTCGGTCCAGAGCAGGACGGCCCGGATCGGCTTTTGGGGATAAAGCCGGGCCAGCACCGCCCGGTACAGCGCGAGCTGCCGGACATAGGCGGCGGGCGCCTCCGCGGCGCTTTTGGGCGCCGCCTGGTTGGTCTTGAAATCGACGATCAGAACCTCGTCCGGACGGACGACCAGCCGGTCAATCTGCCCCGACACCAGCGCTGGCGGCCGCCCCGGCCGGTCCACTCGGCCGACGATCGAGACCTCGGCACGGCTGCCGGCGGTAAACACCGGGGCAAAGCGCGGTTCGGCGATCAGGGCGAGAACCTTGTCGGCCAGCGCGGTCCGGTCGGCCTCCGTCCAGTCGGGCGCGTTGCGCGCCATGAAGCCAAGCGCGGCCTCGCGCCGGCGCTCGGGGGCGATGTCGGGGAGGGATTGCAGCAGCCGGTGCACCAGCGTGCCGCGCTGCAGCGCCACCGCGCGCGACTGCACCGATTCGCCTGGCCGCACGCTTCGGCCGTCCTCGGCCGACTGGCCGGAGGGGCGCACTGGATCGTCATCGACGCTCTCGTGCGGTAACGGCGTCCGCAGCCAGTCCGGCAATGCGATCGATTGGTCCACCGACATCGCAGGCGTGCCGAGCGCCCCGACATCCTCCGGCCGGGCGAATCGGGTCACCTTGCCGAGCGGCGTCTCGATCGTCTGCTTGTCCAGGCCCGAGCCGGTGAGCCCGGTGTCGATGAGGTCATACCAGCTCAGCTTGCGGACCGTCTTCATGTTACCGGGCATGCAGCCGCCGACGATCAGCCGATCGGCCGCGCGCGTCATCGCGACATAGAGCAGGCGGCGATACTCGTCCTCGGTCTCCTCGATCATGGCCTTGCGTGCGTCGGCGACGGGCTTGGGATCGTCGGCCTTGCGCCCGGCCCAGACCACGACTTCGCCGCCATTGCCGCGCGGCACGTGGATCAGCCGGACCCGCTGCGAATCCGCGGGCGATGATGTCGTGTCGACCATGAACACGACGGAGGCTTCCAGGCCCTTGGCGCCGTGCACGGTCATGACCCGCACCTCGTCGCGCGAGATCTCCATGTCGCGCTTCACCTCGGTGTCGGCCGAGCGCAGCCAGGCCATGAAACCCTGCAGCGAGGCCGGTGCCTTGCGCTCGTAATTCAGCGCCAGCTCCAGGAACTCGTCGAGCGCGTCGTTGGCCTCATGCCCGAGCCGGCGCAGGATGCGCGCGCGTCCGCCGTCGCCGCCGAGCAGCCAGGCGTAGAACGCGAACGGAGTCTCCTCGCGCGACCGCGCCTCGCAGGCTTCAAGCCGCCGCAGTGCCGTGGCGAACGTCTCGCTTGTGGCGGCATGTTCGGCAAGCGCGCGGCGCAGCGACCCCTTGCGGCCCCAGGCGAGCTGAAACAGGTCGTCGTCATCGAGCCCGAACAGAGGGCTCTTCAGCGCAACCGCGAGCGCGAGATCGTCCTGCGGCAGCAGCAGCGCGTCCGCAAGATTCATCAGGTCGATGATCGCGATGTGCTCGGTCAGCTTCAGCCGGTCGGCGCCGGCGACTGGAACATTGGCGTGCTTCAGCGCCTGGATCACGGCGTCGAACGCATTGCCGCGCCGGCGCACCAGGATCAGCATGTCGCCATAGCGCAGGGGGCGGCGCTCGCCTTCATGCCCGGTCAGCGTGCCGCTCTCGACCAGTTGCTTGATCTCGGTCTGGATGCGGCGGGCGAGCTTCACCTCCGGGCTGGTGGCGGCGACGCCATCGAACGGTGCGCGCCAGCCCTCGATCTCCTGCCTGTCATCGGGCTCGGCGAGATCCCACAGCTCGATCACGCTCGGGCCCGCATCGGCGAGCGCATTGTGCAGGGGATGGCCGATCTCGACCGAATGGATGCTCTTGTAGATCTGGGGTTCGCGGAAGACGTGGTCGACCGAGTGCAGGATCGCCGCGCCTGAGCGGAACGAATAGGTGAAGGCGACCGGATCGAATTTCAGCCCGGCGGCGGTGAACTTGCGGTGCAGCTCGCGCCGGCGTGCGTCGAATTCTCGGGGCTGGGCGCCCTGAAAGGAGAAGATCGACTGCTTCTCGTCGCCGACGGCAAAGACGGTGCGGTTCAGCCCCTCGCGTGCGCCTTCGCCGGCGGTGAACTCCGAAATGATATGCGCGACGATGTCCCACTGCCGCGGGCTCGTATCCTGGGCCTCGTCGATCAGCACGTGGTCGACGCCGCGATCGAGCTTGTAATGCACCCACCCCGAGGAAACGCGGTCGAACATCGCCAGCGTCTTGTCGATGAGGTCGTCGTAGTCGAGCAGCCCGCGCTCCTGCTTCTCACGGCGGTAGTTTGCGGCGGCCGCGGTCGCGATGTGCAGCAGGGCCGCGGTGCGGTCGCGCATGGTCACCGCGCGGCGCTTCTCGATCAATCCGCTGAGGCGCTGCACCTCGTTCTCGAACAGCCGGGCGACGGATGGGTTGTGATCGCCAAACTTCTTGGTCAGCACCGCCTTGCGCGGCAGTTTTTCGTCGGTGAGGAAGACGCCGAGATAGGCATCGACCTGTGCCGCGCCGGAAAACACCTTGGCCTCGCGGAAACGAGCGGCCTGGCTCTTGTCGGAAGAGGTGCCGTCTTCCAGCGCGAAGGCAATGTCGTCCCAGCGCGACCGCGGCAGGAAGGGACCGTCGAGAATTTCCGTCTCGACGTCCTCGATCCGATCGCTCGCCTCCACGCCCAGCACCGCCGCCATCTGCTCAGCAGCTGCCCCGGCGTTGCCGGCCTCGTCGGTCCAGGCCATGAAATGATCGCGGCTGAGACAGGCCTCGCGCACGACCTCCTTGAAGGTGACGTCGGCCGCACTCGCCATCGCGGTGAGCAGCGCGCGGCCGGTGACGGTCTCCGGATCGCGCGCGGCCTCGAGCAGCACCTTCAGATTGGCGCGCTCCATCATGTCGGTCTGGTCGCGCTCGTCGATCACGGCAAAGCGCGCCGGTACGTTGGCCTCGAACGGAAACTGCTGGAGCAGGCGGGTGCACAACGCGTGGATGGTCTGCACCTTCAGCCCGCCCGGCGTCTCCAGCGCGCAGGCGAACAGCTTTCGCGCTTCGCGGCGCAGTTTTCGATCGGGACGTGGGATGCCGACCGCCTTAATCGCCGCGTCGAGCGCGTTGTCGTCCAGCGTCACCCAATGGCCGAGCGTCGTGAACACGCGTTCGGCCATGTTGGCGGCGGCGGCCTTGGTGAAGGTGATGCAGAGGATCTTTTCCGGCGGCACGCCCGACAGCAGCAAGCGGATCACCCGCTGCACCAGCACATGGGTCTTGCCCGAGCCGGCATTGGCCGACACGAAGGCCGACGCAGTCGGATCGGACGCGCGCGCCTGCCGCGCACGCACTTCGTCGGGAATGGGACGCGGCAGCTTCACCATTCCTCGATCCCCAGGCCGCCGGCCGCGGACCATTCCTTGATCCGGGCGAGGTCGTCATAAGTGCCGTAGCGGTTGGTCCACATCGGCAGGTTCAGCGAGGTGTACGCCTGGTTCTCGTCCTCGAAGGCACGGATCAGCGCCTCCAGCTTGGCCCGTGCTTCGTCGGCGGCCGTGTCCGGCGGCTGCGGCTCGTCGCCTTGCCTATACTTGAGCTCGAGGATGCGCTCTTCGCCGGGTGGATTGTTGCCGCTCAGGCGCACATAGACGAGCTGGCTGACGGACGAACCCGCGTCGATGTCAGGGAACCCGCCCTCGCGCAGGATTGCCGCTTCGAGAGTGAGCTGCGGCGACAGGCCCATGCGGACCTGCTTGCCCGTCGGCGGCTGCCCGGTCTTGTAGTCGAGGATGGCATAGCTGCCGCCCTGGCGCCGCTCGATGCGGTCGGCACGGGCGGAAAGCTGGAAGCTGCGGTCGTTGTCGAGCCGGATCGAGATCTCGCCGCGCGTTTCTGCCGTGATGACCTCGATCACGTCGCGACGCGCCGTCTCCCATTCGCCAAACCAGCGCGCGATGCGCTGGAAACGCGGCCACCACAGTGCGCGCGCTTCGGGGCGCTCCATCAGCGGCTCAAAATACTTCTTACCGATCGCGTGCAGCACGCGGGCGGGATCGTCGGGCAGGCGCGCGGCGTAGCTTTCCGTGAACTCGCCGAGCGCATCGTGAATCGCCGAGCCGCGGTCGGCGGCCGACAGAGGCATGTCGACGGGGTCGAGCGCGTCGAGCCGCAAAATGTGCTTTGCGTAGATCGTGTAGGGATCACGCAGCCAGTCCTCGATCGCGGTGACCGACATCTTGAGCGGCCGCGTCGCGCGCGGCGGCCGCGGCTCGGGCTGCTTGACCGGCCTGACCTCGTCGGGCTGGTCCAGCGCGCCCGCAAACTGCACGTATTTTTCGCCCGCGCGGATGGCCGTCTTCCAGAACTCGCCGCCCGCGACCGCCTCTAACCGGTGCAGGAAGCGCGAGGCGACCGCTGGTGCGCCGCCGGCCTTCGCGGAATGGGTCAGGATCACCTCGCCGCCGCCGAGCAGTTGCGCGAAATCGTGTGCGGAGAGGCCGATACGGCGCTCCGGCAGATCGAGGCCAAGCTCGTGCCGCATCGGCCGGCTGAGCCAGGGATCGATGCGCGGCGCCGGCGGCCAGACGCCTTCGATCAAGCCGCCGATGATGATCCGGTCGGCCTGCATCAGGCGCGATTCCAGCGGGCCGTAGATCTGCAGCCGCGCGCCGGGTCTGTCCCGCCGCCGCACGGCCCGGTCGCTGAACGCGGTCTGGAAAACGTCGGCATAGTCAGACAGCGTCACCATCAACCCGCTGGTGGTGCCGCCGCGCAGGAGGTCGTCGAAGGCGGCTGCGAGCGCCAGGCCCTCGCGCTCCTCGAAAGCGAGCGGGATGCCCTGCTCGTCGCGCGACAGTTCGATCATGATCTCGCGATGCCGGTGCGCGAGCTCGGCGAAGTCGTACGGTTTCGATGACGCGAGACTCTCGATCGGCGCCAACGCTTGTCGCAGGGCATCGATCAGCGCCTGGATGCGATCGAGGTCCTCTGCCTTCAGACGCGCACGTGGCTCCGCGTGGTGGAGCGCAGAGACCTCCTTGCGCCACAGCTTTGCCAGCTCCTCGCGGAAACGATTGAATTCGCGCAGCAGGCCCGCGGTGCCCGCAGGCGGCCGCGTGCCGCGCAGGACTGCAAGCTCGAGGCCCTCGATTGCCGCCTTCCATGCGCCAGGCAGCCGGCCAAGCCGGCACAGCGGATGCTTCAGCATCGCCAGCAGCGTCGGCGGCTCCAATCCCTTGGTCGCAGCCTCGGCCGCGAGGCGCGCAAAGACACCGGCGGATGTTTCCATCAGCACGTCGCCGCCGGAATCGTCGAATGCGAGATCCCATCGCGTCAGCGCGGCCATCACCCGCCGCGCCAGCGCGCGGTCCGGCGTCACCAGCGCCGCCGATTTGTCGAGATGGCGCGCCTCGCGCATCGCAATGGCGATCGCGAGGGCCTCCATTTCGGGATTGGGCGCCTCGACCACCGCGAGGTTTGACATGCCGCCGGCGATCTTCGCTGCGACATCCGGTTGCTTCAGCCGGTCGTGCCAGACTTCCGTCTTGGCAGATGGCCGCATCGATTCGGAGGCGAGCAGATCGCGGCCGCCGTCCGCTGCCGGTTGAAGCAGCTCGACATCGCCGCGCTTGATGCCGAAGCGATCCAGCAGCGCGTGCATGGCATATTGCGGATGGTTCGACGCCGGGTGCTCTGCGAACTTGCCGAGCGAGTCGCGTACGCCACCGATGGTGCGCCAGGCGTCGTCGTCGAGGTCGGTGTCGAGGCCGGGCAGCACCACGGCACCATGCGGCAGCGATGCGACCGCATGCAGGAATTTTGCGGTGGCCGGCATCGAGCCGGTCGAGCCGGCGGCGATCACCGGACCATGGGGATGCGCGGTCAACCGCCTGGCTTCCGCCGCGATCAGGAGGTCGCGCCGCGCCGCGGGCTCGATCCGGTTGATCTCCGCGAGATGACCGGGCCAGGCAATGCGCGCGATGCGCAGGAATTCGAGCGAGTGCTGCCAGTAGCGGTCGAGCATATCCGGCACCAGGCCGTCGAGCGCGCTCCAGTCGACGCCGCGCGTCACCATGTCGTCGATCAGGCGTACGAGGTCGCCGGCCAGCGCGAGTGTCGAGGCGGGGCCGCCGACCACCAGCGGGGACAGCACCGGGCCCTTGGCCCAGGCGGCGACAAGCTGCGCCAGCGTCAGCCGCCGTTCCAGCTCGCCAAGCCGCGGCGGAATGTCGAGCGGCGCTCCGCCGGAGAACTGCTCGCCCTCGTCGGCGAAAGCGAGTTCGTCCTCGTCGATGTCGCCGAGCGCGACGATGCGCGGCAGCACCACTGCATCTGCCTTCATCTCCTCGAGAAAGATCTCGCGCACGACGCGCATGGCGCGCCTTGTCGGCAGGTACAGCGTGGCATCCGCAAGCCGCACCGGTTCCTTGCGCGCCTCGAATCCGTCGACCAGCCGGCCGTCGAGCAGGCTCGAGACGACCGTGCGCAGGAACGGAACTG
Organism: Bradyrhizobium sp. LA6.1; assembly: GCF_040547805.1. NCBI lineage: Bacteria > Pseudomonadati > Pseudomonadota > Alphaproteobacteria > Hyphomicrobiales > Nitrobacteraceae > Bradyrhizobium > Bradyrhizobium sp. LA6.1. The sequence goes on along the minus strand of NZ_JBEPQK010000007.1, from coordinate 246,965 downwards.
AGATGGGAACGCTGAAAACGCGCATGGGCTGCCTGATTCGGGAATCAGGCGCCAATATAGGGAGGCGGATTCAAATGGATATGGGTGGAGGGGAGATAGTCCCCGCTGTTCGCTTTACACCGCTCTCGTGCCCCGGACGCAACGCGGCATGAAATGACGCGTTGCTGAGCCGGGGCCTATGCTGCTTGGTCGAATTTGCGAGCTTGCCGGGTCCCGGCTCTGCGGAGCGGCACGTCGCGCCGCGTCCGGGACACGAGAGCGGCTTACGCCACGCTCTCCAGAAACGCCTCTTCCGCCGCATGCACCGCATCTGGCGTGCCGACATGCATCCAGACGCCGTCGAGGCGGAGGCCGAACAGCCGCTCCTGCTCGTTGGCGCGGTCGAACATCTTGGTCAGCGAGAACTCGCCCTGCGGTGCGTTGGCGAAGATCGAGGGCGACAGGATCGCCGCGCCGGCATAGACGAACGGAACGACCTCTTTTTCCTTGCGCTTGCGCAGGGCGCCGTCGGGCAGCATGCCGTAATCGCCGCGGCCGCTATAGCCGATGCTGGTCGCGGTCGGCGCCATCAAGAGCAGGATGTCCATGCGCTCAGGGTCGAAGTTTTCCGCAAGCCGCGCCAGGTTCGAGCGCACGCCGTCGATCCACAGCGTGTCGGAATTGACATGGAAGAACGGCGCGTCGCCGAGCAGCGGCAGCGCCTTGACCACGCCACCACCGGTGCCGAGCACCTGGTCGCGCTCGTCCGAGATGGTCACGCGCGGATGCTGGCGGGATGCGGTGTGATTGATGATCTGGTCCGGCAGATAGTGCACATTGACGATCGCCTCGGTCACGCCGGCGTCGCCGAGCTTGTCGAGCACATGATCCAGCAGCGGCTGGCCCGCCACCGGCACGAGCGGCTTCGGCATCTTCTCCGTCAACGGACGCATGCGCAGCCCGAACCCCGCGGCGAGCACCATGGCTTTGGTCGGTTTGACGGACATCGTTCGCTTTCTCAGACTCTTCTTTCCCGGAATCCTGGACTTGAGAACTTTTGAAGTTCGCGTACGCAGCAATCCTAACACGGACCGCAATTGGCCGCACCGCGTCTTAACCGCCTTAACCACCTGCCGTGACGGTTGTACGACGGGTGTGGCCGTCACGCCCCAACGGATGTGGAACGCGCCTTCTTCTTCTTGTCGCCGAGCTTGAGAAAATTGACGCCGATCTGGTCTCCATTGACCCACGCCAGCTCGCAGCGCCGGTACGCAAGTCCGGTGGACGACAGCAGGAGAAAAAATTCCTTCAGATGCAGGCCCTCGACCGAGCCGTCGATGGTCAGCTTGGCGCCGCTCTCGGAGACGTCCTCCATGGTGCACTCGCGCCGCCAGGTGCCGTCGATCCCCATCATCTGCGCCGGTATCCCGCGCTCGAAAACAACCCGGCTGTTGCCACGATGGTCCGTCTTGACCGCCATCTGCCCTTGCTCCAGCCCCGTCCTTGTCCGGCTGCCTGCGGGCGATGATACCGATGCGATGGCTAACAGGCGGTAAATCGGGCCGCGAATCAGGCTTGGGGCTGCTCTTGAGGCTGCTCTTGGGACGGCTCTTGGGACGCCCCCTGGGGCGGCGGGACGTTGGCGAGATACCAGTCGCGCAGGTGAGCCAGCGCGGGATGTGCCAGCGAGCGCTGGAGGTAGGTCCAGATCCGCGGCTGGTGGCGCAGATAATGCGGCTTACCGTCGCGGCGGTTGAGGCGGGCGAAGGTGCCGAGCAGGCGCGTGTTCCGCTGCGCCGACATGATGGCGTAGAGCTCGGCGAAGCCGGCCGGATCGAAGCTCGCATCGGCCGTGCGCCGCGCCTTGATGTAGCGCGACAGCAGTGTCAGCTCGAGCGTCTCAGGGACGTCGATACGCGCGTCCTGCAGCAGCGACACTACGTCATAGGAGTGCGGCCCGAGCACGGTGTCCTGGAAGTCGATCACGCCGACGCGCGCCATGCCAGTACGATCGGCGAGCCAGATCAGATTGGGCGAGTGGTAGTCGCGGATGATCCAGGTTTTTGGCGCGGCCAGCGGCTTCTTCAGCAGCTCGCGCCACATCGCGAAGAATTCCGCGCGCTTCTCGTCGCTCAGTGGCGCGTTGCGATCGGGCAGATACCATTCCGGCATCAACCCGATCTCGATCAGCAGCGCCTCGGTGTCGAAGGCAGGAATGGTGTAGGTCTGATCCGCCAGCCGCAGCGTCTCCGGCAATGTCTTGCTGTGCAGCACGGCCAGCACGTCGGTCGCAGCTTCGTAACGTTCGGCGATCGGGCGCGGCGGATCGCCTTCGATCACGCCGTCGCTGCCGAAATCCTCGGAGATCAGGAAGCCGTGGTCGAGATCGTAATGGTGGATCGCGGGCGCTGAGACTCCCGCCACGCGCAAGCCTTCGTCGACGGCAACGAACGGCTTGATGTTCTCGGCAAGATGCACCGCCGCGCTGTAGGATTTTCCGTTGTACATTGCAGCGCCGTCGGGCCGCTGCGGAAAGTTCATGAGGATGACGATCTCGTCGTCGCGCAGCAGTCGCGCATAGGAGCGGGTCGAGGCATCGCCGGCCATGTGCTTGCGCGTTGCATCCATGTAGCCGGATGCCTCGAGGAATTCCCGCAGCGCCTTCAGCCGCGCGACTTGCGCGGCGGCCTTGCCGTAACCGGTGATGTCGGCGGCGCGCGCATTCGAGCCCAGCGCCGGCCGGTGCGTCAGCGCGATGTCGATGCGGTCTTGCGGCATCGCTGACGGTGCGCGTTCCGGCCATTCGATCAGGACGAGCGTGGCATCGGGAAGCGGCGACAGGCCGATCTCCTCGAGCTCGCTCTCGTCCTCGACGCGGTAGAGATCGGCATGCATCACCGGAAACGGCGGCAGCTCGTAACCCTGCACCAGCGTGAAGGTCGGGCTCGGAACTTCCAGCGCCTCGTCGCCGGCGAGATAGCGGATCATGGCGCGCGCAGCCGCAGTCTTGCCGGCACCGAGATCGCCGGTGAGGGTGATGACGTCGCCGGGGCCGACCAGCAGCGCGAGGTCGGCCATCAATTGCGCGGTGGCCGTCTCGTTGACAAGCGCGACGGAGAATGTGGTCGGTTCAGTCATTCGGCGGCGTCGCGATGCGCCGCCTGGTCGGTCGGGAAGTCGCAGATCACGACCGTGCCTCTGCCCACGATCGAATCCACCCGCACCTTGCCGCCATGCAGCTCGACGAAGGAGCGCACCAGCGACAGGCCGAGCCCGGCGCCGCGGTGACGCGACCCCTGCGAGCGGCTTTCGAACCAGTTGAACACCTTGTCCTTCATGTCGGCAGGTATTCCAGGCCCGGAATCTGTCACAGTGAAGACCACGCTGCGTTCGGTGCGGCGTGCGCTGATGCCGACGGTGGAATCCTGTGGAGAAAACCCGACGGCGTTCGCGAGGAGGTTATAGAGCACCTGCACCACGCGCTTCTCGTCGCCGACGAAGCTGCCGATATCCGGCGCGATCTCGACCTTGAGGCGGATGCGGTCGGTGGCGAGGCGGTCCTGGATGCCCTCGGCGGCGAGCTCAATGGCCTTGCTGACGTCGACCGGGCCGAGTTCCAGCTTCATGGCGCCGGCGTCGATCGTGGCGAGATCCAGGATGTTGTTGGTCAGCGCCAGCAGGGCGTTGGTCGATTTGGTGACGTAGTCGAGATATTCGGCCTGTTTCGGCGTCAGCGGCCCGGTCGAGGGATCGCTGAGGAAATGCGCGAAGCCGATGATGGTGGTGAGCGGCGAGCGCAGCTCGTAGGAGACGTGGTGGACGAAATCCACCTTCATCTGGTCGGCGGCCTCCAGCGCCTCGTTGCGCTCGCGCAGCGCACGCTCGACATTCTCGGTGTCGGTGATGTCCTGGAACGTCAGCATGGTCGCGCCGTCATGCAGCGGACGGATCATGCCGTCGAGCACGCTGCCGTCCTTGCGCTCGAGCTTCAGCGGCACGTCGGCGCGGCTCTCGATCGAGGTGACGGCCTCGCGGATCTGCCGCCAGACTTGCGGGTCGTCGAACAGCTGATGGCACCAGCCTTCGACCGTCTGGATGTGCGGCTCGTCGCGCATGGCGTCGCTCGACAGCTTCCACATCCGGACGAAGGCCGGGTTGAACAGCTGCGCCCTGCCGTTGCTGCCGAACACCGCGACGCCCTCGGCGAGGCTGTCCAGCGTCTCGCGCTGGACGCGGATCATGCCGTCGAAGCGGCGGGCAAGCTCGAGGCTTTCGGTGACGTCGTCGAACAGATAGGTGACGCCGCCTTCCGGATTCGGCGTGGTGACGACGGAGAGCGCGCGGCCGTCGGGCAGGTACCAGGTGTCCTTGGCGGCCTCGACCGCGCGATAGGCCTCGTGCAGCTTGGCCTTCCAGGCGCGGAAGTCCGGCTGCTCCGGCAGCTTGCGCGCTGCGCGGAGTTGGTCGAGCACGCTGGAATCGTCGGGATTGGCGTCGAGGAAGATGCGGTCGAGGTCCCACAGCCGGCGGTAGGAATCGTTGTAGAAGGCGAGCCGGCGCTGGCCGTCGAACACGGCAACGCCCGAGGAGAGCTGGTCCAGCGTGCGACGATGCGCCTCCGCCATCCGCACCAGCGCCGAGCTCAGCGCATCCGCCTCGCTGGCATCGATGGCGACGCCGACATTGCCGCTGCCGACATTGACAGCGCGGACGTCGTAGATGCGCCGCTCGCCGCCGATCACGATCGGCAGTCGCGAGGTGAAACTGGCCGCGTCCTTCAGGCCTCGCTCCATCGCGGTCCGGTCGGCACTGTCGAGCAGCTCGAGCTTGCGCTGCTGGGCGTCGGTGGCGCTGCTTGCCTCGGTCGCGCGTACATAGGCCGGATTGGCGTAGCTCAGCGTGCCGTTCTCGGCCTTGGCCCAGATCGGCCAGGGAGCCGCGGCGGCAAAACCGCGCAGCATCTCGGTCTCGTCGGCAAGTGCCTTGTAACGCAGATTGGTCTCGGCCAGATCGCGCCGGAGACCGGAGAGTTCGCGAATCCTGACGATGGCCTGGCCGCCGATGGCGCGGCCGATGGCCTCCAGCGTGTGGCCGTGCGCGGTGGTCAGCGTCAGCTGGAACCCGTCGCCGCGGTCACGCAGCGCATCGACCGCGTGATCCATTTGGAGCGCGGGCTCCGGCGGCAGCCATGTTCCGAACGCGAGGACGCGCTGGGGGGAGGAATCGCGCGGCAGCACCATGGAGATGTCGCCGGAAATCTGCGCGCGATTGTCGCCGGCGGGCCAAGAGATCAGGATCTGCGGCTCGGCGAACAGCAACGCGCCGAAGCGATCGGACTGGAGTTGCAGTTCCCCGATCCGCGCGCGCAGCCGCGCCTCGTTGTTCGCCGTGCGCACGCGCGTGCGCATCAACAGGATCGCGGCCACGACCGAGAAGCCGAGCAGCGCGAGCGCGGTGGCCAGCACCGCGAGTTCCTGCCGGTTGAAGTCCAGCATTATGGAAAGTGTGTCGACGAGGTCGGCAGCCTCAGCCGGCGCAGCCGGCAGCAGCGCCGCGAGAGCGCCTCCCAACAAGCCGTTGCGCGCCAACGATGTGCACGACAGCAGCGTCCGACGCATCGACACGATCACGCCTGACATAGTTGCCCCAGATCGCACGAATTTGCGCGCGGCGACCCCCGTCGCGCGCGAATCAAACGACAATACCCCCACCGTGACTCCAGCGGTAAGAGTCCAGATCGTGAACGCAAAGGCGGTCCCACAAAAATGCCGGGCGCGCGGTTCCAATCCACCTAGTTCTTCGGGATGATTCGGCTGGAGTTGCCGTGTGTTAGCGGCCGGTCGAGCCGAAGCCGCCGGCGCCGCGATCGGTCGCGGACAATGTTGTCACGGGAACCAGCGCGGCCTGCACCACCGGCGCGATCACCATCTGCGCGATGCGCTCGCCGCGCTTGACCACGAAGGGCGCTGCGCCGTGGTTGATCAGGATCACCTTGATTTCGCCGCGGTAGTCGGCGTCGATGGTTCCGGGTGAGTTCAGCACGGTGACGCCGTGCTTGGCGGCAAGCCCCGAACGCGGCCGCACCTGCGCCTCGTGGCCGGGCGGCAGCGCGACCGCGAGGCCTGTCGGCACCAGCGCATATCGGCCGGGGGCGAGCGTCAGCGGCTCGCTGTCGGGAACTGCGGCCATCAGGTCGAGGCCGGCGGCTTCGGAGGTCTGGTAGGTCGGCAGCGGAAGGCCTTCGGCGTGGGCCAGTTGCTGCAGTTCGACCGTGACTTTCGTGCTCAAGATGCCGGCTCCCGGGATTTGTCGGTCACGCTCTTTGCGACATGCGCGACCAGCTCGATGGCGACCTGTTCCTTGGTCATCACCGGCCAGGAATCAACTGCGATCTCGCCGTCCTCCTCACCATTCTTGCGACTGATCAGATGCACGGTGTTGCGGTCGCCGCCCATGACACCGGTCGCCGGCGAGACGTCGTTGGCGACGATCCAGTCGCAGCCCTTGCGGGCCAGCTTGGACTTGGCGTTGTCGATGAGGTGCTCGGTCTCGGCGGCAAAGCCGATCACCAGCGGTGGGCGCCGGTCGGTCAGCTTCGAGATCGTGGCGAGAATGTCGGGATTCTCGACCAGCTGAAGCGGCGGCATGCCGGCCGAGGTCTTCTTCAGCTTCTGCTCGCCCTCACTGGCGACCCGCCAGTCGGCGACCGCGGCCGCGAAGATCGCGATGTCGGCGGGAAGCGCCGCCTGCACCTGCTCCAGCATCTGCCGGGCCGATTCCACCCGCTTCACCGTTACGCCCGGGGGATCGCCGAGATCGACCGGGCCGCTGACCAAGATCACCTCGGCACCTGCGGCTTGCGCGGCGGCGGCGATGGCAAAGCCCTGCTTGCCGGACGAGCGGTTGGCGATGTAGCGCACCGGGTCGATCGGCTCGTGGGTAGGGCCTGCGGTGATCAGCACGCGCTTGCCGGCGAGCGGGCGCGGCACCGGCGGCCGCAGCAGCCGCTCGGCGGCGGTGGCGATCTCGATCGCCTCGGACATGCGGCCCACGCCGGCTTCGCCCGCCTCGGCCATCTCGCCTGAATTCGGGCCGATCAGGACCACGCCGTCACGCTGAAGCTGCGTGACGTTGCGGCGGGTCGCCGCATTCTTCCACATCAGCGGATTCATCGCCGGCGCCAGCAGGACCTTGCGGTTGGTCGCGAGCAGGATGGCGCTGGCGAGATCGTCGGCATGGCCATTGGCCATCTTCGCCAAGAGATCGGCGGTCGCGGGCGCGACGACGATCAGGTCGCAGTCGCGCGCCAGGCGGATGTGACCGGCGTCGAACTCGCTCTGCGGGTCGAACAGGTCGGTGTAGACGCGCTCATGCGACAGCGCGCTCACGGCCAGCGGCGTGACGAATTGCTGCGCCGCCTTGGTCAGGACGCAACGGACCTCGATCCGGCGTTCCTTGAGCCGGCGGATCAGGTCGAGCGACTTATAGGCCGCGATTCCGCCCCCGATGATCAGGGTGACGCTGGCCTCGGGAAGGGCGCCGGTCCGTTGCGGCGTGGGGGCGGTAGATTGGGCCGGCGGCAGCGCAAACGGCGTCAGCGGCTCCTCGCGGCCCTCGATCAGCTCCCCGAGGATGACCCGGACCTCTTCCTCGACCGACCTGCGGTTCCTGGCCGAGCGCAGGCGCAAATAGGTTTTGACGCCCTCGTCGAGCTTGCGGATGGTCAGGCTTGCCATGACGCCCCTCCAGCACGGAATGATAGCGATAGCGATGCTATCGTTTCCGTGATTGCAGTGCAATCACAGATTCCGAACGGCGATCAGGATTCCGATGAAGGTGGCGGCGATGATCCAGAGCGCCACGGTGCGCCAGCGATTCTTGCGGCCTTCGCTGCGGCCCATCGCGGCGATGCTCTCCGGCGACAGCCGGATGCCTTCCCGCGTCATGGTCTCGAGCTGCTCGAGCACCGCGACCGAGCGCTGCGCGATGTCGGGCAGGCGCATCAGCACGCGGGCGAGGTCGCTGCCGCCGGAGAGCGCGCCCTGCACGCGGCCGATCGGGCCGAGATTGCGCTCGATCCATTCGCGCACCACGGGGTCGGCGACCTTCCAGATGTCGAGCTTGGGATCGAAGGCGCGCGCCACGCCCTCGACCACCACCATGGTCTTCTGCAGCAGGATCAGCTCGGGCCGCGTCGTCATGTCGAACAGGCCGGTGACCTCGAGCAGCAGCGTCAGCAGCCGCGCCATCGAGATCTCTTCCGCCGTGCGGTTGTGAATGGGCTCACCGATGGCGCGGATCGCTTGCGCGAAATTCTCGACCGAGTGATGCGCCGGCACATAGCCCGCCTCGAAATGCACCTCGGCGACGCGGCGATAATCGCGCGTGATGAAGCCGAGCAGGATCTCGGCGAGGAAGCGCCGCTCCTTCATCCCGAGCCGGCCCATGATGCCGAAATCGACCGCGACCAGACGGCCGGCGTCATCGAGGAACAGATTGCCCGGATGCATGTCGGCGTGGAAGAAGCCGTCGCGGAGCGCGTGGCGCAGAAAACTCTGGATCACCTTGCGGCCGAGATCGGGCAGGTCGACCTGCGCCTCTGCAAGGCGCTTGTGATCGTTCAGCGCGATGCCGTCGATCCACTCCATCGTCAGCACGTTGTGCGTGGTGCGGTCCCAATCGACGGTTGGCACGCGAAAATCAGGATCGTCGCCCGTGTTCTCCGCCATCTCCGACATTGCAGCCGCTTCCAGCCGCAGGTCCATCTCCATCGCGACCGAGCGCGACATGGTGTTGATGACTTCGATCAGGCGCAAACGCCGCGCCTCGCTCGAATAGGTCTCGGCCTTGTGCGCGACGTAGAAGAAATCGGAGAGATCGCGGCGGAATCGCGAGGCCACGTTGGGCCGCAGCACTTTTACGGCGACCGGCTTGCGGATGCCGTCGCGCAAGACTTCGCCGCGATGCACCTGCGCGATCGAGGCTGCCGCGACCGGCGGGCCGAGGCTCGCGAACACGTCCTTGAGCGGACGCTCCAGCGAGCTCGCGATCGCAGCTTCCGCTTCGGCTTGCGAAAACGGCGGCAAGCGATCCTGGAGGCTTTCCAGATCACGCGCCATGACGACGCCGACGACGTCGGGACGCGTGGCCAGAAACTGCCCGAGCTTGAGATAGGCCGGGCCCATCCGGGTCAGCGCGCGCGTCAGCCGTGGTCCGTGCTTTGGACCGCGCCGTTCGACGAGGCGCGCAAGCTTCAGCGCGAGTTGCCCTGGCGGCGGCACCAGGGTCGGATCGACGGAACCGAACACGCCCTCGCGCGCAAACACGAACGCGGCGCGGATCAGGCGCGAAATGTGGGTAATGGAAGAAATCACAAACGCCAGCCCGAATGCAGTGCGACGATGCCGCCGGACAATGTCTGCCAGCTGACGCGGGCGAAGCCGGCGTCGCGGATCATGTCGGCGAAGGCGTTGGGTTTCGGAAACTTGCGGATCGATTCGACGAGATACTGGTAGGACTCGGCGTCGCCCGTGACCATGCGGCCGAGCGGCGGGATCACCTTGAACGAGAACAGGTCATAGATCCGGTCGAGCCCGGGCATCTCGACGGTGGAGAATTCCAGGCACAGGAAGCGGCTGCCGGGCTTGAGCACGCGATAGGCCTCGCGCAGCGCCAGGTCGATCCGCGGCACGTTGCGAATGCCGAAAGCGATCGTATATGCGTCAAAGCTGCGGTCGGCGAAGGCGAGCGCTTCGGCGTTGCCCTCGACGAAATCGACCTGGGTCTCGAGATGCCGCTTCGCGGCACGCTCGCGGCCCACGGCCAGCATCTCGGCGTTGATGTCGCACACCGTGGCATGGAAGCCGGGACCTGCCGCCTTGGCAGCGCGGAACGAGATGTCGCCGGTGCCGCCGGCAACGTCGAGCAGCGCGAACGGCCGGTCACCCCGCGGCGGGTTGAGCGCGGTGATCATGATGTCCTTCCAGACCCGGTGCAGGCCACCGGACATCAGGTCGTTCATCAAGTCATAGCGCGACGCCACGCTGTGAAACACATCGTTCACCAGCGTCTGCTTGTCCCCCAGGGGAACGTCCCTGAAGCCAAAATGCGTGGTTTCGCCCGGCCGATCCATTACTCTACTCCACTGGGCGGACCATAGCGCGGCCGCCGCAATGGCGCTATCACACCGCCCTCATAAGGTGAATGCCTGACCATGCCTGAATTGCCCGAAGTCGAGACCGTCCGCCGCGGCCTTCAGCCCGTCATGGAGGGTGCGAAAATCCTCGTCGCGGAGGCCCGCAGGCCGGATCTGCGCTTTCCCTTCCAGCCCGATTTCGTGGCCCGGCTCCAGGGGCAGGTCGTCACGGGGCTTGGCCGCCGTGCAAAATATCTCATGGCCGATCTCGCCTCCGGCGACGTGCTGCTGATGCATCTGGGGATGTCGGGCTCGTTCCGCGTCATCAAGCCGGACAACGAGGCCGCGCCGGGCGAGTTTCACTACCCGCGGGCTAAGGACTCCACGCACGACCACGTGCTGTTTCGGATGTCGTCCGGCGCCGACATCGTGTTCAACGACCCGCGCCGCTTCGGTTACATGAAAGTGATCGCGCGCAACGCGCTTGAGGACGAGCCGCTGCTGCGCGATCTCGGCCCCGAGCCGCTCGGCAATGAATTCGACGCCGCGATGCTGGCGCGGTCGTGCGAGGGCAAGACGACGAGCCTGAAGGCCGCGCTGCTCGACCAGCGCGTGGTCGCCGGGCTCGGCAACATCTATGTCTGCGAAGCGCTGCATCGCTCGCATCTGTCGCCGCGCCGCATTGCTGCGACGCTCGCGACCAAGGGTCGCAAGGGTGTTGGCGGCGGCGAGCCGACCGATCACGCGAAGCGGTTGGTGAGTGCCATTCACACTGTGCTGAACGACGCGATCAAGGCCGGCGGATCGAGCTTGCGCGACCATCGCCAGACCTCGGGCGAGCTCGGCTATTTCCAGCATTCCTTCAAGGTCTATGACCGCGAGGGCGAGACCTGCAAGACGCCAGGCTGCGGCGGCACCGTGAAGCGATTCACCCAGAACGGCCGGTCGACCTTCTGGTGCCAGAAATGTCAGAAGTGAAGATCGGGCCTGCCGCCGATAGGCCGTGAGTCTCGGCGAAGGCGACGACCCCACCACGCCGTCATTGCGAGCGCAGCGAAGCAATCGAGAAGCCCTCCGCGGAGAGCTGCGCTCGCAATGACGAGGAGGATGGTTGCTCGTCTAGAAAACGCGAAGCGAAGCAATCCGGCCGGGCTGGTGGCCGGATTGGTTCGTCGCTTGGGCTCTTCAACCGGATAAGTGAAGAGGCCGCCTGTCGTCCGAGCGATCGCCCCGCTCAGGACGCCAGCGTCGTGGTCTCGTCCGCCGCGTGTTCGGCGGCGACGTGCAGCATCCCGTCCGCGACCGAGATGACCTGGTCGATCAGGACATTGGTCGTGGCTTCGAGCTCGAGCCGGGTCTCGATCCAGCGCCAGAGGCCGCGGATCTCGTCCGCCGACTTGCCGTTCGGCGCGAATTCGCTGACGGCGAGGCCGCTCGCGAGCGAGTCCTGGTGGTCATTGCGCATCACGATCAACGGGCGCGCGAGCACTTCGGCGAGATCGAGCGCGGCTTCCTCGGCGAGGGTGTTGGCGGCGTTGTCGATGCGCTGGCCTCGGATCGGCGCCTGGTTCAGCACGAAGCCGTAGGGCCGCTTCCAGGCGCGCGCGACGCTGAGCGTCGAGACGGTCGCCTCGATGTCGGCGACGCTCGGGCGGGCCGGAATCAGGCAGAGGTCGGAATGGCGGATCGCGGCGGTGGTCGCGGCGCTGAGGCCGGCCGCGGTGTCGACGATCGCGAGCCGCAGGCCGCTGTCGGCCAGCATCTTCAGGCGCGGCGCGATGTCGGCGGCGTGATAGATCGGCTCGACGACGAGATCGTCAGCGTGGCGGCGACGCAGCCAGTTGGACAGGGTACCCTGCGGGTCGGTTTCGATCAGGCGGACGGTGAAGCCGGCCTGCTTGGCCGCCAGCGCGAGGCCGATGGCAAGCGTGCTCTTGCCACTGCCACCCTTTTGGGTGGCCAGTACGATCGTGTGCATGGAAAGTTGAATCCTTTGGAATGCTTGGGTCTGTGGGGTAACGCCACGCGAACGTGCATCGCTTCTCGATGCTGAGCTCTACTCGCTCAGGACGTGCCCTGCCCGATCCAAAGGGGACCGCGGATGTCCGAATCAACGCCAACGATGATGGCAGAATCGGGAATGCCAGCTAATCCGTACCAATACTGGACCCGTCGTCGCCCGTATGATGTGCTTGCCGCCGTGAATAAAAGGGGCAGGCGGCATGGACGGAAACTGGCGCGACCGGACGGCAACGACCTTTGAATGCCAGAAGATGCCGGCGGTCTCGAGCCGCGGCATGGTGGTCAGCAACCATCCACTGGCCTCCAGCGCCGGCGCCGAGATGCTGGCCGCGGGCGGCAACGCCATCGACGCCGCGATCGCGACCCTGTTCACGCTGACCGTGGTCGAGCCGATGATGGTCGGCATCATCGGCGGCGGCATGGCGCATATACGTCTGGCTGACGGCAGCCACCGTTTCATCGACGGGCAGAGCACCGTGCCTGCGGCGGTGCGTGACACCAGCTACACATCCGCGCCGGGCGCGGCGCATGACGTGTTCGACACCGTCGGCAACGAGAACCTCAACGGCCCGAAGGCGGTCGCCACGCCGGGCTCGCTGAAAGCCTGGTGCGAGACGCTGCGCCGGTTCGGCACCATGTCGCTTGGCGATGTGATGCAGCCCGCGATCAAGCATGCCGCGCGCGGCTATGCGGCGACGCCGTACTTGCACGAATGCATCAGCGAGAGCGCTGCCGAGATGCGCAAGGACAAGCCGATTGCGGCGATCTATTTGCCTGATGGCGAGCCGCTCAAGGTCGGCGAACGCGTGGTGCAGGCCGAATATGCCGAGACGCTCCGCACCATCGCCGACCACGGCGAGACCGCGCTCTACGAGGGGCCGCTTGGTGACATCCTCGTCGACTACATGGAGAAGACCGGCGGCTTCATCCGCCGCAACGATCTCACCGGCTACAAGACCGTCGAACGGCAACCGATCCGCGCCGACTATCGCGGCTGGACCATCCTTGGCCCGCCGCCGCCCGCGGCCTCCGGCGTCCACATCGCGCAGATGCTGAACATTCTGGAGGGCTATGACATCGGAGACCTCGGTTTCGGCACGCCGGAGACAATCCACTATCTCGCCGAAGTCCTGAAGATCGCCTTCGCCGATCGCGCCGCGGCCAGCGGCGATCCGGATTATGTCGGCGTCCCCGTGGAGCGGCTGACGTCGAAGGCCTATGCCGAGGAACGCCGCCGCGCCATCGATCCGGCGCGGGCGCAGGCCTGGGGCGCCGGCGTCTCGCAGCTCGAAGGCGCGCACACCACGCACATGACCGCGGCGGACGCGTTCGGCAACGTCGTCGCGACCACGCAGACCATCAACAATCTCTTCGGCGCCAAGATCATGATTCCGGGCCTGGGCGCCATCGCCAACAACTACATGAACCTGTTCGATCCGCGTCCCGGCCATGCGCTGTCACTGGCGCCGGGCAAGCGCGTCACCACCTCGATGTCGCCGATGATGGCGCTGCGCGACGGCAAGCTGCGCTATGCGCTCGGCCTGCCCGGCGGAAAACGCATCTTCCCCAGCGCGATGCAGGCGCTGGTCAATCTGATCGACCACGGCATGAGCCTGCAGGAAGCGGTCGAGGCGCCGCGCATCTGGACCGAGGGCAACGCGCTCGAAGTCGAGCAGAAGGTGCCGGAGGCCGTGCGCGCGAAGCTTGCGGGCCTCGGCCACAAGGTGGCGCCCGTCGCGACGGTGGCGGGCGGCATGAACGGCATTGCCTTCCACGACGACGGCACCATGACCGGCGCCGCCTGCTGGCGCGCGGACGGCACGCCGGTGGGAATTTCGGGCGGGCTTGCGAAGGCCGGGATCAGGTTCAGGCTGAGCTGACCGCGCATTCACAAGGACGGTGCGCTCGTACCTCTTGTACAACTGACGTCGTCCAATCGCCGGCAGGTGTCGCGACCGCAAATCCAGCGGTTCGCGGTTTTCGAACCTCCGCGGTATTTTTCGGTGCGAGGCAGATGTCGCCTATGCGGCCCGATCCGCGCAGATGACGGCACAAGTTCGGCAATGTAGGGTGCGGAACACTGGCGGCAGGCTCGTCGATCAGCGTCTGAGTAAGGCTGTGCGTATGGGCGGCGATATAAGCGGCGACTTCCTGGCCGGCGGCGGCGAGATGGGCGCTTTGACGCGAGCGTTTGACTGGTCAAGCACATCCGTGGGCTCTCCGGACACTTGGCCCCAAAGTCTTCGAGTTACAGTGCGGCTCGTTTTGACCTCGCGGCACCCGATGTTCATTTGGTGGGGACCAGAACTCATCCAGTTCTACAACGATGCATACCGGGAGACGATGGGGCCGGAAAGGCACCCAAGCGCTTTGGGCGCGCGCGGCCGTGAGTGTTGGGCCGAGATCTGGGACATCATTGGTCCCCAGATCGAGTACGTCATGTCGGGCAAGGGGGCGACCTGGAATGAGGACCAGCTGGTGCCGGTGACCCGTCACGGGCGCCGCGAGGACGTTTGGTGGACGTACAGCTTTGGTCCAATTGATCTTGAAGGCAAGGTGGGCGGCGTGCTTGTCGTCTGCAGGGATGTCACGTCCGAGCATATGGCAAGGGAAGCGCTGAACCTCATCAATGAGGAGCTGAAGCACCGCGTCAAGAACACGCTTGCAGTGTTGAGCGCGGTAGCTGCCCAGACATTTCGCGACCCGACGAGCAAAGCCGATCTCGAAAAGTACCAGGCACGGCTCGGCGCGTTTGGACGAGCGCAGGACTTGCTGACCGCATCAAATTGGGCGGCCGCACCACTCCACGATGTGATCGGCACTGCTCTTGCACCTTATCGGACAGGCGAAGGCCGCTTCATCGTCTCGGGTCCTCCACTCGTTGTGAAATCTAGACAAGCGCTTGCTCTGTCATTGGCGCTCCACGAGCTCGCAACCAACGCTTCGAAGTACGGCGCTCTGACCGTAGCGGGAGGCTGCGTATCGATTACATGGTCAACCGAGGCTCAGGATGGCGAGTCAAAATTTGTCTTTGTCTGGCAGGAGATTGGCGGTCCGTCCGTATCGAAACCCGTCGGCACAGGCTTTGGCTCCAGGCTGATTTCCCGCGTGCTGAAGGACGATTTCAGCGGTTCCGTTGACGTTTCGTATGACTCGGCCGGGTTTACATGCAGGCTGACCGCGCCCCTCGAAAATCTGGGACCTTTGCCAAAAACCACGTGAGACCGTGCAGGAGCTGCGTGGCTCAACGGAGAGGCATTGCGTCCCGCACCGCGTCCGGGACACGAGAAGAGTATTGTTCTCCCTCGCCTACTTCCGCACGCAGATCACGCGGACGACGGCCGCCTTCGCATCCGTCGACGTGCCATTCGCAGTGACGGCGTTCGCCTTCAGGAAATCGCGCACCGTTTCCGCAGACACCATCACCGCTTGCGACGCCGGCACCGATGTCGCGGGCCCCGCGAGCATCGCCGGCTTCAACAGCGCGACGCCGGCGAATTTGCCGTCGCCGTCGATCGCCGGGCTGCCGGAGAAGCCGACCGCCGGCGGAGGCGACAGCGCGGAATCGCTTGCTGTGACCGGCGCCAGCGCGCCCTTGAGGCTCGATACGCCCGCAGCTCCGCCCTGGCTCTGCGGATCGGCAATACCGATGACGTCGACGCTTGTCTTCGCTGTACCGCCGGTGAGGCTGAGCGGCTTCAGGCCGCGCGCGCCGTAGATGTGCAGGAGCGCGAGATCGTGCTCCTTGTCCTCGGCGAGACGATCGGCGCTGCCATAGCCGGCAATGGTGATCGCGAGACAGCTATCGGTGACGAGGCGGTCGGTGACAATCGCACCGTCGTCGCTGACGACGATGCCGGTGCCGTATTCGACGGTCTTGCGCGGCGGCGGCCCGGCCTGCGGTCCTGTCGGAAACGCGTTGAACGCGCTCGACATTGCAATCACGACCGGCTCGACGGTGTTCTCGGTCGCCTGGTCGTAGAGGATCGTCATGGTGCGGACTTCGTCGCCCTTAAAGGTGCCTCGCACGTAGAATTTCTTGAGGCCCTGCAACCCCGACAACACGAAGAAGTCGGGCTTCACCACGGTGTAGTCGACCTTGCGCCCCGACGGTTCCTTCTCCAGCTCGGCGAGTTTCGCCGTGGTCGGGTTCGCCTCCTTGCGGCGGCTCAGCAGCACCTGCACCGTGCCGGTCGGCGAAGTCCATTTCGAGCCGTTGGCATCGGTCACCTGCTGCGGCACCAATTTGCCGGGGATGCCGAGCCGGGCGCCGCTGGTCGGCTCCATCACGATCTTCCAGCCGACGCTCTCCTGCTTCCGCCGCGCGGTCTCGGTGAGCGCGGCGCGCTCCTGCGGATTGAGCACGCCGGTCGGCTTGCCACCCTTGACATTCTGATATTCCTTGATCGCCTCGACCATGCGCGCGCTGACGTCGCCGGTGATGGCGCCGTTATATTGGCCGACCCAGGCGAGGTCGGACTGGAGCGACAGCCGTTCCGCCTGCGCCATCGCATCAGCCGTCGCCGACGGCGTCTGCAGTGCGGGAGGCCGGATCGGCACGGTCTGGACCGGCTTCGGCTTGGTGCCGGGGATCTCTGGCGTCGTCATCTGCGCGCTAGCGCCTGTGGCAGCCGCAAACATCAGTGTTGCCGCAAGCATCGATCTCATGACAAATCCAGCCAGCCCATTGAACGTGCTACCATTGAAGCACATCTCGTTGGTCGCGAACAATGTTGGGGTGGTTCAGGCTAAGAGCCGAGCCACGCACTGAGGCCCTCATCCTGAGGAGCGGCCGAAGGCCGCGTCTCGAAGGATGGCCGCAGGCGAGATCGGGGCCTTCATGGTTCGAGACGCGCGTTCCGCGCTCCTCACCATGAGGATTTGAGAGAACGAAGGACGACGATGCTGAGCCCGGACGAACTGGAACGCTATGCCCGCCATATCGTGCTGCGCGACGTCGGCGGGCCGGGCCAGGCTGCGCTGAAGCGGGCCTCCGTGCTGGTGATCGGCGCCGGCGGGCTCGGCGCGCCCGCGCTGATGTATCTGGCGGCCGCCGGCGTCGGTACGCTCGGCGTGGTCGATGACGACGTGGTCTCGCTGTCAAACCTCCAGCGCCAGGTGATCCATACGACGCCCGATATCGGCCGGCACAAGGTCGAGAGCGCGGCCGAGCGGATCTCCGCGCTCAATCCGCATGTCCGCTTCGTCGGCCACGCCACCTGGCTCAATGCCGACAATGCGCTGAGCATGATCGGAGACTACGATCTCGTGCTCGACGGCTCCGACAATTTCTCGACGCGTTATCTGGTCTCGGATGCCTGCTTCTTCGCGAAGCGGCCGCTGATCACGGCGGCGCTCGGCACCTTCGACGGCTCGCTCACCACCATCCGCGCGCATGAGAAGAACGAGCAGGGCGTGTTCAATCCGACCTATCGCTGCCTGTTTCCGGAAGCGCCGCCGCCCGGCACCGTGCCGGCCTGCGCGGAGGCCGGCGTCATGGGCGCGCTTGCGGGCGTGATGGGCTCGATGATGGCGCTGGAGGCGATCCGCGAGATCGTCGGCTTCGGCGACGGCCTCGTCGGCCGCCTCCTGATGATCGATGCGCGCGCGATGCGCTTCGAGACGCTGCGCTACGCGCGCGATCCGGCCAATCCGCTCAACGGCGATGGGCCTGTCATCACGGACCTCAGCGCCCATCGCACCTGATCGCTGCCGCTACCGCGTGGCCGGCTTCTCGCTGTCGAGATGCGCCATCTGCTCGGCCGCGTAGCGCGTGCCGGAAGCGACGTCGGGCGGAAATGCTTTTGCAAGCGCCGCGAGATGCGCCGGCGTCAGCGTTACCTTCGCCGCGCCGAGCGCTTCGGTGAGACGGTTGCGCGTGCGTGCGCCGACCAGCGGTATGATCTCTTTGCCCTGCGCCGCTACCCAGGCGATCGCAACTTGCGCCGGCGTTGCGCCGATCTCTGTGGCGATCGCCCGCAGGGATTCCACCAGCGCGAGATTGGCGTCGAGATTTGCGCCCTGGAAGCGCGGCGTCATCAGCCGGTAATCCCTGCCGGTCTTGCCGGAGTCCTTCGACCAATGGCCGCTGATCAGGCCGCGCGCCAGCACGCCGTAGGCCGTGATGCCGATGCCGAGCTCGCGGCAGGTCTTGAGGATGTCGCGTTCGATGCCGCGCTCGATCAACGAGTATTCGATCTGGAGATCGGCGATCGGATGCACGGCGTGCGCGCGGCGGATGGTGTCGGAGCCCACCTCGGACAGGCCGATATGCCTGATGTAGCCGGCCTTCACGAGATCGGCGAGGCCGCCGATCGTCTCCTCGATGGGAACGTTGGGATCGAGACGCGCCGGACGGTAGATGTCGATGTAATCGGTGCCGAGGCGCTGCAGCGAATAAGCCAGGAAGTTTTTGGTCGCGGCTGGCCTTGTGTCCATGCCGGAGAATTCGCCGGCGGGACCGCGCAGCGCGCCGAACTTCACGCTGATCTGCACCTTGTCGCGCGACACATCCTTCAGGGCCTCGCGCACCAGCATTTCATTGTGGCCCATGGCGTAGAAATCGCCGGTGTCCAGCAGCGTGATGCCGGCATCGAGCGCCGCATGGACCGTGGCGATGCTTTCGCCGCGGTCGGCGGGGCCATAGACCTCCGACATGCCCATGCAGCCGAGACCAAGGGCGGAGACGGTCGGACCGGTTGAACCGAGTTTGCGCTGTTCCATGATGGTTCTCCTCGAAAAGGCGGCAGGCTGATTGTGCCGCGTGACGAGGCCAGATATGCGCCTGACCGATTAGGCTGATAAGCTGGACAATCCAGAATGGCTTGTTCATCATAACGAACAATGGCCGAGCCCGATCTGCGTGATCTCGACGTCTTCGTGGCGGTTGCCCGCACCCGCAATTTCCGGCGTGCGGCGATTGAAATTCGCGTGTCGGTGTCGAGCCTTAGCCAGCGGCTGCGGGACCTGGAGGAGCGCCTTGGCGTCCGCCTGATGAACCGCACCACCCGCAGCGTCGCACTGACCGAGGCGGGCGAGCTGCTGTTGTCTCGCATCGCTCCGGCGCTGCGCGATGTCGGCGATGCCCTGGACCAGGTCCGCGGCCTGCGCGAAGTGGCTTCGGGCCGCCTGCGCATCAACGCGCCGCCGCCGGCGGTAGATCTCGTGCTGGCGCCGATGGTCGGGCCGTTCCTTGCGACCTACCCGCAGGTCGATCTCGACATCGTTTCCGAAAGCGGCTTCGTCGACATCGTCAGCGCGGGCTACGATGCCGGCGTGCGTTATGGCGAGCACCTCGCGCAGGACATGGTGGCGATCCCGCTGAGCGGTCCGCAGAGCTATGTCGTCGTCGCATCGCCTGCGTACATCGCGCGCCGCGGCACGCCGAAGCATCCGAAAGATCTGCTCGACCATGATTGCATCCGCGCCCGCTACTCGAGCGGCGTCATGCATGACCTGGAGTTCGAGAAGGCTGGCCAGATCGTGAAGGTCGATCCGCCGGCAAAGCTGATCTCGACCAACATGGGCCTTGCCATGCGCGCTGCGCTCGACGGCGCCGGCATCTGGGCGACGCTCGATGGCTACGTCCATGACGCCGTGACGTCCGGCGCGCTGGTCAGCTTGATGGAAGATTGGTGCGAGCCGTTTCCCGGCCCGTTCCTGTACTATCCGAGCCGGCGCCAGACGCCGCCCGCGCTACGCGCTTTCATCGATTTCGTCGCGGACTGGCGCAAGCGCGAAACGCGCGGCAAATAGACCTCAGAGCATGCTCGGCAGCACGCGGTCCGGCGGCTTGTGCGCGTCGAGGAAGGTGCGGATGTTGATGATCACCTTCTCGCCCATCTCGACCCGGCCCTCGATCGTGGCCGAGCCCATGTGCGGCAGCAGCGTCACCTTGCCGGCCTTGGCGAGCCGCACCAGCTTTGGATTGACTGCGGGCTCGTGCTCGTAGACGTCGAGGCCGGCGCCGCCGATCTCGCCGCCCTCGATCAGCTTGATCAGCGTGTCCTCGTCGGTCACCTCGCCGCGCGCGGTGTTGACGATGTAGGCGTCCTTGCGGATCAGCTTCAGCCGCCGCGCCGACAGCAGATGATAGGTCGCCGGCGTGTGCGGACAGTTCACCGAGATGATGTCCATCCGCGCCAGCATCTGGTCGAGGCTTTCCCAATAGGTCGCGCCAAGCTCTTCGGCGATCTTCGGCGCCACCGGGCGGCGGTTGTGGTAGTGGATCTGGAGCCCGAAGGCGCGGGCGCGGCGCGCGACCGCCTGGCCGATGCGGCCCATGCCGATGATGCCGAGGCGCTTGCCGCCGATGCGGTGGCCGAGCATCCAGGTCGGCGACCAGCCGGGCCAGGGCTTTCCTTCGGTCAGGATCGAGGCGCCTTCGATCATCCGGCGCGGCACGGCCAAGATCAGCGCCATGGTCATGTCGGCGGTGTCTTCGGTCAGGACTTTTGGCGTGTTGGTGACGGTGATGCCGCGGGCATGCGCGGCCTCGACGTCGATATTGTCGACGCCGTTGCCGAAATTGGCGATCAGGCGGAGCTTGCAGTCGGGCTGGTTGACGATGTCGGCGGTGATGTGGTCGGTGACGGTCGGAACCAGCACGTCGGCGGTGCGCGCGGCCTCAGCGATCTGCTCGGCCGACATCGGTGTGTCGTCGAGATTGATCCGCGCGTCGAACAGCTCGCGCATCCGGGTCTCGATCGAGTCCGGCAGCTTGCGCGTCACCACCACGAGGGGCTTTTTCTTCACCGACATGTCATGCCCTCATGAGGCGCCGCAAGCCGCCTCTGTTACCAAAGGCCGGCCGTTGAGGCCTCATTAACCCGGTTGTTCGACACTGCCTTTGCCGTGTCGTCCCCGGCGCTTCCTTCAAGCTCCCCCGACATTTCCGACCGGAAAATCGGGGCAAACTGGTTGTTCAGATGTCCGTCCTCTCTAGCAGAAGGCCGGGCCAAGACAAGAACCACGGGTTAAGGCTTCGGGAACACGGGAGATGGGCTTACGCGGCAGGTTCGGAATTTAGGGTGAGGGCCCGGCGCGGCGGGGCCCTCGACAGGAGACGGGTTGATGGCGTTGGGGCGTTTTTGTTCGGTGATGGCGCTCGTTTGCACCTGGTTGAGCGCCTCGGTCAGCCCCTCCCATTCGGCGAAGGACAGCACCCCCCAGACCGCGAGCGGCCTGCCGGTGCCGCGTTATGTCAGCCTCAAATCGGATCACGTGAACGTCCGCGCCGGCCCGACCAAGGACAATGACGTCGCCTGGGTCTACACCCGCGCCGGCCTGCCGGTCGAAATCACCGCCGAGTTCGAGAACTGGCGCCGGGTGCGCGATTCCGAAGGCGCCGAGGGCTGGGTCTATCATTCGCTGCTGTCGGGCCGCCGCACTGCGGTCGTCACCATGAAGCACAAGGACGACCTCGCCCCGATCTACGACCGGGCCGATCCTGACAGCGCGGTTGCGGCCAAGCTCCAGGCCGGCGTCGTCACGCAGGTCAAGAAGTGCACTGCAAACTGGTGTCGCGTCACCGGCAACGGCTTTGACGGCTGGATCCAGCAGGAGCGCCTCTGGGGCGTCTATTCGGACGAGCAGGTCAACTGACCCGAAGGGTCATCCCGGGATCTCGAGATTCCCCGATGCGCAATTGCGCATCTGAGGTCTGGTCCTTCGGACCATCCCGGAATGACCGTGCAAATAGCAATGGCCGGGACAAGCCCGGCCATGACGGCTAAACTAACGGCGTAGAACGATCTTCAGCGCTTCTTGCGCAGGCGCACGACCATGTCGATGCGCGCGATCTCGTAACCCTCGGGCACCTCCGGCATCTTGGACAGCGCCAGATGCGGATCCTCGATATCGACTAGCTCGTGGCTGTTCTCGAGGTAATAATGGTGGTGGGTGGTGACGTTGGTGTCGAAATAGGTCTTGGTGCCGTCGACGCTGACCTGGCGCAGCAGGCCGGCATCGGTCAGCTGGTTCAGCGTGTTGTAGACGGTCGCGAGCGACACCGGCACCTTGGCCAGCGTCGCCTCCTCATAGAGCATTTCAGCTGTGAGGTGACGAGCACCCTTGCCGAACAGGAGCCAGCCGAGCGCCATGCGCTGGCGCGTCGGACGAAGCCCCGCGGACTGGAGCATTTCGTTGACGTCGTGCCACGGGCAGCCGGTCAAGGCCGGCTGGCGGCCGGACAGGAGGGCGGCGGAATGGACGTCGTCGTCGTGATGGGGCGCGGGATTCTCGCTCATTTCCAGATTTCGGGCACGCGTGGACACTGCATCTATATGCAATATATGGACAGATAGATGCAGATGCAAGTTTCTCGCAACTAGAGAGGTTCTAATGACAAATGGAACCGGGCGAGCAGGTGGTCACTTTACCTTCATGAGATCGCTTTGCCACCCGAAATGCCTGTGTTAGAGAGCCCGCGGTTCCGCTTGGCCGATTATGGCGCAGCCGGGCATTGAGGCCCGGCCCGCAGTCCATCCTGGCTCGTGGCAGTCGCGCCTGATGACGGGAATTGGCGCGGCTTTCCGAACGAAACGGGGCCCATTTTCGCCAGAAACGCCGCTCAATCGGGATTTGAACAGAGGCTTCCGCATGCTGAACAGGCGCAACGGCTACGAATACGAAGATCTGCTGGCATGTGGCCGCGGCGAAATGTTCGGCCCGGGCAATGCCCAGCTGCCGCTGCCGCCGATGCTCATGTTCGACCGCATCGCGGAAATCAACGACAATGGCGGGGAGTTCGGCAAGGGAATGGTGCGGGCCGAGCTCGACGTCAAGCCCGACCTCTGGTTCTTCGGCTGCCACTTCAAGAACGATGCCGTGATGCCCGGCTGCCTCGGCCTCGATGCGCTGTGGCAGATGGTCGGCTTTTTTCTGGGCTGGAGCGGTGGAGAGGGGCGCGGCCGCGCGCTTGGCCTGAACGAGCTGAAGTTCAGCGGCCAGGTGCTGCCCGAGGCCCGTAAGGTTGTGTACAACATCGATATCAAGCGCGTGATGCGTTCAAAGCTGGTGCTCGGTATCGCCGACGGATGGCTTTCGGTCGATGACCAGATTATCTATCGCGCGAAGGATCTGAAGGTCGGCCTGTTCAAGCAGGGCGTGAGCCTGGGCTGAGCGCATCACCAAGAAAGACAACGATTTAGGCGAGGCTGTCATGAGGCGGGTTGTGGTCACCGGGATGGGTATCGTCTCGTCCATCGGAAACAACACCCAGGAAGTGCTTGCGAGCCTTCACGAGGCGAAGTCAGGTATTTCGCGGGCTGAAAAATATGCCGAACTCGGTTTCCGTTCGCAGGTGCAAGGTGCGCCGACGATCGATCCTGCGACGGTCGTCGACCGGCGTGCGATGCGCTTCCTCGGCCAGGGCGCGGGGTGGAATCACATCGCGATGGAGCAGGCGATCCAGGATTCCGGTCTGTCGCCCGAAGAAATCTCCAACATCCGCACCGGCATCATCATGGGTTCCGGCGGCCCGTCGGCCCGCACCATCGTCGAATCCGCTGACATCACCCGCACCAAGGGGCCGAAGCGCGTCGGACCGTTTGCCGTGCCGAAGGCGATGTCGTCCACGGCCTCCGCGACGCTCGCGACCTGGTTCAAGATCAAGGGCGTGAACTATTCGATCTCCTCGGCCTGTGCGACGTCGAACCATTGCGTCGGCAACGCCTATGAGACGATCCAGATCGGCAAGCAGGACATCATTTTCGCCGGCGGCTGCGAGGAGCTGGACTGGTCGCTCTCGGTGCTGTTCGACGCCATGGGCGCGATGTCGTCGAAGTACAACGACACGCCCGCCACCGCCTCGCGTCCCTATGACGTCAACCGCGACGGTTTCGTCATTGCCGGCGGCGCCGGCGTGCTGGTGCTGGAAGAGCTCGAACATGCCAAGGCGCGCGGCGCGCGCATTTACGGCGAGATCGTCGGCTACGGCGCGACGTCGGACGGTTACGATATGGTCGCGCCCTCCGGTGAAGGCGCCGAGCGCTGCATGCGCATGGCGATGTCGACGGTGAAGACAAAGGTCGACTACATCAATCCGCACGCGACCTCGACGCCAGCAGGCGATCCGCCGGAGATCGACGCGCTCCGCCGCGTGTTCGGCGCCGGCGAGAAGTGCCCGCCGATCTCGGCGACCAAGGCGCTGACCGGCCATTCGCTCGGTGCGACCGGTGTGCAGGAGGCGATCTACTCGCTGCTGATGATGAACAACGGCTTCATCTGCGAGAGCGCGCACATCCAGGAGCTCGATCCCGTGTTCGCCGACATGCCGATCGTGCGCAAGCGCATCGACAACGTCAAGATCGGCACCGTGCTGTCGAACTCCTTCGGCTTCGGCGGCACCAACGCCACGCTGGTGTTCAGCCGGCTGGATGTGTGACGTCATTGCGGACGCACTGGTAGTTTTTTCGTCATGGCCGGGCTCGTCCCGGCCATCCACGTCTTTGCTACCGGTTGCGGAAGAACGTGGAAGCCCGGGCATGACGGAGAGCGGAGAGTAATTGCGAGATGGAAGGACTGATGAAAGGCAAGCGCGGTCTGATCATGGGCATCGCCAATGATCATTCGATCGCCTGGGGCATGGCGAAGGCGCTGCATGCCCACGGTGCCGAGCTTGCCTTCACCTTCCAGGGCGAGGCACTGGGCAAGCGCGTCAAGCCGTTGGCGGAGCAGCTCGGCGTGGAATTGGTGCTGCCTTGCGACGTCGAGGACATTGCCAGCGTTGATGCGACCTTCGCCGTGCTGCGCGAGAAATGGGGCAAGCTCGATTTCGTCATCCACGCCATCGGCTTTGCCGACAAGAACGAGCTGAAGGGCCGCTACGCCGACACCAGCCGCGAGAACTTTTCGCGCACCATGGTGATCTCCTGCTTCTCGTTCACGGAGGTCGCCAAACGCGCCGCCGAGCTGATGACGGAGGGCGGCAGCATGATCACGCTGACCTTCGGCGCCTCGGAGCGCGCGATGCCGAATTACAACGTGATGGGCGTCGCCAAGGCGGCGCTGGAAGCTTCCGTGCGCTACCTCGCCTCCGATTTCGGACCGCGCGGCATCCGCGTCAACGCGATCTCCGCAGGCCCCATCCGTACGCTCGCCGGCTCGGGCATCGGCGAGGCGCGTGCGATGTTCGGTTTCATGCAGAAACATTCGCCGCTCCGCCGCGGCGTCACGCTCGACGAGCTCGGCGGCTCGGCGCTGTATCTGTTGTCGGATCTCTCCGGCGGTGTGACCGGCGAGATCCACTATGTCGATTCCGGCTACAACATCATCCTGATGCCGAGGCCCGACGATTTGAAATCGTCAGAGTGATTTCGTAGGGTGGGCAAAGGCGCAGAGCGCCGTGCCCACCATCTCTCCTCGATCGCAGAGAGACGCGGTGGGCACGCTCCGCTTTGCCCACCCTACGAGTTCTGAGCTTGCCTCACCCCGCCGCGATCTTTTCCGCCCGCTGGAACGCCGGCCGCGCCATGCAGCGCGCGAGATAGGCATCGAAGGCCGGGCGCGACGGCACCATCTTGAACAGGCGGACCGCGAAGTTCAGGCCGGAGCCGACCGTGATGTCGGCGGCCGAAAATTCCTCGCCGAGGATCCACGGTCCCTTCGCGAGCGCAGCTTGCAGCACGTCGAACACCTGTGTCGCGCTGCCCCAGGCCGCGGTCGAGGTCGGGATCTCGATCTTGGTGAAGATCTGGATGATGGCAGGCTCGATGCAGCCCGGCGAGAAGAACAGCCATTGCAGATAGCGCGCACGGCGCGGGTCGGCCACGGCAGGCGCCAGCTTCGTGTCGGGATAGCGGTCGGCGATGTAGGCGCAGATCGCGGCGGCTTCGCCGAGCGCGGCATCGCCGTCGCTGAGCGCCGGCACCTTGCCCATCGGATTCACCTTCAAATAATCCGACGCTTTCTGCGCACCGGTCGAGATGTCGGTCAGCACGCGCTCATAGGGCAGCCCGCTCTCTTCCATCAGCCAGAGCGTCGTGAACGAGCGCGAGCGTGGCGACCAATAGAGCTTGATCATGGAGCGGACCTTTCATCGGCGAGAGGTAAACAGCGCGCAATTCATGGCGCGTTTGCCGCGTATTCGCAACGCACTACGCCTAGGCAAGAGGTCAGCTGCGCGAACGACATGTTGGTCAACGCGACCGGTTGACGGTGGCGTTCTCAAGCAGCGCGCAGGATGTCCTAGTGCCGGAGCAAGGGCGGCAATGTCTTGTCGAGACTTGCCGTCAGCATGGCGCGCACGCCGTCGCGCAGTACCGGATTATTGGCAACATCCGCAGGCTTCTCCGGAAACATTGTCCGATCCAGCTCGCGCGATGGTCCACCAAGCGGATTGCGCAGCAAGCGGTCGACGTAGGTGTCGTCAGTCATCAAGGCCTGCGCTTCCTTGATCAACGTAAAAGTCCCGCCGTCGTAAACACGGATGTACATTATCGCGTAGAGATGCACGGATCCGTCGTAGGGGTACCGCGAGATTCCAATGCCGTATTCGCGATGCGTTCCGCCGTGCCGGTGCACGACGACATAACGTTCGCAACGGAGTCTTGGTGCGAGAAACCGAACGAAGTCCGCGATGTCTCTTTCGGCACGGTAGAAGAACGGATTTTGCTCCCGCCGGCCACCGGATTTCAACTCTTCCCTTGTGTAGGAGATTCTACGCACGGAGCGGCCGGGCGCAGCCGCGCGAACACGGGACACGACGAGGTCGTCGAGTGCCCACGTGGTCACGGAGGCCCGCGAGTATTTGTCGAGGAACTCCAGGGGACCGAAGTTCTTAATCATGAAGAGATCGCCGGCGATCGGGATGACGCCGATCTGACATGGGCCGCTCTCTGCTGGTGTCGTTGGGGACGCGTTCGATGACTTGGCCGTGCTCGTCTTTGACGCAGCCTGGGCCCCGACTCCCGCCGTCGAGAGCAGATGAGCCGCGACGATTATCGCGAAGGCCTGCATCGCCTTGATCGTCGCTTTCTTACGAGCTTGGCTTCCTTTCAGCATCGTCACTGCACGAAATATGGCGGCAGGATCTTGTCCAGCCGTTTGGTCAGGAAGTCGCGCGTGGTGTCGCGCAGGGCGGTGTTGTTGGCGGAGTCCGCGGCCGCCTCCGGAAACATGGACTTGTCCACCTTCTGCAAAAGCTCGTTCGAAACGAAGTTGTCTGCCATATGCTTCATGACACCTTCGAACGTCACGGCGGGGCCCTTCATGATCTCGAAGGTGCGGCCGTCGACCCATGTCACGCCGATATAGGCGAAGACATACGCGTAGGAGATGAGACCGACACCCCGGCTGAAGATGCCGACGCCGCTGAGCGACTGATTGGTCCCGTCAAGCTGTCCTTCGCTGCGCATGACGACGAGATAGCGCTCGCAACCGGCATTACCCGCGACCTGCCGGATCAGGTTCGACAGCTCTTCACGCTGATTGCGGAACAGGCCGGATTTGGGGTGGTAGTAGGAATCGAGCGCGCCCTTGGCGTAAGTGATCCGTCGCACCGGCGTGTTGCCTGCTGCGGCCCGCGCCCGCGCAAAGACGAGGTCGTCAAGGCCCCAGGATACCGGGACTTCCGCATAGTCGTTGCCGAACACGGTCAGACCGATCTTCTGGACGACAAAGATGTCGGCGGTCCCAGCAATCACGCCGACGCCGCAAGGACCAGCAGTCGCCGACTCCGCAGGCTTCGGCGTCGCCTTCGGCTTCGTCGTCGCTTTCTTGGCTGTCGGCTTTGCCTGTGGTGCGGTCTGAGCGGCGGGAGCGGTGGTTGCGGGAGGGGTTTGCGCTGCTGCCGAAGTCAGGAAGGACAGCAGGATGAGCACCGGGGCAGCAAGTCGAAACATGGATTCCAAGGATCAGAGGCGGGAGGTCATCGGATACGCCACACTAGGGTGGGATCGTGACAACCGCAAGCTGCAGCCCGAGATCGCTGTCTATCCGGTGAGCCGCTGCCGCTTCCACCGATAATACCTCATCACGAACCCGTTCGACGGCTCGATCTCTTCCTTCTCGAACACAAAGCCTTCGCGCTCGTACCAGCGCCAGGCTCTTTCGTTTTCGCGGACGCAGCGCAGGTACATTTCATCCGGCATTTGCGTGCGCGTGAAGGCGAGCAACTGCCGTCCGAGCGATTGGCCTTGGTAGGCGGGCCCGACGAAAAGCATGTCGAGATAGAGTTTCGGCAGATGCAGCGCCAGCATGGCGGCGATCGTACCGTTGTCGTCGGCCACGAACAGGCTCCAGCCGTTCTCGATCTCGCGCCTGATGCGTGCGCGCAGATTTGCCAGCAGGAATTCGCTCGCCTCGGCGAGGCCGGTGGAGACCCAGCTTTCCATCCAGACGCGGCCGATCTCGTCATATTCGTCGGTGCGCGCGGGACGGATGACGGGATCAGACATTGGTGCTCTCAGTTCGATCTGCCGCCTTGCGCGGGGGCTCGCTTGAATGATCCCGGCTATTCAGGAAAATTCCCGCCTACCCACGTTGGCCGCGCGTGGCTTGCCGCGGGCGCGCCTTGCCGGCCGACAGGCACACCACCTCGGAGATCTGCAGCAGCTGCCGCGCCAGCGGGCTGGTCTTGCGCCAGACCATGCCGATGGTGCGCGAGGGCTCGGGATCGCGGAAGCGCGACAGCGAGACCGAGGCCGATCGTGTCTCCACCGACACCGCCATTTCCGGGATCAAGGTGACGCCGATGCCGGCGCTGACCATCTGGACCAGCGTCGACAGCGAATTCGCATCCAGCATCTCGCGCGGCGGCGCCGATTGCATGTTGCAGAACGACAGCGCCTGATCGCGGAAGCAGTGCCCCTCTTCGAGCAGCAACAGCCGCATCTCGCGCATCATCTCGCGCGATGGCACCGGTGTGCCTTCGTCGGAGCCCGGCCGCACCAGCAGGAATTTTTCATCGAACAGCGCGACTTCGGTGAGCGAAGGCTCGGACACCGGCAGTGCGACGATGGCCGTGTCGAGCCGGCCTTCGACCAGTTCCTGGATCAGCCGCGGCGTCATCGTCTCGCGCACGCGGATGTCGAGCTCCGGATGCATGCGCGTGAGATTCTTGGTGATCTTCGGCAGCAGATAGGGCGCGATCGTCGGGATCATGCCGATCCGCAGCCGGCCCGCAAACCGGTCCTGCGAGGCGCGCGCGAAATCGCCGAGCTCATCGACCGAGCGCAGGATGTCGCGGACGCGCGGTGCGAGCTCCTCGCCGAACCGGGTCAGTGCCACCTGCCGGGCGCTGCGCTCCAGCAGCAGGCCGCCGAGCGCCTCCTCCAGTTCCTTGATCTGCATCGACAGGGCCGGCTGGGAGATCGAGCTTGCCTCCGCGGCGCGGCCGAAATGGCCGTGACGCGCCAGCGCGTCGAAATATCTGAGCTGGCGCATCGTCACGTTGGCCATCAGAAAATCCTATCGCAGCGATCATTAAAGTCAACTTCCCCTGATCGAATGCGAAGCCTAGAGTAATTCTACCTGGTCAAAGGCGCGAGTTCGACGCCACCAGAGGAGGTATTCATGGATGACACTTCGAAGTGCCCGTTTTCGGGCGGAAAACCCACGCGCGTGAACCGCGACTGGTGGCCGACCCAGCTCAGCATCGAGATGCTGCACAAGAATTCCACCCTGTCCGACCCGATGGGCAAGGAGTTCGACTATGCCAAGGAGTTCAAGTCGCTCGACCTGAATGCCGTCATCAAGGACCTGACGGCTCTGATGACGGACTCACAGGAATGGTGGCCTGCCGATTTCGGCCACTATGGCGGCCTCATGATCCGCATGGCCTGGCACAGCGCCGGCACGTATCGCACCACGGACGGCCGCGGTGGCGCCGGAGCCGGTCAGCAGCGTTTCGCACCGCTCAACAGCTGGCCCGACAACGCCAATCTCGACAAGGCGCGCCGTCTGCTCTGGCCGATCAAGCAGAAATACGGCCGCAAGATCTCCTGGGCCGATCTGATGGTGCTCGCCGGCAACGTCGCGCTGGAATCGATGGGCTTCAAGACCTTCGGTTTCGCCGGCGGCCGCGCCGACGTGTGGGAGCCGGAAGAGCTCTATTGGGGTCCTGAAGGCACGTGGCTGGGCGACGAGCGCTACAGCGGCGAACGCCAGCTCGCCGAGCCGCTCGGCGCGGTGCAGATGGGCCTGATCTACGTCAATCCGGAAGGCCCGAACGGCAAGCCTGACCCGGTCGCTGCGGCAAAGGACATCCGCGAGACGTTCGCCCGCATGGCGATGAACGACGAGGAAACCGTCGCGCTGATCGCCGGCGGCCACACCTTCGGCAAGACCCACGGCGCGGGCGATCCGTCGCTGGTCGGTCCGGAGCCGGAAGCGGGCGCGCTCGAGGATCAGGGCCTCGGCTGGAAGAGCAAGCACGCTTCGGGCCTGGCGGGCGATTCCATCACCAGCGGTATCGAGGTGACCTGGACGACGACGCCGACGAAGTGGAGCAACAACTTCTTCGAGAACCTGTTCAAATACGAATGGGAGCTGACGAAGAGCCCGGGCGGCGCGAATCAGTGGACGGCCAAGGGCGCCGAGGCGATCATTCCGGATGCCTTCGACAAGTCGAAGAAGCACCGGCCGACGATGCTGACGACCGACCTCTCGCTGCGCCTCGATCCGGCCTACGAGAAGATCTCGCGTCGCTTCCTGGAAAACCCGGATCAGTTCGCGGACGCCTTTGCCCGCGCCTGGTTCAAGCTCACCCACCGCGACATGGGTCCGATCCAGCGCTATCTCGGCCCGCTGGTGCCGAAGGAAACGCTGATCTGGCAGGATCCGATTCCGAAGGTGAACCACGAGCTGGTCGGCGACCAGGACATCGCCGCGCTGAAGACCAAGATCCTGGCTTCGGGCCTCTCGGTCTCCGAGCTGGTCTCGACCGCGTGGGCGTCGGCCTCGACGTTCCGCGGCTCGGACAAGCGCGGCGGCGCCAACGGCGCGCGCATCCGTCTGGCCCCCCAGAAGGATTGGGAGGTGAACCAGCCGGCTCAGCTCTCCAAGGTCCTCGGCAAGCTCGAAGCGATCCAGAAGGACTTCAACGCATCAGCCGGTGCGAAGAAGGTCTCGCTCGCCGACCTCATCGTCCTCGGCGGTTCTGCCGCGGTCGAGAAGGCCGCGAAGGATGCCGGCGTCGACGTGAAGGTTGGCTTCACGCCGGGCCGCATGGATGCCTCGCAGGAGCAGACCGACGCGGACTCCTTCGCCCCGCTGGAGCCCCGGGCCGATGGCTTCCGCAACTACGTCGGCAAGAAGCATCAGTTCCTGCAGCAGGAGGAAGCTCTCGTCGATCGCGCGCAGTTGCTGAAGCTGAGCGGACCCGAGCTGACGGCGCTCGTCGGCGGCCTGCGTGTACTCGGCGCCAATGCGAACGGTTCGAAGCACGGCGTCCTCACAGCGAAGGTGGGCACGCTGAGCAACGACTTCTTCATCAACCTGCTCGACATGAGCGCGCAGTGGACGCCGGCGGCTGACGGTACCTACGAGGCCCGCGACCGCAAGACCAACGCGGTGAAGTGGACCGGCACGCGCGCCGACCTGATCTTCGGTGCGCACTCGCAGCTCCGCGCCTTCGCCGAGGTCTATGCCTCGTCGGACGCCAAGCAGCAGTTCGTGCAGGACTTTGTGAAGGCCTGGACCAAGATGATGAACCTCGACCGGTACGACCTCGCGGCCTGATCCCTGAGCTTTAAGCAAGCGACAAACAAAAAGGGCGGCCGAGAGGCCGCCCTTCGTGTTTCTGATATGCGGAGCGATTACTCGCCGGCTGCTTCGCGCTGGGCCTTCTCGCCGTCGCCGCCCTTGCCCTCGAGGTCTTCGCCGGTGGTCTGGTCGACCACCTTCATCGACAGCCGGGTCTTGCCGCGGTCGTCGAAGCCGAGCAGCTTGACCTTGACCTTGTCGCCTTCCTTGACGACGTCGGAGGTCTTCTGCACGCGCGCCGAAGCGAGCTGGCTGATGTGAACGAGACCGTCCTTGGAGCCGAAGAAGTTCACGAAGGCGCCGAACTCCATCACCTTGACGACGGTGCCGTCATAGATCTGGCCGACTTCCGGATCGGAGGCGATCGACTTGATCCACTTGATCGCGGCCTTCATCGCCTCGCCGTCGCTGGAAGCGACCTTCACGGTGCCGTCGTCCTCGATGTTGACCTTGGCGCCGGTCTTCTCGACGATCTCGCGGATCACCTTGCCGCCGGTGCCGATCACTTCGCGGATCTTGTCGGTGGCGATCTTGAAGGTTTCGATGCGCGGCGCGTATTCGCCGAGCTCGGCGCGGGCGTTGGTGAGCGCCTTGGCCATCTCGCCGAGGATGTGGATACGACCATCCTTGGCCTGACCGAGTGCGACCTTCATGATCTCTTCGGTGATGCCCTCGATCTTGATGTCCATCTGGAGCGAGGTGATACCCTGTTCGGTGCCGGCCACCTTGAAGTCCATGTCGCCGAGATGGTCTTCGTCACCGAGGATGTCCGAGAGAACCGCGAAGCGCTTGTCTTCGAGGATCAGGCCCATCGCGATGCCCGCGGTCGGCCGCTTCAACGGCACGCCGGCATCCATCAGCGCCAGCGAGGCGCCGCAGACCGAAGCCATCGAGGACGAGCCGTTCGACTCGGTGATCTCCGACACCACGCGCGTGGTGTAGGGGAACTCGTGATGCGGCGGCAGCACCGGGTGGATCGCGCGCCAGGCCAGCTTGCCGTGGCCGATCTCGCGGCGCTTGGTGCCGCCGAGGCGACCGGTCTCACCGACCGAGTAGGGAGGGAAGTTGTAGTGCAGCAGGAACGTCTCTTTGTACGTTCCGGACAGCGCGTCGATATACTGCTCGTCCTCGCCGGTGCCGAGCGTGGTCACGACCAGCGCCTGGGTCTCACCGCGGGTGAACAGCGCCGAGCCGTGGGCGCGGGGCAGCACGCCGACTTCGGCGATGATGTTGCGCACGGTCTTGCTATCGCGGCCGTCGATGCGCTTGCCGGTGTCGAGGATGTTCCAGCGAACGATCTTCGCTTCCAGCTCCTTGAACACGCCGCCGATGCGCAGCTTGTCGTATTTCGGCTCCTGCCCTTCGGGGAAGTAGTGAGCGATCACCTTTTCCTTGACCTTGCCGACCGCGGCGTAGCGATCCTGCTTGACCGGAATGGCGTAGGCGGCGCGCAGCTCCTGCTCGACGAGGCCGAGCATTTCCTTCTCGAGCGCCGAGTTGTCGATCACCGTGACTTCGCGCGGCTCCTTGGCGGCCTTCTCGGCGAGCTCGATGATGGCGTTGATCACCGGCTGGAAATGGCGGTGACCGAACATCACCGCGCCGAGCATGATGTCCTCGTTGAGCTCCTTGGCTTCCGATTCCACCATCAGCACGGCGTCGGCCGTGCCGGCGACCACGAGGTCGAGCTGGGTGTCGACCATCTCGTCGAGCGTCGGGTTGAGAATGAACTCGTCGTTGGCGAAGCCGACGCGCGCTGCGCCGATCGGGCCCTTGAAGGGCGCGCCGGACAGGGTCAGCGCGGCCGATGAGGCCACCAGCGCCACGATATCGGGATCGTTCTCCATGTCGTGCGACAGCACGGTGACGATCACCTGGGTCTCGTTGCGCCAGCCGTCGACGAACAGCGGACGGATCGGACGGTCGATCAGGCGGGAGACCAGCGTCTCCTTCTCGGTCGGACGACCCTCGCGCTTGAAATAGCCGCCGGGAATGCGGCCGGCTGCGTAGGTCTTCTCCTGGTAGTCGACCGTCAGCGGCAGGAAGTCGACGCCTTCGCGCGGCGCCTTCGCCGCGACAACGGTGGCGAGCACCACGGTCTCGCCATAGGTGGCGACGACGGCGCCGTCGGCCTGACGCGCGATCTTGCCGGTTTCAAGCTTGAGAGGGCGTCCACCCCAGTCGATCTCGACTGAATGCTTATTGAACATAGAGGTCTTCTTTCATGGGTTCTCGAAAGAAGGACGGCCCGAAAAACAAAAACCATGCGCAAGATTGCGGGACGTTGATCGAAGCGGGCGATCAGCGTCCTGCGATCCTGCCATGGTTTTCGGATTTCGGATGGCGTCCATCCTTTCGGGTCATACGGGCGCCTTGCCCGTTGTGCCCAGCCGCCGGATTGCTGCTGGACTGTCAGTCGGCACGAACGCGAACACCGGATTGCGGTCCTCGCCCATCGTGCCCGGGTGCTAGCCGTCAACGGCTCGCACCCGACGCGCACGCAGCCTCGATCAAAAACCTTTAAACAAACGCTTTCGTTCGAAACCGCGCACGAAAACGCGCGCCAGTGGCGCGCGCAGGAACACTTAACGACGAATGTTGTGCTTCTCGAGCAGCGCCTTGTAACGCGCCTCGTCCCTCTTCTTGAGGTAGTCGAGCAGCGAGCGGCGGGTCGAAACCAGCTTCAAGAGGCCGCGACGCGAATGGTTGTCCTTCACGTGGGTCTTGAAATGGTTGGTGAGGTTGTTGATGCGTTCCGACAGGATCGCGACCTGAACCTCCGGCGAGCCGGTGTCGCCGGCCTTGTTGGCATTCGTCTTGATGACTTCCGCTTTGCGTTCTGCGGCAATCGACATCGTCAATTTCTCTCGTTGCGACCGGTGCTGGCAGTCAGACCGGTCAGGTTGAACACACGCTTGGGGATGATTTCGCCGTTGCCGACTTCAGCAAGCGCCAATAGACGGCCTGCCACCGTGACATAGACTGTGCCGCTACTAGTGGGCGCATCCCGTCCGCGCAATAAAACGGCCTGGCCCCGATGGAGCCTTGCCGCATCAGCCCGAGTGACGGCCAGTGCCGGGATGTCGTCCAGCGCGGTCTCAACGGGCATAAGCGCGTCGGCGAGGCTGCCCTCGCCGGACGCGGCTCTATCGCATAAAGCCTCCAACTGATCCAGCGGAATCATGTCGTTCTCGTCAAATGGGCCGACCAGGGTCCGCCGCAGCGCGCAAATATGGCCGTAAGTGCCGAGAATCCGGCCCATATCGCGGGCCAGCGCCCGGACATAGGTGCCCTTGCCGCACTCCGCCTCGAACACCGCCCGGTCGTTATCCGGTTGATCCACAAGGGTTAAATGATGAATTTCGACCGGAC
Source organism: Bradyrhizobium sp. LA6.1 (assembly GCF_040547805.1). Classification (NCBI taxonomy): domain Bacteria; kingdom Pseudomonadati; phylum Pseudomonadota; class Alphaproteobacteria; order Hyphomicrobiales; family Nitrobacteraceae; genus Bradyrhizobium; species Bradyrhizobium sp. LA6.1. The sequence continues at coordinate 211,753 of NZ_JBEPQK010000007.1, read as the reverse complement.
GGGGGGCCAGTTCCACGATCTCGCCGTCGCGGGCCAGGTCATAGGCGCGCTCGCCCTGGACCTTGATCGCGGAATAGCGCGGCGGGATCTGCTCGATCACCCCGGTGAAGCGGGGCAGCAGGGCCAGGATGGCCTCCCGGGTCGGACGCTGGTCGGAGGTCGCGGTGACCCGGCCCTCGATATCATCGGTGTCGCGCTCCTCGCCCCAGCACACGGTGAACTGGTAGCGCTTGCGGCCGTCCATCACGAAGGGAACCGTCTTGGTGGCCTCGCCGAGCGCGATCGGCAGGCCGCCGGAGGCGAGCGGGTCGAGCGTGCCGGCGTGTCCCGCGCGCTTGGCGTTGAACAGGCGCTTGAGCACGGCGACGGCTTGCGTCGAGGTCATGCCGATCGGCTTGTCGAGCACGACCCAGCCATGGACGTCGCGGCGGTCGCGGCGCGGCTGGTTGCCCTTCTGCTTGTTGGCGCGGGGATCGTTGTTGACGCGGCGCGGCTCCTGATGCGGCTGGGAATCGCCGCCGAGATCCGCAAAATTATTTTTCTGCACGTCGCGCTGATCGGTCTCTTCGCCGCCGATCGTGCCGTGAGCCGGGTCCATCGTCATCGCTCTTCTTCCCGATCCGAATCCGGATCCTGTTCCAGGTCCTTCTGCACCGCAGGTGTTCGCAAAAGCTTCTCGATCCGTTCCGCTTCGTCGAATCGTTCGTCGACGCGGAAACGAAGGTCAGGTGCAAATTTCAGGTTAACGCGCCGCGCGACTTCGCCGCGCAGGAATTTCTTGTTGCGCTCGAGCGCAGCGATGATGACCTCGGTGTCGCGGCCACCGAGCGGCATCACGTAAACCGTTGCGAGCTTCAGGTCGGGCGACATCCGAACCTCCGGCACGGTGATGATGTGACCTTCGAGGTCCGCATCATGCACATTGCCTTGCGCCAGAATCTCGGCCATCGCGTGGCGAACCTGCTCGCCGACACGCAACTGGCGTTGCGAGCCGCCCGGCGCGGAACTTTTCTTCTGATGGTGGCGGGGCATGGTTGAAAATCACCTCGTCGTGCCCGCGTTTGGGACACGAGCATTGTCATTTGTCCTGTTGAAACGAATGCGGCGCGGATGGCCGGAATAAATCCGGCCATCGCACTCCCGCAATTTCAGCTCAAAAAGATCCGGGCGCTTCGGTAAGATTTGGACTTACAGGGAGCGCTGGATCGTCTCCACGCGATAACACTCGATCACGTCACCGGCACGCATGTCGTGGTAGTTCTCGAAGGCCATGCCGCACTCCTGACCGGACTGGACTTCCTTCACTTCGTCCTTGAAGCGCTTCAGCGTCGACAGCTTGCCTTCGTGCACGACGACGTTGTCGCGGATCAGGCGCACATTGGCGCCGCGTTCCACGGTGCCGTCGGTGACGCGGCAGCCGGCAACCTTGCCGACCTTGGAGATGTTGAAGATCTCCAGGATCGCGGCATTGCCCAGCATGGTTTCACGCAGGGTCGGCGCGAGCAGGCCGCTCATCGCCTTCTTCACGTCGTCCACGAGGTCGTAGATGATGTTGTAGTAGCGGATCTCGATGCCGTTGCGCTTGGCGGCCGCAGCCGCCTCCTTGTTGGCACGAACCGAGAAGCCGATGATCGCGGCGTTGAAGCCTTCCGCGAGCGTCACGTCCGATTCCGAGATGCCGCCGACGCCGGCATGCAGGATGCGGGCTGCGACTTCGTCGGTGCCGAGCTTCTCCAGCGAGCCGAGGATCGCTTCGAGCGAGCCCTGCACGTCGGCCTTGATGATCAGCGGGAATTCCTTGCGGCCCGCCGTCTTCAATTGCGACATCATCTGCTCGAGCGAGCCGCGCATGCCGGAGATCGAGGCAGCCGCGTTCTCGCGCTTCTGGTGCGCGCGATAGCTGGTGACCTGGCGGGCGCGGGCTTCGTTCTCGACCACCGCGAGACGATCGCCGGCCTCCGGCGGACCGTTGAAGCCGAGCACCTCGACCGGAACCGAAGGACCGGCCTCATGCACCGTCTCGCCCTGATCCGAGATCAGCGCGCGGACGCGGCCCATCTCGGCGCCGGCGACGATGATGTCACCGACACGAAGCGTGCCGCGCTGGACCAGCACGGTCGCGACCGGGCCACGGCCGCGATCGAGCTTGGCTTCGATCACGGTGCCTTCGGCCGGACGCTCCGAATTGGTCTTCAGGTCGAGGATGTCGGCCTGGAGCGCGATCATCTCGAGCAGCTTGTCGAGATTGGTCTTGTTCTTGGCTGACACTTCGACGTCGACGACTTCGCCGCCGAAGGATTCGACCTGCACCTCGTGCTGGAGCAGCTCGGTGCGCACGCGCTCGGGCTTCGCATCGGGCTTGTCGATCTTGTTGATGGCAACGATGATCGGCACCCGCGCCGCCTTGGCGTGGTTGATGGCTTCGATCGTCTGCGGCATGACGCCGTCATCGGCAGCAACCACCAGCACGACGATGTCGGTCACCTTGGCGCCGCGGGCGCGCATCGCGGTGAACGCGGCGTGGCCGGGCGTGTCGATGAAGGTGATCTTCTTGCCGCTTTCGGGCGACAGCACCTGATAGGCGCCGATATGCTGGGTGATGCCGCCGGCTTCGCCGGAGACGACGTTGGCATGGCGGAGCGCGTCGAGCAGCGAGGTCTTGCCGTGGTCGACGTGACCCATCACGGTCACGACGGGCGAACGCGTCTCGGTGTCGGTGGAATCGTCGGTGGCGTCGAACAGGCCTTCTTCAACGTCGGACGCGGCAACGCGCTTGACGGTGTGACCAAGCTCTTCGGCGATCAGCTGCGCAGTGTCGGCGTCGATCACGTCGGTGATCTTGTGAATCGCGCCCTGCTTCATCAGCATGCGGATGATTTCCACCGCGCGCTCGGCCATGCGGTTGGCGAGCTCCTGGATGGTGATCGCTTCCGGAATGACCACCTCGCGGATGAGCTTTTCCTTCGGCTCGTTCGCGGCATGGCCCTTCAGGCGCTGAGTGCGGCGGCGGAACGAGGCGATCGAGCGCTCGCGCACGTCGTCGGCATTGAATGCGGTCACGACCGTCAGGCGACCGCGCTCCTTCTGCGGGCCGGGTTTGTGGGTGGGCTTGGGGGCTACCACGGGACGCGCGGCGCCGCCGGGACCGCGACGGATCTGGCGCGGACCATCGTCCTCGTCCGGTCCGGCTGCGACCGCGGGAGCGCGACCCAACGGGCCGCCTCCCGGCCTCGCGGTGGTCGTTCCAGGGCGCGCGGTGGTTGTTCCCGGGCGTGCCGTGGTCGTGGTGGTGCCGGGGCGTGCTGCGGGCGCGCCAGGACGTGGCGCGGGAGCGGCCGGGGCGGCAGTTGCAGGGCGCGCGGCTGACGCCGGCTGTTCGCCTTCGCCAAAACGCTTCTTGGCCTCGGTTTCGGCCTTGCGCTTGGCTTCCTCTTCGTGGCGGTGGCGCTCATCCTCGGCCTTGCGGCGGGCCTCGGCAGCTTCGCGCTCGACGCGTTCGGCGGCTTCGCGGACAGCGCGGCGCTGGGCTTCGTCTTCGGCCTGGCGGCGCTCTTCGACTTCGCGCACCTTGGCGTCGGCCAGCGCGCTGGCGCGGGCGGAACGTTCGTCCTCGGTCAGCGTGCGCAGCACCACGCCGGAGCCGGCGTTGCGGGGCGGAGCCGGGCGTGCCGGAGCGGGAGCAGGCGCGGCCGGTGCCGGCTTTGCAACAACCGCGGGAGCTTGCGGTTCGGGGCTGCCGTCGACGCGGCGCTTGCCGCGCTTCTCGACCACGACCTGCTTGCTGCGGCCATGGCTGAAGCTCTGACGCACAGTGCCCGTTTCGACGCGCGGCTTGAGCGATAGCGTCTTGCTCGGAACGCTCAGCTTCTTGTCGTCAGGGGTCTTGGTATCAACCATTCAGCAGTCCTAATCCTGATCTTTGTTAACGTTGTGCGTTGCCGCACCGTCCTATCGGGTCGTCGTTGTCTCTCAGAAATCCTGGCCGGGCTTTTCGGCAGTCTTGTCATCGTCCGCCATCCGGTATCGGACCAGCATCTGGCTACGTGACAGGAATGACTTGCTCGCCGGGCCCGCGAGCAGGGCAGCATGTATCACATTTGACCGGGTAAGTGCCAAATCCAATTCTATCGATTTCAACGCAGTGACGACGGGAATCTGCGGCTTGGCGCCGCGATTCCCGTCATTTTGACGTGCCAGCATGTCCAATTTGCGGATTCCGTCCGCGGCCCCATCGCTGGCATGGATCAGGACCTCGACCGTGCCTTCCCGCAGGGCGCTTTCGACCTTGCCGAAGCCGGCCACAATCTGGCCCGCCTTGGCGGCAATCCCAAGGGCTTCCGTCACACTCCGAACCAGGAGCGCCTCGATGTCGGCGGGAAGCGTCTGGGGAGTGCGCAGCTCGCGCTTGAAGGCTTTGCTAAATTGGTGACGCCGCACGGCTTCCGCAACCACCTCGCGCGAGGCGGTGACCCACATGCCGCGTCCGGGCAGCTTGCGCTTGAGATCGGGAACTATGTCGCCTTGCGGCGAAATGACGAAGCGGATCAGCTCGTCGATCGGCCGGACCTCGCGACTGACCGCGCACATCCGCATGGTCGCGGACCTTTCGGTCCGCGGTCCATGGTCGAGATCGTGGTCAGTATCTGCGAGCATCCGGGCGACATTCTCCTTCGTCCTTAAGCCGGCTGATCTTCGGTCGCCTCGGCCTCTTCGGCGGGCTTCGCGAGATCGGCTTCGGTGATCCAGCCGGCCTTGACGCGGGCCTGCATGATCATGGCTTCAGCATCGTCACGGGAGATCTCGATACCGTCGAGCGCACCCGGATATTTGGTCTGCTCGCCGCCTTCCTTGCGCTCGGTCCAGCCGACCAGATCGTCGGTGGCGCAGCCGGCGAGGTCTTCGACGGTCTTGATGTCGTTCTCGCCGAACTTTACCAGCATCTTGGAGGTGACGCCCGGCACGTCCTTGACGGCGTCCTCGACACCGAGCTCCTTGCGCTTGGCCTCGATCTCGGCCTCCTGCTGCTCGAGATATTCGCGGGCACGGTTCTGGAGCTCCTGAGCGGTCTCCTCGTCGAAGCCTTCGATGCCGGCGAGTTCCTTGAGGTCCACCATCGCGAGTTCCTCGACCGAGGTGAAGCCTTCGGACGCCAGCAATTGGCCGACCACTTCGTCGACATTGAGCGATTCCATGAAGACGCGGGTGGAGTTCTCGAAGTCGGCCTGGCGGCGCTCCGATTCCTCCTGCTCGGTCAGGATGTCAATGTCCCAGCCGGTGAGCTGCGAGGCCAGACGCACGTTCTGGCCGCGGCGGCCGATCGCCAGCGAGAGCTGGTTGTTGGTGTCGGGCACGACGACCTCGATGCGCTCGCGGTCTTCGTCGATGACGACCTTGGAGACTTCCGCCGGCGCCAGCGCGTTGACCACGAAGGTCGCGATGTCGGGCGACCACGGGATGATGTCGATCTTCTCGCCCTGCAGCTCGTTCACCACCGCCTGCACGCGCGAGCCGCGCATGCCGACGCAGGCGCCGACGGGATCGACCGAGGAATCGCGGGAAATCACGCCGATTTTCGCGCGCGAGCCGGGATCGCGGGCCACCGCCTTGATCTCGACGATGCCGTCATAGATTTCAGGCACTTCCTGCGCGAACAGCTTCGCCATGAACTGCGGATGGGTGCGGGAGAGGAAGATCTGCGGGCCGCGGGTCTCGCGGCGGACGTCGAAGATGTAGGCGCGGACGCGGTCGCCGTTGCGGAACACTTCGCGCGGCAGCATCTCGTCGCGGCGGATGATGGCTTCACCGCGGCCGAGGTCGACGATCACGCTGCCATATTCGACGCGCTTGACGACGCCGTTGACGATGTCGCCGATGCGGTCCTTGAATTCCTGATATTGGCGGTCGCGCTCGGCCTCGCGCACCTTCTGCACGATCACCTGCTTGGCCGATTGCGCGGCGATGCGGCCATATTCCAGCGGCGGCAGCGTATCGGCGATGGTGTCACCGACCTGGGCGCCGGGATTGGCGCGCTGCGCATCCACCAGCGAGATCTGGTTGGAATGATTTTCGACCTTCTCGACCACCAGCATGTGGCGCGACAGCCGCAGCTCGCCCTTCTTCGGGTCGATCTCGGCATGAACGTCAGTCTCGCTGCCGTAACGTGCCCGCGCCGCCTTGGCGATGGCGTCTTCCATCGCCGCGATGACGATGCCGCGGTCGATCGATTTCTCGCGCGCGACGGCATCGGCGATCTGGAGCAATTCAAGTCGATTGGCGCTGACTGCCATGGCTAGTCTCCTTCGTCAGGCTCGATCTCGCCCCGCCGCGCGCGTTCGGCGGCCAGGCGGTGCTTCTTCGTATTGGTCGGTGCCGGCTTCTTTTTTTGCGGCTTGGTGTTCTTGGTGATCTTCGCACTGATTTCCGCGTGCGGTGCAGCCGGCGGCTCGATGCCGAGATCGCGGCGCATCTGGCGCTCCTCGGCCTTGCCGCGGCGCATGGATTCCGCGATCAGCTCGTCGGTCAGCACCAAGCGTGCCTCACCGATGTCTTCCATCGTCAGGAGAACGTCGGGATTATCGTTCGCCTTGGCGTCGTCGCGATGCAGGTGCACGCGGTCGCCTTCGACGGCACCAAGCATGCCACGGAACCGCTTCCGCCCCTCATGGGCGACCGCCATGTCGATCTTCACCAGATAGCCGGAATAGCGCTCGAAATCCGAGCGGCGCACCAGCGGACGGTCGATCCCCGGCGAGGAGATTTCCAGCCGATAAGCGCGGTCGATGGGGTCGGCGACGTCGAGCACGGGCGACAGCGCCCGCGAGATCGCTTCGCAATCCTCGAGCTGCATCGAGCCGTCCGGCCGCTCGGCCATGATCTGCACGGTGCAGCCGGCCTCGCCGGAGATGCGGATCCGCACCAGGCGGTAGCCCATGCCCTCGAGCACCGGACCTGCGACCGCGGACACACGTGCCGCCACGCCCGGCTCGACCACGAGCCTCGGCTCGGCCAGCAACTCGGCATCCGTGGAACCAGTGTTCGGTTCGGTCATATCAGGGGTCAAGGCGCTCGATGGTTAAGGCTTGGTTAAGACTTGAACAGGTTAGGATTTGCAGAGCCTGTTTCGGAACTCTTTATCCCGGCAGCTCGCCGGGCCGCATATCTTCCACCAAGCCGCGCTCAGGTAATAAAAAAGAGCGGGTCCTTTCGGGCCCACTCTCACTACGCGGATCGTATGAGAAGATGAATTGGCGCTGATATAGCCCTTTCCGTCCTCCCGGACAAGGCCCATCGCGGGAAAGACGAGGCTTTTTGCGCCCGGCCTGTGGCCCCCCCGCGCAACGCTTCCTTCATCTAGGAGGCCTAAATTCCCTGATTGTGGGGCGGCTTGGACCAAGGGCGCACCCGCGGCGTGCCCTGTACGAGTTGCGTTTTCATGACCGCTGCCACGTCGCTCATTCCCGGACTGGACGAGATCGTCAAACGCGGCGACCCCCGGCGTCGCGGTGAGATCGCGCGCGCCATCGCCCAATTGTTCTTCCAGGACGCCGAGAAGCTCCGTCCCGATCTCGTCGATCTCTTCGACAATCTGCTGATCGATCTCGTTCCGCATGCCGAGCTTGCCTCGCGCGTCGACCTCGCCGAGCGCTTCTCGCGCCTGAACAATGCGCCGCCGCATCTGGTGAGCCAGCTCGCGCGCGAAAACGAGATCATGGTGGCGGGTCCCGTGCTACGCCGCTCGCCGGTGCTCGACGACGCCGCTCTCATCGAGATCGCGCGGCTGAAGGGCCAGGGCCATCTGCTGGCGATGACCGAGCGCCCCGCGCTGTCGGCTGCCATCACCGACGTGCTGGTCGAGCGCGGCGATCGCGACGTGGTGCGTCGCGCCGCGGGCAATGCCGGCGCGGCGTTCTCGCAAGGCAGCTATTCCGAGCTGATCAAGCGTGCGTCGCAGGACGGCGTGCTGACGCTCAAGATCGGCCAGCGCAACGATCTCTCGGGCGAGCACCTGAAACAGCTGCTCGACGGCACGCTCGACGTCATCCGCCGCCGCCTCTCGAGCGTGGTCAATCCTGTGCGCCAGGTCGAGATCAAGCGCGCCATGGCGGCGATCGAGGAGGCCGCGCTGCCGCCGGGGCCGCGGCGCGATTTCTCGGATGCACAGCGCACGGTGCTGACCTTGCATCGCGAGGGTCATCTCGGCGAGAGCGCGCTGCTCGGCTTCGCCAAGGCGCTCAAATACGAGGAATCGATCGCCTCGCTCGCGGCGATGTCCGGTGTCCGCCTCTCGATCCTCGATCGCCTGGTCGCGGGCGACCGCTACGATCCGATTCTCATTCTGGGGCGCGTGCTCAATCTCGGCTGGCCCACGGTGCGCGCGCTGATCCTGATGTGGTACGGCCCGCATCGCACGCCGGCCGATGCCGATCTCGAGCAGGCGCGTGTGAACTTCACGCGCCTGATGCCGTCAACGGCCGAGCGCGTCGTGAAATTCTGGCGCAACCGTCAGACGATTTAATCAAAGTACGGATCTTCGTCGTCATGGCCGGGCTTGTCCCGGCCATCCACGTTCTTGCTGCCTACAGAAGGAAAGTACGTGGATGCCCGGGACAAGCCTGGGCATGACGATTATCGATGGACCGCGCGAAGAATCTATGCGCGCCTGAACCGCAGATACGTCGTCTTGCGCCCTTCGCGCGTGGCCTTCCGGCCGTAGCGCGTCATGGTGTAGCCGTCCCATGGTTGACGGAAATCGTCGGCACGCTCCGCAAGCCAGACGAAATCCGTCGACCGCGACAGATGCATCAGCGTCCACGCGCAGTAATCGTCGATGTCGCACACGAAACGGAATTCGCCACCCGCCTTCAGCACACGTGCCATCGCGGCGATGGTGCGGTCCTGGACGAAGCGCCGCTTCCAGTGCCGCCGCTTCGGCCAGGGATCGGGATGGATCAGGTCGATCCGCGACAGCGATGCCTGCGGCAGCCAGGCCAGCAGCTCGGCCGCATCGCCCGCGAACAGGCGGATGTTGCCGATGTTGGCGGCCTCGATCTGCGCGAGGATCTTTGCCATGCCGTTGACATAGGGCTCGCAGCCAATGAAGCCGGTCGTGGCGAAGTTCTGGGCCTCGGCCGCAAGATGCTCGCCGCCGCCGAAGCCGATCTCGAGCCGCACATCGTCGACCGCGGGATCGAAGATCTCGTTGGCATTCGCCGGCTTCTCGCCCTCGATGTCGAGTGAAAGATGCGGCAGCAGATGATCGATCAGCTCGGCCTGGTGCTGCCTGAGCTTGTGGCCCTTGCGGCGACCGAAGAAGGCGCGCTCGCTGTCATCGCGATCGGGATCTGATTTTCGTTCGCTCATCGCAGCGTCTGGTACAGGCGATGGAGCAGCCGCGCACGGGGTTCGAGCGACGAGAGGTAGATCTGCTCATAATGGGTGTGTGCGCCCTTGCCGTCGACGCCGAGTCCATCGAGCGTTGCGGTGTGGGCGGCGGTGAAATTGCCATCCGAGCCGCCGCCGGTGTGGGTGTCGATCAGCTCGAAGCCGATCTCGGTGGCAAGCGACTTCGCATGCTCGTACAGCGAGGCGCCTGCATTGCTCTTCTCGTAGGGCGGACGGTTGAGTCCGCCCGTGACCTTGACCGTGACGCCATCCGTCTTCGACGTCAGCCCGAGGATCTTGCCGACGAACTCCTCCGCGTCGGCAAAGCTCGGCACGCGCAGGTCGACTTCGGCATAGGCCTCCTCCGGCGTGACGTTGGGACGCGTGCCGCCGCGTGCCACGCCGACATTCACCGTGACGCCGCGTGCCAGATCGTTCATCGCTTCCAGCGCCAGGATGACGTTGGCAAGCTCGCGGATCGCGCTGCGGCCATCCTGGGGCCGCGTGCCGGCATGTGCGGGCACACCCTTGATGAATACTTCGAATCGTCCGACGCCCTTGCGCCCGGTGACGATCTTGCCGCCGTCGCGCGCGGGCTCCGTCACCAGCACGTATTTGGCCTTGCGCCCTTCCGCCTCGATCAGCGCGCGCGAGGTCGGGCTGCCGATCTCCTCGTCGGAGGTGAACAAATGGGTGATGCCGAGCGGCGAGCGATCGCCGGCGGCGCAGAGCGCGCGAAAGGCGTGATGGGCGATATAGGCGCCGCCCTTCATGTCGTAGATGCCGGGACCGAACGCGCTGTCGCCCTCGACCTTGAACGGCAGGCGCTCGATGAATCCCATGGGATGAACGGTATCGAGGTGGCTCAGCACCAAAATGCCCGGCCGGTCCTGGCCCCAGGTCGAGCGTGCAGCGAGATGATCGCCGCAGCCATCGACGCCGGCGACGCGCTCGAGCGTAACCGGCAGATCGCGGTATTGCTCCGCGACCACGGAGATCAGCTTGTTGACCTGTTCAGGTGTGTCCGTCGGCGTCTCGATCTCCACCCAGCGGCGGATGCCATCGAGAATAGTTTGTGAATCGAACCAATTGGACTTGGTCATGAACGCATCTGTGCCTTTGAACCGCATCATCGAAGAGGGCGCGCACCAAAAACGCGCCCGCAAATGACGACATAGGCCAGATTTGACGCAGTCTCAAATCGGATTGAGCCGTCGCGTCAGCGTTTGTCGGGACCTTCGCGGGCGGCGATCTGCTCGACGAGATCGACGATCGAGCGGCGCATCTTCGAATCAGTGATTCGGGTGAACGCCTTGGTCAGAGCGAGACCTTCGGAGGTCGCGAGGAAGTCCGACACATACGACGGCGAGGCGCCTTCGGCGAAGCCGTCCGGGCCAGCTACGCCGCTCGGTCCGCCCTCGAACAGGAACGACACCGGCACCTGCAGAATCTCGGCGATCTGCTGGATGCGGCTTGCGCCGACGCGATTCGTGCCCTTCTCGTACTTCTGGATCTGCTGGAAAGTCAGGCCCAAAGCTTCACCGAGCTTTTCCTGGCTCATGCCCAACATGATGCGGCGCATACGCACGCGGCTGCCGACATATTTGTCAACAGGGTTGGGCGCTTTCGACATTTCCTCAGCCTCCAAACATCACCTTCGGCGCAATCACAAGAATGCCTCCGGTGCCAGCAGCGTCAAAATCAAACCCTGTTATTGGGAAACATTGCGGAGAAATTTAGCAACGCCCACTGTCTTTTGCAGCCGGTGCAGAATGAGGAGGGCGCGTGCAGTCTGTCAACCGTGGGACTACGGTTGTCAAAGGATTCCGGTCGCGGCGGCCGCGAGGCGTGATCAGGGGTGCCGTTTGGCAACACGTCGGCGGACCGCCAGAAACACGGCCAGCGCAACGAGCATGGCTGCGGGCACGTCGCCCACCCGCGCATAGACGGTCGGCGGAATTGCGGCGGGCAGGTTTGCATCCAAAATGCCTTCGACGCCGAGGCCGAGGCTGGCAACGGTTCGTCCCACCGGATCGATCACCGCTGACACGCCGGTATTGGCGGACCGGACCAGCGGCAATCCGAGCTCGATCGCACGCATCCGGGCCTGCTCGAGATGCTGATAGGGACCGGTCGATATGCCGAACCAGCCGTCATTGGTGAGGTTCACGATCCAGCCCGGACGCTCATTGCGGCCGGCGACCTCGCCTGGAAAAATTGCTTCGTAACAGATCAGCGGCAGCGCGGGCGGCGCGCCGGGCACCGATAGCGCATGTCGCACGCTGCCCGGAATGAATCCGCCGCGCACGCGCGTGAGTTGCTCAAAGCCGAGCTTCTCCATCAAGTCCTGGTAGGGCAGGAATTCGCCGAACGGCACGAGGTGCAGCTTGTCATAGACCGAAAGCACGCTGCCGTCGTGATCGATCACGTAGATCGAGTTGTAGGCGCGCGTGATCGGCGTGCCCCGCGGCAGGTCGGGGGCGCGAACCGAGCCCGTGATCAGCACCGTACCCTTCGGCAGCAGCTCGGCGATCTGCGCCATCGCGTCGGCTTCGCGGGTCAGGAAGAACGGAAAGGCGGATTCCGGCCAGATCAGGATGGTGGCATCGCGCACGCCGGTCGATTGCGGCCCCGAGGCGCGGTCCGACAGCGCCAGGTATTTCTTCATCACCTCCGCCTTGGCGGCGTAGTTGAATTTCGCGTCCTGCTGGAGGTCCGGCTGCATCAGGCGCAGCTTCGCGCCCGCGACCATCGTGGTCGGATGCAGCGACAGGCGGATCGCGCCGAAGATGCTCATGACAATCAGAAGGGCAATCGCAGCAGCCGGCGCGCGCCATGCCGGGCGGCGATCGGGCGTACGGTCGATCAGCGCCGCCGGGCTTGCGAAGATCGCAACGCTAAGGAACGTCATGCCCCACAGGCCGATCAGCGACGCTGTCTGCGCCAGCGGCAGCGGCTCTGACAGGGCATAGCCGAACGCGTTCCAGGGGAAACCGGTCAATGCGTGACCACGCAGCCATTCGGCGATGGTGAGACTTGCGGCGAGCGCGAGGATGCGCGTGGCATCCTTGGTCCAGAGCAGGCGGGCCAGCGCGAATCCGATCGCGGTGAAGATGGAGAGATAGGCCGGCAGGCCAAGCACGGCGAACGGCGTCAGCCACGCGAACACGTCGGCGTCGACGAAGAAGGCGTAGCCGATCCAGTAGAGGCCGGGGACGAAATAGCCGAGCCCGAACCAATAGCCCGTCAGTGCCGCGGCAGGGACGCCGCGATATCGTCCGGCGCCCGCGCCGTCGATCAGCCAGACCAGCACCGGGAAGGTGATGAACAGCACCGGAAAGACATTGAATGGCGCCAGCGCCAGCACCGACAGCGCACCGCATCCCATCGCGATGAGCGCACGCTTCCATCCCCAGGTGAGGATGATGGCAAGCGCAATCTGCCGAAACCGCTGGAACGGGCTCACTGCGAACCGGTCCCGTCGCTTGGCGGCGGGACGGGCGTGTCGCTGGAAGGCGGTTGACCGCTCTCCGGCGTGGCTTCGCGGCGGCGGCTCTCGCGCTGGGTACGCGGCGCAGGGCGCTCCTTCCGTGTCGAGATGCGCAGCCGCTTGACGCGGCGCGGATCGGCATCGAGCACCTCGATCTCGTAATGGCCGGGGCCGGAGATCACCTCGCCGCGCACCGGCAGGCGCCCGACGAAGCTGACGAGATAGCCGCCGAGCGTCTCGACTTCCTCACCCGCCTCGCCGGTGACGAAATCCTCTCCGATCACCGTGCGGACGTCGTCGAGGCTGGCGCGGGCGTCTGCAATGAAGGCGTTGTCGGGCAGCCGCACGATCGAGGGCGGCTCGTCGCTGTCATGCTCGTCGTCGATCTCGCCGACGATCTGCTCGACGATGTCCTCGAGCGAAACCAGTCCGTCGCTGCCGCCATATTCGTCGACCACCAGCGCCAGATGAATGCGCGTCGCCTGCATCTGCGCCAGCAGGTCGATCGCCCGCATCGACGGCGGCACGTAGAGCAGCTTGCGGATGATGCGCGCATCCTGCAGCGGTAGCGCCAGGTCGACCGTACGCAGGTCGAGGCCGGCCGGCAGCGGTTTCTTGCGCTTGGTTTTCGTGGCCTCGGACACCCGTGCGCGCGCGGTCATGAAAGCGAGCAGATCGCGGATGTGGACGATGCCGACGGGGTCGTCCAGCGTCTCGTTGTAGACGACGAGACGCGAATGGCCGGCGCTCTCGAAGCGGTCCATCAATTCGCCGAGCGGGATGTCGCGCTTCACCGCGATGATGTCGGCACGATGCACCATGACGTCGGCGATGCGGCGCTCGTGCAGACCGAGGATGTTGCGCAACATGGTGCGCTCGACGGTCGAGAAGCCGGTGTCGTCAGGCGTCGTGGCATCGAGCACGACCTGGAGATCGTCGCGCACCGATCCCGCCTTCCAGCCGAACAGGGTGCGAATGGCACGCAGCAGCCAGCCTTCCGCGGTCGGCCGCATCACCTCGCCTGATGTCACCACGACCGGCAAATTGGCGGTATTGCGCGGATTGTCGTGAATAGGGTCGGAATCGGGCATCTCAATGCGTCCCCGGGCGGTCTGCATAGGGATCGGGTATGCCGAGATGAGACAGGATCTCTCGTTCGAGCGCTTCCATCTCCTCCGCGTCGCCATCGTTCTCGTGATCGTAGCCGACCAGGTGCAGGAAACCATGCACGGCGAGATGGCTCAAATGATGATCGAACGGCTTCTGTTCCTCGTCCGCCTCGCGCCGCATGGTCTCGTAGGCGATCGCGATGTCGCCGAGCATGCGCGGCGCATCGCCTTCCTTCCACTCGCCCTCCGGCTGGAGCGCGGGAAACGACAGCACGTTGGTCGGCTTGTCGATGCCGCGCCAGTTGCTGTTGAGCGTACGGATACCGGCATCATCGGTCAGCATCACGGCCACTTCGGCGTCGGCAACGTCCTCGTCGACACTCTCGGCGGCGGCCGCCACCGCACGCTGGATCACCGCTTCGGAATCGGGTTCGCGCTGCCAGCAATCGGCAACGACGAGGACCTCGGTCATGGGAAGGTTTGGATGTGACATCTTGTCTGTTCGGAACCAAAGGACGCCCTGTCCGCGCCCGTATGGTCCGGTTGTTGTCTCGTCAGGATTTACCGGCGGCCGGCCGCTGCGGCTGCCCCTCATAGGCAGAGACGATTCGTGCCACGAGCTCGTGGCGGATCACGTCCTCGGCTTTGAAATGAACTTGTGCAATACCTTCGACGCCGCCCAGCAGGCGCGTCGCTTCCGCAAGGCCCGAAGTCTGGCCGTTCGGCAGGTCGATCTGCGAGGGATCGCCGGTCACGATCATGCGGCTGTTCTCGCCGAGACGGGTCAAGAACATCTTCATCTGCATAGACGTGGTGTTCTGCGCCTCGTCCAGGATGATCGCGGCGTTGGTCAGCGTGCGGCCGCGCATGAAGGCGAGCGGCGCGATCTCGATCTCGCCGGTCTGGAGCGCCCGCTCGACGATGCGCGCGTCCATGAGATCGTAAAGCGCGTCGTAGATCGGACGGAGATACGGATCGACCTTCTCGCGGAGATCGCCGGGCAAAAAGCCGAGCCGCTCGCCGGCCTCGACCGCCGGACGCGACAGGATGATCTTGTCGACTTCCTTGCGCTCGAACAGCTGCGCGGCATGCGCGACCGCGAGCCAGGTCTTGCCGGTGCCGGCGGGGCCGATGCCGAACACCAGCTCGTGGCGCTTCAGCGCGCGGATGTAGGAATCCTGCGCGGCAGTGCGTGCGCGCACCGGGCGCTTGCGCAAATTGATGCTGTCGAAGGTGGATTTGGCCGATTTGGCGTCGAATTCGAACAGCGAGCCCTGTGCGATCACGGCGCGGATCGCGCCTTCGACTTCGCCCTGGTCGAGATCCTGCCCCTTCACGGCCTGCGCGTAGAGTGTCTCCAGCACGCGGCGCGCGGCGTCGCAGCCGTCGCGCGTGCCGCCGATGGTGATGTGGTTGCCCTTGGAGTCGACCACGACGCCGAGCCGCCGCTCGATCTGGGCGAGATGCTGGCCGTAGGGGCCGACCAACGCGGATGCGGCGCGGTTGTCGTCGAAGTCGATGACGACCTGGGTCTCGGGCGGAACTTGCATGTCGCGGTCAAATTTGCGGCTGGGAGCGAACGAAGACGAATCCGATGCGCTTTTTGGCAAGGGTTCAGGCTCCAATGGCTTGCGATAAAGCGGGCTCGCGCGCGTTACGCGGCGTCACGAGCTCACCGAGGAAACTATAGCGTTCGAGGCTGTCGATCCGGACCGGCAGGATTTGTCCGATGATGTCGGGCGAGGCCATCACATGCGCAGGCTGGAGGAAGGCAGTGCGGCCGACGATCTGGCCCTCCTTGCGGGCCGGACGCTCGAACAGCACATCGACCGTTGAGCCAATCGCGGCCTTGTTGAAGGCCGATTGCTGGCTGTCGATCAGTTCCTGGAGCCGCTCCAATCGCTGGTCCATCTCGGCGGGGGACACCGTCTCCTGCATATCCGCGGCCGGCGTTCCCGGCCGGGCGGAGTATTTGAACGAATATGCGGCAGCGTAGCCGATTTGCGTGACAAGCGCGAGGGTGGCGAGAAAATCTTGCTCGCTTTCACCGGGGAAGCCCACGATAAAATCTGATGAAAAAGCAATGTCTTGGCGCGCGGACCGGAAACGGTCGATGACACGCCGATAATCATCGGCGGTATGTTTCCGGTTCATGGCGGCAAGAATCCGGTCCGAACCCGACTGCACCGGCAGGTGCACGAACGGCATCAGCTCGCCGAGATCGCGATGGGCTGCAATCAAACTGTCATCGACATCGCGGGGATGGCTGGTCGAATAGCGCAGCCGCGCGATGCCGGGAATCTTCGCCAGATGTTCGAGCAATCGGCCGAGCGGCCAGCTTGTCCCGTCCGGTCCCTCGCCATGATAGGCGTTGACGTTCTGCCCGATCAGCGTGAGCTCCCGGACGCCGTTGTCAGTCAGCCGCTTCACGTCATCGACGATCTTCGCCACGGGACGCGAGACTTCGGCGCCGCGCGTATAGGGCACCACGCAGAAGGTGCAGAATTTGTCGCAGCCCTCCTGCACCGTGACGAAAGCGGAAATGCCGCGCGCGCGGATTGCATCGGGTTTTGGCTGGGCCAGGAAGCCGAACTTGTCAGCCGCGGGAAATTCGGTCTCGATCGCGCGGCCTTCGTCGCGCGCTCGCTTCAACAACTCCGGAAGGTGATGATAGCTCTGCGGGCCGACCACGACGTCCACCACCGGCGCGCGGCGCGTGATCTCAGCACCCTCGGCCTGCGCCACGCAGCCCGCCACCGCGATCTGCATCGCCCGGCCCCCGCGCGCGGCCTCGTCCTTGGCAACCCGCAGCCGGCCAAGCTCGGAATAGACCTTTTCGGAGGCCTTCTCGCGGATATGGCAGGTGTTGAGGATGACGAGGTCGGCATCCTCCGCGTTGGCCGTCTCCACGAATCCTTCCGGAGCCAGCGTGTCCACCATGCGCTGGGCATCGTAGACGTTCATCTGGCAGCCATATGATTTGATGTGCAGCTTGCGCGGCGGCGTCATGGAACCCGGAATTGAGGTGGAGGACGCCCCTCAGATATAGGCTGGAGGGGCGAAAATCCAGCGAATGGAGCCCTCAACGGGATTCCGGGCGCTCCCAAAGGGGAGACAGGTCCCAAAACCCCTCGAATCGGGCCCGCCTGGCGTGGATCCAGCACTACACGCGAGGGGCGGCGAGCCATTCCCGAAAAAACTCTTCCTGCGCGTCGACCGAGGCCGGGGTCACATCAGGCCCGGTGTCGAAGATTTCGACGAGGTCGGCCATGCGCGCATGGACACCTTTCTTCATCCGGTATGCCTTCAGCCCGGCTCCCATGTCCCTCGCCATTGCGGACGGATACACATTGAGGCTGGCGCCGTAGCAGAATGGGATAAGCCCTTCACGCTCGAGCTGACGGCGGATCAAGCACAGGGCCTCGAAGAAATCGGGGGCTTCAGCTTCGATCATCTTTCCGCGATAGGTGCAGGTCAGCTTGCAGACGACAGGATCAATTTCGTACTCGGTGATTACTGCCCTTTCGTCGTTACTGCCGCCGATCAGAGCGATGTTGTGTTGCTCGTCCATGGTCCCGACACGCTCTTTACGACCGAAGCTCGGCCATACCGACGTTTCGCTGGACCAACTCCGGCAACTGATGCATGTCGGCAAAGGTCAGGTCGGCCCCGGCCTTGCGCAGGGTCTCGGCATGGCCGTCCCCGCAATGGCTGCCCCCATGGAAGCCGAACACGGTCATGCCGGCCGCTCGCGCCCCGGCGATGCCGGCCAGGCTGTCCTCGATCACGACGCAGCGCTCGGGCGCCACGCCCATTTCCTTGGCCGCGAACAGGAACAGGTCCGGTGCCGGCTTGCCGTTCTTGACCTGCGAGGCCGAGAAGATGTTCGGCGCGAGGCGCTCATAGAGGCCCGTGCTTCCCAGGCTCACCTGCATGCGCTGATGCGAGCCGCTCGAGGCGACGCAGACGGCCTGCGTGACGACATCGAGCACATCGTGGATGCCGCGGATCGCTTCGAGGTCGGCTTCGAACGAGCGGAACAGCTCGTCCTGCAGATCGCTGTGATAGGCCTCGGGCAATTTGCGACCGAGCTCGGTCTCGATCTCCAGATTGGCCTGCCGCGTCGAGCGACCGAGGAAGCGCGCGAATACCTGCTCCGAGGTGATGGAATAGCCGTGCCGCGTGAGTACATCGGCATGGGCGCGACAGGAGATCACCTCGCTGTCCACGAGCACGCCGTCGCAATCGAAGATGATGAGATCTATAGGCACGAGGGCATGATCCGGAAAAGTGTGAAGCGGTTTTCCGACAAGATCATGCCACTTAAGACGTCGGCTTGTCGTCGTCGAGCGGGACGCAATAGAGCTCGAGCCGATGGTCGACCAGCTTGTAGCCGAGCTTGCGGGCGATCTCCGCCTGCAGCTTCTCGATCTCCTCGGAGGTGAACTCGATCACCTTGCCGTCGCGCAGATTGATGAGGTGGTCGTGATGGCTGTCGCGCATCGTCTCGTAGCGCGCGCGGCCCTCGCGGAAATCATGGCGCTCGATGATGCCGGCATCCTCGAACAGCTTGACGGTGCGATACACGGTCGAGATCGAGATCTTGTCGTCGACGGCGACGCAGCGCCGGTACAGTTCCTCGACGTCGGGGTGGTCGACCGATTCCGCCAGCACGCGGGCGATGACACGGCGCTGCTCGGTCATGCGCATGCCGGTGGCGGCGCAGCGAGCCTCGATGCCGGTCGCCTTGGAGGCGGAGGAAGGTTTAAGTCCAGTCATAGTGTGTCTGCCTGACGGGGGCGCTTTCTGCCATCAATGTTACGACAAGTCACGTCGCATCAGAAGTGCGTTCAATTGTTCCCCGTTGGGCTGCTTATAGTAGCGTTCGCGGCGCCCGACCACCATGAATCCGGCCCGATCGTAGAGCCGCCGCGCCGGCTGGTTATTTTCCTCGACTTCGAGAAATATTGTGCGCACGCCGCGCCCTGCGAGGTGGCCGAGATGCGTCATCAGCAGCGTGCCGGACAGCCCGCGGCCGCGGTGAGCCTGGTCGACCGCGATGGAGAGGATTTCCGCTTCGTCCGCGCCGATCCGCGACACCGCGAATCCGATGGTCTTGCGGCCGAGCCGCAACCGGTGCACGAGCGTGTTGCGCTCGCCGATCATGCCTTCGAACTCGCCTTCGCCCCAGCCGCGGGCAAAGGATTGTCCGTGCAGCTGCGCCAGCCGCGCGGCGTCGCGCGTGGAGGCCGGCTCGACGGCGGCCGTGCCGCCGCGCCACCATTCCGAAAGCCATCTCATCATGAGGTTGCGGCTTGTGCTGCGAACGGTGGCTGTGCGGCCGGCTTTGCGTCGGGTGCCTTCAGATAGAACGGCCGCGCCGGCGTGGTTTCGGGATTGGCCGCGGCGCCGAGCCAGGCGACCCAGCCGATGTCGGGCGCGGGCTGGGCGTCGACCGCAACGGGTTGCGGACCGTCCTTCGGCCAGCGATCGGCGAGGATCTTTGCGGCATTGCCGACCAGATGCGGCGCACCGAATTGCGAGGCCGCGATCGCCGCGTCAATTGGCACGACGCTCGGCCGCACCAGCGGGCTACCGTCGCCGGCTACGATCTGGAAGTAGACGTGATCGTGCCGCGCATCGATCGCCGAGATCACCGGCGCCGTTCCGCTCTGGCCGACGACGGTGGCGGCATAGGCCGAAAGCGTCGTCAGCCCGACCGCGGGCCGCTTCGCCGCAAGCGCAAGGCCGCGCGCCGCCGAAATGCCGACCCTCAGGCCCGTGAAGCTTCCGGGACCGACGGTGACGGCGATGCGGTCGAGCGAGGTGAAGGCAAGATCGGCCGATTGCATCACGCGCGCGATCATCGGCATCAGCGCTTCGGCGTGGCCGCGCTTCATCAGAAGCGATTCCTCCGCAAGCAGCTGGCCGGCGTCGGTGTCGAGAACGGCAGCCGCGCACGCTTCCAGCGCGGTATCGAGGGCAAGGATCAGCATCGAATCAGCTTAGTCGGTCGAGCCGCGGTCGAACCAGTCCAAGTTTGATTTCTCGACAGGCGCACGATCGGCCCCGTAATTCTACGTGGACGCGAAGGCGACAAAATTTTCGCTCCCCATTTTCGATGCGGATGCATTAATTTGCAACCTTAGAGATAGCTAAGTGATTGAAATGTTGGCATTTTAAGTAATCATTAGCAAACCAATGACACCGTCAACGGGCGGGAGAGTGAGTCAACGACGACTCAGACGCGGCGCTTTTGGCAGATCAAGCCGCGCCCGTTCAGTCATTTGGAAAGGTTCATTTATGTCTTTTTGGCGAAGCGGTTCTTCGGCTAGGGAGGCTTTGGCTCAGGTCATTGCACTCGGCAAGTCGCAGGCGGTCATCGAATTCAATCTCGACGGCACCATTATCACGGCCAACCAGAATTTCCTGGACGCGATGGGCTACCGGCTCGACGAGATCGCCGGCAAGCACCACAGCATGTTCGTGATGCCGGAGGAGCGGGGCAGCGCGGCCTATCGCGAGTTCTGGGCGCAGCTCGGCCGCGGCGAATATCATCAGCCGAATACAAGCGGCTCGGCAAGGGCGGTCGCGAGATCTGGATCCAGGCGTCTTATAATCCGATCATCGACGAAGCCGGCAAACCGGTGAAGGTCGTCAAGTTCGCGACCGACATCACCGCGCGCAAGATCCGCAGCCTCGAAGATGCCGGCAAGATTTCCGCGATCGGCCGCGCCCAGGCGGTGATCGAGTTTAATCTCGACGGCACCATCATCACCGCCAACGAGAATTTCCTGAGCACGGTGGGCTATCGGCTCGACGAGATCCAGGGGCAGCATCACAGCATATTCGTGGGGGCAGGTGAGCGCGATAGCGCAGCCTATCGCGAATTCTGGGCCAAGCTCGGCCGCGGCGAATTCCAGTCCGGCGAGTACAAGCGCTTCGGCAAGGGCGGCAAGGAGGTCTGGATTCTCGCTTCCTACAATCCGATCCTCGATGAGGCCGGCAAGCCGTTCAAGGTGGTGAAGTTCGCGACCGACGTCAGTGCGCAGAAGCTGTCGAATGCGAATTTTGCCGGGCAGATCGAGGCGATCGGCAAGTCGCAAGCCGTGATCGAGTTCAGCATGGACGGCAAGGTTTTGATGGCCAATGAAAACTTCCTCGGCGCGCTCGGCTATACGCTGTCCGACATCGTCGGCAAGCATCACAGCATGTTCGTGGGCACTGACGAGCGCGACAGCGAAGCCTATCGGGCCTTCTGGGCCAGGCTGAACGCCGGTGAATTCCAGTCCGGCGAATATCAACGCATCGGCAAGGGTGGCCGGCAGGTCTGGATTCAGGCCTCCTACAACCCGATCCGCGACCTCAACGGCAATCCGTTCAAGGTCGTGAAATACGCCTCCGACACCACCGCCCAGGTGATCGCGCGCAAGCGCAGCGAGAAGGTGCGCGACATGATGGAATCGGTTGCCGCCGGCGCCGAGGAGCTCAACGCCTCGGTGCGCGAGATCGCCGAAGCCATGACGCGCTCGCGCGAGACCGCATCGACCGCGGTCGATCGGGTCGAGGCGGCGGACCATCAGGCGCAGCGGCTGACGCAGGCGGCGGAGTCGATGAGCATGATCGTGCAGCTGATCGGCAGCATCACCGGTCAGATCAATCTGCTGGCGCTGAACGCCACCATCGAATCCGCGCGCGCCGGCGAGGCCGGTCGCGGCTTTGCCGTGGTGGCATCTGAAGTGAAGAACCTCGCCAATCAGGCCAAGCAGGCCGCCGACCGGATCGAGCAGGAGATCGGCAATCTGAACGGCATCTCGGTCGACGTCGTCGCCGCGCTGGGGGCGATCCGGGGCGCGATTGAGGGCGTCAGCGAATATGTGTCGTCAACGGCCGCCGCCGTCGAGGAGCAGAGCACCGTCACCAGCGAAATGTCGGCGAGCATGCGCAAGGCCGCGGAAGAGGCGGCGAGTATCGGCCAGGCGGCGTAGGAGAGATCTCGTAGGGTGGGCAAAGCGAAGCGTGCCCACCTCTTCTTTTCGCGATGATTGCATCGTGGGCACGGCGCAAGCGCGCCTTTGCCCACCCTACGGCACTTCGCCTACATCGGCCGGACTTCGACCACGTCGGGCACGAAATGCTTAAGCAAATTCTGGATGCCGTGCTGGAGCGTCGCGGTCGACGACGGGCAGCCGGCGCAGGAACCCTTCATGTTCAGATAGACGATCCCGTCCTTGAAGCCGCGGAAGGTGATGTCGCCGCCGTCATTGGCGACCGCGGGCCGCACGCGGGTCTCGATCAGATCCTTGATCATGTCGACCGTCTCGGCATCGGACTCGTCGAAGAACTCATCCTCGTCGTCGAGCTCGGCATCGCTTGGAGCCGCGCCATCGGCGAGCAACGGCGCGCCGGACATGTAGTGCTCCATGATGGCGCCGAGGATCGCGGGCTTGAGCTGCTGCCATTCACCGTTCGCCTTGGTCACGGTGATGAAATCCGATCCATAGAACACGCCGGTGACGCCGGGCACGTCGAACAGCTTTTCGGCCAGCGGTGAGCGCGTGGCCGATTCGCGGCTCGAAAATTCCATCGGGCCGCCGTCGACGACGACGCGACCGGGAATGAACTTCAGCGTGGCGGGATTGGGGGTGGCTTCGGTTTGAATGAACATGGTTTTCTCCAGACGTCGCCGGTTCAAGGCCGGCGCGCAAGCTATCCAGTAGCAGATGGCGACGGGGAACGCACGGTCAAGGGGTGGGTAGGATGTTTCGTTGCGATATCAGCGGGTTAGGACACTTTAATATTCCCGCGCCGTCATGGCCGGGCTTGACCCGGCCATCCACGCCTTGCTTCGTGGCGCCAAGAACGTGGATGCCCGGGCCTTCGCCGCGCCGAAGCGGCTTCGGCCGCGCAGGCGGGACAAGCCCGGGCATGACGGATATCTGGTTGGCCGCAGTCCAGATAGGGACGCCTACGACAGCGAATCCACGCTTCCATCGCTCAGCGCGCCCGAGATGATCGTCACCGGCACCGGGAACGTGCCCAGTTCATGCGCCAGCAGCGAGACCAGCGGTCCCGGACCCTCCGCGCCGGGATTGGCGGCGAGCACCAGCATGGCGATGTCAGGGTCCTCGTCGATCACAGCGAGCAGTTGTTCCATCGCATCGCCTTCGCGGATCACCCGCTCCGGCGTGATCGCGGCGATGCCGTTGGCGCGGCCGGCGGCGCGGTCGAGCGCGGCTTCAGCCGCCTCCTGCGCCTCGGCGCGCATGATCTCGGCCACCCCGAGCCATTCCTGACTCTGCTGCTCGGGCTCGATGATGCGCAGCATCACCACGCCGCCGCCGGCGCGGATCGCCCAGCGGCTGGCATAGTAGACCGCGCGATCCCATTCGGCGGTGTCATCGACGATCACGAGGCATTTGGGCTTGTGACCCGGCTCGAAGCAAAGTCGCTTGCTGGTCATGCATGTCCCGGAATGTGCACGGACGGCATGCTGCCACACTCCCTCACGCTTGGGGAGAGGAGAAGCGGCCGGCGCAGTGGGCGCCGGCCGGGTCTCGCAAATGCGGGGAATCAGCGCCGGCGGATGAAGCCGACGATGTCCTTCGAGAGCTTCATGGTCTCGTCGGCGATGGCGCGGGCCCGGTCGGCGCCATCGTTCAGGATCGCGTCGATATGGCCGGGGTCGGCGACGAGGCGCTTCATCTCGCCGGCGATCGGCGAGAGTTTCGTGACGCACAGATCCACCAGCGCATTCTTGAAGCTGGAGAACTGGCCGCCGCCGAATTCTCTGAGCACGTCGGCCTTGGAGCGGCCGGAGAGCGCGGCGAAGATGCCGACGAGATTGTCGGCCTCGGGGCGCGCTTCCAGGCCCTTTTCCTCTGACGGCAGCGGCTCCGGATCGGTCTTCGCCTTGCGTACCTTCTGCGCGATGGTGTCGGCGTCGTCGGTCAAATTGATGCGCGAATTGTCGGAGGCGTCCGACTTCGACATCTTCTTGGTGCCGTCGCGCAGGCTCATCACGCGCGTCGCGGGGCCCGTGATCAGCGGCTCCGGCAGCGGGAAGAACAGGCCGTCATTGGCGCCGAGGCTGCGGATCGAGTCACCAAAGTCGTTGTTGAACTTCTGCGCGATGTCGCGCGAGAGCTCGAGATGCTGCTTCTGGTCCTCGCCGACCGGAACGTGGGTGGCGCGGTACAGCAGAATGTCGGCGGCCATCAGCACGGGATAGTCGAAGAGGCCCACGGACGCGTTCTCGCGGTCCTTGCCGGCCTTCTCCTTGAACTGGGTCATGCGGCCCAGCCAACCCATGCGCGCGACGCAGTTGAAGATCCAGGCGAGCTCGGCGTGGCCGGAGACCTGGCTCTGGTTGAACACGATGTGCTTCTTCGGATCGATGCCGCTCGCGATGAACGCCGCGGTCACCTCGCGGGTGTTGCGCGCGAGCTCGACCGGTCCGCCCCAGACGTCCACACCTTGCGTGATCGCGTGCATGTCGACGACGCAATAGATGCAGTTGTGGGTTTCCTGCATCTTCACGAAGTTGACGATCGCGCCGAGATAATTGCCGAGATGCAGATTGCCCGTCGGCTGGACGCCCGAAAAGACCCGTTCAACGAATGCCATGGTAAGTCTTCCTGGAAGGTATTCGGCCGTCGTTTCCAACAGCGGCGCTGCCCCGTCAAGGGTAATTCGATGGCGTCACGCCTCGGACTCGGTCCGGGCCGGGCGCTTCAGGACGTTAGCCGTCTCGCGCCATGAGGCCGCGCCGAGGACCTGCAGGAGCACGCCATAGACGGCGATTCCGGCTGCGATCTGCACGCCCAGGACGATGAAGCGGATCAGCCCATGCGCCTCGGCGGGCGACAGGCCGGTCGTGAGCCAGAGCAGGGCGCCCATGGCAGCCGCGGCGAGCACGATCCGCGGCAGCCGGTTGCGGGCGGCCGCATCGACCGAGAAGCCGAACTCGCTGGTGCCTTTCCGCAGCAGCGAGATCGCACTGCTCCAGGCGCCGGCCGCGATGCTGGCGGCGATTCCGGTCGCGCCAAGGACGTGTCCGAGCACGACAGCGAGGGCGATCGCGACCACAAAGCCCTTGGCGGTCGCCAGCAGCGGCGTCATCGTGTCGCTGCGGGCATAGTAGGCCGGCGACAGCGCTTTGATCAGCACATGCGCCGGCAGGCCCAGCGCCAGCCACATCAGCGCATGCGCGGTGGCCGTACTGTCGTCCGCGCTGAATGCGCCATGCTCGAACAACAGTCGCACGATCGGTTCGGCCAGCACGACGAGGCCGAGCGTCGCGGGCAGCGCCAGCCCGGTCGCCAGTTCCAGCGCGCGCGATTCCGCATGCGCCACGGCGTCACGGTCGCCGCTACGCACCGCGCGCGTCAGCTCCGGCACCAGCACCGTGCCCATCGCGACGCCGACGATACCGAGCGGCAGCTCGATCAGGCGGTTGGCGAAATAGAGCCAGGACACGGCGGAGGGCGTTGCAGAGGCGATGATCGCGCCCGCGACCATCAGCCATTGCGGGCCCGAGCTTGCGATCATGCCGGGGATTGCCTTGGCGAAAAAGCCGCGCATCTCCTGGTCGAAGCTGATCCGCAGCGGCGTCGCCAGTCGCGCGCTTCGCTGCGACAGCAGCATCAGCAATTGCAGCAGTCCGGCCACGCCGACGGTCGCCGCCAGCATCCATGCTGCGAAGCCGGCGTCGGCATGCCAGACGAGCAGCATCGCAATGGCCGCAATCAGCGCGATGTTGAACAGCAGCGGCGAGAATGCCGTGAGTGCAAAGCGCCCCTGCGCATTGAGCAGCCCCATCAGCACGGTGACAGGTCCGGCGAAGGCGAGATAGGGCAGCATCAGCCGCGCGTTCGCGACGGCGAGATCGAGCGTGCCGCTACCCAGAAATCCGGGCGCGATCACCGTGATGATCAGTGGCATCAGCAGCGCAATCGCGATCGAGATCGCGATCAGCGCCGCGCTGACCGTGCCGAGCACGCGTCCCGCGAAGGCGGAAGCGGCCTCTTCGCCATCACGGTCACGGACGCGCAGCCAGGCCGGGATCAGGGCCGCGTTCAGCGCCCCCTCGCTGAGCAGCCGCCGCACCACATTGACGAGCTGGAACGCTGCTAGAAACGCATCGGCCACGGCGCCCGTGCCCAACAGAGCGGCAATCATGGAATCGCGCGCAAAGCCCAGCAGCCGCGAGGCCAGTGTTCCCGTCGAGACTGTCAGGAAGGAGCGGATCATTGCGTCGACATAATACCGTTGCTTGCCCGGGCAGGGCCGGTCGTGATAGGCCGCGAGCCAGATTTCAGACCGACAGGAAGCGGATTTCCGCGGGTATCGCAATCCGCCAAACAGGATCAAGGTGAATGGCTGACGTGAAATATGACGTTCTCGGCATCGGCAACGCGCTGTTCGACGTGCTGGTCAAGACCGACGAGGCCTTTTTGGGCAAGCACGGCATGACCAAGGGCAGCATGTCCCTGATCGACGAGGCGCGGGCCGCCGCCATCTACAAGGACATGGGCCCGGCGACGGAAGTCTCGGGCGGCTCTGCCGCCAATACCATCGTCGGCATCGGCAGCCTCGGCGCACGCGCGGCCTATGTCGGCAAGGTCAAGGACGACCAGATCGGCAAGCTCTATGTCCACGACATCCGCGCCGCCGGCGTCGCCTTCAACACGCCCGCTGCGAAGGATGGTCCTGCGACCGGCTGTTCCTACATCCTGGTCACTGGTGACGGCGAGCGCACCATGAACACCTATCTCGGCGCCGCGCAGGACCTGTCGCCTGCCGACATCGATCCGGCCGAGATCGCTTCTGCCGGCATCGTCTATCTCGAGGGCTATCTCTGGGATCCCAAGAACGCCAAGGACGCCTTCGTCAAGGCGGCGCAGATCGCCCATGATGCCAAGCGCAAGGTGGCGCTGACGCTGTCGGATTCGTTCTGCGTCGATCGCTATCGTGACGAATTCCTCGGGCTGATGCGCAACGGCACCGTCGACATCGTGTTCGCCAACGAATCCGAGCTGCATTCGCTCTACACGACCTCGGATTTCGACACCGCGCTGAAGCAGCTGCGCAACGACGTCAAGCTCGGCGTGGTCACCCGCAGCGAGAAGGGCTGCGTGGTGGTGACGCCGACCGAGGCCGTCGCAGCGCCGGCCTCACCGATCGCGAAGCTGGTGGACACCACCGGCGCCGGTGATCTCTTCGCCGCCGGCTTCCTGTACGGTCTCGCGCGCAACCTTGCGCACAAGCAGTGCGGCGAGCTCGGCGCGCTCGCGGCCGCCGAGGTGATCCAGCACATCGGCGCGCGGCCGCAGGTGTCGCTGAAGGAGCTCGCCCAGCAGCGCGGGCTGACGGTTTAACTCCGCTTTCTCCCCGTCATTGCGAGGAGCGTAGCGACGAAGCAATCCAGACTATCTCCGCAGAGGCAGACTGGATTGCTTCGCTGCGCTCGCAATGACGCCGTACCCTAAGCCGTCTTCGCCGCCTTCAATCCCAGCCGCTGCTCCACCGCATCGCGCATCACGAATTTCTGGATCTTGCCGGTCACGGTCATCGGAAACTCGTCGACGAACTCCACATAGCGCGGGATCTTGTTGTGCGCGATCTGGCCGTCGCAGAACGCGCGAACCTCTTCGGCCGTCAGCGTCTCGCCCGGCCTGACGCGGATCCAGGCGCAGAGCTCCTCGCCATAGCGGGTGTCGGCCACGCCAAAAATCTGCACGTCCTGAATCTTGGGGTGGCGATACAGGAATTCCTCGATCTCGCGCGGATAGAGGTTCTCGCCGCCGCGGATCACCAGATCCTTGATGCGGCCGACGATGTTGCAATAGCCCTCGTCGTCGATGGTGGCGAGATCGCCAGTGTGCATCCAGCCGTTAGCATCAAGCACGTCCGCCGTCTTTTCCTTCTCCTCCCAATAGCCCAGCATGATGCTGTAGCCGCGGGTGCAGAGCTCGCCGCGTTCGCCGCGCTTGACGATCCTGCCCTCGAGATCGACGACCTTGACCTCGACATGCGGATGAATCCGTCCGACGGTCGAGACGCGCCGTTCGAGCGGGTCGTCCGTCGCGCTCTGGAAGCTGACCGGACTGGTCTCGGTCATCCCGTAGGCGATGGTGACCTCGCGCATGTTCATCTCGGTGTTGACGCGCTTCATCACCTCGATCGGGCAGGGCGCGCCCGCCATGATGCCGGTGCGCAGCGATGTCAGGTCGAACTTTGGGAATTCGGGGTGATCGAGCTCCGCGATGAACATCGTCGGCACGCCGTACAGCGCCGTGCACTTTTCCTGCTCGACCGCGCGCAGCGTCGCGAGCGGATCGAAGCCCTCGCCGGGATATACCATCGTCGTGCCGAGCGTGACGGAGGCGAGGTTGCCCATCACCATGCCGAAGCAGTGATAGAGCGGCACCGGAATGCAGATGCGATCCTGCTCGGTCAGGTGCATCGCACGGCCGGTGAAATAGCCATTGTTGAGGATATTGTGGTGCGTCAGCGTCACGCCCTTGGGCGATCCCGTGGTGCCGCTGGTGAACTGGATGTTGACGGGATCGTCGAATTGCAAGGCAGCGCCGAGTGCAGTGAGCTGCTCGCGATGCTGCGCTCCGCCCATGCGCGCGACCTCTTCGAACGGGATCGTACCTGATGCCGCGGGGCCACCGATCTGGATCACCATCCGCAAGTCCGGCAGTCGCGCTGCGTTGAGTTGTCCGGGCTTGGCGCCGGCCAGTTCCGGCAGCAGCGTGTTGAGCATCTCAATGTAATGACTGGTCTTGAACACGGTCGCCGTGACGATCGCCTTGCAGCCGACCTTGCGCAGCGCGAACTCCAGCTCGCTCAAGCGGTAGGCGGGATTGATCGTCACCAGGATCAGGCCGGTGAACTGGGTCAGCGTCCATTCCGGCCGGTTCAGCGACCAGATGCCGATCCGCTGCCCTCGCTCGAGGCCGAGTGCGAGAAAGCCGGCGGCGAGCGCGTCGACCCGTTCGGCGAATTCGGTCCAGGTCCATCGCACGCCGTGGCTAGGCGAGACCAGCGCCTCGCGATGGCCCCAGCGCCGCACGGCGCGGTCAAGGCTGCGGCCGATGGTTTCGCCGAGCAGCGGCGTGTCCGAGATGCCGCAAACATAGCTGTCGGCTTTATCAGACAATTCGAAATCCTCTCGTCAAAGATAGTCAGTGCGATCTTTTTCGGTCGTCATGCCCGGGCTTGTCCCGCCTGCGCGGCTGAAGCCGCTTCGGCGCAGCGAAGGCCCGGGCATCCACGTTCTTCGTGCAGCAAGGTCAGGCGTGGATGGCCGGGACAAGCCCGGCCATGACGTGTGGGGAGAGCGCGGCTCTCCCTTAGGCCGCCTTCTTCCCGCTGCCCGCATCGAGCCCGGCATATACGCCACGCTCGAATCCCGTGAAGGCCTCGATGCACTTGGCGTCGACGAACGGCAACACCTGCATCAGGATCACGCCGGAAACATCGCGCGCCGGGTCGATCCAGAAATAGGTGTTGGCGAGACCGGCCCAGGCGAGGCTGCCGGCGCTGCGGCCCTCCGGCGTCTTGGCAGTATTGATCAGGAAGGACAGCCCCCACTTCTTCACGATGTCGGGGAAGAGATCGACATCGTTAGTGTACATGGGCGCAACCGTCGTCATCTTGCCAATGGTGAGATCGCCGATGTGGTTCTGGCCCATCAGCGCGACCGTCTCGGGCTTCAGCACCTGGTTGCCGTTGCCGCGGCCCTTGTTGAGGATCATCTGGGTGAACTTGATGTAGTCGCCGGCAGTGCCGTAAAGGCCGCCGCCGCCCATGCAAAATTCCGGATTCTGCTCGATCTCGAACGGGATCGGCGCCAGCGATCCATCCTCGCCGCGAGCATGGGTGGCGACCAGCCGCTGGCGCATGTTGTCGGTGATCTTGAAGCCGGTGTCGCTCATACCGAGCGGAGTGAAGAGATTGTCGCGCAGATAGGCATCGAGCCGCTTGCCGCTCACGGCTTCCACTGCCTTGCCGACGAAGTCGATGTTGATGCCGTATTCCCAGCGCGTACCGGGATCAGACATGATCGGCGTCTTCAGCGCGACGTCCTGGCAGGAGAAGATGTTCGGGGTTCCGGTCTTCTCCAGATAGACCGCGAGATCGCCGTTCCACACATTGTAAGCAAAACCGGCGGTGTGGGTCATGAGCTGACGCAGCGTGATCGCGCCCTTCGCCGGTCGCAGCTTCGGCTCGCCCTTGGCATCAAAACCTTCGAGCACCTGCGGCTTGGCGAGGTCGGGCAGCACCGAACCGATCGGCGCATCCAGCGACAGCTTGCCCTGCTCGACGAGCTGCATCGCGCCCGCTGAAGTCACCGCCTTCGTCATCGAGGCGATCCAGAACACGCTGTCGTCAGTCATCGCATCGGGCTTGGACAGGTCGCGCTTGCCGAACGCGCCTTGATAGATCACGTCGCTGCCGCTGGCGGCGATCGCGACGACGCCGGGAATCTCCTTGGCGTCGCTCTTCTGGCGCAGGATCTCGTCGATCTGGGCTTTGCTTTGCATACGCGTTTCCTCCGGTTTGATTATTGTTGGAAGCGAATGATTGTCCTCCTGCACGGTCCGCGCGGCAAGCGCGTCCAGATGCCCGCGCCGGTCGCGATGTCGTGACTTGACGGTCCGCGGCGTGCGCAGGACGAGAGGGGGCTGAACTGCAACACTCCGTCACAATCTGCGGTGGATGGCCGCAACTCACCGTGACCGTGGATGGGCTCTGGCGATATGTTTCACGTGTTTGAAGCACTTGAAACATTTTGTGCGTTGCGGCGTTTCCGCACGCGGCCAATCGACGGCCAACGTTAAGACTTGATGCAAATATTGGCGGTCGTTCATGGCCGCGAGGGGGACCTCAGATGATTTCGACCTGGAGCGAATGGAAGCGCTATCCCCGTCCCGGACGGGGCGACAATCTCGAGGCGCCGATTTCGCCCGGCATTTACGAGGTCCGGATCGCCGGCACCGGCGCGCTCTATTCGTTCGGCGCCGTCGACAATCTGGCGCAGGCGCTGGCGCTGCTGCCGGTGGGCTCGAAATCCTGGTTCGGCCGCCGCGACACCTCCGACGTTCCTGATCTCGAATACCGGACGTGCGCGACGTCCTCGAAGGCCGACGCCAAGGCGGCCGCCGAGCGCATGATCGGCCGGCGCGAGACTTATATGAGTGGCGCGGCATAACCGCGCCGTTGCCACTTTAACTCCCAGCAGATGTGCGTTGCGGGACGGTGCATTGCGCGCCGTCTGTCCCTATATTCGGGGCCGATCCGATCGCGCCCCGAGGAGTAACGCCATGACCCCGACTGCCGCCGCACGCGCCCCGCAAGCCACGTCCAATCTGCGCGACCGGTTGAAGGATCCGTCGTTGCTGAAGGAGGCCTGCTACATCGACGGCGCCTGGGTCGGCTCGCCGGTCTTCGCGGTGAACAATCCCGCGACCGGCATCGAGCTCGCGAAGGTTCCGCAGCTTGGTGCGGACGATACGACCAAGGCGGTCGAAGCCGCCGAGCGCGCCTTTCCGGCCTGGGCCAAGCACACCGCCAAGCAGCGCTCCAACATCCTGCGTAAATGGTTCGAGCTGATCATCGCCAACCGCGAGGATCTCGCGCTGATCCTCACCTCCGAGCAGGGCAAGCCGCTCTCCGAGGCGCTCGGCGAGGTCGATATCGGTGCCGCCTATATCGAGTTCTTCGCCGAGGAAGCCCGTCGCGTCTATGGCGAGACCATTCCGAGCCAGCGGCCCGATGCGCGGCTGCTCGCGATCAAGCAGCCGATCGGCGTCTGCGGCGCCATCACGCCGTGGAATTTCCCGAACTCGATGATTACCCGCAAGGTTTCGCCGGCGCTGGCGGCCGGCTGCACCGTGGTGCTGAAGCCCGCCAACGAGACGCCGCTCTCGGCGCTGGCGCTGGCCGTGCTCGCCGAGAAGGCCGGCGTGCCCAAGGGCGTGCTCAACATCATCACCGGTGACGCGCCGCCGATCGGCAAGGTGCTGTGCGAGCACCCGGCGGTGCGCTTCGTCGGCTTCACCGGCTCGACCGCGGTCGGCAAGATCCTCTACCAGCAGGCCGCCGTCGGCGTGAAGCGGCTCGGCCTCGAGCTCGGCGGCAATGCGCCGTTCGTGGTGTTCGACGATGCCGATATCGATGCCGCGGTCGAAGGCGCGATCGTCTCGAAATACCGCAATATGGGTCAGACCTGCGTCTGCGCCAACCGCATCTACGCCCAGGACAAGATCTACGACGAGTTCGTGCAGAAGCTCTCGAAGAAGGTCGCGGCGATGAAGATCGGCGATGGCACCGAGAGCGGCGTCACGCAGGGCCCGCTGATCAATTTGAAAGCGGTCGACAAGGTCGAGCGCCACATCGCGGACGCCGTCAAGCGCGGCGCCAAGGTCGTCACCGGCGGCAAGCGCAGCGAGCTCGGCCGCTCCTTCTTCGAGCCGACGGTGCTTGCCGACGTCAAGTCGGACTCGCTGGTGGCGCAGGAAGAAACGTTTGGCCCGCTCGCGCCGGTGATCCGCTTCAAGGACGAAGCCGATGTGATCGCGATGTGCAACGCCTCGCCGTTTGGCTTGGCTTCGTACTTCTACTCCCGCGATCTCGGCCGCGTCTGGCGCGTCGCCGAAGCGCTGGAATCCGGCATGGTCGGCGTCAACACCGGCCTGATCACGACCGAAGTCGCGCCCTTCGGCGGCGTCAAGGAAAGCGGCCTGGGCCGCGAAGGCTCGCGTCACGGCATGGAAGAATATGTCGAGATCAAATACGTGATGATGGCGGGGGTTTAAGACCGTCGCCGATCAGTCCTTGCTTCGACGCAGTTCGCTCGGACTGCGTCCGAGCTCGCGTCGCATCCATTTGGCCAGATGAGACTGATGGGCAAAGCCCGCTTCGAGGGCAACATCGCTTAGCTTGCGATCGCCTTGAAGGAGGAGCTGGCGCGCGTGCTCCACTCTCCTTCTCAGGATGTAGCGATGAATCGTGACATCCATGGCCGCCTTGAACCATGTACGCAGATGTGAGCTGCTGACGCCGGCCTCGCGGCTGAGAATGTCGATTGTGAGCGGCTGGTCGAGATTTGCATCGATATAGGCGAGGACTCTCTGGAGCTGCGCGTTCGAGAGGCGGATGGCCTCTCCCGGCGGATCATTCGCCAGGTTGATCAATTCGACCGCCAGGGCCATTCCCACGTTTTCGGCAAACAACGGGCCGCTCGGCGAGCCCGCTTTCACGTCGCTTTCGAGAGCCTGTCCAAGCAGAACGATGCGGTCATTCCGCAGCATATGATGATGCGTGAGCCGGGCGGCTGCCAATTGTCGACTCCTTGATGCTGCATGGTCCAGCATGCCTGGTGCGAGCCGGATCTGAAGCGACTGGTAGGGCGTCTCAGCCACGAAGCCGCCGATGGCGCCGGACGGAACCACATCGATATCGCCGGCCTGACGTAGAAACTGCTCCCCGGTCTCGAGACAGAATGAGCGCGTCGCCCGGCTGAGGTGGATGATGATGCGGTGATCGCCGATCGGCTCCAGCGCAACGGCGTCAGGCTCGGTTCGCCTGGCCGCAGCGGTGGCGCCGGCCGATGTTGACGCCGAACTCGGTCTCGCACGCATGGGCCAGGCTCCAGATCTTGGCGGAACGTGTTCGATATTTGGCGGATCGTGCGCGATTTTCAACGGCGCGGGTGTCAAAGAACTCATCTGTCGTTTCCCGACAAATGAGGATGCCAAGTGAGTCACTACGTGATTGTGGGAGCCGGCCCGGTCGGGCGCGAAACCGCGCGCCTTCTGGCGGAAGAAGGACACAGTGTCATCCTGACCAGCAGGAATGCCGGATCGCTCAATGCCGGCGATGTGCGTACGGTTTCGTCAGATGCCACCGATGCCGCACAGCTGGCGGTACTCAGCAAGGGCGCGGATGCGATCTTCATGTGCGCGATGGCGGCCTATCATCGTTGGCCGACCGACTTCTTTCCGATCATGGACGGAACGGTCAAGGCGGCCGAGCAGGTTGGTGCCAGGCTGCTCGTGGTCGGGAATGTCTATGGCTATGGCGCGGGATCTGCGAGCCCTCTCACGCCGGACCTGGAGCCGGACCCGACCACCCGAAAGGGCACGACCCGGCACATCATGTGGCAGCGTGCGTTGCGATCGAGCGTTCCCGCCCTTGAAGTGCGGGCGAGCGATTATCTCGGCGAGGGCGCAGTCGCCTATTTTTCCCTGCTGGCGTTGCCGTCGCTGCTTAGGAACGAGCCGGTTGCCTTCCTCGGCGATCCGGATGCCGCGCATGCCTGGTCTTTCACCAAGGACACGGCGAAGACGCTGGTTGCAGCGTCGCGCTTCACTGGAGAATGGGGCCGCGCCTTTCACGTGCCGTCGCAGTCGGCGTCGGTGCGCGAACTGGTACGGAGATTCGCAGCCGCGCTGAAGATCGACGCTCCTGGCCTGTCGCGACTCGCCCCGGCTGAGCTGGAAGGCATCGGCTTCAGCGAAGGGATCGAGATGGCCTATTTGTTCGAAAAGCCGCTTTTGCTCGATGCCGGCGATACAGAGAAACTGCTGGGCGTCACCGCGAGCAGTCTGGACACCATGGTTCGCGACACACTTTCGCAAGTAGCAGACATGGTTGCGACAGGGAAGGAAGCAAAATGAGTGAACAGGTGACCAATCTCGTCCAGAACTACATCGCGGTCTGGAACGAGAGAGATGCCGGGAAGCGCCGGTTGCTGATCGACAGAGTCTTCAGCGACGCGTGCGTCTATATCGATCCGAATGACTCGGTGGCTGGAAAGGATGCGATCGAGCGCCTGGTGCAAGCCTTGCAGGCGAGACTTCCGGATCTCCGCTTCACGCTCGCCGGTCACGTGAATGCGCATCACGATCAGATCCTGTTCGGCTGGACGCTGGCTGCGCCCGGAGCCGCAACACCTGCCGCCACAGGCGTCGACATGGCGGTGTCGGACGGTGACCGCATTCGGCAGCTTCATGGATTTGTAAATCCGCGGGACCAATAGCGTGTAGCCCGGATTGCGCTCCGCTCGATCCGGGCTACAGGTCCGTCACCGCCGCAACACCGCAATCGTCCGGTTCGCGAACGTCAGCCGCTCGGCCATGACCGACACGAAATAGGTCAGCAGCTTGTGGCTGAGCGCGGGGTCCTCGTCCCTGATCGCGTCGAACTGGAGCGTGTTGAGCACGTAGAGCACGCTGGCGACCTCGGCCTGGATCGTCGCGCTGCGCGGCGTGTTCGACACCAGTCCCATCTCGCCGATCGTGTTGTAGCGCCCCAGGCTGCGCACGCGCGTGGTGCGGTCGTCGTCGGCGGGGACCATGATGCCGACGCGGCCGTCGAGGATGAAATGCATGGAATCGGCGGGGTCGCCGGCCTGCACGATGATGTCGCCGGCCTCGACCTCGAGGCGCTGGCAGCGGTGGATCAGCGCGTCGGCGTCCGCCTCGCTGTCGAGTATCCCGGTGAACCAGTCGCGCAGGCTGGCTTCTTCCTGCTCCCGCCCCTGATGCCGCGAGATGATCTCGTTCTCGCACCATTCCAGCGCATGATCGAGCTCGCCGATGATGGTGACGCCCTCGCCGACGAAGTCGCTGGAGCGCAGCACCTTCTCGGCCGCCGCCGACAGATGCACCAGGATCAGCTCGACGCCGAGATCATGCGCGCTGCGCTTGATCTGGGCGAAGCTGTAGGCGGCCGAGGAATCGACGCCGGTGACGAGCTTGAAGTCGAACAGCAGATAGCGGCGCTCCGGGCGCTCCTGGAGCAGCTGCTTGACGTGCTGGTAGAGCCGGTTGGCGGAGCCGAAGAACAGATAGCTCTGCAAGTTCAGACCCTGGATGTTGCCGCCATGGGCCAGCAGCACGTCCTGGTCGTCGCGCGAGCGGTCGAGCGAGGAGCGATATTCCGAGCCGTCGAAACTGTATTTGATCGACTCCACCCGTGCGGCGCTGAACGCAAACGTCGCGCAGCCGATGATCACGCCGATCAGAATGCCCGGCACGAAGCCCCAGGTTACGATGATCGCGATGATGGCGATCAGCGAGAGATATTCGAGCTTCGAGAGCCGCTTGCGCGACTCGATGATCCATTTGTGGAGCTGGTCGGCACCGAGATAGAGCAGAAGGCCACCGATGACGAATTTCGGGATGAAGCCGAGCAGATCGGGCGCGACGGCAAGCATCAGCAGCGACAGTGCCGCGACCGTAAGACCGGACAAGCGCCCGCGGCCGCCGCTGGAGAAATTGAGGATCGAGCGGCTGATCGAGCTGCAGCCGGCATAGCCACCCAGCATGCCGGTCAGGATATTGGCGGCACCGGTGACGTTCAGCTCGCGCTCCAGATTGGCCTCGCGATGCACGGCAACCTCGATGCCGGTGGTGTTGAACAGGGTGCTCGAGGCCGTGACAAAGATGACGGCAACCACGTTGCCGAGCAGATCCGGCACGGCAAACCAGGGATAGCGGGCGAGATCGTCGGTGTGCCAGGGCAGCACGAAGACCGCCTGCGGCGGCGGCTGAAAGGTCCAGCCCAGGGCGCGAGCGTGATCGAATGAAACGCCGGTGATCCAGAACGCCAGATGCGCCGTGAGCACGCCGCCGACCAGGATGATCGGCAGTCCGAACGGGCTGCGCGAGCGATGCCAGGTCAGGTACAGCACCAGCGCCATCGCGCAGGCGGCGCCCAGCTCCAGCAATGTGGTGCCGTTGGTGAAGTGCGTCAGCGTCGTGAGCTGGAGCGGGTGGTTGGTGATCACCCGCACCGCGCCCAGGGCGATGAGAAGCCCGGTGGCGCCGAGGAAGCCGCCGACGACGGGATAGGGCACGTAGCGGATGGCGCGGCCCAGCCGCGTCAGGCCCAATCCGCACAGCACCAATCCGGTCAGCACCGTCGACAGGCCGAGCGTGATGAGAACCGGCGAGAGTAGCGGTGCCGACAGGTTCGCCGTCTCGAGGCGTTCGACCACCGAGGCTGCCAGAATTCCCGTCACCGCCGCGGTCGAGCTGTCGGGAGCACCAATTGCGAAAGGCAGGGAGCTGCCGAGCCCGATGACGATCGCAAGCACCGCGGAACTGACGAACGTCGCCGTGATTCCGTAGGACAGGTACGGCGAGAGCGGCCCGGCGAAGATCAGCAGCGAATAGGACAGCCCGAAGGTGACGGTCAGGACGCTGGCCGCCGTTCCGCCCAATATATCATTCAACGCACGCTTGAGGGCCGGATTGAATCGCGAAGCCGGGCTGAAAATAATTGCTGGATCGGTCACGCCGTTGCGCTCGCCCCTGAAAAGTCCCGTCCCGAGACGTAGACGAGTACGGGCTTAGCGCAACTGGATTTTTGTAACTGTGAAATATCCGACAGTTTTGCCGCGACCCGGTGAGGATCCCGTTCACAACGTGTGAATGGTCAATCATATGGTGGACGGAAAAACCGAAGCTTTGGCGCACATTTAGTGTCGTGGCAGAAAGCCGTTCCACGCCCACCGCTGTCATTCCCCGCGAAAGCGGGGAATCCAGTACGCCGCAGCCTCTCCGTATCCCATCGCCGTCTCTGGAATACTGGATCGCCCGGTCAAGCCGGGCGATGACAGTTGAGGGTGTGGCGAACAGCTTTCCAATCCCGTCATTGCGAGGAGCGAAGCGACGAAGCAATCCAGACCGTTACCGCAGAGGGATTCTGGATTGCTTCGCTTCGCTCGCAATGACGGAGCGAGACGAAACAGCCGGGCTAAATCTTCAGCTCTTTCCCCGTCACGCGCCTGTAGGCTTCGAGATAGCGCTTGCTGGTTGCATCCACGACGCTGGCGGGCAGCGGGGGCGGCGGCGCGTCGCCGTTCCAGCGGCCGGCGTGGCGCTCGACGTCGAGATAATCGCGCAAAGGCTGCTTGTCGAAGCTCGCCTGCGCTTGGCCGGGCTTGTAGGCATCGACCGCCCAGAAGCGCGAAGAATCCGGCGTCATGACCTCATCGATCAGGATGATGCGGCCATCCTTGTCGCAGCCGAACTCGAACTTGGTGTCGGCGATGATGATGCCCTGCTCGCGGGCGAGCTCCTCGCCGAGTGTATAGACCGCGCGCGTCATGCTCTCGAGCGTGTAGGCGACCTCGTCGCCGACGACTTCGCGCATCTTGGCGATGGTGATGTTCTCGTCATGGCCGGTCTCGGCCTTGGTCGCGGGGCTGAAGATCGAAGGATCGAGCTTCTCGCTCTCGACGAGGCCCGCCTTCAGCTTCTCGCCGGCCAGCGTGCCGCTGGCGGCATATTCCTTCCAGGCCGATCCCGAGAGATAGCCGCGGATCACGCATTCGATCGGGAAGACGGTGGTGCGGCGCGACAGCATGGCGCGGCCGAGGATCTCGGCGCGATGCGGCTTCAAGGCCGGCACGGCGGCAATGATCTCGTCGGCGTCGGCGCTGATCATGTGATGCGGCACCACGCCTTCGAGCTCGTTGAACCAGAATGCGCTGATCTGGGTCAGCACCGCGCCCTTCATCGGGATGGTCTCGCCCATCACGACGTCGAAGGCGCTGATGCGGTCGGTGGTGACGAGCAGCAGGCGGTCGTCGTCGACGGCGTAGATATCGCGCACCTTGCCGCGTCCGATCTTGGGCAGGGGCAGGTCGCTGGAGAGCATGGCGGTCATCGGCAGGGCCTTCGCAGACAAGTCCATCGGACAGGAGATTCAGGCCGCACTGGATGGTACGGCCTAAATCGGGATAGCCTATTCCGGCAGCGGAATGAACTCATGTTCCTGCGGAACCCCGGCGAAGCGGCCGGTTTTCCAGTCCTCCTTGGCCTGCTCGATCCGCTCCTTGCTGGAGGAGACGAAATTCCACCAGATGTGGCGCGGGCCTTCCAATGCATCGCCACCGAGAAACATCATGCGCGTCGCTTTCAACGCCTTCACGGTGATGCGGTCGCCGGGCCGGAAGATCAGCAGCCGCGGCCCCTCGTACCGCTCGTTCGCGATCTCGACCTCGCCGTCGACGACGTAGATGGCGCGCTCCTCGTGGTCGGGGTCGAGCGGCACGCTGGCGCCCGCGACCGCCGTGACCTCGGTGTAGAACCAGGGCGACACCATCGTCACCGGCGAGGTGATGCCGAAGGCGGAGCCCGCGATCACCCGCGCGGTAAAATCGCGCTCGGAAATCATCGGCAGATCGCCCGCGCCGTAATGCTGGAACGACGGCGCGATCTCTTCGGATCCGGCCGGCAGCGCGATCCAGCTTTGCAGGCCCAGCATCTGCTGGCCCGAGGCGCGCTGTGCGTCCGGGGTGCGCTCGGAATGGGCGATGCCGCGGCCGGCGGTCATCAAGTTCATCGCGCCGGGCGCGATCTCCTGGACGTTGCCCTCGCTGTCGCGATGCATGATCGAGCCGTCGAACAGATAGGTGACGGTGGCAAGCCCGATATGCGGATGCGGCCGCACGTCCATGCCCTTGCCGGAGACGAACTGCACGGGGCCGAAATGATCGAAGAAGATGAAGGGCCCGACCATTTGCCGCCTGCCATGCGGCAGCGCGCGCCGCACCACGAATCCGTCGCCGAGGTCGCGGGTGCGTGGCACGATGACGAGATCGAGTGCGTCGCAGGACATGGGATCGCCGAGCACGGGATCGTTCGAGGGTTGCCAGCTCATCTTGGTCTCCTGTTTCTTGCTGGTATGATCGTAACAGAACAATGTCGGGAACGGGAGAAGACCGATGATCCCACCGCTCAAGCCAGGCGCCAGGCTGCTCGAGGTCACAGGACCCAGAATCGAGACGGAACATTTGATCCTGCGGCCATGGCGCGCGGGCGATATTGCACCGAACGCAGCGATGCTGTCCGATCCCGGCACCGCCCGCTTCATCGCCGCCGACGGCAAGCCGGTCACGACCGAGATTGCCGGCTGGCGTAACGCGGCCGTGATCTCCGGGCACTGGGCGCTCCACGGCTTCGGCATGTTTGCGGTCGAGGAGAAATCGAGCGGCAGCTACATCGGGCGGGTTGGTCCGTGGTGTCCGCCGGGCTGGCCCGGCTTCGAGGTCGGTTGGGGCATCGCCAGGGAATTCCGCGGCAAAGGTTATGCGGTGGAAGCGGCCAGCGCGTCGATCGACTGGGTGTTCGACAGCTTTGAGATCGACGAGATCATGCACTGTATCGAGAGCACGAATACGCCGTCGCAGGGCGTGGCGCGCAGCCTGGGCGCCCGGAAGGAGCGCGAGATCGATCTGTTCGGCAAGCCGGCCGACGCCTGGATCACGTCGCGCGCCGCGTGGACCCGGCGAAATTGAATCGGTCTTTGATCTGAACTAGGTTCGCGTCACGCGCGTGCGTGCGCGATCGGGTCGACCGGATGCTGCTTGCCCATCTCGAACTTGCCTTTCGCGCCGGCGCCGTGGCGCTGCTGTTAGTGTTGGCGGCATCGTTGTTCTCGGACTTCCGCAACGTGCTGGCGGCTCGCCTCGGCGCAGCCTTCGCGCTCGGCTCGGCCGCGCATGCGGTGAGCTATTCGGTTGGCGTGACGTCGCTGGTGCCGGCCTGGCATGCGCCGCTGATCGCACTGTCGACCGGCAATATCGTGGTGTTCTGGCTGTTCACGCGCGCGCTGTTCGACGACGATTTTCGCTTGCGCTGGTGGCATGGGTTGATTTGGGCTCTGGTGACAGCGTTCAGCTTCGCCGGGTGCGTCTGGACCGCGCCGGGCGGGAACGTGCGGTTCTCCGTCACCGTGGTGAACCTGATCGTGCTCGGCTTCATCGCGCTCGCGGTAGGGCAGACGATCGCCTCGTGGCCGGCCGACCTGGTCGAGCGCCGGCGGCGTGTCCGCGTCTTCATCGTCTGCGCCGCCGCGCTCTATGGCGGACTGAACGCACTGCTCCAGATTGCCGTCGCCGGCAGCGACGTCGGCGATGCCGCCAACACCATCAATGCCGGCGTGCTGGCCTGCGTCGTCGCGGCCATCGCCTACGCGATGATGCGTGTCGATGGCGCGGACCTGTTTCCGGTCGCGGCTGAGCCCGCACCGGCGATCGCGCCGAGCCAGCCTGTGGCCGAGGACGCCGCCGACCAAAAACTCACCGACGCCTTGATGCGCCTGATGGCGGACGAGCGGATCTATCGCCAGGAGAACATCACCATCGGCGTGCTGGCGGGCCGGCTGAAAATTCCCGAATACAGGCTGCGCCGGCTGATCAACCAGCGGCTCGGCTACCGCAATTTCAATGTGTTCCTGAACAACCACCGGATCGAGGAAGCCAAGGCGGCGCTCGCCGATCCCGCCCAGGCCGAGGTCCCAGTCATCACCATCGCGATGGACGCCGGCTTCCAATCGCTCGGTCCCTTCAACCGCGCCTTCAAGGCGGTGACGGGCGTGACGCCGACGGAATACCGGCGGCTCAAGGTGAGTGCGGCGTAAGTTCTAACCCTTTCCAATCACGCCGAAATTCCAGAATCGACCAGCCCGGTTCAGTTTCAGCCAGTCCATTTTCCAAATCCGGCGAGCACTCCTCCGCCCGCTCCGGCTTCCTCCCGGCACACGCCCCAGCCGGAGAAAGCCCGTGACCCGCCGCCGCAAGATCATCCTCCTGACCACCGCCGTCGCCTGTCTCGGCCTCGCGTTCGGCGCGGCTCGCGCGCGCACTGCGCCGCAGGTCGCCACCGGCTTCCTCGCCGACATCCTCTGCGCCGAGACATTCGTCTCCGGCCTCGATCCGCAGCGCACCTTCACCGAGACCACCGACGCGATGCCCGGCACGGGCCTGATCACCTGGGCGATGGACTACCGGATCGACCGGGCGCGCAAGGACGTCACCGTGACGCTGTTCGGTCTCGGCCGTAGCCATGCCGTCTATCGCGAGGGGCTGGGCTGTACGCTGGAGCACGGAGCTGATATCGCCGACGTCGCGCCGCCGGCCGACGACAAGCAGCCCGCATTGCTCCCCGAGATCGCGGGACCCTCGATCGTGCCGCCACAAAGCCCGGAGCTGTCGGCCGCACTCGATCGCGCCTTCACCGAACCCGCGCAACCGCCCGCCCGCCGCACCCGCGCCATCGTCGTCATGAAGTCAGGCCGCGTCATCGCCGAGCGTTATGCGGATGGTGTCGGGCCCGAGACGCCGCTGCTCGGCTTCTCCATGACGAAGTCGGTGATCTCGGCGCTAACAGGCATTCTCGTGCGCCAGGGCAAGCTGAAGCTCGACGGGCCCGCGCCGGTCGCGGCGTGGACAAATCCGGATGATCCGCGCCACGCCATCACCGTCGACCAGCTGCTGCGGCACACCGCGGGCCTCGCGCTCGGCAGCTCGCTGCAGGCTTCGCTCGGCTCCGCCTTCGAGCCGGTCAATCGCATGAAATTCATCGAGGACGACATGGCCGCCTATGCCGCGAGCATGCCGCTTGCCACCGCGCCGGGCGCGGTGTGGAATTATCACGACGGCAACACCATCATGCTCGCGCATCTGATCCGCAATGCTTCCGGCGGCAGCCCCGCGGACGCGCTGCGCTTCGCGCGCCGTGAATTGTTCGCGCCGCTCGGCATGCGCCACGTCACGCTCCAGCTCGACGGCGCCGGCACGATCGAGGGATCGAGCGAGATGCTGGCCTCCGCGCGCGACTGGGCGCGCTTCGGTCAGCTCTATCTCAATGACGGCGTCGCCGGCGGCAAGCGTATCCTCCCCGAGGGCTGGGTGAATTACGCGGCGTCAGCCACGCCGAATGCCTTGGTCGGCATCGGCGCCGGCTTCTGGACCAACCGGGGCGACAGCTTTGGCGCGAATTTCCGCGTGGAGCACGGCTGGCCGCGCGATGCGTTTTTCGCCAAGGGCACGATCGGGCAGTACACGATCATCATTCCCTCGGAGCGTCTGGTGATCGTGCGGCTGGGCCGCTCGTCCAACTGGCCGCCGGAAGCGGATGGCGTGTTCGATCTGGTGCGGGATGTGGTGGCGGTGACGCGCGAGAAGGGGAAAATGGCGGGGGTGGATTGATGACAGCAGCAGAGCGCTGTCTCTTACCCTCCCCTGGAGGGGGAGGGTCGATCGCGCGCAGCGCGAGCGGGGTGGGGTGAACCCTCCGCACGGGCACTGTTGAATGCGGAGGGACCGTCACCCCACCCCGTCTCATATTTCGCTGCGCTCTATATGAGCCGACCCTCCCCCTCCAGGGGAGGGTAAGCAGCTCCTACCTCCCCAGCTCCGTGGCTTTCGCCACGCGGTCGAACCGCTCCAGTGTCATGATCGCGTCCGCAAACTTCTCCGCGCGCGCGTTCAGCACCGGGCGCGCCAGCGTCAGAAACTTCTGCTGCATCGCCTGCGCGTCGGGGAACGAATTCGGCTCGCCCGAGGGATCGGCATAGAGCCGCTCATGCACGCCATCGTCTGTCGTGATGCTGACGCGCGCGCCGAACGGGTGGGTGCGGCCGACCTCGAGCCGATCGTCCTGCACCACGTCGAACTTGTCGGCGAGCGCGTCGATGGCGGCGTCACCAAGGCGGTTGTAATCGTCCCAGCCGAACGAGCCCTGGTCGAGCGCGAGCGCACCGGTGAAGAACATCGAGAACTGGCCGCCGACGATCGAGGTGGGATGCCGCTTGGTCGCGACATCGCCGGTCAAGGTGATGCCGTTCCGATGCAGGCCGATCTCGACGCGCTTGACCTGGTCGGGCGTCAGATTGTGCTCGCGCCGCATCGCGATCAGCGCGTCGATCGCCGCATGGGTGTAGCGGCAGCTCGGATACGGCTTCACGCCGATCTTCATCGTCTCATAGGTCTTGCCGAGCCCGGCGACCGCCTTGGCCGGATGCGCGTTGTCGGTGTAGCCGGCGAGCA
Source organism: Bradyrhizobium sp. LA6.1 (assembly GCF_040547805.1). Lineage (NCBI taxonomy): Bacteria > Pseudomonadati > Pseudomonadota > Alphaproteobacteria > Hyphomicrobiales > Nitrobacteraceae > Bradyrhizobium > Bradyrhizobium sp. LA6.1. The sequence goes on along the minus strand of NZ_JBEPQK010000007.1, from coordinate 167,913 downwards.
GGCCGTGCTTGCCCTCGACCGATTCGCTCGCGCCGACGAAATCGTTGCGCGCCAGCGTCGCGGCGATCACGCCATTCATCGCGGCGGCGCCGACCTGGTAGCGCTTGTTCCAGGCGCCGTTGACCAGGAATTGCAGCGAGCCCGCGGCCTGGCTGCCGGAGACGCCGAAGGCGGCGATGATCTGTTGCTCGGACAGGCCGAACAGTTTGCCCGCGGCGGCCGCCGCGCCATAGGTGCCGGCGGTCGCGGTCGGGTGGAAGCCGCGCGCGTAATGCGAGGTCGGGTCGAGCGCGTTGCCGAGCCGGCAGCAGACCTCATAGCCCGCGACGATCGCGGTCAGCACGTCGCGGCCCGACGCGCCGACCATCTCGCCGACGGCGAAGGCGGCCGGAACCACCGGCGCGCTCGGATGCAGCGAGGAATCCGCGTGCGTATCGTCGAAATCGAGGGAATGGCCGAGCGCGCCGTTGAGCAGTGCCGCGACCGCCGGCGTCCAGGTCTTGCTGTCGCCGAACACGGTGGACTCGCCCTTGGTGTCGAGCGCGAGCGCTTCCAGCATCTTCAGGATCGAGGGGGTGGATTCCGCCTCGCTGCGGGCCCGGATGGCGCTGCCGAGGAAGTCCAGCGTCAGCACCTTGGCGCGATTCAGCACTTCCGCCGGAATATCCTGGTATTTCAGATTGACGACATAAGCGGCGAGCGTTGCGGTTTCGTGAGCCATCGTGTTTCCTCGTTTTGGCGCGCAAGTTAGGCGGGCTGATTTGGCCTTTCAAGCGGCCTTGGGGCCGCGGGCATCAGCCATGCTTTTGGCAGGCTCCAAGAGGATCGGACCGGGACATTCGACGATGGCATTCGCAAGACAAATGTTCGACCGGATCCGATCACGACGCACGCAGTTGGGGCTGGCGATCCGGGTCACGGTGGCCGCAGTGGCGGCCTATGCGATCGCCACCGCGCTGCATCTGCTATTGCCGCTCTGGGCCGTGCTGACCTCGCTGATCGTGACCCAGATGAGCGTCGGCCGCTCGCTGAAGGCGACGCGCGACTACGTGCTCGGCACGATCGGCGGCGCCATCTATGGCGGCGCCATCGCGATCCTGATCCCTTATTCCACCGAGGCGGGCCTGTTGGGGCTGCTGGTGCTGGCGGTCGCGCCGCTCGCCTTCGTGGCCGCGATCAACCCAAGCCTCAACGCCGCCACGGTGACCGCGATCATCGTGCTGCTGGTTCCGACCATGCATCATTCAGATCCCCTGGCGTCGGCGATCGACCGCGTCAGCGAGGTCGGGGTGGGCGCCATCACTGGCCTGCTGGTCTCATTCCTAGTGCTGCCGTCCCGCGCCGTGCGGCAGATCCGCGCCAGCGCGGCCACGCTGCTCGAACTGATCGCGGATGCCTTCACCGAACTGCTCGCGGGGCTCACGCGCGGCCGCGACAACGACGCGCTGCACCGGATCCAGGACGGCATCGGCACGGCAATGGTGGGCATGAACGCGATCGGCGCCGAAGCCGAGCGTGAACGCTCCGTGCGACTGTCGAGCGGCCCCGACACCGGCCCGCTGCTGCGCACCGTGCTGCGGCTGCGCCATGACGTCGTGATGATCGGCCGTGCCACGGTGGTGCCGCTGCCGGCCGAGGTGCAGATGCGGCTTGCAGCCCCGCTGACGGAAGTCTCGACCGTGATCGCGCGATTCCTTCGCTCCGCCGCCGCGGCGCTGCGCGAGGGCGCCGGCGCGCCGGCGATCCATCCGGTCCACGTCGCGCTCCAGCATTATGCCGAGGCCGTCGCCGCCGTCCGTCATGACGGCCTGATCCGCGGCCAGCCCGGCGACACCGCCGAGCGCTTCTTTGCCATCGGCTTCTCGCTGGAGCAGATGCACCAGAATCTCTGCGATCTCGATCGCGTCGTCGGCGAATGGTCAGAGGCTTCGACCGACAAGTCCGCGCGCGTGGCGGAGTGATTCTTTAGAGGTCGAAGAAAGCGAGCGCTGCCGCGTCGCGCTGCTCGATGCCGTCGGTCAGCGCCTTCAGCGCGACATCGAAGCCGGGCTGCTTCTGCTCCAACTCCCATGCGCCGTCATGGTCCCACTGAAAGCACTGGCCATGTCGCTCGCCCGGCTCGACATGGAGCAGCAGGCAGCGACTGAGCTGTGATGGCTCGGCGATGGGCACCAGGTGTTTCAGCGACACGCCATACTCCTTGCGGAAATAGGCGCAGGCCTCTTCGAGCTCGTCCTCGGAATGAGCAATGAAGTCGAGGACGTTGCGCAGCTGCGTGGCCAGCTCGTCCGGTGCGTAGAAGCGTAGCTCGGAGGACGATTCAGGCAGCCGTACCAGCAGCTCGGTCTCGCCGCGGCTCAGCAGGAAATTGCGATAATCGTCGGGCAGTTTGACATCGATGGCCTGCTCTGCCGCGCTGACATCCGCTTCGCTGGCCGGCGTGCCGGGCTTCCAGCGCCAGCCCTTTGCGGTCGTGCCTGCCTTGCGCCGGGCTTCATATTCGGCGTAGCCGGGAAACAGCGTGATGACATCGTAGCCGCCGAACCGTGACCATTGATAGGCATCGTCAAAGGCTTCCTCCCGTCGCTCCGGAAAGAAGCCGCAAAGAATCTCGGCACGCTGGAGAATGCGATCATGGTTCGGAGCGATCTTGCAGAGATGCTCGATCGTCGCGAGCGCCGCGACCGGATTTTCCGCGAGAAGATAGACGTCGCTGAGCAATTCGAGGATGCGACCTTCAAGGTCGCCTTCGTACATGGACCAGGCGTAATGCGACTGTCCCGCAGCCCGCCGTGCGCGGAGCGCGTCACGCGCCTGTTCGGCAAAGCGCAGGGTCTGCGTAAAATCTTCGCCTGCGGCCTTGCCGTGATGAGCGGCGAGCCAGAGATACAACGGCTCATGTTCGGCCGGAGTGCCCTTGAGCGCGTCGAGCTGCGCGGCCTGCTCGGCCATCGGCGCGCTGAGCGCCAGGATCATCAGCTCATCGAGCCCCTTCTGCCAGTCCGGCTTGGCTCGCGGATTGGGACCGAGGTCGCGCAGCGTGTAGTTGGTATGATCCGTCTCGACATAGCCGGCCGCGACCAGCTTGGCGACATGGCGGCGGAAAGCCGCTGCGGCGCCGGCGATATCAGGAAATTCCTCGCGCAGGAATTCGTTCGCGTCGGGCTCGCCCTTCCAGTTCATATGAATGCCGATCACCATGGGATCGCTGCCCGGGACCAGCATCAGCTCGCGATCGTCATCGTCGGGTGCGCGGTGGAAGAACTTTGCCAGATACATGCGACCCTCCGAACGCGCCGCCGGGATCGGGGCGCCACGTCTCAGTCGCAGTTTCAGGGAAACCGGTTCATGCCGGCCGGCAAGAGCGTTTTCGAGCGAAGCGGATAGCGGTTCGCGTGAAGAAAACGCGTCCTAAACAACGGTCAGCGCTTTTTCAGGCCCTTAGCCACCATGCGCCAGAGCAGCAGGTCGATGCGGTCCTGGCCGAAGAACGGCTCGTTCTCGAACACGAAGGTCGGCACGCCCCAATGGCCGGAGGCGGCATGGTCCTTTTCGTTCTCGGCGATCACCCGCTCGTAGCGATCGGGGTCGGCACTGATCGCTTCATCCATCGCGGCGAGATCGAAGCCGGCCGCTTCAGTGGCGCGCGCGAGGTGATCGCCTTCGTTCCAGCCCGCCACCGAGCCGTCCCACAGCACGCGCGCGATCGCATCGGTGAATGCGAGCGAGCGGCCTTCGAGCTGCGCCATCGCACCCAGCCGGGTCAGGCGGTGGATGTAGGGCTGCTCGGCCGCAACATCGAACGTCGTCTTGTCCTGCACGATCGGATCGGGCCTCGGAAAGCGGAACGGGATGCCCTCGTGCTGCGCCACGCGCGTGCTGTCGAGCACCACATAGCGAATGAAGTTCGGACTGGCCTTCTTGAAGAAGCCGGGCACGCGGACGGCGAGCGGATAGACCGGTCGCAGGTTCACCGCGAGATCGTACTCTTCGACGAGCTTGAGCGTCTTCGGCAGCGCCAGATAGCTGAAAGGACTGCGGTAGGAGTAGAAGAGGTCCACGGACAGGGTCATCGCACCGGCTCCATGATCCCGATCATCCCGCCAGTCTGCGCGTCAGCATGCGGAAGCGCAAGATCAGGAGGCCGGCATAGACGAACGTGCCGATCGAGAACCCGATCCAGACGCCGACCGCGCCGAGCCCGGCATTGAAGGCCAGCACCCAGGCGATGGGAAAGGCGACGCACCAATAGCCGATCGCCGCGAACAGCAACGTCATCCTTGTATCGTTGATGCCGCGCAGCGCGCCGGCCATGATGGTCTGGAGGCCGTCGGCGATGAAGAAGGTCGCGCCGACCAGCAGCAGGGTCGCCGTCAGCTCGACAGTGGCCGCGCTGGCCTCGCTGCTCCCGAAGAACAACCGTCCGAGCTCGTAGCGGCCGAGGATGATGGCAACGGTCAGGGCCGAGACCAACGCTACGCCAAGCACCGCCGCGACGAGGCCCGCGCGCCTCACCGCGGCCGGGTCGTCGCGGCCGAAAGCATGGCCGACACGGACCGTCGCCGCCATGCCGATGCCAAGCGGGACCATGAACAGCACGGCTGTGACCTGGAGCGCGATCTGGTGCGCGGCAAGCGCCGTGGTCGAGATCAATCCCATCAGCAGCGCGGCGGACGAGAACAGGCCATATTCCAGCAGCAGGGAAAACGAGATCGGCGCGCCGACCGCGATGAGCTGTCGCATCAGGGGCCAGTCGATCCGCCACAGATGGGCGAGCGGGCGGTAGTCTGCGAACGGCTTTCGCCATGCGGCGATGGCGAGCACGGCGAGGAAGGTGCCGAGATTGACGAGCGTGGTCGCAAGCCCTGCGCCGAACAGGCCGAGCTCCGGCAGGCCGAACAGGCCGTGGATCAGGCAATAGACCAGCGCCGCGTTGGCGGGGATCGCTGCAACGGTGATCCACAGCGGCGGCTGCGGCCGGTTCACCGCGCTCATCATGCTGCGCAACGCGATGAAGCCGAGCGCCGGCGCGATGCCCCAGGCCAGCCCGTTCAGATAGCGTTGCGCGAGCGCGGCCGATTGCGGCGCCTGTCCGAGCGCCAGCAGGATGCGCTCGCCATAGAGCGGCGAGGCCATCATCGGCAGCGAGATCAGGAGTGCGACCCACAGGCCGGCGCGCAGCGAGCGGCGGATGCGCTTGACGTCGCCGGCACCGAACGCCTGCGCGGCCAGCGGCGACACCGCGGCCATCAATCCGAGCCCGAAGGTGAAACTGACGAAATAAACCGTGTGCGCCAGCGCGGCGGCCGCGACCGCATCCTCGCCGAGCCGCCCGATCAGCGCGAGATCGGTCGTGATCATCGCGATCTGCCCGAGCTGCGTCAGCATCATCGGCACAGCCAGCCGCAGCGTCTCGACGAACTCTTCGGCGAGATGGTTTTGCGGCACGCCGGCTTGCGGCCGCGGACGAGGCTGGACGGTGTCGAGCATGGCGGTTGCAATAGCACAGCCGCACGTCGAAAACATGGCCCAGCTCTCGTGTCCCGGACGCGCGAAGCGCGAGCCGGGACCCGGGAGCCAAGGGCGCGGCTCTCAGGAACCGTAGGGTGGGCAAAGGCGCGCTTGCGCCGTGCCCACCATCAGTCCAACGCGGCAACAGAAGCGGTGGGCACGCTACGCTTTGCCCACCCTACGATACTGTGGCGCGGAGAGAACTTCTCAGCCCTTCCTTTCAGGCACGCGCCTGATCTTGGCGCCGAGCGCGTTCAGGCGTTCGTCGATGCGCTCGTAGCCGCGCTCGATCTGGTCGGCGTTGTTGATCGTGGAGGTACCCTCGGCGCAGACCGCGGCGAGCAGCATCGCCATGCCGGCGCGGATGTCGGGCGAGATCATCGATGCGCCGCGCAGGCGGCTGGGGCCGGCGATGATGGCGCGATGAGGATCACAGAGAACAATTCGCGCGCCCATGGCGATCAGCTTGTCGACGAAGAACATCCGCGATTCGAACATCTTCTCGAACATCAGGATCACGCCGTCGCATTGCGTGGCGGTGACGATCGCGATCGACATCAGGTCGGCCGGGAAGGCCGGCCAGGGCTGATCTTCCAGCTTCGGCACGTGGCCGCCGAAATCGTCCTGGATCTTCAGCGTCTGGTTCGAGGGCACGATGAGATCATCACCCTCGATGCGGCAGACGATGCCGAGCCGCTCGAATCCCATGCGGATCGAGCGCAGATGCTCGACGCCGGCGCGCACGATGCGAAGCGGGGAGCGCGTGACGGCCGCAAGCCCGATCAGCGAGCCGACCTCGATATGGTCGGGCTGGATCCGGTAGGTCGTGGCGCCCAGCGTCGCCGGTCCATGCACGATCATGGTGTTGGTGCCGATGCCCTCGATTCGCGCGCCGAGCGCGACCAGGAAATTGGCGAGGTCCTGCACATGCGGCTCGGAGGCCGCGTTGCGCAAATGGGTGACGCCGTCGGCGGCGACCGCTGCGACCAGCGCGTTCTCGGTTGCGGTGACGCTCGGCTCGTCCAGAAACACGTCGGCACCGGCGAGCTTTGCCGCGCGGAATTCGAGCCGGTCGGTGGCGGTGACCTTGGCGCCCAGTTGTTCGAGCGCGAGCACATGGGTGTCCAGCCGACGGCGGCCGATGACGTCGCCGCCGGGCGGCGGCAGCATCACTTCGCCGCAGCGGGCGAGCAGGGGGCCCGCGAGCAGGATCGAGGCGCGGATACGGACGCAGAGCTCGGGGTCGAGGTCGGCGGCGCGGATGCTCTTGGCGTGGATGTGCAGCGTGTTGCGGGCGGTCCATTCCGCCGCCGCGCCGACCGAGCGGATCAGCTCGACCAGCGTCTCGGTGTCGCGGATCCGCGGCACGTTCTCCAGCGTCACCGGATGCTCGGTGAGCAGGGCGGCGGCGATGATCGGCAGCGCCGAATTCTTGTTGCCGGACGGCTCGATCGAGCCCGAGAGCCGGTGACCGCCCTCGACAATGTACTGGATGGGCGCCACGGGGTTCTCGCTGTCCTGTTGGGTGGGGCTGTTTCGGGCGGAAACTACAGAGAATTGAGCGCGGGAGCAATTGCGGCGGCCACCGGCTGTTGCCGATCCGTTAGCCTCGGAGAGGCTGCCAATCCCTCATGGTGAGGAGCGCGGAACGCGCGTCTCGAACCATGAAGGCCCGGATATCTCGCCCGCGGCCATCCTTCGAGACGCCCGCTTCGCGGGCTCCTCAGGATGAGGATGGGTACTTGTAGCCGCGGGTGCTCAGAACAGGCCGATGATATTCCCCACCACATACAGGATCGCGATCAGGATCAGCGCGCCGATCATGACGAAGGAAATCTCGATCGCGATGGCGCCGGTGCCAAGCGTCGCGGCCACGGCGGCAAGGAGCCGCTCCTCCCGAAAGATCAGCGCGAGGACCGAGAGCAGGATGGCGAGCAGGCCGAGCGAGATCGCGGTGGCCGAAGCGGTTTCGCTCCAGCTCCGTCCAGCCGATTTCTCGACCTTCGGCGCCTGATACTCCACGCCCTTCACCCGCGCGATCACGCGGTCCTTGATGCGATGGCCGGTGTCGACGATGACCTGGTCCGCCGGGGGCGGCGGGAACACCATCGGCACCACCCAGTGCGGCAACACAGCCGCCATCAGCGCCAGCACACCGACAATGCTGCCGATGATGCCGAGACGGCGGGAGGGGAGGGCGGAACTGGTGGTCGCAGAGCTGGTCATGCGTGGCGCATCCCGGCCGGAATTGGCCTTACGGGTTCATGCCGTTTCGTCGCGATGGTGGGGGGTGAGGTTCAGCGATGCTGGGATCGGCCTAGCCGTCATGCCCGGGCTTGTCCCGCCTGCGCGGCCGAAGCCGCTTCGGCGAGGCGAAGGCCCGGGCATCCACGTTCCTTGTTCCGCGGAGCAAGGCGTGGATGGCCGGGACAAGCCCGGCCATGACGCTGCGGAAGCAGCGCGCCTCAGATATCGATCGTCGCGCTCAGCGAATGTTCCTGGATGAAGTCGCGGCGCGGCTCGACCACGTCGCCCATCAGCTTGGTGAAGATGTCGTCGGCCTCGTCGACTTCCTTGACCTTGACCTGCAGCAGCGAGCGCGCATCGATGTCCAGCGTCGTTTCCCAGAGCTGCTCCGGGTTCATCTCGCCCAGACCTTTGTAACGCTGCAGCGTGATGCCCTTGCGGCCGGCGTCGGTGACCGCTTCGAACAGGTCGACCGGGCCGTAGACCATGTGCTCGACGTCCTTGCGCCGCAGCTTGCCAGGGCGGGCATAAACGTCCTGGAGCTTCACGGTGTATTCGTCGAGCTTGCGGGCTTCGACCGAGCCCAGGAAGGCGGCGTCGATGACGGCGGCTTCCTTGACGCCGCGCACGGTGCGCTCGAACTGGAAGCCCTGGCCTTCCACGTACTGGCCGACCCAGCCGCGTTCGACCTCCTCGGCCTGGTTGTCCAGCCGTCCCGCGATGTATTGTGCCGCTGCGGCGGCTTTCTCGGGATCGCCGTAGATCGCCTTGTTGAGCACGCCGGTGATGGCGGCCTGCTCGATCACCTTGCGATTGTAGCGGCTGTGCAGATTGCGCAGGACGCTGCGGACGGTGCGGGCGTCGTCGACCAGCGAGCGCAAATCGCGGCCGGTGCGATCACCGCCGACGCCGGGAATGAAGACGCAGTCGTCGAGGCCTGTGTCGATCAGATAATCCTCGAGCGCCCGCTCGTCCTTCAGATACTGCTCGGACTTGCCGCGGCTGACCTTATAGAGCGGCGGCTGGGCGATATAGAGGTACCCGCCGTCGATGATGTCGCGCATCTGACGGTAGAAGAAGGTCAGCAGCAGCGTGCGGATGTGAGCGCCGTCGACGTCGGCGTCCGTCATCACGATGATCTTGTGATAGCGCAGCTTCTCGATCGAGAATTCGTCGCTGATGCCGGTCCCGAGCGCGGTGATCAGCGTGCCGATCTGCTCGCTTCCCAGCATCTTGTCGGGGCGGACGCGTTCGACGTTGAGGATCTTGCCGCGCAGCGGCAGCACCGCCTGGAATTCGCGGTTGCGGCCCTGCTTGGCGCTGCCGCCTGCGGAGTCGCCCTCGACGATGAAGAGTTCGGATTTCGCCGGGTCCTTTTCCTGGCAGTCGGCGAGCTTGCCGGGCAGCGAGGAGACCGAGAGCGGGCTCTTGCGCGTCAGCTCACGCGCTTTTCGCGCGGCTTCACGCGCGGCGGCGGCCTGGATCACCTTGCCGACGATCATCTTGGCTTCCGAGGGATGCTCCTCGAACCAGGCCTGGAGCGCCTCGTTGAGGACGTTCTCGACCACGGGACGCACTTCCGAGGACACCAGCTTGTCCTTGGTCTGCGACGAGAATTTCGGATCGGGCACCTTCACCGAGAGAACGGCGGTGAGGCCTTCACGGCAATCGTCGCCGGTCAGCGCGATCTTTTCCTTTTTGGCGTTGGCCTCGGCATAGCCGTTGACCTGGCGCGTCAGCGCGCCGCGGAAACCGGCCAGATGGGTGCCGCCGTCACGCTGCGGGATGTTGTTGGTGAAGCACAGCACGTTCTCGTGGTAGCTGTCGTTCCACCACAGTGCGGCCTCGACGCCGATGCCGTTGGCCTCCGCGCGCACCATGATCGGCGCCGGCACGATCGCCTTCTTGTTGCGGTCGAGATATTTGACGAACTCCTCGACGCCGCCGGAATAGTGCATCTCCTCGCGCTTCTCGACCGCATGGCGCATGTCGGAGAGGGCGATGTTGACGCCGGAATTGAGGAAGGCGAGCTCGCGCAGCCGGTGCTCCAGCGTCGCAAAATCATATTCGATGTTCTTGAAGGTTTCCGTCGAGGCCTGGAATGTCACCTCGGTGCCGCGCTTGCCCGGCGCGTCGCCGACCACTACCAGCGGCGCGACCGCATCGCCATGGGCGAACTCGATGTAGTGCTCCTTGTTGTCGCGCCAGATGCGCAAGCCGAGCTTGCTCGACAGCGCGTTGACGACGGAGACGCCGACGCCGTGCAGGCCGCCGGAGACCTTGTAGGAATTCTGGTCGAACTTTCCGCCGGCATGGAGCTGGGTCATGATGACCTCGGCCGCGGAGATGCCTTCGCCCTTGTGGATGTCGACGGGAATGCCGCGGCCGTCGTCGCGCACCGTGACGGAATTGTCGGCATTGAGCACGACGTCGACGCGCGTGGCATGGCCCGCGAGTGCCTCGTCGATCGCGTTGTCAACGACCTCGTAGACCATGTGGTGCAGGCCGGAGCCGTCGTCGGTGTCGCCGATATACATGCCCGGGCGCTTGCGGACGGCGTCGAGACCCTTGAGCACGCGGATCGATTCCGCCCCGTAATCGCTTGGATTTGAGGGCTCGTTTTCGGCAGGCGTCTGCCGAGCAGGTTCTGTCATGAGAGGCCTTCGAGATGTCGCCCGAATCAGCCGCGCAAAAGGCGCTGATTTGCAGGCTATTTGTGCCATGAAAGACCGCTTGCGCCTAGCGCAAAGTATCCTCCGGCAACCCTTTGACGAGATAGGGATTTTTTGCCGGTTTTCAAGGCTCCTGGAGGCCGATTCTGGGGCTTGCGAAAAGGGCGATTCGAGGTCCTGTTTTTAGCTCTTGAAGGCGTGGATTTTGCGGGGCGGAGAAGCGCGTTCCCAGGCGCCGTGGCGCCCCGGAACAGGTCACTGGGTTCAGTAGATCTGATCCGGCTTCTTGTCGTCGTCGCCCAAGCTGAGGGACCAAGCCTCGCCTGAGGCTACGGTGATGGTATCGGTGCGCACCGCATAGCCCGACACGACCAGCTTGTAGGAATATTTGCCGGGCGGCAGATCCAGCGTTTGTGGGTGATTGACGCCGCCCGCGATCTTGATGGTCTGATCGTTGATCGTGAGCGAAGCCGTGTCCGGCGCGAGATAGCCGAATATCAGCCGCGCTTGTCCTGCTATCGGCAGGAAATTGGCCTTCGCCGCGGCCTCCGTATTCCGCTGCACAAGGCTGACAATGGTCTCGTCCTGCGCGCGGCCAAGCTTCAGGGTGGCCGGCCCCTTGGGGGAGGCGAAGGCGAGCTGCACATGATCGGCGGCAACCAGAGTGCTTTCAGGCCTTTCCTCCCAGCCGCGCTTTGCGAGCTCCGTGCGGTAGAAGGCGAGCACATCGCTGAGCTGGGCCGGCACATGGGCTTCGAGCCCGACCCGCAGCGGGATTTCGATGCCGGTCATATGGGTGGTGTTGGAGCTGGAGAAGTTGTGTTGCTTCGGCACCGGCATCTCGGCGTCGGGATCCGCCGGTGTGAGTGCGGCCGAAGTTTGCGGTGACGGGTGCGGCAGCCATCCGCCGGCGCCTGCGGCGACCAGGCCGCCCGCGAGAAGAGCGAGGCCGCACGCGAACAGCCGCCATCGTGCCGGGACCTTCGTTCTGCGCCTCACCGTCGTCATGCCACTCTCCAGGGATGTCGCGCGTTGTAGTCTTCGCGCGATGCAGCGGCTGCGACACAGTCGCCGCCGCCTCCGGACGACTAGTCGCCCCACCAACCGGACAGGTTCAACCTGGCCGTTACAGGCACAGGCGGCGGGATCAATACATCTGAAGCGGCAGCACGTCGCCGCTTGGCCCCACCAGGAGGCCCCAGGCGTCGCCGGCGGCTACGGTCAGGGTCTCGTTGCGAGCGGGCTGCCCGGGCAGGCGCAGCGCGTACTGATACTTGCCGGGCGGTAGATCCAGCATCGGGCCTTTCGGCGATTGCGGGCCGCCGGCGCCGGCTGCGCATCCAGCGCGCCAAATGAAGGATCCACTGCCGGCACTCCCTTCTCTACGCGATGATATTTCGCGCAGGCTTTCGAAGCGGATCCGCCGAACGATTTCCTAGCGAAGAAGGATGAGTTGTGGCGTTGGGGCCGACATGAATCGCCACGACTTGTCGCGCTTAGTCCCTCGCTCTTTCAAGTGCGTGTCGAATGACCTTTTGCTCATCCTCCGTCATCTGCGTCGCGCCAAGCTTGAAGGTCAGCTTGTCGATCTTGCCGGTGAAACGGAAGGGCAGCTTGTAGCTGTCGTCCACCGTCGTGCGGGTGTCGCTGCCGATGTCAAACGTTTCGTCGATGGCCATAAGAAACGGAATCGTGTGCGGGATCGTCTTTGCGGCAACCAGCTTGCCATCGGCCGTCAGTACACCGGTGCCACCCTTGCCCGGGCCGGGTCCGTTGTACTTGAAGTCGAATACAATGGTGTGCTTGCCCGGCTTGAGCGCATCCGTAAACAAGTCGCGACCGCCAATGCCGCCTTCCCAGCGGTACCGTTCTAGATCGAGCAGGTTATAGACGAAGACCGGCTTGCCTTTGAGCAGGTAGAGGGCGTATCCGCCAAAGCGACCGCCTAGAGTTGCGATCATTCCTTCCGCGCCGCCCTTGGGAACGGTAACCTCGGCCGTGATCGTGTAATCCTTGTTGAGAAGGCTCGGAGCGTTAGCGTCAGGGATGCCAGCGTTCTCACCAGAATATGTGAAAACGGTTCGTCCGGCGGTCGCGCTTGGGCGCGGTGTCACAATGCGGGGCAGGATCGAGTTGTCCAGCGGAAAGACCTGGTATTTCGCCGCCTCCGACAGGAACAACGCTTGCAACTCCTTGAGCTTGTCGGGATTCTTGGCTGCGAGGTCATTGGCCTGCGAGTAATCCTCGGCGATGTTGTAAAGCTCCCACTTGTATTCATTGATCCCCGGCAGCTTGGCGGTGCCCAGAAGCCAGGGAGGCGCAGGCGGCGTCGTACATGCATACCAACCATCGTGATAGATGCCGCGGTTCGCGAACATCTCGAAATATTGCGTGTCGCGCTTTGACGGCGCGTTGGCGTTGGCCTGGTCGAACGTATAGGCCATGCTGACGCCCTCGATGGGCCTTTGCTTGATGCCATTGACGGTGTCGGGAGCCTGAATGCCTGTGGCTTCCAGAATCGTCGGCACGATGTCGATCATGTGATGGAATTGGCTGCGGATGCCGCCAACGTCCTTGATATGACCGGGCCATGAGATGGCCATGCCTTGCCGGGTGCCGCCGAAGTGCGATGCCACCTGCTTGGTCCATTTGAACGGGGTATCGAAGGCCCACGACCACGCCACCGACATATGCGGGTAGGTCTTGTCGGAGCCCCAATCCTCGTAATGGAGCATCAGTTCGGTTTCGGGCAGTTTCAGAATGCCGTTGTAGGCGGTCATCTGGTTCGGCGTGCCCTCGAGCGTGCCTTCGGCGCTGGTGCCATTGTCGCCGCTGATATAGATGATCAGGGTGTTGTCGAGTTTGCCCATGTCCTCGACCGCCTGGATGACGCGGCCGATTTCGTAGTCGGTATAGGCCGCATAGCCGGCAAACACCTCGGCTTCGCGCGCGTACAATTTCTTCTGGATGAACGAGAGCGAGTCCCACTTCGGCAGCGTATCCGGCCAGGCGGTGAGCTGGGTGTTCGCCGGGATCACCCCGAGTTTCTTCTGATTGGCGAAGATCTGCTCGCGCAGCTTCTCCCAACCCATGTCGAACTTGCCCTTGAACTTCTCGCTCCATTCCTTCTTCGGCTGATGCGGGGAATGGGTGCCGCCAGGCACGTAGTAGACGAAGAACGGCTTCTCGGGCGCCGCCGCGTTCAGTCCGTTCATGTAGTTGATGGCGTCATCCGCCATGTCGGTGATGAGGTTGTAGCCGGTCTTGCCGACCCATGGAAAAACCTGGCTCGTGTTGCGGAAAAGGTAAGGCGTCCACTGGTCGGTCTCGCCGCCCATGAAGCCGTAGAAATATTCGAATCCCATTCCGACCGGCCATTGGTCGAACGGCCCGGCCGAGCTGTACAGATAGGTCGGGGTGTTGTGGTTCTTGCCGAACCACGAGGTGGCAAATCCGTTATCCCGCAGAATGGTCCCGATCGTCGCACTTTCCTGGCCAATGACGGAATCGTAGCCCGGATAGCCGGTGGACATTTCACCGATCACGCCAAACCCGACCGAGTGGTGGTTGCGGCCGGTGATCAGCGCTGCCCGCGTCGGCGAGCAGAGCGCTGTCGAGTGAAACTGCGTGTAACGCAGGCCCGCCTTGGCGATGCGATCCATGTTCGGGGTCGGGACCACCCCACCGAAGGTGCCGGTCACGCCATAACCCTGGTCGTCGGTCATGATCAGCAGCACGTTCGGCGCGCCTTTGGGCGGCACAACGGACGGTGGCCAGTATGGCTTGGAGTCCGCGGCATCTTCCTTGATCACGCCTTCGAACTTCGGAGGTTCAGGCGGAAGCTGCTTGCCATCGATGGTTGTCGTGGCGCTCGGCGAACCCGGCGTGCCGGTGGTTTGCTGCGCGAGGCAGGTCGTCTCCAGAGCACACAGCCAAAAAGCGACGGTCAGTGCGGTGCCACAAAGCAGCAAGTTGCGGTGGTTTAGTAAGCGGCTTTCTGGCTTTGAGCTATCGTCAACGTGACGGGTACCGGGCATTGCAAACTCCCTCTTGGAGACGTCAGAACCCTGTTGACGTCTATTCGGGACGCGATGCCGCAACGTCTGTTGATCTAGATCAACTTTCCGCCCACGGGTCCGAAACGCCGGCTGTGCGTGGGCGCACCTGCTTCGTCGCACCTCAATACATTTGCAGCGGAAGCACGTCGCCGCTTGGTCCCACCAGGAGGCCCCAGGCATCGCCGGCGGCAACGGTGAGGGTGTCGGTGCGGGCGGGCTGACCGGGCATACGCAGCGCGTACTGGTACTTGCCGGGCGGGAGGTCGAGCATCGGGCCTTTCGGCGATTGCGGGCCGCCGGCGCCGGCCGCGATCTTGATGGTCTGCTTGTTGATCGTCAGCGACGCCTCCTTCGGCCCGATATTGCCGAGCATCAGCCTGGCCTGGCCCGCCTTGGGCATGATGTCGGCCTTGGCCGCGGCCTGCGGATTCCGCTGCACCAGGCTGACCGTTGTCTCCTCCCTGGCGCGGCCGAGCTTCAGCATGGCCGGACCCTCCGGCGAGGTGAACGCAAGCTCCGCCCGATCGGCGGTAACAGTCGCGCCGTCAGTCTTTTCCTGCCAGCCGCGCTTGGTGAGCTCTGCGCGATAGAAGGCGAGGACATCTGAGAGCTCAGCCGGAATGCTGGCTTCAAGCTCCTTGCGGAACGACTGGTCGCTGCCGGGGAATTTCGTCGAGCTGATCCCGCTCGAGCTGCGCTGCGTCGGCACCGGCAGGGCGGAATCGGGATCGGGCTTCAGCGGCTCGGTCGATTTGGCTTGGATCGGCTTTGCTTCTGCCGATTTGGCCTCAACCGGCTTCGCCGCAGCCACGACCAGGCCGGTGCCGTTGGCGCTGACATTCACCTTCGGGCCCATCTGCATCACGGTCATCGAGATCGATTTGCCGGCCTTGGAGAATTCCATCACCGCCATGTTGGGCTGGTTGACGACGGAGGGCTGCTCTTTCCAGCCCGCGTTCTTCAACGATGCGCGGTAGAAGCTGCCGAGAGCCTTCACGCTCGACGTGGAAGAGAATTCGAGCCGGCCGTCGCCGCCTTCGAACGTCACGCCTTCGGCGGTCTCGGGCAGCGGCACCGGTGTCTTGCTGTCGGCGAGCGCATTGAGCGGCGCATCGGAGAGCGCGGCGGCCTGCACCTTGCGGCGGGCCTCGTCTGCGGCGATCATCTTCTGTGCGGCTGCTGCGGCATCGCTGAAGAACTTGTCGTCGGCCTCCTTCTTCGCCTTGGCGCGGGCGGCAAGCGCGGAGTCCTTCACCTGCGCGGTCAGGCTGACCATGGTGAAATCGTATTTGCGGCCGAGCCGCAGCACGCCGGTTTCCTCGGCGTTGGAGATTTTGATCGCGACCTCGTCGCCGGGGGCGAGCGGCGCGCTGCCATCCTCCTGCCAGCCGCGCGCGGCGAGCTCGCGGTGATAGAAGGCGAGCACGGCGGGCAGCTCGGCCATCGCGGCGGCCGACATCTCGCGCTTGTTGGAGCTTGCGCTGCCGAGGCCCCTGGCCGTCTTGGTCGGGTTCGGCCGCGGCAGGCCGGCAAGATCGCCATCGGCCTTGAGTTCGCCGGGCAGGGCGAACGGCGCCACCCGGATGTCGACATTGGTGCGGCCGTCGTCGCGGCGCGTCAGCGTCAGCATGACCGGCTTCTGCTGGTAGAAGCCGGTGTCCTTGCTGTCGGGGTGCGCGTAGAAGGCGCGCAGTCCGTTGGGAACGGTTTCATCCAGGCTGGTCGTCCAGCGCGCGGCGGTTTCCGGCGTGAGTTTCTGCCAGCCGATCGCGGCCATCTGGCTGGCGTAGAAATCCGACGTCGCATCGAGCGCGCTCGGCGCAATGCAGCCGAGATAGGGCCGGGTCCCATCGAACATGATGTCGCTCGCGCCGTCCGGAAACGGCACGTTCCCGTAGATCCGGTCGGTCGTGTAGTAGACCACGGATTGATCGGGCCGGCCGAGGGCCTGCGTGAAGTGAACCGAAAGGCCCTGCCGTCCCTTCTTGAAGTTCAGCGTGGTGCTCTTCTCCTCCAGCGGCCTCACATAGGGCACCCAGCCGTCGGCGCTGAGGAGTTTCTTCACCGCCGGCGATGTCACGGCTTCCGGCGTCGGCATGCGGTATTCGACGCGGTAGGGATCGGGGCGCGAGGTGTCTTCCACGGCGCCCTCGAGCTGCGGCAGCGCATGGACGTCGACAATGCCTCCGTCGGCAGCGGCCGCGATCGAGCAGCTCGCCATCAGGACAAGGCCGCAGGCAAGCAGCTGCCATCGTGCCGGGACTTGGGTCCCGCGCGGGATCATGACATCGTCACGTCTCCAGGATATCGCGCACGGCTCGGGCGCGCGCATTTGCAGGCTGCGACACCGTCGGCGCGGCCTCAGACGAGAAGTCGCGGCAGAAACCCGTGAGGTTCAATACAGCAGGAGCGGCGACCATGCCTCTCCGTCGCGCCCGACCGTCAGCTCCCAGGTATCGCCGGCAGCGAAGTTGAGGATGTTCGTCGTGGCTGGATGGCCCGGCACGCTCACCTCGTAGGAATATCTGCCGGGCTGCAGATCCAGCGAAACCGCGTAGGCGCCGGCGGCGTGCCTGATGGTCCGGTCGTTGATCGTGAGCGTGGCTTCCGTTTCGCTGATATTGGAGAACACCAGCTTCGCCTGGCCGGGCTCGGGCATCACGTTCGCATTGGCCGCGACAGATGCATTCTTCTGCACGAGGTTGACGGCGGTGCTGGCGTCCTTGCGGTCGAGCGCCAGCATGCCAGGTCCGAGCGGGGAGGCGAAGGCGAGCTTGACGTGATCGGCGGAGACCAACGCGCCATCGCGCTGCTCCTGCCAGCCGAGCTTGCTGAGCTCGGTGCGGTAGAAGGCGAGGACGTCGCCGAGCTCGGCGGGCACGGTGGCCTCCAGCCTAGTGCGGAGCGGCGTTTCAATGCCCTTGACGACGGTGGTGTGCGTTCCTCGGTAGCTGTAACGGGTCGGTGCGGGCAGCTTGGCAGCGGGGTCCGGCGTGAGCGCCGACGCGAACAGCGGCGACAGATGCGGCACCCAGGCGCTGGCGCTTGCTGCGAGCATGCAGACCGCGAGCAAGAGGAGGCCGCACGCAAAGGCCAGCCATTGAGCCGGGACTCGCGCCCCGGTCCTTACCGTCCGCATCTCATTCTCCAAGGGTTTTCGCGCGTGACGTCATTTGCGCGCTGGCGAAGGCCGTGACAGGCATCGCCGCGGCCTCAAAGGCTAGTCGCGATTGCAAACGGCCGGGTTCAACGGCGCGGTCTATCGCCGGGCGGAGACACGTCCGCTCTCGACGTCAAAGACATCGCCGCCTGCGCCAATGTCGGCGAAGGCGGCGGGGTCGGCGCCGGTCAGCCACACCTGCGCGCCGAGCTTGCGCAGCTCCTCGAACAGCGCCGCGCGCCGGTTCGGATCGAGATGCGCGACGACCTCGTCGAGCAGCAGCAGCGGCACGATGCCGGTCATCTCAGCGACCAGGCTCGCATGCGCCAGCACGAGGCCAATCAGCAGCGCCTTCTGCTCGCCGGTCGAGGCATCGCGCGCCGGCATGCTCTTCGGCGCATAGATCACCTGGAGATCGGTGAGGTGCGGGCCGTCGGTGGTGCGGCCGGCGATGGCGTCGCGCGGGCGGTTGTCGCGCAGGATCTGGCGGTAGCGGTCCTCGACCGCCGTCGCCGTCTCGTTGAGCAGCGCGTTCTCCATCCAGCCGTCCAGCGCGATTTGAGCGGACGGAAAGGCGGATTCCTGCGCGCGGGCGTTGAGCATGCCCGTCAAACGCGCCGCGGTCTGGCCGCGCGTTGCGGCGACCGCGACCGCAAGCTCTGCGGTCTCGCGCTCGATCGCATCACACCAATGGTCGTCGTAATTGCGCGTCTCGAGCAGGCGGTTGCGCGACCGCAGGGAGCGTTCGAGCGCGGAGATGCGGCTCGAATGCTCGCTGTCGATCGCCAGCACCAGGCGGTCGAAGAAGCGCCGCCGTTCGGAGGCTGCGCCCATGAACAGCCCGTCCATCGCCGGCGTCAGCCACACCATGCGGATATGGTCGCCGAAGGCGGTGGCCGAATTCACCGGCTCGCGGTCGATGCGGCAGCGCCGGCTGATCGTGCTGTCGGGGCGCGGCGCGTCGATGCCGGTGCCGAGCGTGGCGAGCCCCAGCGCACCCTCGACCTGCGCCGACACCGCCCAGGAGCCGTCGCCCTGGTTGTCGGCGACATCTTCCAGCGTGGCGCGCCGCAAGCCGCGGCCCGGCGACAGGAACGAGATCGCCTCGATGCAATTGGTCTTGCCGGCCCCGTTCGGCCCGACCAGCGCCACCATGTCAGCCGCCGTCTCGAGCCCCGCCGCCCGGTAATTGCGAAAATGCGTCAGCGTCAGGCGTTGAATGCGGGAGGGGGTCATATCACTCTGTCATTGCCGGACACCCACGTTCTCAGGCTCCCAAGACGTGGATGGCCGGGACAAGCCCGGCCATGACGCATGTAGTCAATGCGAAGGAGGCCGGTAGGCCTCACACCCGCATCGGCATCAGCACGTAGAGCGCGCTCTTGTCGTCCTTGTCCTGCACCAGCGTCGGCGAGCCGGGGTCGGCGAGCTTCAGCGTGGCGACGTCGCCTTCGATCTGGGCGGCGATGTCGAGCAGGTAGCGGGAGTTGAAGCCGATATCGAGGGCGTCGGAGGCGTATTCGACCTCGAGCTCTTCGGTCGCGCTGCCGGAATCCGGGTTGGTGACCGACAGCACCAGCTTGCCCGGCGACAGCGAGAGCTTCACGGCCCGGCCGCGCTCGCTGGAGATGGTGGAGACGCGGTCGACCGCGTTCTCGAAATCCTTCTTGTCGACGACGAGTTCCTTGTCGTTGCCCTGCGGGATCACGCGGCCATAGTCGGGGAAGGTGCCGTCGATCAGCTTCGAGGTCAGCACCACATTGCCGATGGTGAAGCGGATCTTTGCCTGCGACAGCTCGATCGTGACTTCGGCCTCGTTGTCCTCGATCAGGCGCTGCACCTCGCCGACGGTTTTCCGCGGCACGATCACGCCGGGCATGCCGTCGGCGCCCTTGGGCTGGACCAGGTCGAGCTGGGCGAGCCGGTGGCCGTCGGTGGCAACGCCGCGCAGGGTGGCGGCCGTGGCCGTGCCCGCGGCGTGCAGATAGATGCCGTTGAGGTAATAGCGCGTCTCTTCGGTCGAAATCGCGAACTGGGTGCGGTCGATCAGCCGCTTGACGTCCTTGGCGGCGAGCGAGAACGAATGCGACATGTCGCCGGCGGCCAGATCCGGGAAATCATTCTCCGGCAGGGTCTGCAGCGTGAAGCGCGAGCGGCCGGCGCGGATCGCCAGCACGGCGCGGTCGCCGTCGGCCTCCAGCACGATCTGCGAGCCGTCAGGCAGCTTGCGCACGATGTCGTAGAACATGTGCGCCGGCACGGTGGTGGAGCCCGCGGTCGCGGTTTCGGCCGGGAGCGTCTCGGTCACCTCGAGGTCGAGGTCGGTCGCCTTCAGCGACAATTTCGCGTTCTCGGCGCGCACCAGCACGTTGCCGAGGATCGGAATGGTGTTGCGGCGCTCGACCACGCGGTGGACATGACCCAGCGATTTCAGGAGTTGCGCGCGTTCGACCGTAACCTTCATTGCACTACTCGCCCGATCCCCAAGGAAACACAACGTTGGAAAAGCCGGGCGGCGGGACGCGCGCCACGGCATCGAAGACCCCGAAAAGCCGGATCATCCAGCCGATATGACCAAAGCCGTCAGGGTCGCGCAAGGTGGCGCGGAAAGCCATCCGTTTCAAGGGATTGGGGGGGTGGTTCCCCACGATTTACAGCCCAAAAGGAGGGCGGCCGTCCCGGCAAACGAACACCGCCGCCCAGGCATGGCCGGGGCGGCGGGAGAATGGCAGGAGCCTTAGGCGTTTATTCCTGAAGCTGGCGCTTCAGCGACTCGACTTCCTCGGACAGCGCCGTGTCCTTGTTGACCAGCGCCTCGATCTTGCGCACGGCGTGCAGCACCGTGGTGTGGTCGCGCCCGCCGAAGCGGCGGCCGATCTCGGGCAGCGAGCGCAGGGTCAGCGTCTTGGCGAGATACATCGCCACCTGGCGCGGACGGACCACGTTGGCGGTGCGGCGCGAGGACAGGAGGTCGGAACGGCTGACATTATACTGCCGCGCCACCACGCGCTGGATGTCCTCGATCTTGATCCGCTTCGGCTCCTGCGGCCGGACCAGATCGCGCACCTCACGCTCGGCCATCTCCAGCGTCACCGGCTGGTTATTCAGCTTCGAGTGCGCGAGAAGCCGGTTGATCGCGCCTTCAAGGTCGCGGCCGTTATGGGTGATGGTGCGCGCCAGATAAAGCAGCACCTCCTCCGGCACGTCGAAGGTGGCGTGATGGGCGCGGGCCGCGGCGACGCGCGACTTCAGGATGCCATGCCGCAGTTCTTCGCCGAGCGAGCCCATCTCGACCACGAGACCGCCGGCGAGACGCGAACGCACGCGATCGTCGAGGCTTTCGAGGTCGGACGGCGGACGGTCGGCCGCGATCACGACCTGGCGGCCGGCATCGATCAGCGCGTTCAGCGTGTGACAGAACTCGGCTTGGGTCGACTTGCCCTGGAGGAACTGGAGGTCGTCGATCACGAGCACGTCGATGCCGCGCAGCGCTTCCTTGAAGGCGAGCGCCGTCTGCGTCTTCAGCGCAGCGACGAAGCCGTACATGAATTTTTCAGCCGTGAGGTACAGCACCTTGCGCTCGTTGCCGGAATTGCCGGCCCAGGTCACGGCCTGGAGCAGATGCGTCTTGCCCAGCCCAACGCCCGCATGGATGTAGAGCGGGTTGAACATGACGGGATCGCCGCGACGCCCTTCGGCGACCTGACGAGCCGCCGCATGCGCCAGCGTGTTGGAGCGGCCGACGACGAAGCTTGCAAAGGTCAGGCGCGGATCGAGCGGCGAGCCGCCGAGCGCGTCATGATTTGCGGAGACCGGCGCAGTCGCCGTCGAGCGCAGTTCCGGCGCGGGTGCGCGGCGTGTTTCGACCGGCGCAGGCGTCTCCTTCTGCTGCACGACCGGGCGCACCGCGGAGCGAACGGTGAGATCGATGCGATGAACTTCCGGCGCCTCGGCCTGCCAGCACGACAGTACGCGCTCGGCATAATGCGCCTGAATCCAGCTCTTCAGGAAGCGCGTCGGCACCGAGAGCCGCACGCTCTCCTCCTGCACGCCTTCCAGATCCATACGGGCGAACCAGCTCGTATAGACGTCTTCGCCTACGTTCGAGCGCAGCCGGCTCTTCACGCGTGACCAGCGATCCTGTTCCGATGTGTTCATCGTCAAAAAACTTCTATTGAGAGATAAAGTTGCGTTGTGAGTGCCATGAAGGGGTCCCGCCAGGAGCCTTCAAAGGGCACGACCTCGAGCGATTCCATCGTCGGACACAGCTCCGCCGTTCGGCGCGAACGCCGCGGGTCGGACTGGCGATGTCAGAGATGGAGGGGTCGCGAGGTCAGCGCGTACTCGGCGCTCCGTCACACGCGGGAGGCTGGATGTTGGGCTGATCTAAACCGGCATCGTTGGAGTAGGTGGCTTGTTTCAATACCGCGTTGAGTCCGTAAGACATGATACCCTCCCCGTCCTGCCGTGATTGCTCACGGCAAGGTCCTGCGTGTCCTGAAGACAACTGCGACTGAAGTCGCCGATGTCCCGCCCGTCTGCACTGTTCGTCCGCTCGGCTACGCCATCACGTGTGTCGCGGTAGTTTCATGACATCTCTCGTTTGCGTCTGGCGCGAGCGGGATCGAAGATCCCGCTTGGAGACATTCAGACAAAGAGCTACCGTTCCCATATTGCTATGGGTTTTGAACCGACAATCGCTTGTTGAAGCGTCGCCTACGTGCACACCGCCGCCGATTTGCACGCTCGCCCCGTTTCTAAAACCGCGCTGGTCTTGAGATCGTGGGCGCTGCGGACGACTTAAGGAATACACTATGCGGAAAGACTCGCAACGAAATTGATTCACACTTGAGGCGACTAAAAACTTGACCAGCGTTAACGGCGCGCGGGAGTTGTGCACAGGCTTGCGAGCAAGAGTTTGAATCCGTGCACAGATTCGAAGGCGCCGCGCGTCATGTGACAAATCTCCGCCACCGCCAAAAATTTTTTACAAAAGCGTCACGCGCACGCCTTGCGGGCAATTTTTCCAAATGCTTGTCGGCGCTATGTCGATAAGTGATTATTGACACACCGCTTTTTGAGTCTCGTTTCGCAGGGTAACTCCATCGCGAACCGGTTCCGGGAAAACTACGGTGTGCAGAACTCTCGCGCGCGCGGATTCAACTTAAGCCCGCCCCGCAGGGGTTTTTCGCAGCGCAGTGAAAGTTTCCGCTGTTGCAAAAACATCCGCCAGTGAAATTACGGGCGCAGCGCAGCGAAGACGACACGAGTCTTCCAACGGAAGAGTGGTCGCCCAACGACCGCAAGCGTGAATTGTGACAGGCAACAAAAAGCCCGGCGCGAGCCGGGCTGATTGACGAGCGCGATGTCGATCCGATCAGTCGATCGGACGACTCGACGAGCTTACTTCGCGAGCTTGGCGATCTGCGCGGTGAGCCGGGAGACTTTGCGGCTCGCGTTGTTCTTGTGAACGATGTTGCGCTGCGCGGCCTGCATCAGCGCGGGCTCGGCGCTCGCCATCGCCTTCAGCGCGGCGGCGCGATCGCCGGTGGCGATGGCTTCTTCGACGGTACGCACGGCACCGCGCATCTGGGTGCGGCGCGACTTGTTGACGGCAGTGCGGCGGGCGATCTTGCGCGTCGCTTTCTTGGCGGAAGTGGTATTGGCCATGGTCTCAATATCCTTTGCGGTACCGGTCGCGTCTTGTTCGGGTAGCGCCGGCTGCTTGACCGCTTAATCGACGCTCGGATTTAGGGTGTTCGGTTGCTGGGCTGTTCCCGGAACATGAGCGACGGCCTTGCGGTCGTCTCTGAGGCTCCAAGCCCTTAAAGCTCAGGGAGCCTGCAACTGCTCAAAGAACAGCGGCGGCAGGATTGCGCCCACCGCCAGTTGGCGCCCTTATAGAGGGGGTCTGCGGCACCGTCAACGCTTTCCGGGGCTGGAAAACAGGCCTCGGGCGCTCCAGCGCGCGCCGTAACGCCCTGAAGAGGTTGAATTTCTGCCGTCGCCCGGCTATTGGCTGGCGGCATTGCAGAGGTCGTCCGATCGGACGACCATATAGGTGAGGCATGATCCGCGGCATTTTCCGACTGATTGGGCTGTTGCTGCTGGCCGGCGGGTTCATCTTCATGGTCTATGACGGCGCCCGCTGGGTGGCCGACCAGACCCTGCGGTTCACCCGGTTCGGCCAGTTCTGGAACGACATCAACCAGGCCAGCCAGACGGCGTTTCGTACCTGGGTCGAGGCCAAGGCGCCCTGGCTCTGGACCTCGGTGATCCGCCTCGTGCTGGATCAGCCGGTTTTCGCCGTGCTCGGCATTTTGGGCATCCTGCTGATGATCCTGTTCCGCCCGCGGAAGCCGCTGATCGGTTATTCCCGGGATTGATCTTTCAATTCCCGCCGAGACTGAACCTCGCGTTGCCGCCAGCCGTAACAGGGCTGCCCCCTCCTGCGTAGATACCTATATTCCCACCTTGATCGCGAGCGCGCCGCCTGAGCCCTTGGCTTGTTGCATTGGCTCAAGCGACGGACAGCTCGTCTCGGAGAGCCAATCATGCTGTTCATGCGCAAGACCACCGCATTGCCGAGCGCCACGGAAGCGCTGCCGGGCCGTGCGCAAGCCATTCCCACCGCGACCACCCATTTCGTCAACGGCGCGAAGTTGCAGCCGCCTTATCCCGCGGGCCTCGAGCAGGCCGTGTTCGGGCTCGGCTGCTTCTGGGGCGCCGAGCGCAAATTCTGGCAGCTCGGCGACGGTGTTTACGCGACCGCTGTCGGCTATGCCGGCGGCCACACGCCGAACCCGACCTATGAAGAGACCTGTTCGGGACGCACCGGCCACACCGAAGTGGTGTTGGTCGTGTTCGATCCGAAGAAAATCTCTTACGAGAAACTCCTGAAGACGTTCTGGGAGAGCCACAACCCGACGCAGGGCATGCGCCAGGGCAACGATGTCGGCACGCAGTACCGAAGCGCGATCTACACTTATTCAGATGCGCAGAAGAAAGCGGCCGATGAATCGAAGGGGCTCTATCAGAAGGCGCTTGCTGCAAAAGGTCTCGGCGCCATCACCACCGAGATCGCGCCCGCCGGCGCGTTCTATTTCGCCGAGGACTACCATCAGCAATATCTGGCGAAGAACCCCGCCGGCTATTGCGGCCTCGGTGGCACCGGCGTGTCCTGCCCGATCGGCGTGGGCGTGAGCGCGTAAGTTCGCCACGAACAACTCGTCATGCCCGGGACAAGCCCGGGGCATGACGGAGTGCGCGGTGCCATCGCATCCGCATTGCCGCGCTGACACCCCCCTCAACGCTTTGTTAACCATAACCGGTGCAAGACTGGACCGTCTCGTTTCGAGGGATAGGTCCTGTGCCGGTTGCACGCGCGTTTCGATGGTCGATCTTGACAGCCTCCTTGGCAGCGTCCGCCGCGCTTGCCCTCGGCGGCTGCATGCAGACCGCCGGTCCCGTCGCGGTCATGCAGCCCCGTGCCGATCTCGACTCCATGGCCTATGGTCAGCCCTATGGCGCACCACAGCCGGTCGTCGTCGCCGACGGTGGCGGCGCCATCGGCGCGTTGCGCAATTCCTTTGCCTCGTCGCCTGCACCCATGCCGGTCGGCTACGCCGCGCCGATGGCGGCGCCAGTGCGCTACGACTCCTCCTATCATCTCGATGCAGGCGACAGGCTGCGCGTCGTGGTCTACGGCCAGGAAGGCCTCACCAACAGCTACGCCATCGATGCCGGCGGTTCGATCACCATGCCGCTGATCGGCGGGGTGCCGGCCCGCGGCCGCACCCCGGCGGGTCTCGCCGGTGAAATCGCCGCGCGCCTCCGCAACGGTTACATCCGCGAGCCCTCGGTCGCGGTCGAGATCGAAGCCTACCGCCCGTTCTTCATCCTCGGCGAAGTCACCGCACCCGGCCAATATCCTTATGTGCCGAACATGACGGTCGAAAGCGCGGTCGCGATCGCCGGCGGATTCTCACCCCGCGCCAAGCGCGACGTGGTCACCGTCACGCACACCGAAGCCGGCGGCGCGATGCGCGCCATCGTCCCGCTCGGCACTCCCTTGAGCCCCGGCGACACCGTGTTCGTCGGCGAGCGCTGGTTCTAGCTCACCGCCTGAAATCCAGCCGCCCGTTCGGAAAGCGTCCGTCGATGCGCGTGCCATCGACCACGAGCCCGACCCATGGTCGCGTGATCGCAGGCGTGGTCAGGTTGATGTACTTTCCGACCAGGCGCGCGCCCTCGCGCGCAGCATCGATCAGGCCGTGCCGGCGGCCCTGGTCCCAGTCGAAACGCAGATAGATCCGGCTCCCCGCGACGCGGACTTCGGCGCGCCCCTCTTTCCATCTGTCCGGCGTATCGCCCGCAATGGTCGGATCGGCGCCGCCATTCCATCTGCTAGCCCAGATGCCTTCGAGCGGATCGGAGAGGGCGGCAATGGATGTCCATGCCGCCGCGTTGATGTCGGCCGCGTCGCCGGCCAGCGTGGCGGTCGCGGCGTAGTCCATGACTTCAGAATCGTCCGGGCCCGGGACGTCCATGGTTCCGAACGGATTGCGGATGACGAGGTGCGTGATGGCTCGCTGCATGGCGATCTCCCGGCGCGAGTTGGCTTGATCGGCCAGCTCTATCGCCGGGTGCCGTGATGCAGCCACCCGATTCCTGCTTTGAGTGGCGCGCGCTATTTCAAATGCTTCGCGAAAAATTCCATCGAGCGCGGCCAGGCGACATCCGAGCTCGCCTTGTCGTAGCTCGGTCGCTCGTCGCAGTGGAAGCCGTGCTGGGCGCCTGGATAGATGAAGACCGCCACATCCGGCCGCTTCGCCTTGACGGTCTCGACGTCGGTCAGGGGAATGCCGGCATCCTTCTCGCCGAAATGCAGTTGCGTCGGCGCCTTCGGTTTCTCGTCGGCAAAGCGCACCACGGCGCCGCCGTAATAGCCGATCGCGGCCTTCAGGCCCGACAGCCGCGTCGCCGCGACAAAGGCGACGCTGCCGCCCAGGCAAAAGCCGATGATGCCGACCGGCCCGACGCTCTTCACCGCGTCGATCGCGGCCTGCGTGTCGCGCAGCATCGCGTCCCAGTCGGGACTGGCGACGAACTTGCGCGCCTCGGCGATCTCGTCCGGCGTGTAGCCCGACTGGAAGTTCGGCGAGGTCCGGTCGAAGATCGACGGCGCGATCGCGACATAGCCTTCCCTGGCGATGCGGTCGCAGACCGAGCGGATGTGGTGATTGACCCCAAAGATCTCCTGGATCACCACCACCGCGCCCTTCGGGGCGCCTGAGGGATCAGCGCGATAGGCGCCGAGCTGGAAATTGTCGGAAGCCGTCAGCTTGATGTCTTGTCCCACGCGGGTTGTCCTTCTTTGTTAATACGAACTCTAATCTCTTCCCTCATCCTGAGGAGCGCGTCAGCGCGTCTCGAAGGATGGAGGCCGAGAAGCAGCAGCGGGGGCCTTCATCCTTCGAGACGCTTGCTCCGCAAGCTCCTCAGGATGAGGGGAGGCGGCTGTGCGTCGCTCTCACTCCCACATCCAGTTCTCGCCGTAGTCTTCCTTCCATCCCGCCAGCCGTCCGTGACGGAACTGCAGGAACAGGCGGTGACGGTAGGGGATCAGTCCGCTGCCGCCGAGGTTGCGAAGCGCGAGATAGATCTCGTTGCCGGGCCGCCCGCGCACATATTGCAGAGGCTGACCCAGTGCCCGCGCGGTCTGCTCGGCATCCATGCCGAAGGCGAGCGGCGTGTTGTTCGACAAGGTCGCAACGAAGGGCCGGCGCGGCTGCGTGCCGCCGAACGGTTCGGCCTGCGCAGACATCGACAGCAGCACCGCGCTCGCAGCCAGTATCGCTTGCTTCATTGCCAGTGTCCCTGTCCGACCGTCCTATCCCGGCAAGTTCTTCAGGAAAGGCGTCACCGCGTCAATAAAAGCCTTGGGCTGATCGATGTTGACGGCGTGACCGGCGGCGGGGATCACGACCTTTTGTGCGCCGGGGATCTTTGCGGCCATGTAGTCGGACGCCGCGAGGAACGGCGCGTCGTCGGCGCCGACCACGATGAGGCAGGGCACCTTGATGTCGGGGAGCAGCTCGATCACGCGGGCGTCGCGCTGGGTCAGCATGCCGCGTGCGGCGAGCGCCAATCCCCTGGCGTTGCGATGGCTCGCGGTGGCGCGCTCGCGTGTCGCCGACTTCAGCATGTCGAGACCTTCATGGTCGAGCTTGTCGGCGGTCGCAAGCGCCCGCGCATTCCAGGCCTCGCGCGCGTCGTCCTTCTTGAAGCCGGGGCCGGTGTCGATGATCAGCAGGGCACGGGCGCGTTGCGGGTAAGCGCGATAGAACGCGAGCGACATGTAGCCGCCGAGCGAGAGCCCGCCGATGATGGCGCGCTCGGCGCCGACCGCATCCAGGATCGCGGCCATGTCGCCGGTGGTGAGCGTTTCGCTATAGGCATGGGGATCGTCGGGATAGTCGGACTGGCCGTGGCCGCGCATGTCCCACAGGAGGTCCCTCGCGAGCGCGTCGACTTGCCCATGCCACATCGCCGAGGTCGAGGAATAGCCGTGGGTGAGCAACAGCGGCGGACCGTCGCCGTGAACTTCGTAGTAGATCCCGACACCGTCCCGATCGATCCTTGGCATGTCTCCCGCCTCTTTATGCTGGTTGTTGTTTTCGCGTCGATCCTAGCCCGACGGGTTACCTGGAAGAAACTGCCTGAACGCGATGGCACGCATGCCTGATGCATTCTCTGTTGCGTCCAGTCGCTGCGTCGGGTGCCGTTGTCGCAACGCACAACACTGAGCTGCCGCGATAGTTTCGATCGATTCCAAATTGCATTTGCCTCTGGCTGCGAACCCTATCATTCTCGCGATCAAGGTGGGCGCCAGCCCGGTGGGCGTCCACTGTTCAAGTTGCCGCCGTAAGCGGCTTCATGCACCGGCAGGGGAAGACGCCTATGCCAACTCTCACCATCAACGGGCGGAGTCTGTCCGTGGATGCGGCGAACGACACGCCGCTCCTCTGGGCGATCCGCGAGCAATTGCAGATGACCGGCACCAAGTTCGGCTGCGGTGCCGGGCTGTGCGGTGCCTGTACCGTGCACGTCAACGGCGAAGCCGTGCGCTCGTGCCAGACCATGGTCGGCGATGTCGCCGGCAAGAAGATCACCACCATCGAAGGCCTCTCCGCCAAGGGCGATCATCCGCTCCAGAAGGCGTGGATCGCCGAGCAGGTGCCGCAATGCGGCTACTGCCAGTCCGGTCAGATCATGCAGGCGGCCTCGCTGCTGGCCAAGAATGCCAATCCGACCAAGGAGGAGGTCGTGGCGCATATGGACGGCAATCTCTGCCGTTGCATGACCTATTCGCGGATCCAGAAGGCGATCATGCGCGCCGCTACCGAGATGCGCACCGCATCCGTCTCCGGCAACGAACGGAGGCCCACATGAATAAGCACGTGAACACCATCACACCCGAGACATCAGATCTCAGCCGCCGCTCCTTCCTGGTCGGCACGGCAGCGACCGGCCTCGTGCTCGGCTATGCCGGCGTGCCCGGCATCGGTGAGGCGCTCGCTGCGCCTTCGAACTTCGAGCCGAGCGTCTGGTATGCGATCGCGCCCGATGGCCTCGTCACCGTGACCTGCGGCAAGGCCGACATGGGCCAGCACATCGCCTCCACCATGGCGCAGATCGTCTGCGAGGAGCTCGGCGCGAAGTGGAGCGACATGCGCGTCGCGCTCGCCTCCAACGATCCGAAGTTCAACGACCCCGTGCTGGGTGCGCAGATCACCGGCGGCAGCTGGTCGACCATGATGAACTTCGACGCGATGAGCCGGGCCGGCGCAGCCGGACGGACGGCATTGACGGAAGGCGCGGCGGCCGCGATGGGCGTGCCGGCGTCGGAGCTCGTGGTGCGCGATTCCGTGATCTCGCATCCGAAGTCGAAGAAGCAGATGTCGTTCGCCGATGTCGTGAAGAGCGGCAAGGCGACCAAAACCTTCACGCCGGACGAGCTGAAGGCGATCAAGCTGAAGACGCCGGACCAGTACACCATGATCGGCGTGTCGGTGCCGCAGCTCGACATTCCCTCCAAGACCAACGGCACGGCCAAGTACGGCATCGACGTGATGCTGCCGGGCATGGCCTATGGCGCGGTGGTCACGCCGCCGGTGCGCTTCGGCGCCACGGTGAAGTCGGTCGACGACTCGGCTGCGAAGAAGGTGCCGGGCTTCATCAAGGCCGTCACCCTCGACGACAAGACCGGCACGACATCGGGCTGGGTCGTCGCGGTCGCCAGCACCTATGCCAACGCCAAGAAGGCGGCCGCGGCGCTGAAGATCGCCTATGACGGCGGTCCGAACGCGAAGGTCTCGAGCGAGTCGCTGCTCGACGAAGGCAAGCGGCTTCAGAAGCTCGAGGATTCCGGCCAGTTCTTCGTCAAGGACGGCGATCCCAACGCGGCGTTCGGGTCGGCCGCAAAAGTGCTGGAGGCGGAGTACACCACCAGCATCAACATCCACGCGCCGATGGAGCCGATGAACGCCACGGCGGAGTTCAAGGGCGACATCCTGCACATCTATTCCGGCAACCAGTTCGCGACGCGCTCCGGCGCGATTGCGGCAGGTGCCGCCGGGATCGATCCGAAGTTCGTGGTTATGCACCAGATGTGGCTCGGCGGCGGTTTTGGCCGCAGGCTCGATGCCGACATGATGGTGCCGGCGGTGCAGGCGGCGAAGGCCATCGGCAAGCCGGTGAAGGTGATCTACACGCGCGAGAACGACATGACGATGGATTTCTCGCGTCCGCTCACCTACCAGAAGGTCAAGGCCGGCGTGGACGGCGACGGCAAGCTCGTCGCGCTCAGCCACGACGTCGTCTCGGCCTGGCCGACCGCGCGCTGGGGCATCCCCGACTTCCTGACGCCCTCGGTCGACAAGAAGGGCCCGCTCGATTCCTTCACGGTGAACGGGGCCGACTTCTTCTACACCGTGCCCAACCATTATGTGCGCGCGATCAAGAACGAGCTCGCGCACAATGCGACGCCGTCCGGGCAGCTTCGCTCGGTGGCGCCCGGCTGGACGTTCTGGGCGGTCGAAAGCATGATCGACGAGATCGCGGCTGCGACCGGCAAGGACCCGGCGCAGTTCCGCATCGCGCTGCTCGACGGCAAGGGCAAGAACGACGGCGGCGCGCAGCGGCTGCGCAACACGTTGCTCGCCGCGATGGGGCTGTCCGGCTACGGCACCAAGCAATTGCCGAAAGGCGAGGGCATGGGCGTGGCCTGCGTCTCCTCGCAGGAACGCGCGACCGCGAGCTGGACGGCGTGCGTCGCCCATGTCGCGGTGGCGCCGTCGGGCGAGGTGATCGTGAAGAAGCTCACGGTCGCAACCGACGTCGGCACGCAGGTGCATCCCGACAACATCCGTGCCCAGGTCGAGGGTGCGGCGCTGTGGGGCCTGTCGCTGGCGATGTATGAGAAGGCGACGCTCAAGGACGGTGGCATCGAGCAGACAAACTTCGACAGCTACACGCCCTTGCGCATGAGCCAGATGCCCGAGGTCGCCGTCGCCGTGATCGCCAACGGCGAAAAGGCCACCGGCGTTGGCGAGCCCGCGGTGACGGTCATCGCCCCGGCAATCGGCAACGCCATCTTCAACGCCTCAGGCGCCCGCATCCGAGCCCTGCCGATCACGGCCGAGGCCGTGAAGGGGGCGATGAAGGCGTGAGGCGAGGCGCAATTGCCAGGTAAGCTGATCCGCCGGAGGGCAACTTCCGGCGGATTTGTTTTGGTAGGCGTCTCCACAATCTCGCTGTCATGCCCCGCGAAAGCGGGGCATCCAGTACGCCGCGGCCTCTCAGCTCCGGCCGCGCCGCCTCGGCGTACTGGGTCGCCCGGTCAAGCCGGGCGACGACAGCGGAGAGTGGGCGAGAGCGCCCCAAATTTCCCTTTTCCATCAAGGCCCGTTCTACTGTGCATGGGGTTGTTTTCACCGTTTTCGACTAGAACCGCGCCGCGACCCCAATTCCCTAAAATTGCGCGCAATTCCGCAGGGTTCCATTGAGCACGCCTCTTAAGGGCCGGAGAACCTGATCCGGCTTAGGCTGACGCCAAATCCACTCCCGTGCTCTGGGGAAGCCATGAACGCGCCAGCCAAATCCGCCGCCAAACGCCGGCTCTTGCTCGCTTCCGACCGGAGCGACGAGAGCACCGAGCTTGCCAGCATCCTGAAGGCCGTGGGCGACGTTTCGACGGTGACGACGCAGGACATTCCCGAGCAGCCGTCGCGCGATCTGTCCGGTCTCGTGGTCGACATCAATCTGCGCTCGCCCGAGAGCGTGCAGCGGGTGCGCAACAAGCTGCGCGGCGATGCCTACCGCACGATGCCGCGGCTGTTCGTGCTCGCCGATGCCCTGCATCACGGCACCATGCAGGCCTGGGCGCTGGGCGCCACTGACACGATCTCGCGGCCGCTGCAGCCCGATGCGATTCTTCAGCGCATCCGCGCGGCATTCCCCGACACCGCCACCTATGACGCGACCGATCGCGGCAAGACGCTCAACCGCGGCGTCGAGGCGGCGCATGCGGTGCTGGCGAAGATGTTCGAGAAGCTGCCGCTCGGCGTGCCCCTGACCTTCGACGACGTCATCGCCGCCGAGAGCAAGATCCTGAAGGCGATCAAGCATTCCTCGCTGCGCGAATGGCTCACCACCGTCGGCTGCCATCATGTCGGCAGCTACCGCCACTGCCTGTTCGTCACAGGCTTCGCCGTCGCCTTCGCGCAGCATCTCGGCATGCGCGAGGACGACCAGCGTCGCCTGACCCGCGCCGCGCTGTTGCACGACGTCGGCAAGGCCTTCGTTCCCTCCGTGCTGCTCGACAAGCCGGGCAAGCTCACCGACGAGGAGATGGCCGAGGTCCGCCAGCATCCGCGCCGCGGCTATGACGCGCTCGCGGAGCAGGGCGGCTTCCCGCCGGAGATGCTCGACGTCGTGCTGCATCACCACGAATTCCTCGACGGCTCTGGCTATCCGAACGGCCTGTCGTCGAACCAGATCAGCGACATCGTGCGGGTCACGACGATCGTCGACATCTACGCGGCACTGGTGGAGAAGCGCGCCTACCGCATGCCCTTCACCCACTCGCGCGCCTTCACGATGATGGAAGGCATGGGCGCCAAGCTCGATCAGCAACTGCTGCAGGCGTTCCGGCCGGTGGCGCTGGGATCGTTCTAGCTGGCTCCCGTAGGGTGGGCAAAGGCGCGAAGCGCCGTGCCCACCATGTATCCTTATCCGTGGCATGAATGGTGGGCACGCTTCCGCCTTCGCTCTTCGAGCTACGGCGGACAAGCCGCTTTGCCCACCCTACGGCAGCGCGCCGTATAGCCGAGTCTTAGCCCACCATCTTCCGCAACTCCGCCTTCGCCACCTTCTCCAGCGTCGAGCGCGGCATGTCGTCGACAAGCCTGATCTCGCGCGGCACCTTGAAATCCGCGAGTCCCGCGCCGCAGGCCGCCATCACGCGATCATGCAGATCGGGCGCCGCGCCCGCGACGCCGCCGTGCGGGATGATGAAGACAACAGGCACCTCGTCCAGCATCGGGTGCTTCTTCGCCACCACCGCGGCTTCGCGCACGCCTGCTACCACCGCGATCACCTGCTCGATCTCGGAGGCCGCGACGTTCTCGCCGCCGACCTTCAGCATGTCCTTGGCGCGGTCGCCGAACCTGATGAAGCCGTTCTCCAGCCGCTCGACGCGGTCGCCGGTGAGAAAGAAGCCGTGCTCGTCGAAGCTTTCGCGCGTCGCCTTTTCATTGTGCAGATACTCGGCGAACAGCGACAGCCCAGGGATGCCCTTGATGGAGAGATTTCCGGTGTCGCCGACCTCGGTCCGCCGTCCATCATCGTCGGTGATGCGGATCTGATATTCGGGAGCCGCGCGCCCGATCGACATCGGGATGTTGGGCTGGTCGACCTCGCCGACGATGCCGTGGGTGATGGTCTCGGTCATGCCCCACCAGCCGATCATCTTGACGCCGAACGCGGCAAACGCCGGTGGCTCGTTGATCGCGGTGCCCCACAGACGGAATTTGTGGCCTTTCGGGATCTCCTGCTCGAGCAGCGCCTTCATGCAGAACGGGATCGTCGAGGTCCAGGTCGAGCCGTGCTCGCGCGCGACGCCCCAGAACCGGCTCGCGGAGAAGCGCGGCTGGATCACGCAGGTGGCGCCAACCCACAGCGTTGCCAGCATCGAATAGGCCAGCGCATTGGTATGGAACAGCGGCAGATAGGTCTGGTGCACGTCGTTCGCATGAAGGTCCTCATGCGCGGCGTTGATCTTGGCGCCCCACAGCGCGTTGGCATGGGTCCACAGCACCGCTTTCGGGCGCGAGGTCGTGCCTGACGTGTACTGCACGCTGCACGGCGCGAACGGATCGGTCGCGCGCCTGGGACGGTCGGCGCTGTCGGCGAATAGCGATTCAAAACTGTCGCCGCGCGAGACCACTCGCGCGGGCGCCGCGCCCGCATCGTGCGAGGTCACCGCCAGCCAGCGGATGTTGCGGCAGTTTTGCGCGACGATTTCTGCATAGGCCGGTTGCGTGATCGCAGCGACCGCGCCGCAATGATCGGCGAAATATTCCATCTCCGCCGGAGCCGAGCGGGTGTTGGTGGTCACCGCGATGGCGCCGA
Source organism: Bradyrhizobium sp. LA6.1 (assembly GCF_040547805.1). Taxonomy (NCBI): domain Bacteria; kingdom Pseudomonadati; phylum Pseudomonadota; class Alphaproteobacteria; order Hyphomicrobiales; family Nitrobacteraceae; genus Bradyrhizobium; species Bradyrhizobium sp. LA6.1. Next base: position 133,570 of record NZ_JBEPQK010000007.1, on the reverse strand, counting down.
GTTCGACGCAGGCGAACCAGGCCAGCAGCGCCTCGATGCAATTGTCCAGATGAATGAGCACATATTCGCCCGGCTTGACGCCGCGCTTCGCCAGCCCCGCCGCGAGCGCGCCGACGCGCTCGTGAAACTCGCCGTAGCTCCAGCGCCGCGCCGGCGCGTCGAACGGCGCCCAGATCAGGAACGCATGATCGTGGCGTACCGCGGCGCGCATCTTCAGCAGCCAGGGCACGTCGAGCCCGTCGAACGGTCCTACGAGTCCGGCTGCGGTCCGTTGGATAGGCATGAATCCTCCCCGTGCAGCCTGCATCTTGATGGCGGCTGCGTTTTCATGATTGCGTCTTCCCGCCATCGGATGGCGCGGGGAGCAAATCGGGGGCGTAACGCCCGCTCTCGCCATCGTCATTGCGAGCGCAGCGAAGCAATCCAGACTGTCTCCGCGGGGGGCAGTCTGGATTGCTTCGTCGCAAGGGCTCCTCGCAATGACGGCGCTTGGACCGGCAGCGCGGCCCTATCGACCACCGTCCTCGTACGACGAAATCTCGATCAGGCTGCCATCCGGATCCCGGCAATAGACCGAGCGCAGCGTGCCGCGGGCGCCCTGCTTGGGAACCGGGCCTTCCTCGATCGCGACGCCATGTGCCGTCAAATGCGCCACCACCTCGTCGGGCGCGGCAGAGGTGAGGAAGCACAGATCCTCGCTGCCGGCGGTCTGATGGTCCGCGGTGAACCACTCGACCTTGTCGGCGTCGCGCGGCCGGACGTTGATCTTCTGGTTACCGAATTGCAACGAAGTCCGCGGCGCTTTGCCGCCGCCGGGGTCGAACACCTTGACTTCCATGCCGAGAATCCTGCGGTACCACTCGGAGGTCACTGCGACGTCGGCGACGTTGATGACGAGATGATCGAGGGCTTCGACCTTGACCGGCATGCCTTATCCTTTCGTCGTGATGCGCCGGGCGCACTTTCCGCCTGCGGCAAGCTTTGTTACAACCGCGTCGACTTTGAAGCCATCTGGCTTTCAAGAACAACACGTTGGGAGAACCCTTGAGATGATCACTCGCCGTACCGCGCTGGGCCTGCTCGCAGCAAGTCCGCTTGCAGCCACCCCGCTGTCGAAGGCCCTTGCCGCCGACTATCCGGCCCGGCCCGTGAAATGGGTGGTCGGCTATCCGCCGGGCGGAGCCACCGACATCCTGGCGCGGCTGATCGGTCAGCGGCTGTCGGAACGGCTCGGCCAGCAATTCGTGATCGAGAACAAGCCCGGCGCCGGCAACAATATCGGCACCGAATCGGTCGTCAATGCCGAGCCCGACGGCTACACGCTGCAGCTGGTCAATCCGGCCAACTTCATCAACGCTTCGCTCTACACCAACCTCAAATTCAACTTCGTGCGCGACATCGCGCCGGTGGCCTCGTTCCAGCGGGTGCCGAACGTGATGACCGTCAACAAGGACGTTCCGGCCAAGAACGTCGCCGAGTTCATCGAATATGTGAAGGCCAATCCCGGCAAGGTGAACATGGCTTCGTCCGGCAACGGCACCTCGGTGCATCTGTCCGGCGAGATGTTCATGGCGCTGACCGGCTGCAAGATGCAGCACGTGCCCTATCGCGGCGCGGCGCCGGCGATCACCGACATGCTCGGCGGCCAGGTGCAGGTGATCTTCGACAACATGCCCTCGATCATCCAGCACATCCGCTCCGGCTCGCTTCGCGCGATCGGCGTCACCACCACGGAGCGCTCGCCGCAGCTGCCCGACGTCCAGGCAATCGCCGAGACCGTGAAGGACTACGAGGCCAGCGCGCTGTTCGGCATGGGCGCGCCGAAGAACACGCCCAAGGAGATCATCGCCAAGCTCAACAATGAGATCAATACGCTCATGAAGGAGCCCGACATGACCAAGCGCCTGGTCGAACTCGGCGGCGAGCCGCGGGTGCAGACGCCGGAGGCGTTCGGCGAGGAGATCAAGGCCGAGACCGAGAAGTGGAAGAAGGTCGTCGAGTTCGCCGGCCTGAAGGTCGAGTAGCGATCTTGTGATCCCTGAGATTGGAGCCCTGCCGCCTGGCAGGGCTTTTTTCTTGCGTACTTCGTTCCGTTGATCTGGAATAAAATGGCGCGGCGAAACCTGATGATACATGGCGCGTATCTCGCCCTGTGCAGAGAGGAGTCTGGATCATGCGCAAGACGCAATTGGCGCTGCTGACGCTGGGCGCGACGGTCCTTGCCGGCTTCGTCACCATCACGCCCGCGGCGGCCCGCGACTATCCCTGGTGCGCCCAGGGCGGTGAGTATGACTATCCCGGCGAATGTGCCTACAGCACCTATGAACAATGTCAGGCCAGCGTCTCCGGCCGCTTGCTGTACTGCGGGCCCAATCCAATGGTGGCCTATGGCCAGGCGCCGCAGCCGCAACCTCGGCCGCACCGTCGCGCGCGGCCCGTTGCACCGTACTAGCCGCGCGCGCATTGCGCAGCCGCGTATTTTTGCGCGATCGCTCCGGAATAAACCGGCTCCGCGAGCCTTTCACTCTGTGAGGTCGGATGTCGCGCGGCGAACATGGGAGGTCGGTCATGGGCAAGGCGCAATTTGTGCTGGGCGCCATAGTCCTTGTGTGGCTCGCTGGCGGGAGCCCGGCGCGCGCGGACTATGATTACGCGTGGTGCATTCAGAACTCGGAATACGGCTATCCCGGCGACTGCTCCTATCAGACCCGCGAGCAGTGTCAGATGAGCGCGTCGGGCCGCAAGGGCTATTGCGCGCAAAATCCTGCCCAGGTGGCCGTACGGCCTCCGCTTCAGCCGTCACTACGCGGGCGGTACGTTCGTCCGTACTAGTCGCGCCTCACACTGAGCACTGCCTGATCACGCAGTCGTGCAGATCCGGACGCGCGGGTTCCTGCTTGACGCCTTCTCGTTCACGTTTATACTAAACCAAATGGTTAAGTATAGAGACGAGACGCTCGACCGGACCTTTGCGGCGCTGTCCGATCCGACGCGGCGTGCCCTTCTCGCGCGGCTCGGCGAGCGGGACGGCCTGTCGGTGAGCGAGCTGGCCGCGCCGTTTCCGGTCTCGCTGCCGGCGATCATGAAGCATCTCGACGTGCTCACGGATGCGGGCCTGATCGTGCGGGAGAAGACCGGACGCACGGTGTCCTGCCGGCTCACCGCGCAGCCGATGGAGCAGGCGATGAACTGGCTCAATCGCTACGCGCAGTTCTGGTCCGAGAAGTTCGACCGCCTCGCCGCCTTCGTGGAGGACAAGACATGGCCAACGCAGCCGTCAGCACCGATCCCCGCACAGCCGAACGTCCAAGCGAGCGGCCCAGCCTCACGCTCACGCGCCGGCTCCGCGCACGGCCGGAGAAAGTCTACGCCGCCTGGACGCAAGCCGCGCAGCTAGTCCAGTGGTTCGGGCCGCCTAACATGAAGCCGGCGACGCTGGACGCCGAGCTCGATGTCCGTACCGGTGGCCGCTACCGCATCAGCTTCACCGGCGACGACGGCGAATATTTCGAGGCCGGCGGCATCTATCGCGAGGTCGTGCCGAACGAGCGGCTGGTGTTCACCTGGGCCTGGCATTCGACGCCGGAGCGCGAATCGCTGGTGACGATCACGCTGAAGCCGGATAGCGCCGGCACGCTGATGATCTTCCATCACGCCCAGTTCTTCGACGAAACCGCACGCGACAATCACCAGCGCGGCTGGAGCTCGTGCCTCGACAAGCTCGACGCCTTCGTCGCCTGACACCATGGAGGATACCGTGCAGCAACATCAGATCGTCTCGCGCGAGCAATGGATCGCGGCCCGCAAGGCCCACCTGGCGCATGAGAAGGAGCTCAGCCAGGCCCGCGAGCGCCTCGCCGAGCAGCGCCGCGCGCTGCCCTGGGTGAAGGTCGACAAGAACTATGTGTTCGACGGACCGAACGGCAAGGTGACGCTCGGCGATCTCTTCGGGAGCCACCCGCAGCTCGTGGTGCAGCATGTGATGTTCGCTCCCGACTGGGAGGCCGCGTGCAAGAGCTGCTCGTTCTGGGCCGACGGTCTCGATCGCATGGTGCCGCACCTCGCCGCGCGCGACACCTCTACGGTTGCGATCTCGCTGGCACCTAGCGCCAAGCTCGAGGCCTTCAAGAAGCGGATGGGCTGGACCTTCGACTGGGTCTCGTCAGGGAGCAACGACTTCAACTACGATTACGAGGTCTCGTTCACGCGCGAGCAGATCGACAAGGGCGTGCCGAAATACAATTTCGGCACCACGCCGTTCTACGGTCCGGAGCTGCCCGGTATCAGCGTGTTCTACCGCAACGAGGCCGGCGAGATCTTCCATACCTATTCATGCTTCGCGCGCGGTCTCGACATGATGAACGCGGCCTATCAGTATCTCGACCTCACCCCGCTCGGTCGTCACGAGGACGGCCTGCCCTATCCGATGGACTGGGTCCGCCTGCGCGACCAGTATGAGCCGCAGGCGAAGGGGGCGTGCTGCCACGGGTGAGGCGGCGGGTGCGCCGGATCCTCATCAAAGGTGTCATCGCCCGGCTTGACCGGGCGATCCAGTACTCCGAGACGGTCGTGTCGAATCTAGAAGCCGCGGCGTACTGGATGCCCCGCCTTCGGGGGGCATGACAGCGGAGGCTGAAGCGCAGTCTACCGCTTGGCGTCGGCCTGCTCCGTGCCGTTGCACGAGATCAGCATCGTGTACGGCCGCGCGTTGCCGGCGATGTCGGTGGTCTTGAGCTCGCCCTTCGGTTCGGCGGTCTGGTAGGGCACCACGGAATTGTCGAGGAAGTCGCGCAGCATGCCGGTCTTGATGGCGAAGTTGATGTTCTCCGGAATGTTGCCGGTCGCAGCGACGATGCGCAGCGCGGGGATCTTTGCGGTGACCACGCCCACGATCTGACCGGTGGTGTCGAACAGCGGGCCGCCGCTATTGCCGGGCTGCACCGGCGCGCTGATTTGCAGGAAACGCGTGTCGTTGCGCATGCCGCTGAGCGAGCTCGCGATACCGGTCGTCACGGTGAAGTCCGACGTGAGCAAACCATGGAAGGGAAAGCCGATTACGATGACGGAATCGCCGGAGCGGATCGAGCGATCGCGGATCCGCGCAAAGTCCTTGAATGTCGTCGTCGACGGCGCCTGCAACAAAGCGAGATCGTTGTTGACGTCGCTCGATACGACGCGCAGCACCATCGCGGCCTCACCGGTGAGGTTGCCCTTGATGTCGCCGACGCAGCCGTCGATCACATGGTTGTTGGTGACGACATGGCCGTTCGCACTGACCACGAAGCCGGTGCCGGTCTTGGCCCTGGCAACTTTGCTGCCGGCCGGCGGCGCCTGCTTGTCCGGCGCAGGCTGCGGCTTGGCGGCCATCTTGGTGAAGTCGCCGGCCTTGTCGAGCCCGTCGGCTTTCACCTTGGTCACGCAATTGGCCAATGCGGCGATCACCGGCCCGGTCGATGTCAGATCGAAATTCAGAACGGCGCGGCCGGCTGTCGCCACCATCAGGCTAGCCTTCTGAAACGTACGCACAACATTGACCGGCATGATGGCCGTGAGCATGTTAGGCTGGTACGCCGTGGCGAACAGCCTGGCTTGCTCCTGCCCGTCAAAGGTCACGTCGATCGCGGCGTTCTCGCCCTTGTTGAAGCGGTAGCTGGGACTCGCAAAGGCGAGCGACCATGTGCCGGCGGCATTTTGGCTCACGACGAGGATGACGCCGTTCGCATAAGGCGTCGTCGCGGCGCAATGGGAGAAAGCGCCCGTCTCGTCATTGCTGAAGGCGCCGCCGATCCAGTTGCCGACATTGACGCTGCCGAATGGTCCTTTCGCATGCGAGATGCCGGCGACGCTCACCTGCAACAGAGACGCGACGACAAATGACTTAAGCCACATACTTCCTTCCCCCCGGAATGCTTTTGAAGCCATCTTATCCGGCCGAGGTCGTGCGGCGCAACCGGCAGTTGTTTGTGCGGATCGAACCATCCGGCTGCGACTTCCGGGCTTGCCTTTACTTTGCGGTGCGATATACTTTGCGATACAAAGTGACGGGACGGGCGGTCCCGGTTAATTGGGCGGAGCGGGGTTTTAGCGTTGCCAATGCGCGATCTCGACAAGGCACTGGCCGACATCGTGGCGATCCGCAACCAGATTGCGGCGGGCACGGCGTTCCGCGGTTATGGCCCGGCGACGATCGCTGCGACGGGCGCCGTCGCGCTTCTTACCGCAATCCTCCAATTCTGGCTGCTCGGCGATCCCACAAGCGAGCCGGTCGGCTTCTTCTTCGGCTGGTTCATGGCCGCGGTGCTCTCCGTTCTGATGATCGGCATCGAGATGCGCGCGCGCTCGCGCCGTCATCATTCCGGTCTGGCCGATGCCATGATCCATCAGGCGGTCGAGCAGTTCCTGCCCGCGGGCGTCGCCGGCGTGCTGCTCGCGGTGGTGATGTGGAAGTTCGCGAGCGAGACGCTGTGGCTGCTGCCCGGCCTGTGGCAGATCCTGGTGTCGCTCGGCATTTTCGCTTCCGTCCGCTCGCTGCCGCGCACCGTCGCGCTCGCGGGCGCCTGGTATTTCATTTCCGGCTTCGCGGTCGTGGTGCTCGCGAGCCGGACTCACACGCTATCGCCATGGACCATGGGACTGCCCTTCGTGATCGGGCAGTCGGTGATGGCGGGCATTCTGTATTTCGCGTCCGGAGACCATGATGTCGAAGACTGACAGCGCACCCTTCTCCTATGAAGGGCTCGACCGCGTCATCCACGAGAAGGCGAGGCTCGGGCTTCTGACCTCGCTGATGGCGCATCCGAAGGGTCTGGCATTCGCCGACCTCAAGCAGCTCTGCGGCCTCACCGACGGCAATCTCAGCCGGCATCTCGCCGTGCTCCAGGAGGCCGGCCTCGTCGAGGTGACCAAAGGCTATGAGGGCAACCGCCCGCACACGACCTGCCGCCTGACCAAGGCCGGCCGCCGCCGCTTCCTCGACTATCTCGCCGTGCTCGAGCGGCTGGTGCGCGACGCCGCCAAGGCCGCCGGCCGCGACGCGCCGCCGCTCGGCCGTCTCGGTATCATCTCGACCTGATCCCCCTTTTTTGACCGGAGACTTTGCAATGCAAAGCGACATGACCTCTCGCAACGAGAAGCTTCACGTCGGCATCATCATGGACGGCAACGGCCGGTGGGCGACGCGCCGCGGCCTGTCGCGCCTGCGCGGCCACGAGGCCGGCGTGGAGGCGATCCGCCGCATCGTCGAGGCCGCACCCAAGCAGGGCATCGGGACGCTGACACTTTACGCCTTCTCCACCGACAATTGGCGACGGCCGAAAACCGAAGTCGCCGCGCTGATGACGCTGCTGCGCTTCTATCTCGCCAACGAGGTGCAGAGCCTCGCCAGGAACGGCGTGCGCCTCACCGTGATCGGCCGACGCGACCGTCTGCCCGACGGCATCGCCAATGCGATCGCGCGCGCGGAAGACGCCACCGCGCACGGCAGCGCGCTTCACCTGCGCATCGCGGTCGACTATTCCGCGCGTGACGCCATCCTCAACGCCGCAGCGAAGGCCGCGGCACTGACGAGCCTCACCCGCGAAGCCTTCTCCCAACTCGTCACCGGTGAAGCCGGCCTGCGCGACGTCGATCTCATCATCCGCACCTCCGGCGAGAAGCGGCTGTCGGATTTCCTGCTCTGGGAAGGCGCCTATGCCGAGCTGCACTTCACCGAGCGGATGTGGCCCGAATTCGATGCGGGCGATCTCTCCGCGGCTCTGGCGTCCTTCCACGGCCGCGAGCGCCGCTTCGGCGGCCTCCAGGCGATCATGCCCGACGAGGTGCCGTCACTCTCCCGTGTGTGATGTACGGCACGGGACAACGAGCTGTTCGTTTTCAGCCGCATGATTGGCGGTGGTGTCCAAGCCGCGGAAGCGCGGCCTCGGTTAGGTGTGCGAGCCACGCAACCTGCCGAGAGCATCACGCATGTCACTGTTGTTTCCGGGAGCCGTCGTCGAGGCGCTCGAACTGGCCGAAGCGAGGGGCATGGTCTGCATCAGGACCGCCAGCGTATCCGACGTCGAGAACCTTTCGGTCTATTTCACCGGCCTGTCCACGACGTCGCGTAACAAGCGCTTCATGGGCGCGCGTACCGACTTCGCCCTGGTCGCGGCCGAATGCGTGGCGAGGACGGGCCGTCCCGGTCATTTCACCCTGCTCGCCGAAGTCAGGCAGGGAGGGCAGCACACCATCATCGGCGAAGCGAACTACGCCTATGATGCGACTGCACAGCATGGCGAGTTTGCCATCTCGGTCGCCGATGCGTTCCAGCGCCTGGGCCTCGGCTTGCAGATGATGACGGCGATGGAGACGCGTGCGGCCGATCTTGGCCACGCGATGATCGCCGCCGAGACTGCGCGGACAAATGCCGAGATGCGTGGTCTGGCGAAGAAGGCAGGCTTCCGGGATACCGGTCTCGGAGACTGGCAGTCGGTTCACCTCGCAAAGCGCTTGTCGCGATAGCTGTCCGCGCGTTGCCGCCTGGCACGGATCGTGCTCTAGTATCGCCTGGATTTCCCCAGCGATGGGAGCTTCGGCGATGCGCGCAGTTCTGGATCATTGCACCGGCGGAACGGAGCGGCAGGTCAAGGCCGGCACGTCGGTCGTCACCGAGGGCGGCACCAGCAGCGGCCACCTCTACGTCCTCGTCGAGGGCAAGCTCGAGGTGCTCAAGAGCGACACGGTGGTCGCGACCATCACCGAGCCCGGCGCCGTGTTCGGCGAGATGTCCGTGCTGCTCGGGCTGCCGCACACCGCGACGGTGCGGGCCAGCTCGGATTCCGTCATCTATGAGTTCGAGGACGCGGCGTCATTCCTGATTCAGCGGCCCGAGGTCGCGCTGCTGCTCGCGCGCACGCTGGCGCAGCGGCTCAACGTCGCCAACACTTATCTGGCCGATCTCAAGCGGCAATATGCTGGCCATGGCACACATCTCGCCATGGTCGGCGAGGTGCTCCAGAGCATGATCAACCTGCCGCCGCTCGAGGTCTCGCCAGGCTCGGATCGGCAATCCGATCCAAGGATGTGAGCCAGTCCGGCGGCTCCTCGACGGTGTTTGCGGGCCGCTTCAGCGGCGCGCCGAGGTCGATCCACTGCGCTTCGCCCGCTGCCAGCCAGAACGCCTTGTTCGCATCGAGATCCAGCACGATATGCGTCGGCGGCCGTCCCGGTTGCAGACCGGCGTTGAAGACCCATGTCTGCCCGAGCCGGTCGAACCACGATCCGTCGGCGATGAAGGGTGACTGGTGCACATGGCCCGAGATCACCATCGACGGCTGATACTGCATGATCCACTGCACCAGATCGACATCGCCGAAGAAGCGCTTGCCGCCCCAGCTCGTCGGTGAATTCGCCGGCGGCGCATGATGCGCCCAGATCCAGTGCTGCGGGCGATTAGTGGCGGCGGCGTCGCGCAGCTGCGCGACGATGCGCTGCTTGACCAGCGGGCCATCCCACCACGGGCACACCGTGAACAGCGTGTCGCCGATGGCGAGGCTGTCGCCGTCGCAAATGATCCCGAGCTCCCGCACCTCCGAGATCCAGCGCGAGATCTTTTCGCCCTCCGCATTGCGTTCGTCGAGGTCGTGATTGCCGGAGCAGAGGATCACGCGGGTCTGCGTCGCCAGCAGCGTGAGGTATTTCTTCACCACCACGATCTGCGCGCGAAAATCCACCATCGAGCCGATGTCGAGGGCATCGCCGGCAAAGATCACGAGGTCGAACTGCGGCGCCGCGCTGACCAGCCAGTCGAGCTGCGGCAGCGAGTAGTGCAAATCGGCCACGACCAGGCAGCGCATTGAAAATCCATGGGCGGGTTTGAAAAGGTCTGGGAATTCCAAAACGTTATTTATAAAGCAAGAAGCAGACCAGAATGGCTGCTCTCTTCGTCAGGCCAATGGCCGGCCGCATGCTGCGGCGCATTGGCGTGCGCAGGTGGCCGGGCACCGCAGGGCTGGACCATGTCATCGAATTCTGATGTCGTGGCGCATCCTCAAACGCCCGTAGCCGCATGACCTCCTTCAAGACCATTCGTGCCCGCGCCGAGAAACGCAAGGGCGGCCCCAAGGCGCTGGACAAGCTGATGCCCGAAAAGCCCGACCTGAAGGGGCTGGCCAAGCTCGGCGACGATCGCATCCTCGCCGAGATGACCAGGCGGGTGTTTTGCGCCGGCTTTGCCTGGAGCGTGATCGATTCGAAATGGGACGGATTTGAAGAGGTGTTCCTGCATTTCCAGCCGGCCAAGCTCACCTTCCAGCCCGAAGACTATTGGGAGGGCCTCTTGCGCGACGCGCGCATCGTGCGCAACGGCGCCAAGATCATGTCGGTGCGCGACAACGCCAGCTTCGTCCAGGAGATCGCAAAAGAGCACGGCAGCTTCGGCAAGTTTCTGGCGAAATGGCCGCCATCCAACGAGGTCGGCCTGCTCGATCTCCTGACCAAGCGCCGCAGCCGGCTCGGCGGCAACACCGGGCAGATGCTGCTGCGCTTCGTCGGCTGGGATGGTTTTGTCACCTCCAGGGATGTCGTCGCCTGCCTGCGCGATGCCGGCCTCGACATCGCCGAAGAGGTCAAATCAAAGGGCGATCTCGCAAAGGTGCAGGCACAGTTCAACGCCTGGGCCGAGGAGACCGGTCTGCCCTACACATATCTGTCACGCATCTGCGCGCTCTCGGTTGGCGAGAACCGAAGCGAGCATTAGGTCACGAGAACAAGGAGAAACAAAATGGCAAAAGCCTATTGGGTTGCGACCTACCGTGCGATCAAGAGCTCCGACGCCATGGCGGCCTACGCCAAGCTGTCGCGTCCGGCCATCGAGGCCGCCGGTGGACGCGTGCTCGCGCGCGGGATGCCGGTTGCGGCCTTCGAGCACGGCCTGATGGAACGCGTCGTTCTCATCGAGTTCGACAGCGTCGAGCGCGCCAGGGCGGCGTATGAAAGTCCCGCCTACAAGGCCGCTCACGACCTGCTCGGCGACGGTGCCGACCGCGACATCCGGATCGTCGAAGCCGTCGAATAGCGCCATCGACAGGCGGATCATGTGCATCGTGTGGCGATCCCGTGCCGCGAGCGCGGCAGATGAAACTCGCGATCACGAAATGCATTTTTCCGGAACATTCGTGCGCAACACCCGTTCGGGAATTTGAGCCAGGCGACACAGGCGCAGGGAACGCCCGTCTTGGCTCAACTCACTGAAACCCGGCACGACAGAAACGGAGCAGCGCATGAAGCTCACATCCGAACAGGTGAAGCAGACCGTCAACCAACTCGGCGCCCAGGTGCTGCCCGACGAACATCCCGCCATGCCGCAGCTCAACAGCATGTTCGGCGAGCACACCTTCTTCGTCGACGAGGCGGGCCTGAAGGTGCTCGAGCCGACGCCGTCGCTCAGCGCCGAGCGCCAGACCGGCGAAGTCGTCAGCCTCGCCGACTGGAGCGATGCCGACCTCACGCGCCTGATGGCCCACGAGCCGGAGCCGACGGGTGTGATCGTCGTGTTCGAGCATATGAGGCATTGATTGGCCCGAGCGGATCGGCCTTTATCGGTGGCGGGTCTGAAAATCCCGCCACCTTCATGATTGGTCTGGGGCCGCGCAGCGGACAAGGATCTCGCGTTCGCGGCGGGGCTTTCCAGGCTGGCTCAAATGCCGAAAGTCAGCTGCGGCTCCGCATCGTCGCCGTCCTGGAGGGCAGACAGCGATACCCCCACGAGCCTGACGCGCTTGGGCAGCGGCATCTCGGCTTCGAGCAGGCCGCAGGCCAGCCGCTCCAGGTCGTCCCGGCCTGCAACCGGCGCTGTGACGGACCGGCTGCGCGTGATGATCTCGAAGTCGGCGAATTTGATCTTCAGGGTGACAGTGCGGCCGCGGTTGCCGGTCGTCTCGCAATGGCGCCAGACCTTGTCGACGAGCGGCTTGAGCTCGGCGGCCAGCGCGCCGTATTCGTCGAGGTCGGTCGAGAACGTCGTCTCCGCGCCGATCGACTTGCGAATCCGGTTGGCCCGGACCGGCCGCTCGTCGACGCCGCGTGAGATCCAGTAGTAATAGGCGCCCGACTTGCCGAAATTCGCATTCATGAACTCCAGCGTCTGGTTGCGGATGTCGAGGCCGGTGAACAGGCCGAGCGCGTTCATCTTCGCACTGGTCGCCGGACCTATCCCGTGGAACTTGCCGACGGGCAGAGTCTCGACGAAGGCGGGCCCCATTTCCGGCGAGATCACGAACTGACCGTTGGGCTTGCGATGATCGGAGGCGAGCTTTGCAAGAAACTTGTTGTAGGAAATACCCGCCGAAGCGTTGAGGCCGGTCTCGGCCTTGATCTTCTCACGGATCAGCAAGGCGACGTCCCGCGCCAGCGGGATGCCTTGCAAATTCTCCGTCACGTCGAGATAGGCTTCGTCGAGCGACAATGGCTCGATAACAGGCGTGTGCTCGGCAAAGATGTCGCGGATCTGCCTGGAGATCGCCTTGTAGACCTCGAAGCGCGGCCTGACGAAGATCAGGTCGGGACATTGCCGCTTCGCGGTCACCGACGGCATGGCGGAGCGAACACCGAACTTGCGGGCCTCGTAGCTCGCGGCCGCGACGACGCCGCGTTCCGCGGAGCCGCCGACGGCGACCGGCTTGCCGCGCAGCTCCGGATTGTCGCGCTGCTCCACGGACGCATAGAAGGCATCCATGTCGATATGGATGATCTTGCGGACGGGCGAGACCTCGCCAGTCACCGTGCCGGATTCGCTCATGGAACGATGATACAATTGCCCGAAGAGAAGCGCGAGGTGATGGATGCTTCAGCTATTGGTCTTCGTCGTCGGTGTCGTCGGCATCGGCTGGCTGATCGGCGCGACCAATCTTCTGGGAGAGTGGTATGCGGCCCTTGCCAAGCCGGGTTTCGTGCCGCCGAACTGGGCGTTCCCGGTCGCGTGGACCATCCTTTACATCATGATCGCGGTTGCGGGCTGGCGGACTTTTCGCCGTGAGCCGTCGGGTCGAGCGATGCAGGTCTGGGCCGCGCAGCTGGCGCTGAATTTCGTCTGGTCCCCGGTGATGTTCACGATGCACCAGATCGGCGCCGCGCTCGTCATCCTCATCTGTCTGTTCGTCGCGATCGTGACCTACATCAGTCTCGAGACATCACGGGACAGGCTGGCCGCTGCGTTGTTCGTGCCTTACGCTGCCTGGGTCGCCTTTGCCGGCCTGCTCAATGCGGCCATCTGGCGCTTGAATTGAGGCGATTTGTCCAGGGTTCATCAAAGAGCAATCTCAGGCTTGTGAGTGGCGAGCCTAGGCCCGCGTTCCTACATGGGGGCGCGGAGGACAGCCAATGCAATACAGCTCCGAGCTCGTTCAGACCATGCGCCAGGCCCTCGACACCGTGATGGCGAGCGTACCAGCCGATCAGTCGGTGTTCGGTCTGAAAGCCGCTGTCGCCGAATGCATTTTGAAGGCCGCCGCGCACGGTCATACGTCGTATGACGCCCTGGTGACGTCCGCCTCCGATCAGATCCAGTCGATCATCTCGATGCTGACGTGAGTGCTTGTTCTGGGAGGCCGGCGGCAGATCCGGAGTTCATGCCGACGGAGGCGCCCATAGGAACTCAGGACGAATGCCCTGCTGGATGAGGTCCGTGCCAAGCGACTGAAGTGTGAACATGGCGCCGATGCTGGGTCTTGTACCGCTTGTCCAGCAAGTTTGAAGGCCGATCAAGAGCTGCGACAGGGCCTGATTGAACGCAAGCGACGGACTCGGTGTGACGGTCGATTGCTGAAAATCGAACCAGGTCGGAAACGGGATTGGTGCTCCCGTAAAGCTCCAATGGCCCGCCGCATCCTGCACCAGCGTTTTCTCGGTGTAGATTTCCTTGAAGACATAATAGTGGGCGAATGTTGCATTGCCGGTTGGGGGTTGGTTAGGAGAGCCTTCCGTACCTTCACCTTCGGCCTTGATCAGCTGGATCGCCGCCTGCGCATCGGCGATGCTCTTGATCGGCGTTGCTTCCCCCGAATTGACCGCGAAGGCGCTGGCATTGATCGCGGGATTGACTGTGGTGAAACCCTCGGCGATCGCATCGTAGAAATCACCGATCGTCGCGGGTCCCGTTCTTGCGGCGAGCGCAACCGGTGGAAATTCCGGATACTCGATCTGCATGAAGACCTGAACTTGATCTGGCGTAAGCGGCTTCAGATCAACGGGCAACTTTTGCAGAATTTCTCCGGGCAGGACATTGGTCGGGTAGCTCGGAATGAAGGCCGCATTGGCAATGGATGGCACGCCGCCGATCGCGGTCAGCATGTTGCCTGCCAGGGCAAAGTGATACATCTCTTGCACCACAATGTCCTCAATCATACCGCCGACGCCGCCCGGGTCGCTGTTGATCGACCATTGCGCGCAAAGATAAGGCGGGATGGTGGAGAACTCCAATTGCATCGCGGTCTGGAGTGCGTCTTTCAGGTCGGAAAGCGTCGTAATGCGATCCTCGACGAACTGGGCGATGGTTTTCATCTGAAGCACCCCTCCCGACTCGGTTGATTGCGAAGCCCTGTTCCTGGCGCCGCCACTGGATCGACGTCGTCAAGCAGGTTCCGTGTTGGCTCATTGCTTGCGGGACGAGCGCTTCTGGGGTGGTTCAGTCCGACAATAACCGGATATCGGTCTGCGACATCACGCCTACAATCGGACCTGCCCCGATGATGCGACCAGAAACATGCTGCGATCAGGCTCATTTTCCGCAACCCATGAACAATAGTACAATTTAAGGGTGCAATCAATTGCGCAGTTGATCAGAGATTTGTGACCGCTTTTCCATGCGACATGCTTAGCCGGACGCGCGCGCGACGTTGCGAAGGCCAGATTGCGAGCCGCAACATTTGATGGATGGTGCCGTCACAGCGTCAAAAGCCGGCGCACAGTCTCGGTCCGGCACACAGTCTCGGTAAAGAGTAAGGAGACTGGCGCACCCGACACGATTCGAACGTGTGACCTTTGCCTTCGGAGGGCAACGCTCTATCCAGCTGAGCTACGGGTGCTAGTCGAGGTTCATTTAGCCGATTGGCGAGGGGTGGGCAACCTCCGCTTTGCCCGGGCCCCGGACGCCCGGCATCGCCCAATTCCTGGTCTTATGCTTCGCTCTTCAATCCCGGAGGGCGGCCGGTCCCGAGATCTCGCCGGAATCGGTCACGAACATCAACGGGCCCGTCTCCGAGGTGGCGAACACGGCCGCGGTGAGCGGGCCGCCAAAGCAGGCGCCGGTATCCAGGTTCAACCGGTTGGCTCGCAGATCAGGTGTCCCGGACCGGACCGGCGTATGACCATGGACAACGAAAAGCCCGTGGTCGTGATCCGACGACAGGAAGGGTTCCCGGATCCACAGCAGGTCCCGCTCGGATTGTGACGCCAGCGGCACGTCCGGCCGTAGCCCAGCGTGGACGAAAACTCGTCCATGCTCGATTTTCATCAGCGGAAGCGCGCGTATCCAGTCGAGATGCTCGCTCGGCAGGTCGGCGGGATCGTCAATCCCGTAACTGTCGAGCGTCTGCTCGCCGCCGTTGCCCCACCAATTCATGAGGTCGCGGTCGGTGCGCTCCATGTCGGCTGCGCGAAGCAGCATCTCCTCATGGTTACCCCGCAGACAGACGAAGGGGCGGTTCTGCTTCCCATGGTTGCCGAGGAGAAAATCCATCACCTCGCGGCTCTGGCGGCCCCTGTCGATGTAGTCCCCGACAAGGACAAACTGGGCGCTCCGCTGGCCGCGAATCCGGTCGCACGCGGCGAGAAGCGACGTCAGCTTCTCAAAGCAGCCGTGGATGTCGCCGATCGCGAAGGTGAGCAGTTCGTGCTCGGGAAGATGCAAAGCCAGGTTTCTCCCGCGTGCCAACTTAGATGGTGAGACCCTTTGTCGTGCCTTTGAACTTGATCCGCTCCGGACCCACGCCCACCTTCGCGAGCGATTCAATCACTCTGTCGTTCAGCGTCTTGCCGTCCTTGTCCTTGCGATCGCGTTGAACCGCGGTGAAATCATACACGAGCAGCCCGACATTGGCGCTGCTCACGTTGATCTTTGCCCCCTTCGCAACGGCGCTGATCGCCGCAGCCACATTGCGGTGTCCGTTGCTCCATTCCGCCATCTCGGCCAGATTCTTCGCAACCCATCGATAGCTGTCATCGAACTCCGTCTTGTGAAGGTCGATCACCTTCTGATAGTCCCCGAGCTGACCGACAATGTCGCCGTTCTCCAGCTCGGGGTTGCTGAACGTCTTGGCCTCCCAGAACGCAAGATACACGCCGGTCGCCGTCGTTTCGAAGTTCGCCAGGTCCATGCGGGGGAGGTTCCGCTTGATGCCGGGGACGCCGGATGCGTTGATCGCAATCTCGACGTCGACGACGGAGAGATTGGACGTCGCGATCTCGTGGACGCCTTCCTTCTCCTGTCCGGAATAGGGCGATGCGGCCCTTTTGAGCTTCGCCAGCGTCTCTGCGCCTTCGTAGTCGCGCGTCAGCATCCTTTGCTCGGCCTTGCCGAAGGCGAACTTCCCCTCGACGAGCGAAATCTGATCCTTGAGGTCCGGATTCAGCAGATACTTTTCGTGCGTCGAGGCGGTCACTTTCCCGCCCTTGAATGACACTTTGAAGATGGATTGTCCCTGCCAATAGACGTTCAGGTACTCGTCCCGAATGCCGATGATGAGTGTGGGATCGGCGAGAACGTCTTTCCACCACCCATCCTGCTGGGCGAGTGTCTCGAGTGCCTTGCGAAAGTCGTCGCCCCGGATTCCGCGTCTGAAGCTCATCTCATACCTCCCACCATTCGCCATCGCTGCGTCGCGTGACGTTGTCAAAATATCTGGAGAAACTGTCGCCTTCGAATGTGTGAACGGGCACCAGCCTGTCCGGCTGTATTGCGTTCGCGAGCCGCTTGAGATCCAGGATGCTGGCGTGGCCCGAGGTGTGGATGATCTCGATGGGAACGCCGCGTGTCGCGAGATCCGCCTTCAGTCTGGCGCCAGGACCGTCCTTCAGGTATCCGTCCCATTGCGACCAGATCGCTCTGGTGCCGGGCCAGAGATTTGCGGCCTCCACGTCGTGGGCCATTGCCGGACGAAACAGCATCACGGTGCGATCGGCGATCTCGGTGATGCGCTCGCGGTAGATCCGTGCGGATTTGTAGGGATCCAGCAGGTCGAAGCGCTTGTTCCTTGCGATCTGTCGCCGCTGATATTCCGGCACATAGACCGACAAATTGGGCCAGCCGGCGTTCGGCAAGCGCTGGTTGCCGGTGGCCCGCAATATCTCCATCGCATAGAGGTCCAGCAGCAGCGTCCGGCCGCTGCGCTTGCAGGCGCGATAGATGCTGACGATGCGATCGATGTTCTGCGCGGACGCCGAGAGGATGACGAAGCCTGGCTGTTTAAAACTCTGGGTCAGCCTCGCCTCGATGTCGTCCTCCGTCGGGAATTGCGTGTGCTCGTCGAGACGGCCGAGGCTCGACCCCTCCATCAGCATCGTGTCGATACCGCGGGGCGGATTGCTCGCCAATTGCTCGAACAGACCGCCCTTGCGACCGTGCGCACGGATGTCGCCGCTGTAGAACAGACGCCGGCCGGCAGCCTGGATCAGCAGCGCATAAGCATCATAGGCCGAGTGATCGACAAGATAGGGCGTGATGCTGAATGGGCCGATCTGGAAGGTTCTGCGATCGTTCAGCTCGAATGAAACATTGGGCACGAAGGCGTTGGGCACGAAAGGAGCTGCCGCACACATGATGCGCGCGGTCGCAGCGCCCATGGCGAGGGGGACATTGGGTCTGCACAGGGGGAGCAAACCCCAATGATCGCCATGTCCGTGCGACAGGACAACCGCACGCAGGGTTGGATCTTCGACGCGAAGCCCGGCCACAGGCGGGAGAAGATCGTCGGACGCGCCGTCGGCATCCAGCGGAAGTCCAAGGTCGAGCAGGATTCGCTCGCCCGCGGCCTCGAGCTCGATGCAGGTGCCACCAATTTGCTGCGTTCCGCGGTGGACACGTCCGCGAAACGAACCGGCTGCCTCGGTCATCAGCGGTTGGTCTTGGCGGCCGAGCCGGGTTCGGCCGTCACTCGCGACCAGGCGATGGCGTTTTTGGCGGAGGGGAGGGCACTGCGAGATGGGCGGGGAAATTTCAAAGCGAATACGGCTCCAGGCAACGACATATCTATATTCAAACGAGCGCCCGAGAAATTGCGGCTTTTCGAGAAGAAAATGTGCGTGTTGTTCCGGCGCAACATCACCTGTTGGTGAGGCCGAACGCAATAGAACCTTCGATGGGATGAACGTCAGCCGCGGCTGGACCGGCGATTGGCGGCGACTTGAATCCCGGGCGAGCCGCGATCGGCGCGCGCGAACTCGGCAAGCAGGCGTTCGGAGCAGATGACGCGGTTGCGGCCGAGCCGTTTTGCCGCATAGAGCGCCTCGTCGGCCGCACCCAGCAGCCGGTCGGGGCTGCCGTCGGCCTCAGTGGGAATATGACTGGCGACGCCGACGCTGAGGGTGACGTGGTCGCCGGCTCCAACAGCTCCATGAGCGATCCGCAAGGCCAAGACGGCACCGCGGATCTCCTCGGCGATGGCGCAGGCGGCATCGCAATCCATGTCGGGCAGGATCAGCGCGAACTCTTCCCGCCATAGCGGCTGGCGAGGTCGAGCGGGCGCACGGCGTGGCGGCTGACGACATCAGCGACCGCACGCAGGCATTCGTCGCCGCTCTGGTGGCCGTGCCGGTCGTTGAACAGCTTGAAATGATCGACGTCGACGAACAGCAGCGCCATCGGCTTCTGCGTCCGCTGGGCGCGAGCCCATTCGCTCATCAGCATCTGGTCGAAGGCGCGCCGGTTCGACAGGCCGGTCAGCCCGTCCTTGGTGGCGAGCTCCTTCAGTGCCATCTCGGCGCGCTTCTGATCGGTGAGGTCGCGCAACGTCTCCACCACGGCGATCAGATGGCCGGCCTCGTCGTGGATAGGACCGGCGTCGATCGCGAGATAGAGCTGGCTGCCGAGCTTGGGCATTACGCACCAGTTCTCCGCGGAAAAGCCGAGCCCGTTGTGGCCGCGTGCGGCATATTCCGAATAAAACTCCGGCAGCTGCTCGGGACGGTCGAGCGCGACCAGGTCGGCGAGGCAGGGGCGCCGGGTCTCGTAGAAGGCCTGCCAGTGTTTCGTCGTGCCGATCACCTCCGCGGCGGGGACGCCGGTCAGCCGCTCGCAGGCTCTGTTCCAGATCACGACGCGGCGCTTGGGGTCGATCACGAAGGTCGGCACCACCAGATGCTGCATCAGCCGTACGGCATAGGAATCCGCGACGTCGACGGCTTTCGCTGACGTTTTCCTCGGCTTCGCCATCTCAGGCCACCGCCGCCACCGGCGCGGCATCGTTCGGACCGAACAGCTTTCGCACCTCGGCGGCCGGCTTCGGTTTGCTGAACAGATAACCCTGCATCTCCGTGCAGCCGAGCGCGCGCAGCATCTCGCGCTGCGCCTCGGTCTCGACGCCCTCGGCGACGGTGGTCATGTGGCTCGCCGCGGCGATGTTCACCACCGCCTGCACGATCACGGGCGCGCCACTGGTCTCCGCGATGTCGGCGACGAAGCAGCGGTCGATCTTGATCTTGTCGAACGGGAAGCGCTTCAGATAGCTCAGCGAGGAATAGCCGGTGCCGAAATCGTCGAGCGCGATGCGCACGCCGATGGACCGGAGCTGGTGCAGGATCGAGAGCGCGGCCTCGTCGTCGCGGATCAGCACGGCCTCGGTGATTTCGAGCTCGAGCCGGGAGGGAGAGAGCCCGGAGGCGGCGAGTGCGCCGGCAATCCGCAGCGCCAGCGTGTCGCATTTGAGCTGCACCGGCGAGACGTTGACCGCAATCCGCACATGCGCCGGCCAGGTCGCGGCCTCGTTGCAGGCCATGCGCAGCACCCAGTCGCCGAGCTCGTTGATCAGGCCGGTATCCTCGGCGATCGGAATGAACTCCGCCGGTGACACCCAGCCGCGTTCGGGATGCCGCCAGCGCAGCAGCGCCTCGCAGCCCGACACGTCGTTGGTGCGCAGGTCGACCAGCGGCTGGTAGTGGATCTCGAAGCCGCCGTTCACCAGCGCCCTGCGTAGATCCTGCTCCATGGTCAGGCGCGCCTTGGCGCTCGCATCCATCTCCGGCTCGAAGAAGCGGTGGGTGCGGCGTCCTTCGGCCTTGGCGCCGTACATCGCAAGATCGGCGTGCTTGATGAGCTGGTCGAGATCGGTCCCGTCCTGCGGCGCCAGCGCGATGCCGATGCTGGCGTCGGTGGAGAGCTGATGGCCGAGGCAGTGATAGGGCTGGCGGATCGCCTCGTAGATCCGCGTCACGAACGACAGTACGTCCGCAGAGGACTGGATTCCGGTCTGGATCACCGCGAATTCGTCGCCGCCGAGCCGCGCGATCAGGTCGCTCTTCTTGAGGCAGCCGCGCAGCCGGGTCGCGATCGCCTTCAGCAGCTCGTCGCCGACGTGATGGCCGAGCGAATCGTTGATGCCCTTGAATTCGTCGACGTCGATATAGAGCAGCGCGAACTGCTCGCCGCCGGCGACCTTCGCCAGCTCGCGCTCGATCTGTTCGCGGAACAGCGTGCGGTTCGGCAGGTCGGTCAGCGCATCGTAATGCGCCATATGCGCGATCTTCTCATGGGCGCGCCGCCGCTCGGTGACATCCTCGACGACGCTGATGAGGTAGCGCGGCTCGCCGGACTTGTCGCGAATGCCGATCCGGGTCGAGGTGATGTAGCGCGGTCCCTTGGTCTGGCTCTGCCAGGCGTGCTCGTCCTTGAACAATCCCCCGGGCGCCTGCAGCGCCTTGCTGTCGTCGTCGTTGACGATCCTGGCGGCGGCCTCCGGATACATGTCGAAAGGAGTCTTGCCGACGATGACGTCACCCGACTGGCCGAACTGCTCCTCGGCGGTCCGGTTGACCAGCAGATATTGCCGCGTCAGGGCATCCTTCACCGTGATCTGCGAGGGGATGTGATCGATGATCTCGCGCAGGAACATGTAGTTGCGGTCGCGCTCCTGCTCCAGATTGCGCCGCTCGGTGATTTCCTCGATCGTGGCGACCCATCCGCCCTGCGCCAGCGGGGTGTTGATGACCTGGAAGGCGCGGCCGTTGGGCAGTTCGTGGATCCTGCTGGAGACCTTGCCCTCGGCGACGACCCGCATCACATCGGTGCAAAACGTCTCGACGTCGCCGCCGAACGTGCCACGCTCCTTGCGATGCTGCATCGCCTCGCGGATGTGACAGCCGGGCTTGATGATGTCGTCGGACAGGCCGAACATCTCGGAGTAGCGGCGGTTGCAGGTGACGATAAATCCGGCGGCGTCGTACAGGATCAGCCCTTGCGACATGTTGTTCAGGGCGGTGTCGAGCCGCAGCCGTTCCGCTTCGATCCGCTCCTGGGCTTCCCGGTTCTGCCGGCTGATCTGGCGGATGATCAGGAAGAGGATCAATGCGATCACGATCGCCGAAAGCGTTGCCGTGGTGACCATGAAGCCGGTCTGCTGACGCCAGTCGGCCAGCGCGGCGCTCGTGGTGTTGGTCGCGACGATGACCAGCGGGAAATGCGACAGCGAGGCCCCCGAGCCGAGGCGGTCCTCGCCGTCGATCGGTCCCTTGACGCGCAGCGTGTGCCGGCCGCCCTCGGCCAGCATCTTGCGCATCAGCGGCGCGTCCTTGAAATTCCTGCCGATCAGCTCTTCGACATGCGGATAGCGCGCCAGCATCTTGCCCTCGCGATCGAACAGCGAGATCGCCGTACCCTCGGCAAGCGCGACAGAAGCGAAATACTGCCGGTAGCTGTCCGGATCGATTCGCCGGACCATGGCGCCGAGGAAGGTGCCGTCCGCGCCGCTCAGCCGCCGCGCGACGATCGTGGTCCATTTGCCGATGATGAAGCTGCGGACGGATTCCAGGATGACCGATTCGGCCATCGGATCGGTTTTGAACGTCTGGAAATAGGCGCGCGAGGAGACGTTGATCTTGGGCAGCGGCTCGGCCCGCGACCAGTTGATCAGCTCGCCGTCGGCATCGTAGATCGCGATGTCGCCGAGATAGGAGACGGAGCTGATCTTGCTCCGCAGCATCTGATTCGTCGCGAGCCCGGACATGCGCTCGCGGAACATCGCCGGCGAGGTGATCTCCGGCAGGTTCATCTGCCCGATCAGGTCGGCGGCGACGACGTCGGAATCCTGGAATTGCTGATCGAAGTGCCGTGCGATCAGCTGCACCGTGTTTTCCAGCTCGCGCTCGCGGTTGGCCAGGGTGCGCTCGCGGAATTCGCCGACGGCCATGGCGGTCACGGCGAAGATCCCGGCGACCAGCAACACGCCGCACAGGGTCAGCCAGAGGACAGGACCACGCCGCGCCAAGGCCGCCCAGCCGTTGGTCGCGGCTGATGACATTCCGGCTGTCACCGTGGAAAAGACCTGGCGCATTCCCCCTCCCTGGAAGGACAGGAATACACCGCACAAATGGCGCAAACCTTAGGAAAGCCAGTTACCTGAGCATTAATCCGGTTGTGCAGTCGCGCCCGTATGCAGTGGGGCGGGAATCACGTCGCGGTTGTGCTATGCCCATCACAACCGCTGCGCTGCATCATTAATGCCGGCTTAATGCAAGGCACCCGCGCTCTTGTCGCGGCCGGCATTGCGCAGACGTCCGACGACGCCGGTCGGGAAGAAGTAGACGCTGGCGATGAACAGCAGCCCGAGCCACAGCAGCCAGCGATCGGGATGCAACAGCCCCGGCAGCAACGGCAGGCCGGCTTCGCTCGCCGCCTTGGAGGCGACGCCCATCAGCGACTGAAGGTAGTTCTGGGCGAGGATGAAGATGGTGGCGCCGATGATCGCGCCGTAGATCGTGCCCATGCCGCCGATCACCACCATCAACAGAATGTCCAGCATGATCGAGAAGCTGAGCGAGGTGTCGGGACCGGCATAGCGCAGCCACAGCGCGTTCAAAATGCCGGCGCTGGCGGCGACCAGCGCGGCGAGGCAGTTGGCGTAGGTCAGGTGGAAGACGGTGCGAAAGCCGAGCGCCTCGGCGCGAAAGCGGTTCTCGCGGATCGCCTGGAGCACGCGTCCGAACGGCGAGTTCACGACACGCAACAAAGCGAGGATCATCAGGGCCGAGACGGCGAACACCAGGTAGAAGGTGAGGATGCGGCCGTTGATCTCGAATCCGAACAGGTTCTTGGAGATCAGCACCGTGCCGGGCCGCAGCAACTCCGGCAGCTGGAAGCTGCGTCCGTCCTCACCGCCGGTCAGCCAGGAGAGCTGCGAGGCCAGCACCTGGAAGGCGGAGGCGACCGCGAGCGTGATCATGGCAAAGAAGATCGCGGCGACCCGCAGCGAGAACAGGCCGATCGCGAGCGCGAGCAGTGCGGCGAGCGGCAGGCCGACGACGATGCCGGTTGCGACCGCGGCCCAGTTCGGACCCATCCCGTACAGCGCGATCGCGATCGCGTAGCTGCCGATGCCGTAGAACATGGTGTGGGCGAACGACACCGAGCCGGTATAGCCGAGCAGGAGGTCGTAAGAGGCGACGAGCGCGGCGAAGACGCAGATCTTGGCCGCGACGTTCAGCGCCTTGGCACCCGGGAACAGGAACGGCGTCGCCGCCAGCGCCAGGATGATGACGATGAGGAGGAGCGTGAGCACGCGGCTCTTCGGCGGATCGCCTGACAGGAGCATCATCGGCTGGTCACCGCATAGAGGCCGCGCGGCCGCCACATCAGAATGGCGACCATCAGCAGGATGTTGGAGACGAGGGCGAGTTTCGGCACCAGGAAGCCGCCGTAATTGGCCACCATCGCGACCAGGATGGCGCCGATGAAGCAGCCGCCGATCGAGCCGAGGCCGCCGATGATGACGACGATGAAAATCAAGACGGTGAGGTCGTCGCTCATGGAGGCGTGGACCTGCTCGCGATAGAGCGCCCACATCACGCCGCCGAGGCCTGCGAGCGCCGATCCCGTCATGAACACGCCGAGGAACAGGCGGCGGATGCGATAACCGAGCGCCTCGACCATCTCGCGGTTCTCGACGCCGGCGCGGATCAGAAGGCCGAGCTTGGTGCGGTTGAGCACGAGCTGGATCGCGATGAAGACGGCGAGGCCGATCAGCATCGCCAGCACGCGGTATTTGGCGATCGCGACGTCGCCGAGGATGAAGGAGCCCCGCAGCGATGTCGGCAACGGCATCGGGATGATCTGCGGTCCCCACAGCGCATAGAGCGTCTGCTCGGCGACGATCAGGCCGCCCGTCGTCATCAGGATCTGTTTCAGATGCTGGCCGTAGACGGGCAGGATCAGCACGCGCTCGACGACCAGGCCGAGCGCGCCGGACACCGCCATCGACAGCAGTGCCGCCGGCGCCAGCACCGCGAGGTTGATCCAGAGCGAATCCGCCTGCATCGAGGCCGCGAATGGCGCCAGCACGAGGGTTGCCACATAGGCGCCGACGGCGATGAAGGCGCCGTGGCCGAAATTGAGCACGTCCATCAGGCCGAACACCAGCGTCAGCCCCGAAGCCATGATGAAGATCATCATGCCCATGGCAAGACTCGCGGCGGTCAGCGTCAGCCAGGTGCTGGGTGACCCCACCAGAGGAATCATCGCAAGCGCCAGCGCGATCGGCAGCAGGATCGGCGCGAGATCGCGCTTCGGCTTCGGCAGCGGATCATTCGCGGCGAGTTCAGTCACTGATGCGCCTCCAGGCTCAGGCCGAGCAGCCGCTCCTGCAGCGGCACGTCGGCGGCGAGCGCCGCCATCTCGCCGCGATGGACGATGGTGCCGTTGTCCATGACCAGCACGTTGTCGCCGAGCTCGTGGGCGGCAAAGAAATTCTGTTCGACCATCAGGATCGTCGCGCCCTTGCGCTTGATCTCCTTCAGGCACTCGATCAGTGCCATGACGATCGCGGGCGCCAATCCCTTGGTCGGCTCGTCGATCAGCAGCAGCTTGCGCGGCTCGACGATGGCGCGCGCGATCGACAGCATCTGCTTCTGCCCGCCCGAGAGGCTTCCCGCGCGCGACAGCCAGAACCGGCGCAGCGCGGGGAAGAAGCCGAAGATCCAGTCGAGCTGGGTATCGTCGAGCGGCCCGTCACGCGCCGCCAGCACCAGGTTTTCCTTCACCGTGAGGTCGGAAAACACCGCCATGCTCTCCGGCACGTAGCCGACGCCGAGCCGCGCGATATCGGGCGTGGCGCGGCTCTCGATGCGCTCGCCTGCGAGCGTGATTTCGCCGCTGGAGGCCTGCCACAGGCCCATGACGGTGCGCAGCGTCGTGGTCTTGCCGGCGCCGTTGCGGCCGAGCAGCATGGTGGTCTGGCCCTGGGGGACTGCGAGGTCGATGCCCTGGAGGATGTGGTAGCGGCCGATATGCGTATGCACGCCGGAGAGTTTGAGCAGGTCGGTCATGCGGCACTCTTTGGAGCAACGCCGAGATAGGCTTCCTGCACGATCGGCGAGGCGATCACCTCGGCCGGCGGCCCGTCGGCGACAAGTTGTCCGTTGTGCAGCACGATGATGCGGTCGGCGAGCGAGCGCACCACGTCCATCTTGTGCTCGACGAGGAGGATGATCTTGCTCTTGTCTTGCTTGAGCTGCGCGATCAGGTTCAGCACGACCGGCACCTCGTCGATGCTCATGCCCGCGGTCGGCTCGTCGAACATGAACACTTTGGGTTCGAGCGCGATCATCAGCGCGACCTCGAGCTTGCGCTGGTCGCCATGCGACAGCGCAGTCGCCGCGACGCCGCGGCGATTGCCGAGTGCGACCTGGTCGAGGATGGCATCGGCACGGGCGATCAGGTCGCGGCGGACCATCCAGGGCCGCAGCATGTCGTAATGGGTGCCGCTGGCCGCCTGCACCGCGAGGCGGACGTTCTCTTCCACGGTGAGATTCGGAAACAGGTTGGTGAGCTGGAAGGCGCGGCCGAGGCCCGCGCGGGTGCGCAGCGGCGCGGAATGCTGGGTGATGTCGGTGCCGTCGAACAGGATGCTGCCGTGTGAAGCGCGCAGCTGGCCTGAGATCAGGTTGAAATAGGTGGTCTTGCCGGCGCCGTTCGGCCCGACGATGGCGGTGAGCTCGCCGGGGCGGAACGTGCAGGTGACGTTGTTGACCGCGACGTGGCCGCCGAAGCGGATGGTGAGGTCGCGCGTCTCTAACGTCAGGGCCATGAGGATAACTCTGGAATAGGGAAGGATCCTCTCCCCGCACGGGCGGGGAGAGGGGATTCGATATCAGCGCTTGTTGCGGACCGGAACGTCCATGTCCTCGATCTTCAGCTCGCGCACCGGCTCGAGCACGGCCCAGGCGACGTTCGGATCGACCTTGACCTTGAAGTGATACATGCTCTGCAGCGCCTGATGGTCCTCCTTGCGGAACACCATCTTGCCCTTCGGCGTGTCGAACTCCAGGCCTTCCATCGCCGTGATCAGCTTCTCGGTGTCGGTCGACTTCGCCTTGGTGACGGCGGCGACGACGGACATCGCAGCCGCAAAGCCGCCCGCGGTGAAGAAGTCCGGCGGCGCGTTGAAGCGCTTCTGGTGCTCGGCGACGAACCAGTCGTTCACCGGGTTCTTCGGGATGTCATAGTAGTAATAGGTCGCGCCTTCCATGCCGGGCAGGCCCTTGTAGGCGGCCAGTGCCGGCAGGATGTTGCCGCCGGTGGAGAGCTCGATGCCGTAGCGCTTCGGATCCATGTCCTGGAGCTTGGCCAGCGGATTGCCGGCGCCGGCCCAGATCACCCAGATCACCTTGCGGCCGGGCTTGTCCTTCAGCGCGTCGAACAGGCGCTGGCCGACCGCGGTGAAGTCGGTGGTCGAGGTCGGAGCATATTCTTCCGCGGCGAGCGTCGCGCCGGTCTTGGCCAGCGCCTCCTTGAAGGCGGCGACGCCGTCGCGGCCGAAGGCGTAGTCCTGCGCCAGCGTCGCCACGGTGACGCCCTGCTTGCCGATCGCGACCGCGTTCGAGATCGCGTCCTGCGACGAATTGCGCCCGGTGCGGAAGATGTAGCGATTCCACTTCTCGCCGGTAATCTGGTCCGCGACCGCGGGCTCGACGATCAGGATCTTCTTGTTCTCCTCGGCGACGGGGAGAATGGCGAGCGCCGCGGCCGACGAGGTCGTACCGATCGCGATGTCGGCCTTGTCGTCCTGATAGGCTTCCGCGAGCGCGGCCTTCGACAGGTCGGGTTTGCCCTGGTCGTCCTTGGTGATGACGACGATCTTGCGGCCGTCGAGCGTCATGGTGCCCTTGGTGGCGTATTCAAAACCCATCTGCAGGCCAGTTTCGGTCTGCTTGGCATAGGCTTCGAGCGGGCCGGTCTTGCCGTAGATCAGTGCGACCTTGAGGTCGTCGGCCTGCGCGGAGGTGTTCGCGGCCAGGCCGAGGATGGCTGCCGTGAGAATGAGCGATCGACGCACGATGATTTCCTCCTTGAATGAACTGCCTTGATCACAGCGATTTGCACAAGTGTGCATACATTGCAATTCCACCTTCCGGCGGAGCTTGCACGAGGCGCATGTGACAGTCTCTTGACGTGCGCGTGCCGGATCGTCGCAGGCCGCGACGAGTTCGCGTTAACGATCCCCTGGCTTCACATCAGCCGTTGCGTTTCCTCAGGCTGCCTCAGAGCAAGCCCTGCGCCAGATCCGGAGCTTTGCGCGGGAATGCCTGAAATTGCGGCGGATCGCGCGCGAACGCCACAGGCGAGTGCCGATATGACGGTGTCAGGAGTCCGAGACTCCGGACACGTGCCGTCTCGAAAGTCAGACAGGCGGCGACCCCGACGCCAGTCCGAACTTGGCGAGCTTCTTGTAGAACGTCGCGCGCGAGATACGCAGCATCCGCGCGGCTTCCGAGATCTGGCCGTTGCTGGCGGCGAGCGCATGCTCGAGCGTATGCTTCTCGAACTCCGCCTCGGCTTCGGCATAGGGGACGACCGAGCCGGTCATCTGCGGCGCCGGTCCAGGGCCGGCCTCCGCGCTGACCGGCAGGATGTGAACGAAATCGTCGCCGGTCAGGCGCCCGGAATCGCTCAGGATCAGTGCGCGCTCCAGAATGTTGCGGAGCTCGCGGACGTTGCCGGGCCAGTCGTAGCGCGCGAGCGCCGACAATCCGCTCGGCGTGATCCTGGCATTGAGGAAGTCGCCGGAGGCGCTGATGTCCTCGATCAACCGAGCGCAGATGTCGGGCAGGTCGTCGAGGCAATTTCTCAGGGGAGGCAGGTCGATCGAGAGCACGTTGAGGCGGTAGTAGAGATCGGCGCGGAAGGCGCCGTCGCTGACGCGCTTGCGCAAATCCACATTGGTCGCGGCAATGACGCGCACGTCGACCTTGCTGATCTTGTCCGAGCCGAGCGGCTCGATCTCGCGCTCCTGCAGCACGCGCAACAGCTTGGCTTGCAATTGCAGCGGCATCTCGCCGATCTCGTCGAGGAACAGCGTGCCGCCATCGGCGATCCGGAACTTGCCCTCGCGTCCCCTGCGGTCGGCGCCGGTATAGGCGCCAGGCGCAGTGCCGAAGAATTCGGACTCGATCAGCGTCTCCGGGATCGCCGCGACATTGACGCTGACGAACGGTTTTTCCGCGCGCGAGGACGCATTGTGGATCGCCTGCGCCAGCAGCTCCTTGCCGGTGCCGGTCTCGCCGGTGAGCAGCACTGTCACGCTCTGCCGCGCCGCGCGCTTGGCGAACTCCTTGGCCTGCGCGATCGCCGCTGTCGTGCCGACGAAATCGGCAAGGGTGAAGCGCGCCGCGCGGGCGTTAGACAATTGCCGCCGCGCCAGCCGCAGATCGCTCTCGAGCTGGGTGACGCGGGCGAGCAGCGGCTTGAGGCTCTCGAGGTGGTCATAGAGCACGAACCCGATCGCGCCGATAACGTTGCGGTCCTCGTCCTCGATCGGCATGCGCGTCACCACGAGCTGCTCGCCGCCGAGCTCCATGATGTCGAGCAGGATCGGCTCGCCGCTCTCGGCGACGTTCCGCATCAGACTGTTCGGGATGATCTCCTCGATCGGCCGGCCGATCGCTTCGGTGGTGTGCTTGAGGCCCAGCGAGGCCAGATATTTCTCGTTGACGTAGATCACCCGCCCACCGCGATCGATCGCGATCGCGCCCTCGCACAGATGCTCCAGCCGCTCGAACAGCGTCACCATCGCCCGCGCGCGGACATAGGCGGGATCGCTGACGTCTGGGGAGGAGGGCATGGCGTACCTCAGGGAAGTCCGCCTGTGTATTAGCAAAAGGGCAGCAATTTCAAAGGGGGAAATGGGTGTTGCGGATGCGAGCCGCCCCCACCGCTGTCATGCCCCGGCTTGACCGGGGCATCCAGTACGCCGCCGCCTATCGGTTCAACCACAACCGTCTCGGCGTACTGGGTCGCCCGGTCAAGCCGGGCGACGACATCGAGATTGGAGCGGCTTGTGCTCCTATCGCCGATACCCGCTCGCCCGCGAATAGCCCTGCCGGTTCTGCTGCGTCGGGCGGTTGGACACGCCGGGACGGGCTTCGCTGGAGGCGGGGGTCGCGAGCTTGAGCTCCTCCAGGAAGATCGGCCGGGCGAAATAATAGCCTTGCGCGTAGCGGATCTTGGTCGCGGCCTGGAGATAGGCCAGCTCCTCGTAGGATTCGAGGCCTTCGGCGATCACGGTCATGCCGAGCGCTTCGCTCAGGGATTCGATCGCGCGCAAGATGCCCTGGCTGCGCGGGCGCTTATGGATGTCGGTGATGAACGAGCGGTCGATCTTGATCTCGTCGGCGGTGATGTCGGCGAGCGCCGAGAGCGAGGAATAGCCGGTGCCGAAATCGTCGATGGAGATGCCGACGCCGAGCTTGCGGAACATCGGCAGGATCTCGGTCTGGAAATGATTCTTGGCGACGAAGGCGTCTTCCGTCACCTCGATCATGAAGCGCTGCGGGAAGCCGGTCTCGTCCAGCGCCCGCGCGAAACTGCGCATGAATTCGGGGTTGCCGGCCTGCTTGGCGGCGACGTTGATGCTGATGGTCGCTTCCGCGCCGAAGCTGTCGTTGATCAGGTCGATCGACTTGACGATCTCTGCGAGCACGAGATGGGTGAGCTCGTCGATCAGTCCCAATTCGCCGGCAAGGTTGATGAACGAGCCCGGCGCCTGGATCACGCCCTCGTCGTCGCGCAGGCGCACCAATGCCTCGATGCCGGTCACGGCCTGGGTGCGGATGTCGACCTTGGACTGGAACGCGCAGCAGAAGCGCTTTTCGAGGATGGCGAGCCGCAGCGACTGCTCGATCTTCATCCGCGCCAGCGCCTCGCGCTCCATGCTGGCGTCGAAGAAGGCCGCCGAGCCCTTGCCGCTGTTCTTGATGCGGTACATCGCGATGTCGGCGTTCTGGCGCAGCGTCTCGAAGCTGCGGCCGTGGTCGGGATAGAGGCTGACGCCGACGGAGGTGGAGGCGAAGACCTCCGAATTGTCGATGAAGAACGGTGCGGTCAGCCGCTCCAGCGTCGCTTGCATGAATTCGGCGACTTCCTCCTGGCTCTGGATCGGGGAGAGCAGCAGCAGGAATTCGTCGCCGGAGATGCGCGACAGCATGTCGGAATCGCGCAGGTCGCGCCCGAGCCGCTTCGACAGCTCGACCAGCAGCGCATCGCCGACGGCGTGGCCGTAATAGTCGTTGATGTGCTTGAAATTGTCGACGTCGAGAAAGGCGAGCGCGAAACGCTCGCCTTTGCCGTCGCGCGCGAGCAGGCTGGCGGCGCGATGCTCGATCACGCGCCGCGAGGGCAGGCCGGTCAGCTCGTCGAAATAGGCCGAGCGGAACAGCTGGTCCTCGAAATTCTTCTGTTCGGTGATGTCGGAGGAGGCCGAGATCAGCAGCTCGCGTCCGGCAACGCGGACGGGGCGATGGGTGGTCAGCAGCACCTGGCGTGCAGCTCCATCCTGGAGCGCTTCCTCGGAGATGACTGCCTCGCCGGACCTCAGTGCCCGCTGGCAGGCTTCCCGGCGCGGCGTCAGATCGGGCGACGGACGGCTGCCGTCCATGCCGAGCTGAGCGGCCGCGACATCGTTAACCAGGAGAAGCTCGCCCTGCGCGTCCTGCACGGTCAGACCGGCAGGCAGCATTCTAACGATTTCCTTGAGAAATCCGAGTTCGGCTTCACTCGCGCCGGAATATCTGTTGTCGTTCATAGAAGTCATGAATCTTGTTGTTTCAACGCGCCTTTGCAATGGACGCGATCTTGCGCAGTTCCCTCTTAGGTTTGGTTAAGGGGTACGGAGAAATACGGGGGTGTTTTGCGGCGATGCGACGCGCCCGACCCATCGTCATTAACGGAGCGTCAACGCGCGCAACGAAACTGCGAGCGGGGCGCGCGTCTCTTGCGCTCGTGCCGCGTCTAACCGTTCTGCGGGATGCGGCATTGCATGATGCAATGCAGGCCGGTCTTGAGATACGAGACCTCGGACTTGCCGTCGAAAGCCGACAGCGCTGACTTCAGCAGCTTGGTGCCGAAGCCGGGCTCGGAGACCTTGTCGATGCTCGGGCCCTCGGTTTCGTCCCAGGTGACGGTCAGACGGTCGCCGCTGACGGTCCACGACACCTGCAATAATCCGCGCGGCGCGGAGAACGCACCATATTTGCCCGCGTTGGTGGCGAGCTCGTGAAACATCAGCGACAGCGTGACCGCGAGCTTCGGCGGCAGGAACAGCCGGTCGCCGTTGAGCGTGAAGCGGACATGGCCGTAAGGTCCGAGCTCTGCGATCAGGAGATCGCGGATATCGCAGCCGCCCTTGTCGATCCGCGAGATCAGATCGTCGGTTGCAGCCAGCGACCGTAGCCGCGGATCGATCCGGGCCCAGACCTGCGGCTGGTCGTGCAGCACCTGGTGCAGCACGGCGTGCGCGGTCGACAGCTTGTTCTTCAGCCGATGCTGCAGCTCGTCGACCAGCAGCTTGCGGTATTCTTCTTCCTCGATCAGCCGTTTGGAAATCCGGCGCTGTTCCGCCAGCATCCCGCGATAGTGCTCGACGCCCCAGATCGTGAGTGCGGAGACGCCCCAATAAAGGGTCAGCAAGGTGAACCTGGAGCGATCGGCAAGAGCGTCGCTGAAATTGACGACGACGCCGAGCACGCCGCCGATCAGCGCGGTGATGATGCCGATCCGCAAGCCGCCGAACGCGGCGGCAAAGAACACGGCCGGAAAGTACGGGGTGAAGTAGACGTCGGGCCGCACATGCGCGAGACCCCAGCGCGCCACCGTCGCAACCAGCAGGCAGGCGACCGCGAAGCCGAGGCTCAGAGCGAGCGATGGCGCTGCCACGCCCTGCCAGCCCTTGCGGAATTCGTCGATCAGCTTCTCCATGCCCGGCCCGGTTGCGCTATGCGCGCGTAAATCGAGAAAGGAGCGGGAATGTTACGCATGTCGCATGCACAAGCAAAGCTTGCCTTGTCGCAGACCGGCAGGAATAGTGACTGTCGCGGCGCCGAGATCGATCGGCGTCCGCCATTTGACATCAAATCATTCGAAAACAGGAACATTCCATGGGTAGGTTGGATGGTAAGGTTGCGGTGATTACGGGCGCGACGAGCGGGATCGGCCTGCGTACCGCGGAAGTCTTCGTTGCCGAAGGTGCCAAAATTGTGATCGCGGGGCGGCGCATACCGGAAGGCGAGGCGCTGGCGAAGCAGCTCGGGGTCAATTGCATCTTTCGCCAGACCGACGTGACGGTCGAAGCGCAGATGCAGGCGCTGATCGCGCTCGCGGTCGAGAAGTTCGGCCGGATCGACTGCCTGTTCAACAATGCCGGCGGCCCGGCGCAGACCGGGGGCATCGAAGGCCTCGATGTCGAGCGGTTCGACGCGGCGATGGCGACCCTGGTGCGCAGCGTCATGCTCGGCATGAAGCATGCCGCGCCCGTCATGAAGAAGCAGGGTTCTGGCAGCATCATCAACAATGGCAGCATCGCAGGCCGTCTTGCCGGCTTTTCCTCGTCGGTCGTCTATGGCGCGGCCAAGGCGGCGGTGATCCATCTCACCAAATGCGTGGCGATGGAGCTCGGCGAGTCCAACGTGCGCGTCAACTCGATCTCGCCCGGTGCGATCGCGACCGGCATTTTCGGCAAGGCGCTGGGGCTCGCGACCGATGCGGCGGAGGCGACGCCTGCCGTGATGCGCGAAGTCTTCAAGACCGCACAGCCGATCCCGCGCGCGGGCCTCCCCGATGACATCGCGCAGGCCGCGGTGTTTCTGGCGAGCGACGAATCCAGCTTCGTCAACGGACACGATCTCGTCGTCGACGGCGCCGTCACCGGCGGCCGCAACTGGAGCCAGCAGCAGCAGGGTTACGTCGCCATGCGCAAGGCGTTCGATCAGGAGGCGTAGTAGCGGCAGGTGACGGTGCCGTAGGGTGGGCAAAGCGAAGCGCGCCCACCAATTCTTTCTTCGCGAGGAATGGTGGGCACGGCGCTACGCGCCTTTGCCCACCCTACGAAAACAGTGCCTAAACCGTCTTCACCCGCACCCGCAAGCCATCCCGCGGCTTCGGGATCGGCCACATCTGCCAGTCCGGCTTGTAGCCCGGCTCCAGCGACACTTCGAGGTTCTGCAAAAAGTGCCGGGCAAAACACTTCGCCTGCATGTAGGCGAAGTGCAGGCCGAGGCACATATGCGCGCCGCCGCCGAACGGCACCCAGGCGAAGCGATGCCGGTTGCGCTGGGCTTCCTCGGTGAAGCGCAAGGGATCGAAGCGATCCGGCTCCGGCCAGATGTCCTTCATGTGGTGGGTGTAGAGCGGATTGACGCCGACGGCGGTACCGGCCGGAATCGTAAAACCCTTGAAGGTGAAATCGCGCATCGCACGGCGCGGCATCGACGGCACCGGCGGCTTGATCCGCAGGGCCTCCTTGAACGCCATCTCCGACAGCGGCATTTTTTCGAGGTCGTCGAAGCTGCTCGGCGAACCCGGTGCGAGCCCCAGCGCAAGAACCTCCGCGCGCAATCTATCCTGCCAGTCCGGATTGGCGGCGAGCTCGCCGATGAAGGAGGTCAGCGACGAGGTCAGCGTGTCGTGCGCCGCCATCATCAGGAAGCTCATATGGTCGATGATGTCCTGCTCGGAGAGCAGGGCGCCATCCTCGTGGGTGGCGCGGCAGAGCTGCGAGAACAGATCGTCGCCGCCGTGATTGCCGCGTCGCAGCGGGATCTGCTCGCGGAAATAGGCCACGATGCGCTTGCGTCCCTTCACGCCGGCGGCCATCTGCGTGCCCGGCAGCGGCCGGCGGATCGGGGCGACCGCGGCCGCGACCATGTCGACGAACGCGCGGTTGATCTCGTCGACCTCCGGCCCGATATCGGCACCGAGGAACGACGCCGCCGCGAGGTCGAGCGTGAGCTGCTTCATCGCCGGATAAAGCTTCATCTCGCCAGGCTTCGCCTTCCACTGCGCGACGCGCGCGGCGATGCCGTGGTCGAGATCGCTCAAGTACGACTTCATCGGCCCCGACTTGAACGCGACCGACAGCGCCTTGCGATGCAGCCGGTGCTCGTCGAAATCGAGCAGCATCAGGCCGCGCGGAAACAACAGGCCGAGCACCTTGTTCCAGCCGTGCGTCGAGGAGAACAGCTTCTGCTGGTCGAACAGCACGAGCTCGTTGGCCTCGGGGCCGAGCAGCACGACATTGGTCTCGCCGAAAATATGGGTGCGGTAGACCGGGCCGTATTTGGCGCCGTTCGCCTCGATATGCCCCTTGGGATCGGCGAGTACCTGAAAGGTCTTGCCGATGATCGGCCAGCCCTCGTCGCCAGGGATGTGCGTCAGCTCGTTGCGCCTGGGTGCGGTGAACGGAAGCGCAGGGGCGACATTCTGCATCGACATGACGATTGCTCCGGTTGACCGACCGAACAGGCGCGCGAACACAGATGACTACGACCCGCGCCAGCTGACCGGGGTCAGCATAGCACAGGCCGGTATGTCTTTCTTGTGAACGTCGTTACAAGCGTAGTTCCGACGGGCCTACCGCTTCGCCGCTTCCTTCTGCAAATCCGGGGCGTTGACTGCGGGAATGGCGACGCGGCCGGCGCCGGTCACCTTCAGGGCCTCTGCAGCCTTCTCGTTCTCCATGATCTTCGCCATCACGGCCTGCCCGGCGCGTTCGAAGATCGCGCGGTTCTCAATCACGAACTTTTGCGACTTGCGCAGTCCGTCGATATAGCCGTTGATCTCCGGCACGACGTAGCGCGCCACCAGGTCCCAGCTTCGGCGGGTATTTTCGGGATTGGCCCAATCGTGCACGAAGCCGATCACGGCGCCGACGCCGCCCGACACCTGCATCACGTTCTTGATCATCTTGACGAGGTCGTCGGGCGTACCGATCACGGAGGCCGCACCGTCGACGAAAGCGGTCTTGTCCACGGCCTCGTCGGGCGAGGCGAACGCCGTCAGGCCCGGCCGCTGCAGCGTGCCGACATTATATTCGTTGTGCCAGCGCATTAGGCCGGGGCTGGCTTCGCGGCGGGCCTGCTCGCGGGTCTCGGCGAGGTGCCAGGTCAGCAGCACGCGCCAGTTCGCCCGATCCACCTTGGTGCCGTGCTTCTTGGCGGCGTCCTCGGCGAACTGCCATTGCTGTTGCAGGGACATCAAGCCCTGCGTCGTCATCGAGCCCAGCGAGATGATGCCGATGCCGTATTTGCCGGCGAGCGTCATGCCCGAGGGCGAGATCTGCGAGGCCACGACGAACGGCATCTCCTCCTGCAAGGGCAGGATCTGGAGCGCGGCGTCGTTCATGGTGAACCAGTCGCTCTTCGCGGTGACGCGCTCGCCGTTGAACAGGCGGCGGATCACGCCGATGGCCTCGTCCTGGCGGTCGCGCTGCGTCATCGGGTCGATGCCGAGCGTGTGCGCGTCCGACGCCAGCGCGCCGGGGCCGGAGCCGAAAATGGCGCGGCCACCGGTCATGTGGTCGAGCTGCACCATGCGCTGCGCGACATTGAAGGGGTGATGATAGGGCAGCGACACCACGCCGGTGCCGAGCTTGATCCGCTTGGTGCGCTCGCCGGCCGCGGCCAGAAACATCTCGGGCGAGGCGATCATCTCCCAGCCGGAGGAATGGTGCTCGCCGCACCAGAACTCGTCATAGCCGAGTGCGTCGAGCTGCTCGACCAGGTCGAGATCGCGCCGGAACTGGAGCATCGGATGCTCCCCGATCGGGTGATGCGGGGCAAGGAAGGCTCCGAACTTCAGGCGCGCCATGGCGTTCTCTCCGGCTGAATTTTCTGTTTGTTGAGGTAGCGAGGCTACGTGCTGGCGATAGCGAAGGCAATCGCGCGGTGTCCCGCGCGGCGGAATGCAGGCATGCGTTGAGACGCTGCAACGACCTGCTTGGCCTGCATGGTTCGAGACGCCCGCTTCGCGGGCTCCTCACCGTGAGGGTCTAACACCTCGCCGCGAAGCGAGACCTCATCCTGAGGAGACCGCGCAGCGGTCGTCTCGAAGGATGGCCGCAAAGGGACTGTTCGCCAAATTTGCCGCGAAGAACGCCGCTACCGCGTCATCCTGTTCCACGCATCCAGCCCGGCGATCTTGTACGCCTCCGCCAGCGTCGGATAGTTGAACGTGTTCTGGATGAAATAGTCGATGGTGCCTTTGAGGTTCAACACGGCCTGGCCGATATGGATCAGCTCGGTGGCGCCTTCGCCGAGGATGTGCACGCCGAGCAGCCGGCGCGTCTTGGTCGAGAAGATCATCTTCATCATGCCGCTGTTCAGCCCCATGATGTGGCCGCGGGAGGTCTCGCGGAAGCGTGCGATGCCGACCTCGTAGGGAATGCCGCGCGTGCGCACCTCTTCTTCGGTGAGCCCTGTGGTCGATATCTCCGGCACCGAATAGATGCCGTAGGGGAAGAACTCCGGCGGCGCGAGCGGCTCCATGCCGAGCGCGTGGCAGGCGGCGACGCGTCCCTGCTCCATCGAGGTGGAAGCAAGGCTCGGAAAGCCGATCACGTCGCCGGCGGCGTAGATGTGCGGCACGCTGGTCTGCAAGGTCACGGGATCGACCGAGATGCGGCCGCGATGGTCGACGACGATGCCGGCGGCCTCCAAGTTGAGCCGATCGGTGGCGCCGACGCGCCCCGCCGCGAACAGCAGCATTTCCGTGGTGACGTGCCGCCCGTCCGACAAATGCGTGACGATGCCACCCTGCGCAGTCTTCTCGATCGAATTGACCTTGGCGCCGAGCCGCAGCGCGACGTTGCGGTCGCGCAGCTCGTGCACGAATTCGTCGATCAATTCCTTGTCGATGAAATCGAGGAAGGTCGGCCGCGGCTCGATCAGGGTCACTGGCACGTCGAGCGCGCTGAAGATGGTGGCGTATTCGACGCCGATCACGCCGGCGCCGATCACAGCCAGGCTGCGCGGCAGCTTTGCCAGCTCGATGATCTCGTCGCTGTCGAGCACGGTGGTGCCGTCGAACGGCACGTAGTCGGGGCGGAACGGGCGCGTGCCGCAGGCGATCAGGATGAAGGCGGCCGACACCACCTTTACCTCGCCAATTGAGCTCGTGATCTCGACCTCGTGCGGTGAGACCAGCCGCGCCTCGCCATTGGCGGTGCGCACCAGGTTGCGGCTGAACTGATGCTCGAGTACCTCGACCTCATGGTCGAGCGTCTTCTGAAGACGGATCATCAGGTCGCTCGCCGCGATGTCCTGCTTCACCTTGTAGGAGCGGCCGTAAAAGCCACGCTCGCGCCAGCCGGAGAGATTGAGCACGGTCTCGCGCAGGGTCTTTGAAGGAATCGTCCCGGTATGGACCGAGACGCCGCCGACCCGTCGGCCCTTCTCCACCACCAGCACGGCCTTGCCGAGCTTGGCACATTGCACCGCGGCCCGGCGCCCCGACGGGCCCGAGCCGATCACCACCATGTCGTAGTCGTACATCCGGAAAACTTCCGAGCCCGCGAAACCAGCGGGAATTGCCATGCAGCAATCGGGCCAAAGCGGCAAGTCCTACCTCGGAGGTAATCGCGCCAATGACGCCGATCTGCGAGTTTTGCGCGCAAATAAATCGCCGAAGGCTCGCGCGAAAATGCATCAAACCGTCACAAAACAAGTCGATTCGTCGCGCCGCTGGGGCGTGCTGGCGATCGTCGTCGCTGCTCAATTCATGTTCGGCGTCGACGCGTTCATCGTGAACGTCGCCATTCCCACTATCGCGGTGGACCTGCATGCGACGCCGGCGCAGATCGAATCCGTCATCGCGATATATCTGATCGCCTACGCCACGCTGGTCGTCACCGGCGGCCGCCTCGGCGACATCCACGGCACGAAGAATGTCTTCCTGGCCGGCGTGCTCGGTTTCACGGTGACCTCGCTGTGGTGCGGGTTGGCGCAATCGGGCGCGGAGCTGATCATCGCACGGCTGGCGCAGGGCGCGACTGCAGCGCTGATGGTGCCGCAGGTGCTGGCGACGCTGCATCTGCTCTTCACCGACGAACAGCGCAGCCGCGCTTTCGCCATCTACGGCATCGTGCTCGGGCTTGCGGGCGCCGCGGGCTTCCTGCTCGGTGGTCTCCTGGTCACGATCGACCTCGCCGGTACCGGCTGGCGCTCGGTGTTCTTCGTCAACGTGCCCTGCGGCCTCGTCATTGCGGCCGCCGCCTGGTGCATCATGCCGTCGGTGCCGCGCCGGGCCGGCACGCGGCTCGATATCAAAGGGAGCGTGGTGCTGTTCGCGGGGCTGTTGTGCCTGATCGGACCGCTGCTGTTCGGTCACGATGTCGGCTGGGCGCCGTGGCTATGGGCCGTGATGGCGGTCGGCGGCGCGATCCTTGTCGCGTTCCTGAAGCTCGAGCATGCGGTGGCGCGCGCCGGCGGCATGCCGCTGATCGATCTGACG
Source organism: Bradyrhizobium sp. LA6.1 (assembly GCF_040547805.1). NCBI lineage: Bacteria > Pseudomonadati > Pseudomonadota > Alphaproteobacteria > Hyphomicrobiales > Nitrobacteraceae > Bradyrhizobium > Bradyrhizobium sp. LA6.1. The sequence goes on along the minus strand of NZ_JBEPQK010000007.1, from coordinate 94,620 downwards.
CTGCTGTCCGATGCAGCCTTCCTGCGCGGGCTCGGCGCGGCGTTCTTTTTCTTCGTCGCCAACCTCTCGTTCTATCTGGTCATGACGCTGTTCATGCAGCGCGGCCTGAAGATCCCGCCGCTCGCAGCCGGCATGGCCTTCATTCCGCTCGCGCTGGCTTTCGTGGTCGCGTCGCGCCACAGCGGCGCGCGGGCGCGCCATCGCGGGACCAAGGTGTTGATCGAAGGCTGCATGCTGCAGATCGCGGGCCTCGCCGCACTCGCGCTGGTCACGGGGTATATCGATGCGCCCGCGCCGATCCTGCTCGCGCTCGTCATGATCATCTTCGGCTGCGGCCAGGGGCTGGTGATGGCGCCGCTATCCGGTGCGGTGCTCTCGACGGTGAAGCCTGTCGCGGCAGGCTCGGCGTCCGGCATGTACGGCACGACGGCGCAGATCGGAAATGCGGCCGGAGTGGCCGCAATCGGCGCGGCGTTCTTCGCGGTTGAAGCGTTGCAATCGGCGCGCGCAGGCTTCTTCGTTTCGCTCGCCGCGTTTGCGGCGTTAATCACGATCTGCGCCGCATTTCTGGCGTGGATGCGCCGCGTCTCTGCACGAAGTTGAGGCATTGCGGTTAATTCATGCGTATTCCTGCGGATTTTTGCGTGATTTCGGGTGATAGACAGCACACGGGCTTTTTATTTTGCACCGCAGCAACTATTTGGTTTGGGTGAACGTTGAACGTCGCCTGCCAGGAGTTGCCGTGTCGCTTGCCAAAAATCTCGCTCTCTTGAGACATCTGCCAAAGGTGGATGGTCTGCGCCTTGCCGAATTCGGCCGGAGCGCGGACGTATCCAGCCCGTTGGAAGAAGTCACGGGCTTCGGCGACAATCCCGGAAACCTGCGCATGTTCGCGTTCGTGCCGGCGCAACTCCAGAAGCCGCGCGCGCTCGTTGTCGTGCTGCATGGCTGCGGCCAGACCGCCGCTGCTTACGATCTCGGCGCGGGATGGTCGACGCTCGCGAAGCATTACGGCTTCGCGCTGGTGATGCCCGAGCAGCAACGCGTCAACAATGGCAACACCTGCTTCAACTGGTTCAATCCGGAAGACACTGCGCGGGACGGCGGCGAGGCGCGGTCGATCCGCGAGATGATCGCGCATATGGCCGAAGCGCACCGCATCGATCCCAAGCGCGTCTTCATCACCGGTCTCTCCGCCGGCGGCGGCATGACGTCGGTGATGCTCGCGACCTATCCGGAAGTTTTTGCGGCCGGTGCGGTGATCGCCGGGTTGCCCTATGGCATCGCCTCGAATCTGCGCGAGGCGCTGGACGGCATGTTTCATTCGCCGCAGCGGCCGGAGCGCGAACTCGGCGACTTCGTGCGGCGTGCCTCGAACCATCGCGGGCCGTGGCCGAAGATGTCGGTGTGGCACGGCAGCGCCGACCGCACCGTCAATCCCGGCAACGCCAGCGAGATCGTCAAGCAGTGGCTCGATTTGCACGATCTGCCGGCCGTGCCGATGGCGGAGACCATTGTCGACGGCTATCCGCGCCAGGCCTGGTGGAACAAGGACGGCGAAACCCTGGTCGAGTCCTACGCCATCACCGATATGGCCCACGGCACGCCGCTCGGCCTCGCCGACAATGATCAGCGCTACGGCATCGAAGGCGCATTCCTGATCGAGGCCGGTATTTCCTCGTCGTACCACATCGCAAAATTCTTCGGCCTCACCGGCTGGATTCCGGACGCGGCCGGGAAGAAGGCCGGGCCCGGGACGTCGAAGCCGGCGCTTTCACCCGCGCCGCATCTCGCCCGCTCGATCCGTGCTGCAGTCGCCGTTGCCGAAGAGCCGGCCGAGCCGAAGCGCGCGGCGGCGCGCGGCTTCGATCTCGGCCAGATCATCACGCGCGCACTGACCGCCGCGGGATTGATGAAGTAGTTCGTCGCTCGATAAGCGACGGCTACGCCGTCTGATCGATCCATTCGATCGGCGCCACCGTCACCTCGCCGCCGGCGACCTTCCGCGTCATCTCCTGATAGGCCTTGAAGAAGTCGCGCGATTGCAGCGCTTTTTGCGCAGCCTCGTCGGTGACGCTGGCGAGGTGGAAGTAGCTGGCGTCGTCGCGGTTCTTCAGGACCCGATAGCCGATCCGCCCCTTCAACTCCGGATCGCCCTCGATCGCCTTGATGAAGCGGCCGATCTCCTGGTGCCAGGCTTCCGTCGTGCCGTTTTTGAATTCGTACCTGATCATGAAATGCTTCATGTGACGCTCCCTGTTCGTCATGTGCGCCATCATCTGCGCCTTGCGGGCGATCCTGCAAGTATGGACAAAATTGATAGTATGGACTTTTTCGACGTCGCTCCTATCCTCCCGCAAGCTGGCTGCGTATGGAGGAGGCGACATGGCAAGGGCAAACCCGGCGCGCACCTGTCCGGTTACGGCCTTTCAGAAGATGATCAGCGGCAAGTACAAGCTCCGCATCGTCTGGGACCTCAAGGACGGTCCGCGCCGCTATGGCGAGATCAGGAGCGGCCTGTTGCGCGGCATGGCCGGCAGCGCCGAGATCACCCCGCGCGTGCTCAGCCGCGAATTGAAGGCGCTGACCCAAAGCGGCCTGATCGACCGCAAGGATTTTGGCGAGGTGCCGCCGAAGGTCGAGTATCGCCTGACGCGCAAAGGCAAGAGCTTCGTGCCGGTCGTCGCCGCGATCCGCGACTGGGGCGAACGCAACCTCAGTGACACCGCGGCGTTGGCGGAGGCCGCCGAGTAGAGCATGATCCGGAAAAGTGTGAAGCGGTTTTCCGAAAAGATCATGCTCAAGTAAAAGGCTACATCTCGCCGGTGATGAACGGATTGGTCATCCGTTCCTGGCCGATGCTCGAGCCGGCGCCGTGGCCGCAGATGAAGCCGACGTCGTCGCCGAGCGGCAAGAGCTTGGTCTTGATCGAGTTGATCAGCGTGGCGTGACTGCCGCCGGGCAGGTCGGTGCGCCCGACCGAGCCCGCAAACAGCACGTCGCCGACATGGGCAAAGCGCAAGTCCTTGTTGAAGAACACCACGCTGCCGGGCGAGTGGCCCGGGCAGTGCAAAATATCGAACTGCAGGCCGCCGATCGACACGCTGTCGCCCTCGTCGAGCCAGCGGTCCGGCTCGAAATTGCGGCCGCCGGTCATGCCGAAGCGCGCGCCGCTCTCGACCACGTTGTCGAGCAGGAATTTATCCGCGACATGCGGCCCCTCGATCGGCACCTTCAGCGCATCGCGCAATTCGGCCGCGCCGCCGACATGGTCGATATGGCCGTGGGTCAGCCAGATCTTCTCTACGGTGACGCCGGTCTGCTTGATCGCGTCCAGAATCTTCGGCACGTCCCCGCCGGGGTCGATCACCACGGCCTTCTTGCCGGGCTCGTCCCAGATGATGGTGCAGTTCTGCTCGAACAGCGTCACGGGGACGATGATCGCGCCAGCCTTGGCTTGCTGTGATTCTTGGGTATTGTTTTGCTCGGTCATGGCCTCACAATGCCGATTTTTGCCATGCCGCCAAGCAAAAGATTTGTGTCGTAGCCCCGGGAACAGCCGGTCGTCACACGGCCGTCCCAATTGGCCTGCTGGTTTGAACCGGGGCGTTCCTTTCGCGTTTTCTCGCGCAGGGTAGATTAGTGAGTGGTATTCCGGCCATGGCTCAGGGCGGCGACAATTGGTGGCGCGACGGCATCTTCTATCAGATCTACCCGCGCTCCTTTCAGGACTCAGACGGTGACGGCGTCGGCGATCTCGCCGGCATCCTGCGCCGGCTGCCTTACGTGAAATCGCTCGGCGTCGACGCGATCTGGCTGTCGCCGATCTTTCCCTCGCCGATGGCCGATTTCGGCTACGACATCTCCGACTATACCGGCATCGATCCGCTGTTCGGCACGATGGCGGATTTCGATGCGCTGCTCGCGGCTGCGCATGAAACCGGGCTGAAACTGATCCTCGACCTCGTGCCGAACCACACATCAAGCCAGCATCCCTGGTTCGTCGAGAGCCGGTCCTCGCGCGACAATCCCAAGCGCGACTGGTACGTCTGGCGCGATCCGGCCGCCGATGGCGGTGTCCCGAACAACTGGCTGTCCGAATTTGGCGGCAGCGCCTGGCAATTCGACGAGACGACAGGTCAATATTACTACCACGCCTTCCTTGCCGAGCAGCCGGACCTCAACTGGCGCAATCCGGATGTCCGCGCGGCGATCTACGACGCGATGCGGTTCTGGCTGGAGAAAGGCGTCGACGGCTTCCGCGTCGATGTGATCTGGCACCTGATCAAGGATGCCGAATTCCGCGACAACCCGCCGAACCCGCATTACGTCGAGGGCCGGCCGCCGAACGAGAGGATCCTGACGCAATACTCCACCGACCAGCCGGAGGTGCATGACGTCATCGCCGAGATGCGGCGCGTCACGGATGCGTATCGCGACCGCGTGCTGATCGGCGAAATCTATCTGCCGCTGCACCGTCTGATGGCCTATTACGGCAACGATCTCACCGGCGCGCAGATGCCGTTCAACTTCGCGCTGCTCTCGACGTTCTGGAGCGCGCGCTCGATCGAGACAATCGTCGAGGATTACGAGAAGGCGCTGCCGAAGGGCGCCTGGCCGAACTGGGTGCTCGGCAATCACGATCGTCCGCGCGTCGCGAGTCGTGTCGGGCCGGAGCAGGCCCGCGTCGCCGCCATGTTGCTGCTGACGCTGCGCGGTACGCCGACGCTCTATTACGGCGACGAGATCGGCATGCATCAGCTGGCGATCTCCCCCGAGGACGTGCGCGATCCCTTCGAGAAGAATGTGCCCGGCATCGGAGTGGGGCGCGACGGCTGCCGTACGCCGATGCAGTGGGATGCGTCGCCGGCCAGCGGCTTCTCCGGCGTAAGGCCCTGGCTGCCGCTGCCGGAGGACCATATCCGCGAGAACGTCGCCGATCTCGAAGCCGATTCGCGTTCGATCCTCAGTCTGTACAAGCGGCTGATTGCCTTGCGGAAGGCATCTCCGGCGCTGGTCGAGGGCGACTACCATCCGATCGCCGCGCAAGGCGATCTGCTGGTCTATCGCCGCGAGGCCGAGGGCACCGCGATCATCGTCGTGCTCAATCTCGGGCCCGACCCGATCGCCGTGACCACCAGCGCGATCCGTTTCAACAGCGAGATCTTGCTGTCGACGTTTCTGGATCGCGAGGGCGAGAGGCTGGAAGGCGTGCTGGATCTGCGCGGGAACGAGGGCGTGGTGGTGATGCCGCCATATATCTAGCCGTTCGCGGGGACGACAGATGAGCGTGTGGCCGCGGTTCATCGGACAGTGTCCGCACCAACCGGAATCGGCTAAGCTCCCCCCATGGACAGCCCCGCCCGCAACATCGCTCTCGTTCCGCCGCCCGATCGCCGCCAGTCCGAGACGGCGCTTGCGATCGCGCGCGGCACGGCGCGGTTGCTGCGCTCGCTCGGCTTTACCTGCATCAGCGAATTACCGCTGCCGTCGGGCCGGCGCGCCGATCTGGTGGCGCTCAACGAGCGCGGCGAGATCTGGATCGTCGAGATCAAATCGTCGGTCGAGGATTTGCGTGCCGACCAGAAATGGCACGAATACCGCGCCCATTGCGACCGGCTGTTCTTCGCCTTCACGCAGGATCTGCCGTGCGAGATCTTCCCGCAAGACACCGGCCTGATCATTGCGGACGCCTATGGCGCGCACATGCAGTGCGAGGCGCCCGAGCACAAGCTTCAGGCCGCCACGCGCAAGCAGATGACGGTGCGTTTCGCGATGGCGGCAGCGCTCCGGATCAACCGTCTGGTCGACCCGCAGGGCCACGCGGATTTTTGGGAATGAAGTCGTAGGGTGGATTAGCGTAGACGCCGTAGGGTGGGCAAAGCGTAGCGTGCCCACCATCCAAGCCGATCAAAATTGAAGCAGAGTTGGTGGGCACGGCGCTACGCGCCTTTGCCCACCCTACGAGACCGTTACCGCGGCGCGCGCTTCGCCAGAATCCGCTGCAACGTACGACGGTGCATATTCAGCCGGCGCGCCGTCTCCGAGACGTTGCGGTTGCACATCTCGTAGATGCGCTGGATGTGCTCCCAGCGGACGCGGTCGGCGGACATCGGGTTGGTCGGCAACTCGGATTTCTCCGAGCTGGTCGAGAGCAGGGCGGCGACGACGTCGTCGGCATCCGCGGGCTTCGACAGATAATCGATCGCACCCATCTTCACGGCGGTCACGGCGGTGGCGATGTTGCCATAGCCGGTCAGCACGATCGCGCGGGCTTCGGGGCGCTTCTTCTTTAGCGCGGAGACGACGTCGAGACCATTGCCGTCGCCGAGCCGCAGATCCACGACGGCGAATGCGGGCGCGGCCTTGCCGATCTGCGCGAGGCCATCCGAGACGGTGTCACACGACGTCACCGCAAAGCCACGGGTCTCCATCGCGCGCGACAACCGCTCCAGGAACGGCTTGTCGTCCTCCACGATGAGAAGCGAGCGGTCGGTCTGTTCGTTCAGTTCGGCGATGGCGTTCAAGGTGTTGTCCTCTCTCTGCACATCTACATATGGCGTCGCAATCAGGCGGTGCCAAGGCCGCAAATAGTCGATCGGCCCTGCTGTGCGACGCAAGGTCGCGGCCTATCCTATTGTTTCTTCGAGCGTCTCGATAGTCTCAAAACGCTCTCTCGGCCAATTGATGTGAACCACAGCACCGTGTTCCGGAAAGGTCCGGTTGGTAAACGAGACCTTGGCCCCGGTGCGTTCCAGCAAGGTGCGCGCGATGAACACGCCAAGCCCGAGCCCGCGCCGCTCGCCGCCGCCGTCATCCAGATTGCGCCGCCGCGACAAATAGGGCTCGCCGATCCGGTTAAGGATATCGGGCGGAATGCCCGGGCCGTCGTCGGAGATCACGAGCTCGATCGTGTCCTTGTTCCACCATGCATTCACCTCGACGGTGGTGCGGGCGAAATCGACTGCGTTCTCGACGATGTTGCCGACGCCGTAGAGGATCGCCGGGTTGCGCGAGCCGATCGGCTCGGCGAAGGCCGCCACCGCGATCCGCACCTTGATGTCGACGCCGAAATCGCGGTGCGGGGCCACCACCTCCTCGATCAGCTCAGACATTTTCATGCGGTCGAACGGCGCGCCTTCGGAGGAAAGCTGGGTGATCTTGCTCAAGATGTCGCGGCAGCGCTGGGTCTGCTCGCGCAGGGTTTTCAGGTCGGCGGCGAAACTTGGGTCCTTCACCGTCTTTTCCAGCTCGCGCGAGATCAGGAAGATGGTCGCGAGCGGCGTGCCGAGCTCGTGCGCGGCTGCGGCGGCCAGGCCGTCGAGCTGGGTCAGATGCTGCTCGCGTGTCAGCACCAGCTCGGTCGCAGCCAGCGCGTCGGCGAGCTTGCGCGCCTCCTCCGTCACCTGGAACGAGTAGAGACTGGTGACGCCGATCGCGAGCACGATCGAGAGCCAGATGCCGATGAGATAAATCGGCGGCAGCACCAGGGGATCGTCGGAATCCCAGGGCAGCGGCAGATGGAAGAAGAACAGGACCGAAGCACAGGCCACCGCGAGCAGGCCGAGGCCGAAGGTGAGGCGGGCCGGCAGCGCCGTGGCCGAGATCAGAACGGGCGCGAGGAACAGGAACGAGAACGGGTTCTGCAGCCCGCCGGTGAAGAACAGCAGCCCCGCCAGCTCCACGATGTTCAGCGCGAGCAGTCCGGCCGCCTGCATCGGCTCCAGCCGTTGCAGCGGATTGGACACGGTCTGGAGCGCCAGGTTGAGCGCCGCCGACAGCGCGATGATGCTGACGCAGGGGACGATCTCGACGTTGAACTCCAGCCCCTGCGCCACGATGAAGATCGCCGCGAGCTGGCCGAGCACCGCGAGCCAGCGCAGCCGCAGGATCGTGTCCAGGCGGATATGCCGCTGTGCGTGGCGGAAATCGGTATCGGCAGTCTCAGTCATCTCGGCCAATGTGGCGGTGCCTTCTCGGTCACAAACGCGGGGCTCGCGGAACCACCCGGATTACAAGCCTTGCGCTATCCGCTGCAATAGCAGAAGAACGGCTAGCATGACCGGGAACGACAAAGCTTCAAGTCCGCCGACTGTCGCGGAGCGCGGCTCCTCTGCGGCCATTGCGGTCGATCACCTCGTCAAGGTCTACAAGCAGACCCGCGCCGTCGACGATATCTCCTTTTCGCTGCCGCGTGGCAGCATCACCGGGCTCCTGGGCGGCAACGGCGCCGGCAAGACCACGACCATCGCGATGATCATGGGCCTGGTGCTGCCGACCTCCGGCCGCGTGCAGGTGCTCGGGCATCGGATGCCGGAGCAGAGCGCGGCGGTGCTGGGGCGGATGAATTTCGAGAGCCCCTATGTCGACATGCCGATGCGCCTCACGGTGCGGCAGAACCTCACCGTGTTCGGCAAGCTCTATGCGGTGAAGAACGTCTCCGATCGCATCGCCAGGCTGGCCGACGAGCTTGATCTCACCGAATTCATCGACCGCGCCAACGGCAAGCTCTCCGCCGGGCAGAAGACCCGCGTCGCGCTGGCGAAGGCGCTGATCAACCAGCCCGCGCTTTTGTTGCTGGACGAGCCCACCGCCTCGCTCGACCCGGATACGGCCGACTGGGTGCGGGCGCATATGGAGCGCTATCGCAAGGAGAACAACGCGACCATCCTTCTGGCTTCGCACAACATGCTCGAGGTCGAGCGTCTGTGCGACCGCGTCATCATCATGAAGCGCGGCCGCATCGAGGACGACGACACGCCGGAGGCCATCATGGCGCGCTACAACCGCACCACGCTGGAGGAGGTGTTCCTGGACGTCGCGCGCGGGCGGGTGAACGGTGCGAAGGAGGCGGCGCGATGACCGAGCTCTCCCTCCACCGCGGCATTTCCATCCATCGCATCGGCGCGATGATCCTGCGCTACTGGTATCTGTTGATGTCGTCCTGGCCGCGGCTGCTCGAGCTGCTTTATTGGCCCGCGCTCCAGGTCATCACCTGGGGCTTTCTCCAGCTCTACATCGCCGAGAACGCCAATTTCTTCGCGCGCGCCGGCGGCACGCTGATCGGCGCCGTCATCCTCTGGGACATCCTGTTCCGCGGCCAGCTCGGCTTCTCGATCTCGTTCCTGGAGGAGATGTGGGCGCGCAACATCGGCAACCTCATGATGAGCCCCTTGAAGCCGATCGAGTTTCTGCTGTCGCTGATGATCATGAGCATGATCCGGCTCGCGATCGGCGTCATCCCGATGACGCTGCTCGCGCTGTTCCTGTTTCACTTCAACGTCTATGCCCTCGGTCTGCCGCTGATCGCGTTCTTCTGCAATCTGATCTTCACCAGCTGGGCGGTCGGCATCTTCGTCTCGGGGCTGGTCTTACGAAACGGCCTTGGCGCCGAGAGCATCGTCTGGACCCTGATGTTCGCGATCATGCCGCTCGCCTGCGTCTACTATCCCGTCAGCGTGCTGCCGGCATGGCTGCAGTACGTCGCCTGGTCGCTGCCGCCGACCTATGTGTTCGAGGGAATGCGGGCGCTCCTGATCGAACAGACCCTCCGGATCGATCTGATGTTGCGTGCGTTGGCCATCAACGCGGTGCTGCTGGTTGCATCTTTTGGGGCATTCCTTGCCCTTTTGCGGAGCGCCAAGAAGCACGGCTCGCTGCTCTCGAGCGGTGAATAATCTCACTTTCCCGTGGATTCAGGCTGATTTAGCCGTTCCGGCTCCGTAGATGTACGGAACCATGCATTGACGCAATATTACGCATTCGGCAGTATGTTGCGATGCGAAGAGGATTTTAACGATGCCTATTGGTGAGTTCGGCGGCGCGCCGCCCCTGGCGGCCGAAGGCAGTCCGGTCCTGACGACGCCGATGTACTGGATGTACGAGATGGGGCAGGCCTCTCTCAATCCGGCGCGTGCGGTCACCGATGCGACCAAGCTCCTGTTTCAGAATCCCCTCAATCCGTGGGCGCGCACCGAGGTCGGCAAGTCCGTCGCCGCGGCCTGTGAATTGTTCGAACGCACCACGCGCCGTTACGGCAAGCCGGAATGGGGCCTCAACGACACCGAGGTCAACGGCATCCGCGTTCCCGTCGAGGTCCGCTCGGTCTGGGAAAAGCCGTTCTGCAAGCTGCTCTACTTCGATCGCAAGTTCGCCCGTCCCTTGCGCAGCCCGCAGCCGCGCGTGCTGATCGTGGCGCCGATGTCCGGCCACTACGCGACGCTGCTGCGCGGCACGGTCGAGGCGTTCCTGCCGGCGCATGAGGTCTACATCACCGACTGGGCCGACGCCCGCATGGTGCCCCTGAGCGAAGGCCGCTTCGATCTCGACGACTACATCGACTACGTCATCGAGATGCTGCACGTCCTTGGCGGCAACACCCATGTCATGGCGGTGTGCCAGCCCTCCGTTCCCGTCGTTGCCGCCGTCTCGATCATGGAAGCGCGGCGCGACCCCTTCGTGCCGACGTCGATGACGCTGATGGGCGGCCCGATCGACACCCGCCGCAATCCGACCGGGGTGAACAAGCTCGCCCAGGAGCGCGGCATCGACTGGTTCCGCAACACCGTCATCACCAAGGTGCCGTTCCCGCATCCGGGCATGATGCGCGACGTCTATCCGGGCTTCCTGCAGCTCAACGGGTTCATCAGCATGAACCTCGACCGGCACATGGACGCCCACAAGCGCCTGTTTGCCAATCTGGTGAAGGGCGACGGCGACCTCGTCGACAAGCATCGCGACTTCTACGACGAATATCTCGCGGTGATGGATCTCTCCGCCGAGTATTATCTGCAGACGGTCGACACCGTGTTCGTGAAGCACTCGCTGCCGAAGGGCGAGATGACCCATCGCGGAACACGCGTCGACCCCTCGAAGGTCACGCGCGTGGCGCTGATGACGGTCGAAGGCGAGAACGACGACATCTCCGGGCTCGGTCAGACCGAAGCAACGCACACATTGTGCAGCTCGATCCCCGATCATCGCCGCGTTCATTACGTCCAGAAGGGCGTCGGGCATTACGGCGTGTTCAACGGCTCGCGATTCAAGTCGGAAATCGTGCCGCGCATCCATGACTTCATGGTCTCGGCTGCGAATCCGAGCTCGTTGCAGGCTCTTGCGGCCGAATAAACGCGTTTTTCGGCTTTCCCGCTGAAAATCGGCGCCCTGTCAGAGGTTCCGGCAGGGGGTGGTTCCCTCCAGATTCGCGGTATTTAGGTAGCCTTATAGGAGTGAGTCCCACCTCAGCCCTTGGGGGTGCCGCATGCGTCCAGCGGGGGCGAAAAAACCGGGTTCCAACCCCAGTCTGTAGGGTCTCCCGGACGCTAGACCGCTGTATATTGGGCAAATGATTTGTTTTTGCGCCGAGCGCTTTCCCTGGCGGCGGTTATGGCAGAATCCGGGCGCCCTCCTGCCCCCCGGACTGACAGACATGGCCACTCGCGCACTCCTCTATCGACGGCCCCACGAGCCGAAGACCCTGGTCATCACCCATGGATCGCAGTTTTTTGCGATTCGATTGCGTCGGCACCGCCGCGCGCGCCGCTACACGCTCAGAATCCATCCGAGCGATCGCGAAGCCATCCTCACCATCCCGCCGCGCGGCACGCTGGCCGAAGCCAAGGACTTCGCACAACGTCACGGCGCGTGGATCGCTGCACGTCTCGGCCGTTTGCCGAAGGCTGCGCCGTTCCAACCCGGCACAGTGATACCGCTACGCGGCACGGCCCATCGTATCGTTCATCGTGCCGGCACGCGCGGCACGGTATGGACGGAAGTGCGCGACAGCGGTGAACGCATTCTCTGCGTCGCCGGCGGGGTCGAGCATGTCGACCGCCGCGTCAGCGACTTCCTCAAGCGCGAGGCGCGCCACGATCTCCAGCGCTCGGCGGAGGCCTATGCCGTCGAGCTCGGCGTCAGGGTCAAGCGCCTCTCGATCCGCGATCAGTCCAGCCGTTGGGGCTCCTGCACCTCGGCCGGTTCGCTGTCGTTCTCCTGGCGCCTGATCCTCGCGCCGCCCTACGTGCTCGACTACCTCGCCGCGCACGAGGTCGCCCATCTCGTCGAGATGAACCACTCGGCGCGGTTCTGGCGCGTCTGCGGAAAGGCCTGCCCGTCGATGGAGCGCGCCAAGAAGTGGCTCGATACGCACGGCAACGACCTGCACCGCTATGGGGTCGAGGATTGATCCTCGTCGCAGACTAGGCCTCGCTGCTAGCCCAACACTCACTGTCGTCGCCCGGCTTGACCGGGCGACCCAGTATTCCAGAGGCGGTCATTGTTAAGCCGAGAAGCCACAGCGTACTGGATTCCCCGCTTTCGCGGGGAATGACAGCGGAGGACGGGGCGACATCAGTGCGTCTCGTGCCACGCTTCCCGATTTTCCCGAACGACCGACCATCGGACTATCTAAGGCGAGCAGCTCTCGTCGTGCGACATCGCGGGCGTTGAACGCCGACGATGGCTGCTCGTTGTTCGGCGTCAGCCGGGATGATCTTGCTTGATGTGCTTTGACAAAATTCGTCGCCCGGATGCCGCGCGTCCTCAAACCATCTCTCAGGTCAGGCGCTGATATCTGCGCTTGTCCCCGGCTGCGCGCGCGAGGCGAGATAGGACGATTGCAGTTGCACGGCGGCCTTCTGGCCCTCGGCCAGCATCGCTTGGAAGACCGCGTCGAGTTGATCGCGACTATAGGTCGCAGAATTGCTCTGACGCGGTGTCCATTGCGATTGCGTGATCGCGGTGGATGCTTTTTCGACGGTGCCGCCAAGCAGCTTGGCGTAATTGTCGGCTCGCCATTGCGCCAGATCAGGTCCACTCAGACCGGGAGGATCCTCGAGCTTGCCGATCTTTGCGGCCGCCGCGTTGGTCATCGTCGAGGACCCGCCATTGTACAGTGTGGCCACCACCTTGCCGTCAACCTTCACCTGGGCATAGGTGTTCTCAGGTGCATCGTCCGAGACGGCCGGTTGAGTCGCGTTCGCGCCGTGGGTCATCAGCCAATTCGTTGCCATCAGGTCGCGCAGGACCGGGTTATCCGCCACTGAGATCGGCTTGGCGCCTTGCAGCGGCTTGAGTTGCGACACGCTGATTCCGGGGCTGCTGGTCGCAGCGTCAGTTGCAGTCGACGCCTCCGGCTGGAGATCCGATGTCGTTGTCGCATTGGAACCGGTCGTTGATGCAGGGCGCAGATAGGGCAACGCCGCGCTGGATAGACCTGTAATCATGGAACGCTCCTTCCCACTAAATAAACCCGAGTCTTCGGAACTCAACCTAAGAGAGCAATTCCTGGGCCGATGTCGGAGCCTTTAAGAGACTGGTGTTTTGGCGTTCAGGGATATTTCGGCATCGGTAAATCTTGCCGTCTTGGGCAGGACTTGCCTTGGGCAGGACTTGCCGAAGCCGTGGCGCGATGTCAGCCCGAGCAAACGCTGCTGGCCGCATCCATCACTGTCATCGCCCGCGAAGGCGGGCGATCCAGTACGCCGCGGCAGCTGTTTTGAATCTCGACGTCTCGGAATACTGGATTCCCCGCTGGAGCCTGTCATCGGGCTCGCCCAAGGCGAGACCCGGTGGCGGGGAATGACAGTTGAGAGTGGGGCGACGTCAGCGCGCTTTGCGCGATGCTCGCCGCACCTCGCGACGATTGCGCGGCACGCTCGATTTGCCCCGCCGGATCAAACGTTTCCTACAATCCACCGTGCGGCGCGCCTGACATCACCGGCTACTGTGCATGGGGTTGTTTTCGCGTTTTTTGTTTTGAGGCCCTGGGGACCTCAGCTCGAAGCTACCGATTTCCGCCGAACAGCCGGTCCATCAGCCAGCCGTCGAGGCCTGCTGCGGCTTCCGGCCGCACATTCGCGCGCGTCGGAGGAGGGCGATAGCCGCCACTGCTCGCCGGTGCCGGTCCGGGTGCTGTCGTCGCCGTCGGCGGCGATACCTGCGATGCCGCCTGCGCGAGGTTCGACAGGCCCCAGCTCGCTTGCGAGTTCGGCAAGGCGGCCACCGGCACGCCCTCGTGCGCCGTGCGCATGAAGCGCGACCAGACTTCGACGGGCAGGCCGCCGCCGGTCGCCTTCTTGGTCGGCGAGTTGTCGTCATTGCCGAGCCAGACGCCGGTGACGAGGTTGGCGGTGTAGCCGATGAACCAGGCGTCGCGATAATCCTGGCTGGTACCGGTCTTGCCGGCCGCCGGCCAGCCGGGGATCTCCGCCTTCTTGGCGGTGCCTGATATCAGCGTCTCCCGCATCATCGTGTTCATCATGCCGACATAGCGCGGGTCGATCACCTGGTTGCGCTCTTCCGCTTGCCGCATGTAGAGCAGCTTGCCACTGAGCGTCCTGATCCGCGTGACGACGTGCGGCGCCACGGCGAAGCCGCCATTGGCGAAGGGGGCATAGGCGCCGACAAGCTCGACGACCGAGACTTCGGAGGTGCCGAGCGCGATCGAGGCATTGGGCTCGAGCTTCGAGGAGATGCCGAGCCGGTGCGCGGTGCGCACCACGTTCTTCGGCCCGACCTCGAGACCGAGGCGGATGGCGACGGTGTTGAGCGACATCGCCAGCGCCTGCGTCAGCGTCACCGCGCCGAAATATTCATGGGTGTAGTTCTCGGGCTTCCAGCCCTTGACCTCGATCGGCGCGTCCTGGCGCACCGTGTCCGGCGTCAGCCCCTGCTCGAGCGCGGTCAGGTACACGAACGGCTTGAACGAGGAGCCCGGCTGGCGCTTCGCAGTGACCGCGCGGTTGTACTGGCTGTCGGAATAGTTCCGTCCGCCGACCAAGGCGCGCACCGCGCCGTCGGGCGTCATCGCCACCAGCGCGCCCTGGCTGACATTGAACTTGACGCTCTTGGCCGCGAGCTCGTCGATGATGGCGGCTTCCGCCACGCTCTGCAGCTTCGGATCGATCGTGGTCTCGACCTTGATGCTCTCGTCGATCTGGCCGACCAGATCGTCCAGCACCTCGCCGATCCAGTCGGCGACGTAGTTGAGCGTGCCGGCGCCGGCCGGCTTCACGTTGTAGGAGGGGTGGCCGATCGAGGCCTGCGCCTGTGCTTCGGTGATGAACTTGGCATCCGCCATCGCCGCGAGCACGATCTGCGCGCGCGCTTCCGCGCCTTCCGGATTGCGGTTCGGCGCCAGCCGCGACGGCGATTTGACGAGGCCCGCCAGCATCGCGGCCTCGGCGACGGTGACGTCCTTCGCCGACTTGCCGAAATATTTCTGCGCAGCGGCCTCGACGCCATAGGCGCCCGAGCCGAAATAGACGCGGTTGAGATAGAGCTCCAGGATCTCGTTCTTGGAATGCTTGCGCTCCAGCCAGATCGCGAGCTCCGCCTCCTGCAGCTTGCGCGCCATGGTCCGTTCCTGGGTCAGGAACAGGTTTTTCGCGAGCTGCTGCGTCAAGGTCGAGCCGCCCTGCGAGACGCCGCGATGGAGTACGTTGGTGACGAGGGCCCGCAGGATGCCAATCGGGTCGATGCCGAAATGCGAGTAGAAGCGGCGGTCCTCGATGGCGATGAAGGCCTTCGGCAGATAGGGCGGCAGGTCCTTCAGCGAGACGTTGGCGCCCGCCATCTCGCCGCGCTGCGCCAGCATGCTGCCGTCGATGCCGACGATCTGGATCGTCGGCGGCCGCTTGGGAATCTCCAGCGACTGGATCGGCGGCAGATGGGCGCCGACATAGATCACGACGCCGATCACCGCGATCATGCCCCACAGGCCGAGCACCGCACCCCAATAGACGAGGCGGCCGAGGCTGAAGCCTCCACCCGATTTCGACCGGCGCTTGGCGCCGCTGCGGCCGGCTTGTGCCTTCCGCTCGCGCGGCGGCTCGTCGCCTGCATCCTCGCTCTTGCGCTTGGCGGATGGTTTCGTTGATTTCTTCGGCTTGTCCTCGCCGCCGGGGACGCGGTCGGCCGCGGTCAGGCGCAGATCGGCGAGCGCAGCAGGCAAGCCGAACAACGGCTCCTTCCGCCCACCCTTTTTCTTTCCCCACGCCATACACAAAACGCCCGGTCAGCCCGCCCCGCCGCACGCTACCGGTCGCAGTTTAAGGCCCGGTTACCCAGAGCTTAACGCGCGATTAGGAGGTGCGGCATTCGCCTGCCGCAGTTCCGCTCGCCGGGCGGCAGAGCTAGGATCGCCCGCATAAAACAAGAGGGAACCGGCATGGGCCATATCGATCCGAGCAAGGAGATTTTTGCGCAGTTCCGGGACAACGACCGCCCCGGCCCGATCCACATGCTGAACCTCGTGCGCTTGCGCGAAGAGGCCGCCTATCCAGACGGCCGCAAGGCGAGCGGCGCGGAAGCCTATGCGGCCTACGGCCGCGAGAGCGGCCCGGTGTTCGAGCGCCTCGGCGGCCGCATCGTCTGGCAGGGCAAATTCGAGCTGATGCTGATCGGCCCGCAAGAGGAGCGCTGGGACCATTGCTTCATCGCTGAATATCCAAGCGTTGCCGCCTTCGTCGAGATGATCCGCGATCCCGTCTATCGTGAAGCGGTGAAGCATCGGCAGGCCGCGGTGGAGGATTCACGGCTGATCCGGCACGCGGTACTGCCGGTGGGGAAGAATTTTGGGGAGATACCGGAGTAGATGTCTCTGCGCGCATCTCCCTCCGCCGTCATGGCCGGGCTTGACCCGGCCATCCACGCCCTTGCCTTGCCGCTCCAAGAACGTGGATGCCCGGGACAAGCCCGGGCATGACGTCGTTGAGGCAGTTGTTTCCGAGAACTAATCGATCGGGCCGGCATCCTCCAGGATCGGGCCGAACAGCTCCCAGCGCTCGCCGTTGAACTTCATCATCTGAAGCTGCTTGTTGACGCGGTAGTCGGTCGCCGAGGTGTTGGCCTTGATACCGGGCAGCGCGATATCGCTGGTGACGTCCTTCAGCGACGCCGCCTGCTTCATGACGTTCTCGCGCGTCAGGTTGTCGCCGCATTGCTTCAACACATGGACCAGGAGCTGGGCTGTGCCATAACCATAGGTGTTGAAGTTCGAGTCCTTGTCGCCGTCCGGATAGTACTTCGCCATGAAGTCAAAATACTTCTTCAGGCCGGCGTCGTCCTTCCAGGTTGGATCGAGCGGTTCTTTGCCGTAGTTGACGCTGATCAGGCCCTTGGCCGCATCAAGGCCTGCCGGCTTCAGCACCGCACCGACCGAGGTGGCGTTGATGTCGACGATCTGGATCGGATGCCAGCCCATTTCGGCGATCTTCTTGATCGCCTGTGCGGCCTGCTTCGGCGTTGTGGCGCTGAAGAACAAATCGGCGCCGGCGTCCTTGATCTTGAGGATCTGCGAATCCACGGTCGGATCGGAGACCTCGTAGGACGCTTCGGTCACGATCATCTTGGCGGCTTTGTCGCCGAGGCCGGCCTTGATGCCGTTCAGATAGTCCTTGCCGAGGTCGTCGTTCTGATAGAGCACGCCGATCTTGGCGTCCGGATGCTGCTTCAAAATGTATTGGCCGTAGATTCGGCCTTCGACGAAGTAGTTGGGATTGTAGCCCATGGTCCACGGAAAGTTCTTCGGATCGGTGAACCTCGAGGCGCCGGTCGCTGCGAACAGCTGCGGCACCTTCTTGGAATTGAGATATTTCTGGACGGCCGCGTTCACAGGCGTGCCAATGATTTGGAAAGTCAGCAGCACCTCGTCGCTCTCGACGAGCTTGCGTATCTGCTCCACGGCTTTCGGCGGCGAATAGGCGTCGTCATACTGGATCAGGTTGATCTTGCGACCATTGATGCCGCCCTGGTCGTTGATCATTTTGAAATAGGCGGCCTGGGTCTTGCCGATCGACGAATAGGCCGACGCCGGTCCCGAAAACGGCATGGTCTGTCCGACCTTGATCTCGGTGTCGCTGGCGCCCGGATCATATTTTTTCTGGGCACTGGCCGTGGTGACCGACAGCGCCAGGGTCAGCGCCGTTGCCGCGGCCAGATGCAGCATTCCATTCCTCATTCGCAATTTCCTCAGTTTGTTATTGCCGATGATCTGCCCGGGTGCTCTTGCGCACAGGACGTCACCGCTGAGGGCGATTGTGGATGAGGCGTTGCTGCAACGCAAGGTGGGTGGAGACGCGCAGTTCGTAGGGTGGGTCAGCCTTGCGGCTGCGCGAAGCGCAGTCCGCCAGGCGTAACCCACCACTTCTGTTGCGCGCGGATGTCGAAGAGGTGGATTACGCCGAGCAGATGCGCTTTGCGCATCTGCAGGGCTAATCCACCTACGCAGTTACTAACCGGCCGGGCCGTTGTCCTCGATGATCGGGCCGAACAGCTCCCAACGCTCGCCGTTGAACTTCATCATCTGCATCTGCTTGTTGACGCGATAATCGTTCGGTCCGGTGTTGATCTTGATGCCGGGCAGCGCGAAGCTCGGGGTGAAGTCCTTGATGTTGGCGACCTGCTTCATCACGTTCTCACGCGACAGGTCGTCGCCGCACTGTTTCAGCACCTGCGTCAGCAATTCGGCGACCGAATAAGCATAGGTGTTGACCGTGTTGAGCTTGTCGCCTTCGGGGAAATACTTGTCCATGAAGGCGAAGAACGCCTTCACACCCGGATCGTCCTTCCACTGCGGATCACTCGGCTCCTTGCCGTATTGGGTCGAGATGATGCCCTTGGAGATGTCGAGGCCGGCCGGCTTCAGCGTCGCCGAGATCGGGCTCGCATTGATGTCGAGGATGTGCACCGGCGTCCAGCCGAGCTCGGCCACCTTCTTGATGGCCTGCGCCGCGAACTTCGGCGTCGAGGCATCGTAGAAAAGATCTGCGCCGAGCGACTTCAGCTTGACCACCTGCGAATCGACGGTCGGGTCGGTGACCTCGTAGGACACTTCGCCGACGATCATCTTCGCGGCCTTGTCGCCGAGGCCGCTCTTGAGGCCGGCGAGATAGTCGCGACCCATGTCGTCGTTCTGGTAGAGCACGCCGATCTTGGCATTGGGGTGATTGGCGAGAATGTACTTGGCGTAGATGCGTCCCTCGGACACGTAGTTGGGATTGTAGGCGATGGTCCAGGGATAGTTCTGCGGATCGTTGAAGCGTGCGGCGCCGGTGGAGGCCAGCAGCTGCGGGATCTTCTTGCCATTGAGATATTTTTGCACGGCGGCGTTCGCGGCCGTGCCGATGATCTGGAAGGTGAACAGCACTTCGTCGCCTTCGACGAGCTTGCGCACCTGCTCGACCGTCTTCGGCGGCGAATAGGCGTCGTCATACTGGATCAAATTGATCTTGCGGCCGTTGATGCCGCCCTGATCGTTGATCATCTTGAAGTAGGCGGCCTGGGTCTTGCCGATATTGGCGTAGACGGAATAGGCGCCGGAGAACGGCACGGTCTGGCCGATCTTGATCTCGGTGTCGCTCGCGCCGGTGTCGTATTTCTTCTGGGCGAGGGCTTGATTGAAGGGGGCTTGGCTGGCGGAGAACGCGAAGGCGAGCGCCGCCGTGGCAGCTATGAAGGCTCTGCGATTGCTCATGTTGGGTTGTTCCTCCTGACGGAATTTCCGGCCGACGGTCTTTTCCCGTTGATTGCAACGGTCGCCATCGCTGCCGGAGAGTGTGGAGGAAGGCGAGGTGCCGCGCAAGGATCGCGACGCTGCGCCGAAGCGTCTCAGGTCAGGAGAATCAGGTCAGAAACAGCGCAACCAGCGCGATCGCCGCCGGCAGCGCCTGCACGAGCAGGATGCGGGTGCTGACGGTCGCCGCGCCGTAGGCGCCGGCCACGATCACGCAGAGCAGGAAGAATGCCTTGATCTGGAACGCGAAGGCCGGGTTGCCGTGGACGAGGCCCCAGATCAGGCCGGCGGCGAGGAAGCCGTTATAGAGCCCTTGGTTGGCCGCTAGCACCTTCGTGATCTCGGCCTTTTCAGGCGTATTGCGGAATGTCTTCAAGCCAAGCGGCTTGTCCCAGAGAAACATCTCCAGGATCAGGAAGTAGGCGTGCAGTGCGGCGACCAGCGCCACCAGGACATTGGTGATCAGAATCAAGTTGAGCCCCCCAAAGCGTCAGCTTTCGGGTGGACGTTAGCACGGCTGGCATGGCAAGTGCGATGGCGTGTTTCGATGGCCTGGTGTCGCAATGCCCGCTCGATCAACCAACCCGCCTGAACTATTCGGCCTCGATCGCCTGACGACGCCGATCGGGATCGCGCTGCTCGTCACCGATGCCGAGGGCGCCTTGCGTGCGCTCGACTGGGAAGACTACGAGCCCCGCATGCGCGAGCTGTTGCGCCTGCAATACGGCGCCGTGGATCTGAGCGATCAGCCTGCGCCGACGGAGATGCGGACGGCGCTGTCGGGCTATTTCGAAGGCGATCTCGGCCAGCTCTCGGGCGTCGCATGGCGCATCGCCGGCACGCCGTTCCAGCAGAAGGTCTGGACCGCGTTGGCAAAGATCCCGGCCGGCACCACGATGAGCTATGGCGCGCTGGCCGCTAGGATCGATATGCCCAAAGCCATTCGTGCCGTCGGTCATGCCAACGGCTCCAACCCGATCAGCGTGGTGCTGCCCTGTCACCGCCTGATCGGCGCCGACGGCTCGCTGGTGAAATATGGCGGTGGCCTCGAGCGGAAGAGGTGGCTGCTGCGGCATGAAGGGGTGGAGGTCTAGAGGCGTTGCGCGCCAACCTCTCTCCTCGGTCATTCCGGGGCGTCGCGCAGCGGCGAGCTATGGTGCGCAATTGCGCACCTGAGAATCCATATTCACCAGCCGGGGTTATGGATTCCGGGCCTGTCCCTTCGGGCCATCCCGGAATGACGAGAGGAGAGAGCCGCACTCGAACGGTAGACCTCACGCCGCCGGTGCAGCAACCGCCTTGTCGCCGGCCATCACATGGGTCAGCGCGCTCTTGATCGCGGACTGGCGCGTCGGTGCGTTGATCTGTGCGCCGAGGAGGTCGGTGACGTAGAACACGTCGCGGGCGCGCTCGCCGAAGGTCGCGACATGGGCCGAGGCGATGTTGAGGTTGAGCTTCGAGATCGCGGTGGTCAGCTCGTAGAGCAGGCCAGGGCGGTCGAGGCCGGACATCTCGATCACGGTGTAGCGGTCGGACCATTGGTTGTTGATGGTCACTTCCGGCTCGATCGTGAAAGGGCGCGCCTTGCTGCGCACGGTGCGCCGCGCCACCACTTCGGGCAGACGCAGCTTGCCTTCCAGCACGTCCTCGATCATCTCGCCGATGCGCGTGGCGCGCCGGCCCTCGTCCTCGTCGCGGTCGTATTCCCTGGAGATCGAGATCGTGTCGAGCGCGCGGCCGTCGGTCGTGGTGTAGATCTGCGCGTCGACGATGTTGGCGCCGGCCGAGGCGCAGGCGCCGGCGATGATCGAGAGCAGCCAGGGATGGTCGGCGGCGAAGATCGTGAGCTCGGTGACGCCGCGCACCTCGTCGAAGCCGACATTGATCGCGAGCTTGTGGCCGGCCTGTTCGCTGGAGCGGACGAAGCGGGCATGGCGGATCTTTCGCGGCAGCTCGACCTTGAGCCAATAGGCGGGATAGTGCCGGCCGATATAGGCATCGAGCTCGTCCGCTGGCCACTCGGCGAAGGCCATACGGAATTCGGCGTAGGCGGCCGTCAGGCGCTTGCCGCGGTCGACTTCCGAGAAGCCGCCGGTCAGCACCGGTTCGGTTTCATAATAGAGAGAGCGCAGCAGCTGCGCCTTCCAGCCGTTCCACACGCCCGGGCCGACGCCGCGGATGTCGGCGGTGGTCAGGATCGTGAGCAATTTCATCTGCTCGACCGACTGCACCACGGCGGCGAAATTCTCGATCGTCTTGCGGTCGGAGAGGTCGCGCGACTGCGCGACCGTGGACATCGTCAGATGTTCCTCGATCAGCCAGGCCACGAGCTCGGTGTCGGCCGCGCTGAAGCCGAGCCGCGGGCACAGCCGGCGCGCCACCTTGGCGCCGGCGATCGAGTGATCCTCCGGCCGTCCCTTGGCGATGTCGTGCAGCAGCGTCGTGATGTAAATCACCGCACGGTGCTCGGGCCGGATCTTGCGGAAGAGATCGCTGGCGAGCGTGAACTCCTCAATGCCGCCGCGCTCGATGTCCTGCAGGAAGCCGACGCAGCGGATCAGATGCTCGTCGACAGTGTAGTGATGATACATGTTGAACTGCATCATCGAGACGATCTTGCCGAAGGCGCGGATGAAATGGCCGAGCACGCCGGTCTCGTTCATCCGCCGCAGCACGATCTCGGCGTTGTCGGAGGTCAGGATCTCCATGAACAGCCGGTTGGCTTCCGGGTTCTCGCGCAGCTGCGCGTTGATCAGTCCGAGCGAGCGCGTCACGTCGCGCATCGCGTCGGGATGGAAGGCGAGGTTGTTCTTCTGCGCCAGGCGGAAGATCCGGATCAAATTGACCGGATCGTGCTTGAACACGTCGGGCGCGGCGACGTTGATGCGGTTGTTGTCGACGAGGAAGTCGTCGCTGTCGGGGACGCGGCGCTTCGCGGGGGCGGGGCGCAGCCGCGCCATCATCCGGCTCAGCACCGGCGCGGGCTTGGCCTGCTGGTCCTCGAGCTTGGCGCAGAGGATGGCGGTGAGGTTGCCGACTTCCTTGGCGACCAGGAAGTAGTGCTTCATGAAGCGCTCGACGTCCTGCATGCCGGGATGCGAGGTGTAGCCGAGCCGGACCGCGATCTCGCGCTGGAGATCGAAGGAGAGGCGCTCCTCCGCGCGGCCGGAGTAGAAGTGCAGATTGCAGCGCACCGACCAGAGGAAGTCGGCGCAGCGGCGAAAGGTGCGGTATTCCTGCGCGTCGAACACGCCGCGCTCGACCAGCTCGTCGGTATCACGGACGCGGTAGACGTATTTGGCGATCCAGAACAGCGTGTGCAGGTCGCGCAGGGCGCCCTTGCCGTCCTTGACGTTGGGCTCGACCAGGTAGCGCGACTGGCCGCCGCGGCGGTGGCGCTCCTCGCGCTCGGCGAGCTTTGCGGTGACGAATTCGGATGCCGTGCCCTGCACCACGTCCTTGTCGAAGCGCGCGACCAGTTCGTCATAGAGCGGCTGGTCGCCGGTCAGGAAGCGCGTTTCCAGAATCGCGGTGCGGATGGTCATGTCGCCGCGTGCCTGCCGGATCGATTCATCGACCGAGCGCGTGGCGTGCCCGACCTTCAGCCCCATGTCCCAGAGACAGTAGAGAATGGCCTCAGCCACCTGTTCACCCCAGGCGGTCTGCTTGTAGGGCAGGATAAACAGGAGATCGATATCGGATTCCGGGGCCATCAGGCCGCGGCCATAGCCGCCGGTCGCGACCACCGCCATGCGCTCCGCGCCGCTCGGGATCGGCGAGCGGTAGAGATGCCGGGTCGCCGCCGAATACAGGATGCGGATGATCTCGTCCTGCACGTGGCACAGCCGCTCGGCGCAACGCCTTCCATGACGGTCCTTCAGCAGGATCGCCTGCGCCGCGGCGCGCGCCGCGATCAGCTCGGCCTTCAGCAATTGCGCCATGGCCGTGCGGAACGTGTCCTCACGTCCCTGATGTTTCTCGGCAAGCGCATCGACCGCGGCGGTGATCCGCGCGGTGTCGAAGCGATCGTCCACCTCGGCCTTGTGCTCAGTCGCGACGCTGTCCATGTCTCACCGGATATAAGAGGTGACAGGCGCTGTCACCCGCCATTCTCTGGCAATAGTCGTTCCATGCTGGAAAAGGCCGGCCTCGGGCAAAATCGTTCTCGGTCGAGGGGCTTTCGGGATAGCGATTTTCTCGTTGACCTCTAGAAATAACTCATTGAAAAACAATGAAGTTTTTGAGGAGGCTGGGCATGACCGGGATTACACGACGCATTCTGTTGGCGGGGGCTGTTGCGCTCGCCATGACCCCTGCGGCACGGGCGGCGGATCCGCTTAAGGAAATCCGCATCGACTGGGCGACCTACAATCCGGTGTCGATGGTCCTGAAGCAGAAGGGTCTGCTGGAGAAGGAGTTCGCCAAGGACGGCATCAGCATCATTTGGGTGCAGTCGGCCGGCTCCAACAAGGCGCTCGAATTCCTCAACGCCGGCTCGATCGATTTCGGCTCGACCGCGGGCTCGGCGGCGCTGGTGGCGAAGATCAACGGGAACCCCATCAAGTCGATCTACGTCTATTCGCGTCCCGAATGGACGGCGCTGGTGACATCAAAGGATTCCAAGATCGCGAGCGTTGCTGATCTCAAGGGCAAGCGCGTCGCGGTGACGCGCGGCACCGATCCGCACATCTTCCTGGTGCGCGCGCTGCTCGGTGCCGGCCTGACAGAAAAGGACATCACGCCGGTGCTGCTCCAGCACGCCGACGGCAAGACCGCGCTGATCCGCGGCGACGTCGACGCCTGGGCCGGTCTCGATCCGATGATGGCGCAGGCCGAGGTCGAGGAAGGTGCAAAACTGTTTTATCGCAAGGCGGATGCCAACACCTGGGGCATCCTCAATGTGCGCGAGCAGTTCTTGAAGGACTATCCGGACGCCGCCCGCCGCGTGCTTGCGGTGTATGAAGAGGCGCGCAAATATTCGCTGGCGAATTACGATGATCTGAAGAAGACCTTCATCGCCGTGACCAAGCTGCCGGACGCCGTCGTCGACAAGCAGCTCAAGGAGCGCACCGAGCTCACCCACAGCCGCATCGGCGCACCCCAGCGCGAGTCGATCCTCGCTGCCGGCCTTGCGCTCCAGCAGGCCGGCGTCGTCGACGCCAAGGTCGATGTGAAGGCGACGCTGGATGCCCTGATCGACGACCAGGTCCCGTTGCCGACGAACTAGTTCTGCGCAAGAGGCAGGCGCGCGCAACAAACTCCGCTGTCGTCCCGGGGCGCGAAGCGAGCCCGGGACCCATAACCCCAGGGAGTAGTTTGACGCGAAGGCGGTCACTCCGAGTCCCCGTAACCATATCGCCCTGTGGTTATGGGCCCCGGATCTGCGCTTCGCTTGTCCGGGGCGACAACCGAGATTGCCGCGCGCCCTTGCATTCCCCGACCAGACGCGCTTCCTACCGGCCATGATCTCCGACGCGCCAGTCCTGCAGCAGACCTCGGAACCGGCCGAAAGTGCCGCCGCGCCCTCGCGGCTGTCGCGTTATGCGCGGCCGTTGCTTGGAATCTTGCTGCCGCTCATCCTCGCGCTCGGCTGGGAGCTGGTGGTGTGGTCTGGCTGGTCCAACGGCCGTCTGGTGCCGCCGCCCTCGCGCGTGTTTGCGACCATCACCGAGCTCGCCCGCTCCGGCGAGCTGGTCCGCCACATCGCCGCGACGCTGTGGCGCGTCGGTCTCGGCTTCGCCTTCGGCGTGATCGCGGGCACCGTGCTCGGTGCCATCTCCGGCTATTGGTCGCTGGCGCGGCGGCTGCTCGATCCGACCGTGCAGGCGCTGCGTGCGATCCCTTCGCTGGCCTGGGTGCCGTTGTTCATCCTCTGGCTCGGCATCTTCGAGACCTCCAAGATCGCGCTGATCGCGGTCGGCGTGTTCTTCCCGGTCTATCTCGGCGTGATGGGCGCGATCCTTTCCGTCGATCGCAAGATCGTCGAGGTCGGTCGTACCTTCCGTCTCTCCGGGTTCGCCATGATCCGCCGCATCCTGCTGCCCGCGGTGCTGCCGGCCTATGTGGTGTCCTTGCGTGTCGGCCTTGGTCTGGGCTGGATGTTCGTGGTGGCGGCCGAGCTGATCGGCGCCTCGGAAGGCCTCGGCTATCTCCTGCTCGACGGCCAGCAACTTGGCAAGCCCGCGCAGATTCTCGCCGCGATCGTGATCTTCGCCATCCTCGGCAAGCTCACCGACTGGCTGATCGAGGTCGGGGCTGCGCCGTTCCTGCGCTGGCAGGACGCCTTCGGGCGCGCGAAGGGAACGTAACGCGATGCTGGCGCTCGACCGGGTCAGCAAGACCTATCCCAACGGCGTGCAGGCGCTGGCGCGTTTCTCCGCCGAGATCAAGCAGGGCGAGATCGTCGCCATCATCGGCGGCTCCGGCTGCGGCAAGTCCACGCTCTTGCGCGCCATCGCAGGCCTCGATCGCGCGAGCGCAGGCACGGTGACGCTCGACAGCGAGGCGATCAATTCGCCGCACGCAAAAATCGGCATCATCTTCCAGGAGCCGCGGCTTTTGCCCTGGCTCAGCGTCGCCGACAATATCGGCTTCGGCCTTGCCGACCTGCCCGCGACTGAGCGGCGCGAGAAGGTGGCGCGCGCGCTCGCCCGCGTCGGGCTCACTGATAAGGCGCAGGCCTGGCCGCGCGAGCTCTCGGGCGGGCAGGCGCAGCGTGTCGCGATCGCGCGTGCGCTGGTGCCGCAACCGGAAGTGCTGCTGCTCGACGAGCCGTTCTCCGCGCTCGACGCCTTCACCCGCAGGGATCTCCAGGATCATCTGCTCGACCTCTGGGCCGACACCCGGCCGACCTTGATCCTCGTCACACATGACGTCGACGAGGCCGTGGTGCTGGCCGATCGCGTGCTGGTGATGCGGCCGCGGCCGGGCCGGCTGTTCGACCAGATCGAGATCAATCTGGGCCGGCCGCGCGACCGCAATTCGCCGTTGTTCGAGAATTTCAAGCGAAGTGTGCTGACGTCACTCGACCGTTCGCTCGACCGCAACGTGCCCGACCGTGACGCAACCCAGGGTCCCGGTCAGGCCATGTGGTGGTGACATTTTCTCTCTGAGCCGGTACATCGCAAGCCGGTACTTCGTAGGGACGATTTTTCCGGGAGAGAACAAGATGGACGCCGCAGCACTGCGCCAGATGCAGGCCCCGATCAAGGAACGCTACAAGACCGATCCCAAGACCGCGATGATCACGCTGAAGGCCAAGGGCTCGACCGACAGCGAAGGCATCGCCTGCAAGGTCGAGACCGGCCGCGCCATCGCAATGGCTGGCCTGCATCCCGCCACCGGCGGCACCGGCCTCGAGCTCTGCTCCGGCGACATGCTGCTGGAAGCCTTGGTCGCCTGTGCCGGCGTCACCCTGAAATCGGTCGCGACCGCCATCGAGATCCCGCTGAAGACCGGCAACGTCTATGCCGAGGGCGATCTCGATTTCCGCGGCACGCTCGGCGTCGACAAGGAGACCCCGGTCGGCTTCGCCGAGATTCGCCTGCGCTTCGAGGTGGACACCGACGCGCCGCAGGACAAGCTCGATCTGCTGCTGAAACTCACCGAGCGCTATTGCGTGGTCTACCAGACCATCAAGAACGGCCCGAAGGTTTCGGTGTCGATGCAGCGGATGTGACTTCCTGACCCTCCCCTTGAGGGGGAGGGTCGATCGCGCGCAGCGCGAGCGGGGTGGGTGATCTCTCCACTCGGGCGCCGTATCCGTCGAGAGACTGTCACCCCACCCCGTCTCATATTTCGCTACGCTCCATATGAGCCGACCCTCCCCTTCAGGGCAGGGTAAGAAGCAAAAAATGCCCCCCGAGCTCCACTTCATCATCTTCCTCGTCCTGCGCATGGCGATCGCCGCGGCGTTCGTCGTGTCCGCGTCGTTCATTGCCGAGCGCACCGGTCCGGTGATCGGCGGACTGGTGGCGACCTTGCCGATCTCGGCCGGTCCTTCCTACGTCTTCCTCGCGCTCGACCATGACGCCGCCTTCATCGCGCAAGGCGCGTTGTCGAGCCTTCCGGTCAACGCCGCGACGATCGTCCTTGGGCTCACCTATGTCGTGCTGGCGCAGCGGAACAATCTGCTGGTGAGCGCCGGCAGCGCGGTCGCAGTGTGGATCGTGCTGGCCTCCATCATCCGCCTGTTCGACTGGACTTTGACCGCCGGGCTCGCCGTCAACCTGGTCGCCTTCGGCATCTGCATTCCGCTGCTCGCACGGTACCGCCATGTGAAGATGCCGCTGGTGACGCGTCGCTGGTACGACATTCCATTCCGCGCCTCGCTGGTCGCGACGCTGGTTGCGATCGTGGTCTCGACCTCGGGCTGGGTTGGCCCGCGGGTGAGTGGCGTCATCGCGCTCTACCCGATCGTGTTCACCAGCATGATGGTGATCCTGCATCCGCGCATCGGCGGCCCGCCGACCGCCGCCGTGCTCGCCAACTCCGCCTGGGGCCTGCTCGGCTTCGGTCTGGCAATTGCGGTGCTGCACGTCGCCGTCATGCAGTTCGGCTCGGCGATCGGCTTGAGTTGCGCACTCGCCACCTGCATCGGCTGGAACCTGACGCTGTGGAGGATGGGACGACGGAAGAGGCCGATGCATCAGCCGCGCCGCGCTTCGTAGGCGAGATACGCTACGCTTGGGACCTCAGCCCTGCGTCAGGATAGTTAGTTACCCGGGCCGGCAGACCCGCTAAACTGGCAACAGAGCAAGATCGGGGCGTGCGGTGGAGGGATTGTACAAGGTCGAATACGATATCAACGACGGCTCCGGCCGCAGCGTGCTGTACGCCCATGCCGGGAAAATGCTTGGCGGCAACACGGCCTTCGCGCACTTCGGCACCTACGAGATTGTGGACGGCGAAATCGTCGCCAGGCTCCGGACGAAGCGCCACAGCCGGTCGCCGCAGCACAGGTCGCTGGTCAGTTCCGACGCCGTCACAATCAGCATTCGTGGTCGACAGCAGGGCAGGCTCTACCGCTTCGAGGGAGAAGTGGTCGAGGACGCCTCGGTGTTTCGCGCCGTGATGACGCCGCTCGGCGATGATGACGTTCCCCCGCCTGGTGCGGTCGGCGATGGTGGCATCGTCAGCGGACTCTATTCGATCGATATCCGGATGCTGGATGGAATTACCGGTGGCCATACCGGCGTGATGTTGCTGCGCGACGGCCGCATCCTCGGCGGCGATGCCTTCTTCTATTATCTCGGCGCCTATTCTTCGGCGAACGGTCGCTGGAAAGGTGAATTCGTCAATCAGGAACACACGCTGGCAAAGAGCGAGCATCCCTTGTTCGGTGGCTATGAGGTGGGCATCGGCTTCTCCGGCCACTGCGATGACAAGGGCGCCGACATGGAAGCGATCGCGCTCGCCGGCAAGCGCAGCATCCGCCTCGCCGCCACCTTGAAGCTGATCGAGCCGTTTGCCAGGGTGGGCCGCTGACGGCCGCCGGAAGGCGTTGCGTTAATGGGGCAGCATCCTGGACGGTAGTCGCGCGGAAAAGCGCGCGCGGGGCCGCAATCCGTTCATGTCGCGACGTCGCTAAGTATCGATTTGATCGTTGCTAATTCGCGTTTCGGCCGTTTCTTCCGCCGGCCATTTTCGGTTCCATCACTCCGTATTTCTTCGGAGATGGGCTGCCCGATTCCGATAGGTGCATTAATCTAAATTTGGTGCATTCCCCGTAAAGCTACTCGTCGGTTGTCGTTTCCGCGTTTGGGCGGACATGGGCATCAAGGCGGGTCCTCTGTACGCGTGAACGGACCCACATAGTTCACAGCTAGTCATATTCCAACGCTCGGTCTGTCCGAGGGCGTCCGCTCGCCTGTCTTTGAGGCGCGTTGCGCTGCGGCACCATGCGATCCATTCTGGAGATGTTTTGATGTTTGGTCGTAATCCCCATGGAAATGCCCAGGCACAGCTCGACGCCATCGGCCGTTCGCAGGCGACGATCGAATTTGCACTGGATGGCACCATCCTCACCGCGAACGAGAATTTCCTGAAGGCCCTGGGCTATGGGCTGGAGGAGATCAAGGGAAAGCATCACTCCATGTTCGTGCCCGCCGATCAGCGAGGCGGCGCGGCGTACAAGGCGTTCTGGTCCGCGTTGAAGAGCGGCGAGTTCCAGGCCGCGGAGTTCAAGCGGATTGCAAAGGGCGGTCGCGAGATCTGGATCGAGGCGTCGTATAATCCCGTGCTTGACGGCGACGGCAAGCCAGTCAAGGTCGTGAAGATCGCGACCGATATCACCGCGAAGAAGATCAATGCCATGACGGAAGCCTCCAAGGTGTCCGCCATCGGCCGCGCCCAGGCCGTCATCGAGTTCAAGCTCGACGGCACTATCGTGACTGCGAACCAGAATTTCTGCCAGGCGCTCGGCTATTCGCTGGCCGAGATCGAGGGCAAGCATCACAGCCTGTTCGTAGCCCCCGCTGAGCGCGACAGCGCGGCCTATCGCGAATTCTGGGCCAGGCTCAACCGCGGTGAATACCAGGCGGGCGAATACAAACGTATCGGCAAGGGCGGCCGCGAGGTCTGGATCCTCGCCTCTTATAACCCGCTGCTCGACGAGAACGGCAAGCCGTTCGGCGTTGCCAAATTTGCGACCGACGTCACCGCGGAGAAGCTAAAGAACGCCGACCTCGCTGGTCAGATCTCGGCGATCGACAAGGCGCAGGCCGTGATCGAATTCAACATGGACGGCACGATCATCACCGCCAATGCCAATTTTCTCGGCACGCTCGGCTATTCGCTGGCCGAGATCAAGGGCAAGCATCACAGCATGTTCGTCGAGCCGTCGGAGCGCGACCGCGCTGCCTATCGCGAGTTCTGGGCAACGCTCAATCGCGGCCAGTACCAGGCGGCTGAATACAAGCGCATCGGCAAGGGCGGCAAGGAGGTCTACATCCAGGCCTCCTACAACCCGATCCTCGATCTCAACGGCAAGCCGTTCAAGGTCGTGAAATACGCCACTGACACCACGCGGCAGGTGCTGGTCCGCATGGGCAATGAGCGCGTCCGCGGCATGATGGAATCGGTCGCCGCAGGCTCGGAGGAGCTGAACGCGTCGGTGCGCGAGATCTCCGAAGCGATGACCAAGTCCCGCGAGACCGCGATGAGCGCGGTGGAGCAGGTTGCCTCTGCCGACGCGCAGGCGCAGCGGCTGACCGAAGCGGCGAAGGCGATGAGCGGCATCATCGAGATGATCAACAGCATTACCAGCCAGATCAACCTGCTCGCGCTCAACGCCACGATCGAATCGGCGCGCGCCGGCGAGGCTGGCCGCGGCTTCGCGGTGGTCGCTTCCGAGGTGAAGAGCCTCGCCAATCAGGCGAGACAGGCGACCGACAAGATCGGCCAGGAGATCGGCAGCCTCAACGGCATCTCCGGGGACGTCGTCAGCGCGCTCGGCTCGATCAAGCAGGCCATCAACAACGTCAGCGAATACGTCACCTCGACAGCCGCCGCCGTCGAGGAGCAGAGCACGGTCACGAACGAGATGTCGACCAGCATGCAGCGCGCCGCCGCGGAAGCTGCTGCGATGGCGGCAAGGGCGTAAGCCAAGCGCGCAGAAGTCGTAGGGTGGGCAAAGGCGCGCTCTTCGCGCGCCGTGCCCACCATCTTTCCGCGAATTGGTCGTTGAATGGTGGGCACGCTGCGCTTTGCCCACCCTACGGCACCGTCACTGCTTCGGCAGCTTGGCCTTCAACGCATAGAGCGCATCCAGCGCCTCGCGCGGGGACATCTCGTCCGGGTGGAGGGCCTTCACGGCGTCCATCAATAGCTCGGCCTCGGTCGGCGGTGCGGCTTCGGCGGCGGCGCGCGAGGGCACCGCGAACAGCGGCAGATCGTCGGCGAGGGCGCGGGCGGTCTGGCCGCGGTCTTGGGCCTCGAGTTTTGCCAGCACCGATTTGGCGCGCGTGATCACCGCCGGCGGCAGGCCGGCGAGCTTGGCGACCTGGATGCCGTAGGAGCGGTCGGCCGAGCCCGGCAGCACCTCGTGCAGGAACACGACATTGCCCTGCCATTCCTTCACCCGCACCGTCGCGTTGAACATCCGCGGCAGTTTTGCCGAGAGCGCCGTCAGCTCGTGATAATGCGTCGCGAACAGCGTGCGGCAGCGGTTGCTCTCGTGCAGATGCTCGATCGCGGCCCAGGCGATGGAGAGGCCGTCGAACGTCGCGGTGCCGCGGCCGATCTCGTCGAGGATCACGAGCGCGCGCTCGCCGGCCTGGTTCAGGATCGCTGCGGTCTCGACCATCTCCACCATGAAGGTGGAGCGGCCGCGCGCGAGGTCGTCGGCGGCGCCGACGCGCGAGAACAGGCGGTCGATGATGCCGATCCGCGCGCGCGTCGCCGGCACGAAGCTGCCGATCTGCGCCAGCAGCGCGATCAGCGCGTTCTGGCGCAGGAAGGTCGATTTACCGGCCATGTTGGGACCGGTGAGCAGCCAGAGCTGGCCGGATTTCTGCGCCGGTGTTGGCGAGAGATCGCAGGCATTGGCAATGAACGGCTCGCCATTGCGCTTGAGCGCCTGCTCGACGACGGGATGGCGGCCCGCCTCGATCGCAAAGCCGAGGGAGTCATCCACGTCCGGCCGCACATAATTGTCGTCGACCGCGAGCTTGGCCAGCGAGGTCGCGACGTCGAGCAGCGCGAAGGCATGGGCGGCGGCGCGCAGATCGTCGCTGATATCAAGCGCCTTCGCGGACAGCCGCTCGAAGATCTCGAGCTCGAGCCCGAGCGCACGGTCGCCGGCATTGGCGATCTTGGCCTCGATCTCGCCGAGCTCCGAGGTGGTGAAGCGCACCTGTCCGGCCAGCGTCTGGCGATGGATGAAGGTCGCATTCAGCGGCGCCGACATCAGCTTGCCGCCGTGCTGCGCGGTGACCTCGACGAAATAGCCGAGCACGTTGTTGTGCCGGATCTTGAGGCCCTTCACGCCGGTATGATCGGCGTAGCGCGCCTGCATCGAGGCCACCACCAGGCGCGAGGCGTCACGCAGATTGCGCGCTTCGTCGAGGGCGGGCTCGTAGCCCTGGCGAACAAAGCCGCCGTCGCGCTTGATCAGCGGCAGCTGGTCATCGAGGGCACTTGCGAATTCAGCGGCGAGCTCGCGCGACGGACGCTGCAGGGCCGCCATCACCACCGCGATCTCCTGCGGCGGCTGGTCGAGCTCGCCGAGGCGCGTCAGCACCTGGTCGGCGGCAATGATGCCGTCGCGCAGGCCGGCGAGGTCGCGCGGTCCGCCGCGGCCGACCGAAAGACGGGCCAGCGCCCGCGACATGTCGGGCGCGCCGCGCAGGATGCTGCGGATGTCTTCACGCGCGGCGGAGTCCGCAACGAAGGCGCTGACGGCGTCGAGCCGCCGCGCGATTGCGGGCGCGTCCGTCAGCGGCGCCGCGAGCCGCTGCGCCAGCAGGCGCGAGCCGGCCGAGGTCACCGTGCAGTCGATCGCGTCGAGCAGCGAGCCGCGGCGTTCGCCCGCGAGCGTTCGCGTCAATTCGAGATTGGCGCGGGTGGCCGGATCGATCGCCATGGTCGCGCCCGAGGCCTCGCGCGCGGGCGGCGACAGCGGCGGATGCTTGCCGACCTGGGTCCGGTCGACATAGGTGACGGCGGCGGCTGCAGCGGTCGCTTCGAGCCGCGTCAGTTGCGCCAGCCCGTCCATGGTCGCGACGGCGAAATAATCGCACAGGCGCTTTTCCGCGGTGGCGCCATCGAAGACGTCGCGGGTCAGCGGCGTCACCGCCGGCAGCTCGCGCAAGGTCTGTCCGAGCTCGCTGTCGTTGTAGAGCGCGTCGGTGACGATCGCCTCGTTCGGATTGATGCGCGCCAGCGTCGCGGCGAGCTCACCGCTAGAGCATTCCATCACGGTGAATTCGGCGGTCGAGATGTCGATCCAGGCAAGACCGAAGCGGTCGCCGCCACCGGAGGCGCGGGCGCGCGCGATCGCCAGCAGATAATTGTTGGCGCGCGCGTCTAACAGCGTGTCCTCGGTCAGCGTGCCCGGCGTCACCAGCCGCACCACGCCACGGCGCACCACGCTCTTGTTGCCGCGTGCTTTGGCGGCGGCGGGATCCTCGGTCTGCTCGCACACCGCGACCCGGTGGCCGGCGCTGATCAGGCGATGCAGATAGTCCTCGGAACGCTCGACCGGCACGCCGCACATCGGAATGTCGGCGCCCTGATGCTTGCCGCGCTTGGTCAGCACGATGCCGAGCGTCTTCGAGGCGATCTCGGCATCCTCGAAGAACAGCTCGTAAAAGTCGCCCATCCGGTAGAACAGCAGCAGGCCCTGATGCGCCGCTTTGATCTCCAGATATTGTTCCATCATCGGCGTGACGCGCGCGGCAGCTTCCGCCGGCGGTGCGGGCGTGGATTCGGGTTCTGGCGCGGGGATGGGCTGTTGCATTGTCATGGGCGGCGCAACCTACAAAATTTCGCCTCCTGCTCCTACCGGTTTGGCCGGCGAGGGGAGGTTTTCCACGTTGTCCGCACCGCGGCATGCATTGGCAGCGTGCGCACCCCTCGGAACACGCAAGAAACCGTCAATTGACCTGCCGCGGGCGCCCTCCTAAAACTCCGCGGACATTGAAGAATTTGGGCCGGACCGCGGCATTCAGGGAGAACAACGATGCGTGACGTCTTTATCTGCGATGCCGTGCGGACCCCGATCGGCCGTTTCGGCGGCTCGCTCGCCAAGGTGCGCGCCGACGACCTCGCGGCGGCCCCGATCAAGGCGCTGATGGCCAAGCATCCCAATCTCGACTGGGCACAGGTCGACGAAGTCTTCTTCGGCTGCGCCAACCAGGCCGGCGAGGACAACCGCAACGTCGCGCGCATGGCCCTGCTGCTTGCGGGCCTGCCGGATTCGGTTCCCGGGCAGACCCTGAACCGGCTCTGTGCCTCCGGCCTGGACGCGGTCGGTGCGGCCGGCCGCGCCATCCGTTCCGGCGAGATCGAGCTTGCGATCGCCGGCGGCGTTGAATCCATGACCCGCGCGCCCTTCGTGATGGGCAAGGCGCAGGAAGCCTTCTCGCGCTCCGCCGAGATTTTTGACACCACCATCGGCTGGCGTTTCATCAATCCGCTGTTGAAGGCGCAATATGGCGTCGACGCCATGCCGGAGACCGGCGAGAACGTCGCCGAGGAATTCCAGGTCTCGCGCGCCGACCAGGACGCCTTCGCCATCCGTTCGCAGCAGCGCGCAGGCGCGGCGATCGCGGCGGGTTATTTCGCCGAGGAAATCACGCCGATCACCATCCCCGGCGGCAAGGCCGGCCCGATTACGGTCGACAAGGACGAGCATCCGCGCCCGGAGACGACGCTGGAAGGCCTGGCAAAACTGAAGCCGATCGTGCGCAATCCCGGCACCGTGACCGCCGGCAACGCCTCCGGCGTCAATGACGGCGCGGCCGCGATGATCCTGGCTTCTGAAGCCGCCGTGAAGAAGCATGGCCTCACCCCGCGCGCACGCATCCTCGGCCTCGCCTCGGCCGGCGTGCCGCCGCGCATCATGGGCATCGGCCCGGTGCCGGCGACCCGCAAGCTGATGGAACGCCTCGGCAAGAAGATCAGCGATTTCGACCTGATCGAGCTCAATGAGGCCTTCGCCTCGCAAGGCATCGCCTGCATGCGCCAGCTCAGCGTTGCAGACGATGCCGATTTCGTCAATCCGCATGGCGGCGCCATCGCGCTCGGCCATCCCCTCGGCATGAGCGGCGCACGCCTCGCGCTCACCGCCGTCCACGGCATGGAAAAGCGCGGCGGCAAGCTCGCGCTGGCCACCATGTGCGTCGGCGTCGGCCAGGGTGTTGCCGTTGCGATCGAGAAGCTGAACTGAACTCTCTCCTCCCCCTCTCCCCGCTTGCGGGGAGAGGCGAAGATTCCGGGCTCGTTCGTTTCACTCGCGCCCGGAATGACGGGTAATCCGGAGACGAGCATGATCATCGAACGCGAGCAGGACGTCACGGCCGCTGCACTGGCGGTGATGGAGCGGACGTCCGATCCGCGGCTGCGCCAGATCATGGTCTCTCTGGTCAAGCATCTGCACGCCTTCGTCCGCGATGTCCGCCTGACTGAGAAGGAGTTCCGGGACGCGACCGCGATCGTGGCCGAGCTCGGCAAGCTCACGACCGACACGCACAACGAAGTCGTGCTGATGGCGGGCTCGCTCGGCGTCTCGCCGCTGGTGTGCCTGCTCAACAACGGCGATCAGGGCAATACCGAAACCGATCAGTCGCTGCTCGGACCGTTCTGGCGGTTGAACTCGCCGCGGGTCGAGAATGGCGGCTCGATCGTCCGCTCGGAAACGCCCGGTGCGCCGCTGTTCGTCAGCGCCCGCGTCGTCGACAAAGACGGCCGTCCCGTCACGGGTGCGGAGGTCGATGTCTGGCACGCCTCGCCGGTCGGTCTCTACGAGAACCAGGACCCTGATCAGGCCGACATGAACCTGCGCGGCAAGTTCACGACCGACCAGGATGGGCGCTTCGCCTTCCGCTCGGTGATGATGGTCGGCTACCCCATCCCGACCGACGGCGTGGTCGGCCGCCTGCTCGAGGCGCAGGGCCGGCATCCCTATCGGCCCGCGCATCTGCACGCGCTGATTTTCAAGCCCGGATTCAAGGTGCTGATCTCGCAGGTCTACGACCCCGCCGACCCCCATATCGACAGCGACGTGCAGTTCGGGGTGACGCAGGCACTGATCGGCAAGTTCCGGCGCCATGACGCGCCGCATCCGACCGCACGAGACGTCGCGACCCCCTGGTATTCGCTCGACCACACCTACCGGCTGGAGGCCGGTGAGGCCGTGCTGCCGCGTCCGCCGATCAAATAGCGTGGTCCTGCCGGCGCAGGACACCTGCCAAACCCGCTTCCCTAGATTAGTTATGTTCTATAATGATCGGGGGAAGCGTTGACCGGCCGGAGCAAAATGGCCGGGGAGGAGTTCGCCAATGACATTCATCTATCCCGTCGACAGCAACAAGGCGCATCCGCTGCCGCTGTCGCCCGAATACAAGAGCTCGATCAAGCGCGCGCCGAACAAGCCCTTGATCCCGATGCGGCACACGCTGTCGGAATTGACCGGCCCGGTCTACGGCCACGAGACCGTGCGCGAGGGCGATGCCGATCTCACCACCCAGCATACCGGCGAGCCGATCGGCGAGCGCATCATCGTGCACGGCCATGTGCGCGACGAGGACGGCCGCGGCGTGCCGAACTCGCTGGTCGAGATCTGGCAGGCCAATTCCTGCGGCCGCTACGTTCACGTCCGCGACCAGCATCCGGCGCCGCTCGATCCGAATTTCACGGGCGCGGGCCGCACCGTGAGCGATGCCGCCGGCTATTACCGTTTCGTCACCATCAAGCCTGGCGCCTATCCCTGGGGCAATCACCACAACGCCTGGCGTCCCGCGCATATCCATCTGTCGGTGTTCGGCCATTCCTTCGTCACGCGGCTCGTGACGCAGATGTATTTCCCTGCTGACCCGCTGTTCCCGTTCGACCCGATCTTCAACTCGGTGCCGGACGAGAAGGCGCGGGCGCGGATGGTCTCGTCTTTCGACCTCGAGAACACCCAGCCCGAATGGGCGCTGTGCTACCGCTTTGACATCGTGCTGCGCGGCAAGAACGCCACGCCAATGGAGAACACTTAAGTGCAGGACAACGGTATTACCCCATCGCAGACCGTCGGTCCGTTCTTCAAATACGGCCTGACACCGACCGGCGAATACGCCTGGAACGACGCGTTCACCAATTCGACGCTGACGCCCGACGTCACCGGGGATCGCGTCCGCATCGAAGGCCGCGTGTTCGACGGCGACGGCGTCGTTGTGCCCGACGTCATGCTGGAGATCTGGCAGGCGGATGCGCAGGGCCGCTTCGCCGACCCCCAGGACAAGCGCGCGCTGCCCAATGCCAGCTTCCGCGGCTTCGCCCGCTGCGGCACCGACAAGGACGGCAATTATTCCTTCGACACCATCAAGCCGGGCGCGGTGCCCGATCCCGACGGCAAGCCGCAGGCGCCGCACATCGTGCTTGCGGTGTTCGGCCGCGGCATGCTGCGGCATCTCTACACCCGTATCTATTTCAGCGACGAGGCCGGCAATGCCGCCGATCCCGTGCTGGGACTGGTGCCGGCCGATCGCCGCGCGACGCTGATCGCGACGCGCGAGGCGGGGAAGGCGGTCTATCGGCTCGACCTGCGGCTTCAGGGCGACGACGAGACGGTCTTCTTCGACATGTGAGGCAGCAACGCGTGGCGGCGATATCGACAGCCGCCACGCGTTTCTCATCCAGCGCAACTGAGCTAGTTGCTGCGTTTCATCGGGCCTGAGACGTTTCTCTCCGTGCCCTGAGTTGGTCTCGCTGACTCAAAAACGACCGACTGACGTCCTCTTTTCGTAATTTTCCGGTGCCCGCGGGATACAATTTCCGCGCGAAGCAATCCCGTGTTTACCGCAGTTGTTTAGGGTCCGTTCGGATTTCGACCTGCGCCATTGGATTGTTTCATGAAAATTCGTCTCTCGCTTTCTTCTGCGGTCATTGCATTCGGGATCGTTCTCGCCATCGGCTTTACTGCCGTCGTCTCGACCAGCCTTTACGCCCTGCGCGAGCTCAAGGTCGGCGGTCCGCTTTATTCCGACATCAAGCTCGGCAACGACCTCATCGCGGACATCCTGCCGCCGCCCGAATATGTGATCGAAGCCTATCTCGAGGCCACGCTCGCCATGCGCGAGCCGGACCAGCTGTCGGCCCATGGCGAACGCCTGGTCCAGCTCCGCAAGGATTACGATGAGCGCAAGGCATTCTGGACCACCTCCAACCTCTCCACCGATCTGAAGACGGCGCTGGTGTCGAAATCCGACGCCGAGGTGCAGAAGTTCTGGAAGCTCTTGTCCGACCAGCTCCTGCCAGCCCTCAGAGCCAAGGACGTGGCCGGCGCCGAACGCGCCTATGCGCAGCTCAAGGACGCCTACACCGCGCACCGCGCCGTCATCGACAGCATCGTCGAGAGCGCCAACAAGCAGAATGCCGACATGGAGAAGCTGGCGGCCGAGCGCGACAGCTCGATCCTCTACATTCTCCTCGGCGTCTCCGCAGCCGTCCTGGCCCTCATTGCCGCAGGCCTGCTCGGCGTCGCGCTTGGCGTGGTGCGCCCGATCGTGCGCATGACGGACACGATGCAGAAGCTCGCGACCGGCGATCTCGCCGCCGACATCCCCTTCGCGCACCGCCAGGACGAGGTCGGCTCGATGGCGGGTGCGCTCCAGGTGTTCAAGCAGGGGGCGATCGAGAATTCGCGCCTGCGCGAGGAGCAGTTGCGGAAGGAGCACGAGGCCGCGACGGCCAAGCGTGGCGCCCTGCACCAGATGGCCGAGACCGTCGAGCGCGAGACCGGCCGCTCGGTCGATTCCGCGAGCGTGGCAAGCCAGGGCGTCGAACGGGCCGCCTCCAGCCTGTCCGAGATCGCCCGGTCGCTGTCCGCGGAGTCGCAGGCGGTCGCCTCGGCGTCCACCCAGGCGCTGGGCAGCTCGCAGACCGTCTCGGCCGCGGCCGAACAACTGAGCGCCTCGATCCGGGACATCGCAACGCAGGTGGCGCGGACCAGCACGGTCACGAAATCGGCGGTCGCCGGCCGCGAGCAGGCGCGTTCGACCATCCAGGCGCTGGCGGGCGCGGTGAAGAAGATTGCGGAGGTCTCCGACCTCATTGGCGGCATCGCCGGCCAGACCAACCTCCTGGCGCTCAATGCCACGATCGAGGCCGCGCGGGCCGGCGAGGCCGGCCGCGGCTTTGCGGTGGTTGCGGCCGAAGTGAAATCGCTGTCCGACCAGACCGCCAAATCCACCGAAGAGATCGGGCGCCTGATCGCCGAGGTGCAGGCCTCGACCCAGGCCGCGGTCGATGCGGTCGAGACGATGGGAGGCCACATCGTCGAGATCGACGGCGTGGCGACCTCGGTCGCGGCGGCGATGGAGGAGCAGGACTCCGCAACGCGGGAGATCGCGCGGTCGATTTCCGAATCGGCATCCGCTGCGAAGGAGGTCTCGGCCAAGATCGCCAATGTCAGCCGCGACGCCGCCTCGGTGGACGAGCGCGCCACGGAGGTGAGGCAGGCGATCGCGGGCATGGCGGCCAACCTGGAATCGCTGCGGTCGGTCGTCGTCCGGACCGTGCGCGACTCGACCGCAGCGGCTTGAGCCGGGCGCCGGGTCTGCGGCTGGTGCGTGGGGTCGTGATCGTGCAGTATTGCGCGGGACAGGGGCATCGTGGTCATGACACCTCCACAACTGCCGGCGGTCGTTGAGCCCGCCCAACTGACGGCTGCGCTGCGCAGGGGTGGCGTGCTGGACGCTGGCGCCGTGCGCGAGGTGAAGGTGCTGCATCAGCGTGACACCGTCGTGTCACACATCGTCCGCCTCGGCCTGCGCTATGTCGGGGAATCCGCCGGTGCGCCGCAATCGCTGATCCTGAAGACCGCCAATTCCGCGTTTGCGCAGACGCTCGCCAATGCCGGCCGGCACGAGGTGGCGTACTACACGCAGCCTGCGCCGAAGATGCCGCTGGGATTGGTGCCGCGCTGCTTCGACGCGCATTTCGACGAAGAAAGCCTCGCCTGGCACCTGCTGCTCGAGGATCTCACCGACAGCCACGAGGTCGCAACGCAATGGCCGCTGCCGCCGTCACGCGAGCAGGCGATCGCGATCGTCACGACGCTGGCGCGCTGGCATGCGGCCTGGTGGGACCATCCCGATCTCGGCGAGACCGTCGGCAGCTGGGCGAGCACCGAAGACAGCACGCAGCACATGGAGGCGTTCGCGGGTCATTACGACCGCTTTGCCGATTTGCTCGGTGACCGTCTCAGCGAGGAGCGACGCCTCATCTACCGTCGCCTCATCGATCAGTCGGCCCGGCTATCCGAGCGC
Source organism: Bradyrhizobium sp. LA6.1 (assembly GCF_040547805.1). NCBI lineage: Bacteria > Pseudomonadati > Pseudomonadota > Alphaproteobacteria > Hyphomicrobiales > Nitrobacteraceae > Bradyrhizobium > Bradyrhizobium sp. LA6.1. Next base: position 54,132 of record NZ_JBEPQK010000007.1, on the reverse strand, counting down.
TATCATTCGCGCCGTCATCTCAGCATCACCCATGGTGATGCCCATAGCTGGAATTTCCTGCTGCCCCGCACCGGTGTCGCCGATACCGCGCGCATCTTCGACTTCGACCTGTGGGGCATCGACGTCCCGACCAACGATCTCGCCTACATGATGGCGATGCAATGGTACCCGGAGCGACGGCAGGCGCTCGAACGCTCGCTGCTCAATTTCTATCATGACACGCTGATCGAAAGCGGCATCACGGGCTACACGCGAGGTGCGCTCGATCGCGACTACCGTTGGTCCGTGCTCTGGCACATCACCAAGCCGGTATGGCAGTGGAGCGTCAACATCCCGCCGGTGATCTGGTGGAACAATCTGGAGCGGGTGATGATGGCGGTCGAGGATTTGGGCTGCGAGGAGTTACTGTAGTAACTCGTGCCGCCTGCTCGCTGTCGTCGCCCGGCTTGACCGGGCGACCCAGTATTCCAGAGACGGTTGTGGGCTTCGGAGAAGCCGCGGCGTACTGGATGCCCCGCCTTCGCGGGGCATGACACCTGTGGCTACTCCATCACCGCATGCTCCGGCCCGGCCGCCTGCTTGCGCAGCGTGGCCTTGGTCGAGCCGATCAGCAAGGCGAGCGGGATGGTGCAGAGGATGAAGATCATCACCAGCATATAGTCGTGCGCAAATGCGATGATCTGCGCCTGCACGCTGACCATCCTGTCGGCCATGGCGCGGCCGGCGTCGGTGGAGAGATTGATCATGCCGCTGACGCTGGGCATCTGGAGCGCGTGGTTGAACGGGTTGATGTACTCGGACAGGATCGCGTAGGTCCGCCGCGTTCCCTGCGTCAGTTCGGCGATGACGACGGAGATGCCGACCGAGCTCGCGACGTTGCGCATCAGGGTCAGCATCGCGGTGCCGTCAGTACGCAGCTCGTTCGACAGGGTCAGGAATGCCACCGTCGAGAGCGGCACGAAGACGAGGCCGAAGCCAAAGCCCTGGATGACGCTGACGGTGACGATCTCCGGCACCTGGGTCAGGTCGGTCCACCCGGTCATCTGGAACAGCGAGCCCGCGGTCAGCGTCAGGCCGGTGATGATCAGCGTGCGTGCCTCGAAATAACGCATCATGCGGCCGACCAGCATCATGGCGAAGAAGGTGCCGAAGCCGCGGCTCGCCAGCAGCAGGCCGGCGGTGATGATGGGATAGCCGATCACGTTCTGCATGTAGGGCGAGGCCAGCGCCATGGTCGAGAACAGCACGAGCCCCATCACGACCATGAACATGCAGCCGGTGACGAAGTTGCGATCCTTGAACAGCGCGAAGCGGATGAACGGCGTCGACGTCGTGAAGGAGTGCGCGAGGAAGAAGTAGAAGGCGACGGCCGAGACGATGAACTCTGCGATGATCTCATTGGATTCGAGCCAGCCCAATTGCTCGCCCCTGTCCAGCGCGAGTTGAAGCGAGCCGATCGCGACCGCCAGCGCGGCAAAGCCGAACCAGTCGAATTTGAGGCTGATATCCTTCCGGGTCTCGTCCATGAAGACGATCAGGCCGAGCACGGTGACGGCGCCGAACGGCAGGTTGACGAAGAACACCCAGTGCCAGGAATAGGTCTCGGTCAGCCAGGCGCCGAGCGAGGGGCCCATGATCGGGCCCATCATCACGCCCATGCCCCAGATCGACATCGCCTTGGCGCGTTCCTGGAGCGTGTAATAATCGAGCATGACCGATTGCGACAGCGGCACCAGGGCGGCGCCGAACACGCCTTGCAGCAGGCGGAACAGCACCATCTGGTTGATGTCCTGCGCGAGCCCGCACAGCACGGATGCGAAGGTGAAGCCGGCGGCGCAGATGATGAAGATGCGCTTGCGGCCGAAGCGGTTGGCGATCCAGCCGACCGGCGCCGTCATGATCGCGGCGGCGACGATGTAGGAGGTCAAGACCCAGTTGATCTGGTCCTGCGAGGCCGACAGTGAGCCCTGCATGTAGGGCAAGGCGACGTTGGCGATGGTGGTGTCCAGCGCCTGCATGATGGTCGCGGTCATGGCGCAGATCGTCACCATGTTCCGGCGCAGGCCGGGGACCATCAGGCTGGCATTGGGGCCGGACATCGGATCAGTCCTTGTCCTGGTTCGCCGTCGCCGACAATCCGAACAGGCCGGCGAGCGAGCGCTTGTGGCCGGTGTCGATGGTGGCGTAGACGCTCATGCCGGCCTTCAGCTTCCGCACGTATTTGTCGGTCTCGTCGAAATAGATCCTGATCGGCACGCGCTGCACCACCTTGACGAAATTGCCGGTGGCGTTCTGCGGCGGCAGGATCGCGAATTGCGCGCCGGTGCCGGGCGAGAGCGAACCGATCTTGCCCTTGAAGACGTGGTTCGGAAACGCGTCGACCTCGAGGGTCACAGGCTGTCCCTCGGTGACGTGGGTGAGGTCGCTCTCCTTCGGATTGGCGTCGACCCAGGGGTGAGCGACGTCGATGATGGAGAACACTGGCGTGCCGGCGGTGACGTAGCGGCCGAGCTGAATCTGCTCGACCTGCGTCGCAACGCCGCCCATCGATGCCCGCACCACGGCGTGGTCGAGATTGCGCTCGGCATTGTCGAGCTTGGACTTGGCCTGCGCGTAAGGCGGAAATTTCTCCAGCGGCAGGTCGGTGTCGCCGAGCAGCTGCGTCTTGGCCGTCGAGATCTGCTGCTTGACGTATTGCGCGATCGAACCTGATGTGACCAGCGCGTTCGCGGCGTTGTCGAGGTCGAGCTGCGAGCCGTAGCTGTTCTTCACCAGCGCCTGCTTGCGCTCGACGTCGCGCTGCTTCAGGTCGACGCCCTGTTGCGCGAGGTTGAGCATGTCGCCGTAGATCTTGATGTTGGCGCGGAGGTTGTCATAGGTCGACTGCGCCTGCATCAGCTGCGCCCTCGCCTCGTCCACCGCGAGGCGGAACGGCACGGGATCGATCTCGAACAGCTCGTCGCCTTGCTTGACGATCTGGCCTTCCCTCACGACGACCTTCTGGATCTTGCCGGAGATGTCGGGCGTCACCAGCACCTTCTGCGCGCCGACATAGGCATCGTCAGTGCCGACATAGCGGCCGCCGTTCAGATAGAAGGTGAGGCCGCCGACGGCGACGACGAGCGGCAGCACGACCAGGAGCAGGACGCGGCGATAGCGGCGCAGGCCCGCCACCAGGCGGCGGCGCGGATCGGTGCCGGCTTTCTTGGTGGGCTTACCGCTGTCGCTCTTCTGCTCGGGCTGGAACTTGAGGACCTGATCAGCCATAGCGCTGCTCCTTACGCGCTTGTTCCGCGCCGGATGTCTGGATCGCGTTACGCACGTTTTCCTTGATGGATTCGAGTTGGGTGAGGAGACGGTGGGCGTCCGCCGGGCTGATGCCGTCGAGTGCGTTCGCCGTGAGTTCCGATTTCAGGCCGCTCATCTTGCCGAGCAGCGCACGGCCGGCCTTCTTGAGATAGAGGCGCTTGACGCGGCGGTCCGAGGCGTCGCTGCGGCGCTCGATCCAGTCGCTGTCGCAGAGCTTGTCGATCAGGCGCGTCAGCGTGATCGGCTGCATCTCCAGCAACTCGGCGAGTTCCGACTGCTTCATGCCCTCGCTGCGCTCGACCTTGGCAAGGACCGCCCATTGCGCGCGGGTGATGCCGAAGCGCGATGCCTCCTTGTCGGCATAGACTCGCAAGAGGCGGTAGAGTTCACCGAGCGTGAACAGGAAGTTCTGGTCGACAGACCCGCGGGTCATAACGTTATCTCCAATGAGCTTGACTATAATAAGCAAGCTTATGATTATTTCGTGGCGGATTAGCGGGACGCTGTCCCGCAGCAAGAGCATGGCTGACAGGCGCATTCCCGGTCGCGCTTTGGGTTCCACGGCCGAAATGCTAGAAGGCAGGCCACATGACCCTCGCAAAGCCGGCATTTCCGACGCCTGACCACGATCACGGCCGCTGCACCGCGGACGCGCTGGCGCACGCCGAGACGGTTTGCGAGGCTCGCGCGCAGAAATTCACGCCGATCCGCCGCCAGGTGCTGGGGGCGCTGCTGTCCAGCCACCGGCCGCTCGGCGCCTATGAGATCATCGACGAATTGGCAAAGTCGATGCCGCGGCCGGCGCCGATCACGGTCTACCGTGCGCTCGATTTCCTGATGGCCAACGGCCTCGTGCACCGCATCGAAAGCCGCAACGCCTATCTCGCCTGCGCCGCCCACGACCACGACGCGACCTCGGCGGTGGCGTTCCTGATCTGCGAGCGCTGCGGCCTGGTCGGCGAGATCCCGTCGGCATCCTTCGCCAAGGACCTCAATGCCGCCGCGCGCAGCTCAGGCTTCGCACCAAAACTGTCCGTGGTGGAGATTACGGGCGTCTGCGCCCATTGTCAGAAAGCTGCATAAAGCAACAACGGCGCAAGCCGGTATTCGGGAAGAAATGTCCGCACCACAAGCCATACCGTCCGCCGGTCGCCCCCTCAGTGCCGGCGCCATCGCCCTGATGCTCATGCTGTGCCTGACCTGGGGTTTCAATCAGATCGCAGTGAAGCTGGTGCTGCCGGAGGTGCCGCCGATGCTCCAGGCGATGATCCGCTCGATGGGTGCGTTGCCCGTGCTGTTCATTATCGGCAGCTTGCGCGGCGTCAAATTCTTCGAGCGCGACGGCACGTGGAAGGCCGGCCTGATCGCCGGGCTGATGTTCGGCGTCGAGTTCGTGCTGATTTTCCAGGGCCTGCGCCTGACCTCGGCCTCGCGCGCGGTGGTGTTCCTCTACACGGCGCCGTTCTTCGTCGCGCTCGGGTCCTACCAGGTGCTCGGCGAGCGGCTCGGCGGCACCCAATGGCTGGGGCTGGCCGTGAGCTTTGCCGGAGTTGCGCTCGCGATCGGCGTGCCGCAGCCCAATGTGGATTCGCACATCCTGCTCGGCGACCTCCTGATCGTGGCCGGCGCAGGGCTTTGGGCGGCGACCACGCTGGTCGCCAAGGGCACCCGGCTGCGCTTCGCGGCGCCGGAAAAGGCACTCGGCTATCAGGTCGCGACCTCGATCCCGATCCTGGGCACCGCCGCCTGGCTGTTTGGGGAGACCTTCACCCAGACCCCGTCGCCGCTGTCGCTCGGCCTGATGGCCTTCCAGGCGATCTGGGTGGTCGGAACCACGTTCACGCTTTGGTTCGCGCTGGTGAAGACCTATTCGGCCAGCAAATTGTCGGCTTTTACCTTCATCACCCCTTTGTTTGGCGTGGTGGGTAGCTATTTCATCATGCACGACACCTTGAGCCTGACATTCGGGGCCGCTGCGATCCTTGTAATTGCTGGGCTTTTTCTGGTTAACCGTCCCAGCTCAACGGCTGCGGCGCCGCGCGATGCATTGCTCAACGTCACCAAAACCTGATATTTGGACCCCATGAACAAGCTCGAAAACCCCATTGATTCCGACATCGCGGGCCCGGCGCCCCGGCACCGGACCACCCAGGTCAAGGTCGGCGACGTCGCCGTTGGCGGCGGTGCGCCGATCGTCGTGCAGTCGATGACCAACACCGACACCGCCGACATCGACGGCACCATCGCCCAGGTCGCAGCGCTTGCGCGCGCCGGCTCCGAAATGGTCCGCATCACCGTGGACCGCGAGGAGGCCGCTGCTGCCGTTCCGCATATCCGCGACGGCCTGGCCAAGCGTGGCATCACCACGCCGCTGATCGGCGACTTCCACTATATCGGCCACAAGCTGCTCGCGGCCTATCCGGCCTGCGCCGAGGCGCTCGCCAAATATCGCATCAATCCCGGCAATGTCGGCTTCAAGGACAAGCGCGACACCCAGTTCGCCGACATCATCGAGATCGCGAACAAGAACAGCAAGCCGGTCCGCATCGGCGCCAATTGGGGCTCGCTCGACCAAGAGCTGCTGACCAAGCTGATGGACGAGAACGCCGCGTCCGCCAATCCGCGCGACGTGCGCGCGGTGACGCGCGAGGCCATGGTGCAGTCGGCGCTGCTCTCGGCCGCGCGCGCCGAAGAGCTCGGCATGCCCAAGGATCGCATCATCCTGTCCGCCAAGGTGTCGGCGGTGCAGGATCTGATCGCGGTCTATCAGGATCTCGCGGCGCGTTCCGATTACGCCATCCATCTCGGTCTCACCGAGGCCGGCATGGGCACCAAGGGCATCGTGGCCTCGTCGGCCGCGCTCGGCATCCTGCTTCAGCAGGGCATCGGCGACACCATCCGCATCTCGCTGACGCCGGAGCCCGGCGGCGACCGCACCCGTGAGGTGCAGGTCGGCCAGGAACTCTTGCAGACCATGGGCTTCCGCACCTTCGTGCCGCTGGTCGCAGCATGCCCCGGCTGCGGCCGCACCACATCGACTACGTTCCAGGAGCTGGCGAGCTCGATCCAGGCGTTCATCCGCGACGAGATGCCGGGCTGGAAGACGAAATATCCGGGCGTCGAAGAGCTCAACGTCGCGGTGATGGGCTGCATCGTCAACGGCCCCGGCGAATCCAAGCACGCCAATATCGGCATCTCGCTGCCGGGCACCGGCGAAGCGCCGGCCGCGCCCGTCTTCGTCGATGGCAAGAAATTCCGCACGCTGCGCGGCCCGACCATCTCCGCCGACTTCAAGGCGCTGGTGATCGACTACATCGACCAGCGCTACGGCCAGGGCGCCAAGGTGCCGGTGACCGCGGCGGAATAAGCGCCTACTGAACATTGAAATTGTAGGGCGGGTTAGCGCAAGCGTAACCCGCCTTATTTTTTGCGCGACCGTGAAATCCGGGGCGCTGCTCACCGCGGAACGACCGTTCCCGGATTGCGCTTCGCTCCGTCCGGGCTACGATGTCCCCAATCAACAATGATTGGGAGCAACACCCATGAGCTCGCTATCCGGCAAGCAAGGTCCGCGCTACCGCCACACGGCCGAAGACGGCGCGGCTTACGAGACCATCGCGGTCGAAAAGCTCACCCCCATCATCGGCGCGGAAATATCCGGCGTCGATATCGGCAGCCTCGTCGATGGCGATTCCCGCTCCAACCGGCAGATGGACGAGATCCACCGCGCGCTTGCCGAAAACCTCGTCATCTTCTTCCGCGATCAAAACATCACGCCAAAACAGCATCTCGCGTTCGGCCGCAAGTTCGGCGAGCTGCATTTCCATCCCGCCGCGCCGCACGAGGACGAGGATCCCGCGCTGATGAAGATCTACGCCGACAAGAACTCGCCGCGGGCGAACGGCGAGGGCTGGCATTCGGACGTGTCCTGCGATCTCGAGCCGCCGATGGGCTCGATCCTCTACATCAAGCAGTGCCCGCCGCGCGGCGGCGACACGCTGTTCGCCAACATGTACGCGGCCTATGAGGCGCTGTCGGACCGGATGAAGGCGTATCTCGACGGGCTGACCGCGCTGCATGACGGCGAGCCGATCTATCGCGGGCTTTACGCCAATTACGGCGTCGCCGATCGTCCGTCCTATCCGAGCGCCGAGCATCCGGTGGTGCGCACGCACCCGGTGACGGGGAGGAAGGCGCTCTACGTCAACCGCGGCTTCACCCGCCACATCAACGGCATCCCGCGCGACGAGAGCGATGCGATGCTCGCCTACCTCTACCAGCACGCCGAGAACCCGCTGTTCCAGTGCCGCTTCCGCTGGACCGAGAATGCCATCGCCTTCTGGGACAACCGCTGCACCCAGCACCGCGCGATGTGGGACTACTGGCCGCATACGCGCTCGGGCACGCGCGTGACGGTGAAGGGGGAAAGGCCGATTTAAACGGCCACCGTCGCCAATCGCTCAGTGACCTGAATCACGGACTTGGGATCGCCCCCGTCGAATGATGTGGGCTCGCGGTGCTGCTTGCAGGGGCTACAACCAGCGATATACTCGCAAAGGGCGATTTGGGGGGAATTATGCGCTGGGTGGCGGCTACCATTCTTGCGCTCGTTTTTTACGGGTTCGCGGGTCAGGCGCTGGCCGAGAAGCGCGTCGCTCTGGTGATTGGCAATTCGTCGTACCGGAATGTCCCGAGCCTTCCGAATCCCCGGAATGACGCCGCCGAGATTGCCTCCCTGTTCAGATCTGCAGGATTTTCCGCGATCGATGCCCGCCGTGATCTTGGGATTTCAGACATGCGGCGCGCGATCAGCGATTTCGCCGAGATGGCAAGCGATGCCGACGTGGCCGTCGTCTATTTCGCCGGCCATGGCATCGAGGTCGATGGTGCAAACTACGTCATCCCCGTCGACGCGAAGTTGTCGCGCGATTTCGACATCGAGGATGAGGCTATTTCCCTCGATCGCATTCTGAAATCAATCGAGCCCACCAGGCGGCTTCGCCTCGTCATCCTGGATGCGTGCCGGGACAACCCGTTCTTGAAGACCATGAAGCGAACCATAGCGTCCCGATCGATCGGTCGCGGGTTGGCGAAGGTCGAGCCCGCGATATCCGATACGCTGATTGCCTTCGCGGCCAAGGCCGGATCGGTTGCGCTGGACGGCGATGCCAAAAACAGTCCTTTCACGGCCGCGCTGCTGCACAACATCGCCGCTCCCGGCTTGGACTTGAGGATTGCATTCGGCCGAGTTCGCGACGAAGTGCTGAAGGTCACCAATCGTCACCAGGAGCCGTTCGTCTATGGATCATTGGGCGGCTCTGTCATCTCGATCGTCGATGCACCGAAACTGCTGCCACCGCCAACGACGGATGACATCGTCTGGAACGCCGTGAAGGATTCGACCTATCCGGCCGTGTTCGAGGAGTTCATCGCGAAGTTTCCGACGACGCCACATCTGAAGGCGGCCCAATCACGGCGTGATGAGCTCAAGCAGGCGCAAGCTGCGGCTGCCGCGCGCATACCCCCGCCGCCGACCGCCGACGAAATCGTCTGGGCGGCGATCAGGGATTCGAACTATCCCGCGATCTTCGATGATTTCCTCAGCAAGTTTCCAGCCAGCAAGCATCGAGCCGAGGCGCAATCGCGTGCCGACGAGCTGCAAAAGCAGATCGCTGCCGCTGCCGCCCGCGTTCCACCGCCTCCGACCGCCGACGAGGTCGTCTGGGATGCCATCAAAGGCTCGACGTATCCGGCAATCTTCGATGATTTCGCCAGCAAGTTTCCGGCAAGCCCGCATCTGGCGGACGCCCTGAGGCGCAAGGATGAGCTGAAAAAGCAGATTGCCGCCACGCAAGCTCCGCCACCTCCCGCCGCCGAGGACATCGTCTGGGCCGCGATCAAGGGATCGCGCGATCCCGCGATCTTCGATGAGTTCGTGAGTAAATATGCGGCGAGCCCGCACATCGCGGACGCACGACAGCGCGGGGATGACCTGAGGAAGGAGATCGCTGCTGCTCAAGCGCCGCCACCTCCGCCTGCAGATGAGATCGTCTGGAACGCGATCAAGGAGTCGCACGATCCCGCGATCTTCGAGGAGTATTCCGCAAAATATTCCAGCAGTTCGCACGTCTCTGCCGCGCTGTCGCGTCGTGACGAGCTGTGGAAGGAACGCGCGGCGGCAGCTGCACCGCCGCCGGCCCCGCCCGCGACCGATGAGATCGTCTGGAATGCGATCAAGGATGGGCGCTCGCCGGCGATGTTCGAAGAGTTTCTGAGCAAATTTCCCGAAAGCGCGCGCTCCGCAGAGGCGCGCGAACGGTTCAAGGCGTTACAGGCGGTGCAGGTGGCCTCCACCAACGCCACGCTTCCGGCTCCAGACACGACCCCGCAGCGCGAAGGACTGACTGCGATTGGCATCAAGGTGTTGTCCGATTCGGAAGAGGCGGCTCTGAAGCAGAAGGCCAGCTTCAAGGAATGTGAAAAGTGTCCGGAGATGGTTGTGGTCCCGCCGGGCGCGTTCATGATGGGGACGTCGGAGAGTGCATCGAAACGCACCGCGGAATCGTCTCGCCACAAGGTGACGTTCGCCCATTCATTCGCGGTTGGCCGTTACGCTGTCACGTTTGCGGAATGGGACGCCTGCGTCGCCGATGGGGGATGCAATGGGTACAAGCCCTGGGACAACGGTTGGGGCCGCGGGAGACGACCGGCGATCAACATTTCCTGGTCGGATGCCAAGAGCTATGCAGCCTGGTTGTCGGCCCGCACCGGCAAGACGTACCGCCTCCTGAGCGAAGCCGAGCGGGAATATGTGACGCGCGCGGGAACGACGTCATCGTTCTGGTGGGGAGTCTCCGTGTCTCGGGGCCAGGCCAACTACGATGACAGGGCCAGCCAGGACAAGAATGCAAAGGGTGCCTCCGGGCAAAAGACGGCTCCTGTCGATTCCTTCCAGCCGAATCCGTGGGGCCTCTATCAGGTGCACGGCAATATTTGGGAATGGGTCGAGGATTGCGTCAACGACACTTATGAGGGCGTGCCTGTGGACGGGAGTCCTTGGCTGAAAGGCCGATGCGAGCAGCGTGTCCTCAGGGGAGGCTCCTGGGTCAGCAAGGCGGATGCAGTCGAAGCGGGGAGCCGTTACGGCGTGCAGTCCGAAGGACGCGTGAGCAACGTTGGATTTCGAGTCGCGAGAACCTTGAGATAGCCGGGCACGAGTGCATCGGCCTCGCCAGCCGGAACAATCCCATACAATAACTCTAAGATTTTTTCATTGGAGACTTATGAAATGACAACCTACCCGGTACGCCTACCGTCGGCCCTCTTGATCAAAATCACCGCGGGGCTCGTCCTGTTCTTCGGAATCCTCTGTGGCGCACATGCGGGCGGGGGGAACACGTCGCTCGTCGTGAAATCGGGCGAGGCAAAGGAAATCTGCAAATGCGGCGGACACTGGCGCGTCGACAGCAGTGGCAAGGTCTGGCCCGTCAGCATTGAAGTCGTGACTCCGCCGAAGAGCGGTGCCGTGACGACGCGAGCGAGCACCGGGCAACGCAAATTGAGAAGCGGAGAGGCCAAGACCGTGCGGCTGACCAGCGTGGTGTACCAATCCAAGAAGGGTTATGTCGGTGAAGACTCCTTCACGTATCGGCGCGTGACGGCGGACCCTACCGACCCGGATAATGGCAAGGTATACACAGTCGCCGTCACCGTCAGGTAATTGCGATGGGGGCGGATAGGAGCCCTAAGATCTGCCCCCTTCGGCCTGCGATAAAGGCGGCGATTGCGCTGCGCCAACCCACTTCACGAAGCCGTTCTTGCGTTGACGTCTTCCCGCGTCCGCGCCAATCTTCCCGAAAATCAAATCGGGAGGATCCGCCATGCTCCGCGCCGAGGACAACAAGTTCCAGATCGAGTCCGGCTCGGTCCCGGCGGACGCTATGCCCGAGCTGTCCGATCTGATCGCGGCAGCGGAGTAGGACTTGTCGTTAGGGCGGGGCATCGTCACAATTCTCCTCGTGTCGCTGGTCGCACTGTTGCTTCCGTCGATCGACGCGGGCCGTGCTGCCCCGGCCCGGAAGGTTGCGAAAGCCAGACCTAAGCCTGCGCCCGCACCAGCCAAATGTGAGATGCCGAAATTCCGGATCGTCGTCGACGTCGGGCACACCCCGGACTCCTACGGCGCGTTGAGCGCGCGCAATGATCCGGAGTTCGGCTTCAACTTCCGGCTCGCAAGGCTGGTCACGGCAAAACTCAAATCCGAAGGCTTTACCGCAACCCGGCTGCTCGTCACGGACGGCAAGGCGCGGCCGAGCCTGTTCAAGCGCGTCAGTGCCGCGAATGACGGCCGGGCCGATCTCGTGCTGTCGATCCATCACGACTCAGTGCCGGACAAGCTGCTCGAGACCTGGGAATTCGACGGCGCAAAGAGCTATTTCAGCGACCGCTTCTCGGGTCACTCGCTGTTCGTGTCCGAGCGCAATCCACACTTCACCAGCAGCCTGAAGCTGGCCCGAATGATCGGCAGACAGTTGAAGGAGCAGGGGCTGCACTATGCCAGCCAATACACCCTGCCGGTGATGGGCCGCTACCGGCGCCAGCTGCTCGACAAGGATGTCGGCGTCTACCGCTATGACGGGCTCGTCGTGCTGTCGCGAACGCGAAGCGCGGCCGTGCTGCTCGAAGCCGGCTCGATCATCAACCGCGACGAGGAGATGGAGATGAACTCGTCGGAGCGGCAGGAGATGATTGCGGGCGCCGTCGCGGCGGGGGTCGGGGATTTTTGCAAGATGCGATAGTTGGCGCTGCCGTCATTGCGAGCGAAGCGAAGCAATCCAGAGTCTTTCCACGGCAGCAGTCCGGATTACTTCGCTTCGCTCGCAATGACGAAAAAGCTACAACGGCACCCCCCGATACTCCCTGTTCGCCAGGCTTGCCTCTTCCAGGTCCAGATCGCGCTCGATCCGGCGCCGCGTCTCGTCGGTGATCTGGCCGTCGCGCAGGAGGTCGTGGATGAACTTTCGCTCGGCGACGATCAGGTCGCGGGTCAGAGCGGTGCCGGCGGCGGAGACGTCGTGATGGTTGGGGTCGAGTGAATCCGGAAGCTGGTTGACACGAATCTCGTGACGCGCGCGCAGGAGCCGCATCACCTCGTCCGACACATCCTTTTCTTCGGTCATCGCGTCGAGCGACTTCAGCGCCGCCTCGAGCGCCTGGCGGCGTGCCGCGATCTCGGCCTCGTGCTCGGCGACATGCTCGTTGCGGCCGGCCTCGGCGACACCGAGCCAGCGCACCACCGGTGGCAGCGTCAGGCCGACGCCGATCAGCGTCACGAAGATGACTCCGAAGGCGACGAACAGGATCAGGTCGCGATACGGGAAGGCCTGGCCGCCCGGCAACGTGAACGGCAGCGCCAGCGCGGCCGCCAGCGACACCGCGCCGCGCACGCCGGTGAAGGCGAGCACGAACGGCCATTGCCATGGTGGCGATGGGTCGCGCTTGCGCAGGCTCTTGCTCAATATCCGCGGCAGATAGATCGCAGGATACAGCCAGACGAAGCGTGCGATGACGATGACCGCCAGGACCACTGCGGTCGCGATCATGATATCGTCGAGCGGAAACGCCTTCGACTTCTCGTAGAGTGCCCGCATCTGGAAGCCGGTGAGCAGGAACAGCAGGCCCTCGATCAGGTAGATGATGAGGTCCCAGAAGAAGATGCCTTGCAGGCGCGTCGACGCCGAGATCAGCAGCGGCCCGTTCCAGCTCACATAGAGGCCGCAGGCCACGGTCGCGATCACGCCGGAGCCGCCGAGATGCTCGGGCAGCCAGTAGGACACGTAGGGCGTGATCAGCGACAGCGTCAGCTCGACCTGCGGATCCCTGGACCATTTGCGGAAGCGAAGGGAGAGCCAGCCAATGCCGATGCCAAAGGCGATCTCGCTGGCGACGATGAGGACAAACTCGCCGGCCGCCAGCGGCAGCGAGAAATGGCCGACCATGATGGCCGCAAGCGCGAAGCGGTAGAGGATCAGGGCGGTCGCGTCGTTCGCGAGTCCCTCGCCCTCGAGGATGACCAGGAGCCGGCGCGGTATGTTCAGGCGGCGCGCGATCGCGAGCGGCGCCACCACGTCGGGCGGCGCGACGATGGCGCCCAGCAGGAATCCGATGGTCCAGGGCAGGCCGATCACATAATGCGTGGCCGCAGCCACCAGCGCCGCGGTGAAGATCACCGCGCCGACCGCGAGCAGCACGATCGGCCGCAGATTGTTCCTGAACTCGCGCCAGCTCATCGCGACGCTCGCCGAGTAGATCAGCGGCGGCAGCACCATCAGCAGCACCAGTTCCGGCGGCAGTTCCACCGGCGGCATGCCCGGCACGAAGGCGAGGCCGACGCCGGACAGCATCAGGAGAATGGCGGGCGCGATGTTGAAGCGGCGGGCAACCAGCGCGGTGCCGGCCAGCACCGTGAGCAGGATGAGAAAGGTCTGAAATTTCGCTGCGATCATGGCCTGTCTTGGCCCGGAAGCGGCCAAAAGGTCAATGCGTCGCGGCTCACGCCAGCCGTTCGGCCACCATGCGTCCGACGCGCGCGAACGCGGCTTCGATCTGCGCGGCGTTGGGCCTGCCGCCCTGGGTATAGGCCGCGATCAGGATTGGTACATCCGCCTTGTTGTCGAGCTTGGGCCAGACAACCGCGATATCGCCCGACGCATCCTTGCCGTTGTTGCCGGTCTTGTCGCCGATCTTCCAGCCTGCCGGCAGGCCGCCGCGCAGCCGGTTGGCGCCGGTCTTGCAGCCCGCCATCCATTCGGTGAGCTGGGTCCGCGAGGCCGGCGACAGTGCTTCGCCCACCACCAGCCGCTTCAGATTTCCGGCCATCGCCGCCGGCGTCGTGGTGTCCCGGGGATCGCCGGGCGGTGAGCGGTTGAGCTCGGGCTCGTTGTGGTCGAGCCGCGAGGTGGTGTCGCCGAGCGATCGCCAGAAGGCCGTGAGCGCGGCGGGGCCGCCGATCCGCGCCAAGAGCAGGTTGGCGCAGGTGTTGTCGCTGAGCTCGACGATCGCCTTGCACATGTCGGTGACCGACATCGTGCCGGCGGCGAGATTTTGTTTGGCGACCGGCGCGTAGTCGAGCAGGTCGGCCTTGCCGTAGGGGATCATGGCCGCAAGCTGCTCCTCGCCGCGATCGGCCCGCGCCAGCACGCAGGCCGCGAGCGAAGCCTTGAATGTCGAGCACATGACGAAGCGCTCGTCGGCGCGCCATGCGAGCTTCGCGCCAGTCGCGAGGTTCTCGGCATAGACCCCGATGCGCCCGCCGGTTTCGCGCTCGTAGGATTCGAGCTCCGGCGGTGCGTTTGCAGCAAGTGCGGGGGAGGTGGCCATCCAGGCGAGCGAGGCGAGCAGGGAACGGCGGTCGAGCGGCATAAGGGACTTTCAGACATCGTCATTGCGAGCGCAGCGAAGCAATCCAGAATCTTTCCGCGGAGACAGACTGGATTGCTTCGCTTCGCTCGCAATGACGGAAAATCAAAGGCGAGTTCGTCAGAATTCGGGCAGCGGAAGGGTCGTCCCCCTCACTCCCTCAGGTCATACCGGTACGATTTCGACACGATCTGCCAGCCGTCGGCGAGCTTCATCGCCACCAGATAGTCCGTGAAAAAGCGTGGCGGCAGCTGGCACCTGACCTTGATGAAGGCGGTCTTGTCGTCCGAGCGGTCGATGGTGACGATGAAATCCTCGCGCGGCTTGCCTTCGGCCTTGCCGGAAGGGCGCTTGCGGACGCGATCGAGCCAGTCGGGCACGGTCAGCACCTGAAGCTCGCCCTTCTCGACCCAGCGCAAATCGGCGGAGGGATGGAAGATGGCGCCGAGTTTTTCGGCATCGCCCTCGTAAAGTCCGTCGAAATAGGATTGCACGACGGCTTCGACGCTCGAACGGTTCTGGCTCATGGGACATCCCTTTGAATGATGGCTTGGGGCGAACTTAGTCGTACACATCAAAATGCGCTATGGGTGTCTGCGCCAATTGGGCGAGGACGCTGGAATGACCGGATCAGAAAATTCGAACGCTCGTATCCTCACCGGTGAATGCTATTGCCGTGCCGTGCGCTACGAGGTCGCGGACGCGTTCTCTTACGCACTGAACTGCCATTGCTCGAACTGCCGCCGCACCACCGGCTCCGCCTTCAAGCCGTTCGCCGGGATCGTGCAGGACAAGCTCCGCATCATCCGTGGCGAGGACCAGCGCCTCATCTATGGCGACGACACAACCCATGACGCGCACTGCGCGCGCTGCGGCTCGCTGCTTTATTCCCGGGTGCGCGAGGGAAAATGGGTCCATGTCGCCATGGGAACCCTGGTTGACGCCCCCTCGATTCGGCCGAGCGCCCACATCTTCGTGGGCTCGAAAGCGCCCTGGCATGAGATCACGGACGAGCTGCCGCAATACCGGGGACACATCGGGGCTGACTGAGCGCATACTTGGCCTGCGCCAGCGAACCGCTATCGTTCTGGCGAGACTAAAGAGTTTCTTGGCAGTTTGCAGGCATCGTCTTCGTGATCTCAATCACAAATGCGACGGCGGATTCTGCGACCGAATTGCTCCCGATCTCTGGAAGTTCTGTCATGCGTAGCCTGCTCGGACTTTGTCCGCTTTTTCTGGCTCTCTTGTTCGGCGCTGCGCCCGCTCTCGCCGGAAAGCGCGTGGCGCTGGTCCTTGCCAACTCGTCCTATCAGTACGCGCCGTCGCTCGCGAACCCCGTCAATGACGGTGCAGTGATGGCGAAGACGCTGAAGGACGCCGGCTTCGAAATTGTGGAGTCCCGGCATGATCTGTCCGCGCTGGAGACGCGGCGCGTGCTGCGCGATTTTGCCGATGCGACGCGCGATGCCGACATCGCCGTGATCTACTATGCCGGCCACGGCATCGAGGTCGAAGGCTCGAACTATCTGATCCCTGTTGACGCCAAGCTCGAACGCGACACCGATGTCTACGACCAGGGGCTGTCGCTCGACCGCGTCCTGGTCACGGTCGAGCCCGCCAAGCAGCTTCGCCTGGTGATCCTCGACGCCTGCCGCGATAATCCGTTCGGCAAGACCATGAAGCGCACGGTTGTCTCGCGCGGCATCGGCCGCGGCCTGGCCCAGGTCGAGCCGAACAGCCCCAACACGCTGATCGCGTATTCGGCCAAGGCCGGCTTCACGGCGCAGGATGGCGACGGCGCCAACAGCCCGTTTACGGTCGCGCTGTCGAAGCATCTGACGACGCCGGGCCTCGACGTCCGCCGCGCCTTCGGCTTCGTGCGCGACGACGTGCTCAAATCGACCGGCAACAAGCAGGAGCCGTTCGTGTACGGCTCGCTCGGCGGCGAGGACGTGCCGCTGGTGCCGGTCAAGGTGGTCGCGGCCGCTCCGGTGGCGCCGGTGGCGAACCCGCAGGCGGCCGATATCCGCCGCGACTACGAGCTCGCGCTCCAGGTTGGCAACAGGCCGGCCTGGGAGGCATTCCTGGCCCAGCATCCTGTCGGCTTCTATGCGAATCTCGCCAAGCTTCAGGTCGAAAAGATCGGTGCCGAGCAGGCCCATGCGGCGGCCACCGAGAAGGCGAAGCAGGCCGAGGCCGAACGCGATCGTCTTGCCGCCCTCGGCGCGCAGAAGGATGCGCAGGCCAAGGCTGCGGCTGATGCGAAAGCCGCCGAGCAGGCGCAACTCGCCGCGCAGAAGGCCAAGGAGCAGGTGCAGCAGCAGGCGGCCGCGGCCGAGCAGCAGCGCGTCAACCTCGCCGCCGCGGCGCCAGGTGCCGCACCCGCCAGCACGGCGAGCCCCGCCGGCGCCAGCGTCGCTTCGCTGACGCCGACGACCACGCCGGTCGACCTCAGCCGCTTGGTGCAGACCGAGCTCGGCCGCGTCGGCTGCTTCTCCGGGCAGGCCGATGGCAACTGGAATACGACTTCGCGGCGGTCACTGTCGCAGTTCAACCGCTATGCCGGCACCAGGCTCGACGTGAAAGTGGCGAGCACAGATGCGCTCGATACGGTCAAGTCAAAGCCGTCGCGCGTCTGCCCGCTGGTCTGCGAGCACGGCTTCAAGGCCGACGGCGACAAGTGCACGAAGATCGTTTGCCGTGAGGGCTATGCGATCAACGACGACAATGAGTGCGAGAAGCAGCGCATCGCCAAGCCTGCGACGGTCAAGCCTGCGACGGCCAAGCCCACAACCGTCAAGCGCGACGACGGCGATGAGCGTTCCGCACGGCAGCGCCGTCAGGCCGGTGGCGCGGCGGGCGGCTATGGTGCCGCCGCGGGCATTGCGGCTGCCGCGAGCGCCGGCCGCGCCTCGGGTGGCGGGCAGATTTTCTGCAATGGCGGCAGCTGCCGCCCGGTCAACCGCGGCTGTCATCTCGAATATCGCGGCGGCGGCGGCCCCGGCAACGACGCCAATGCCGAGGTGTGCAACTAGGATCTCGCCTTCGACGTCGTCGTCTCGGCGCTTGCCGGGACGACGTCAGTTCGAGATCGCGCTCGCCGCGATGTTCACTGTCAGCGCCAGCAGCGCCGTGTTGTAGATGAACGACACGATGCCATGCGCGGTCGCGGTGCGGCGGATGGTCTTGTCGGTGATGCCGACGTCGGAAACCTGCGCGGTCATGCCGATCACGAACGAGAAATAGACGAAGTCCCAATAATCGGCGTGATCTTCCTTGTCGCCGCTCGGAAACTGCAATCCGCCCGGCGGGTGCCGGTAGTAATCATGGGCGTAATGCAGCGCGAAGGTCGTGTGCACGGCGGCCCATGACAGCGCGATGGTGGCGATCGCGATGGTCAACTCCCACGCCCCGCGATGCGGCGTGCCGAGCTCAGACATGATCGCTGCGATGCTGGCGAAGGCGCCGATCGCCGTCACCAGCAGGATCACGAAGCGGCCGTCGTCCTGCATTGCGGCACTACGGCGGATGTGCTGCTGGTCGTTGCACAGCATCATCGCGTAGACCAGCACGAGATAAACCGCGATCAACGCATCCCAGCCGAACAGCAGCCGCGTCACCAGCCGGTGCGATCCCGGCAGCAGCAAGCAGACCAGAATGCCGGCGGCGAGCGCAATAAAGGTGCGCGGCCGCGCGTAAATCAGCCGCATCGGCCGCGACATCTTGCGGAAGCGGGCGAGGACGGGATCATCTTTGTCGGTGGCCATGATGGCTCCAGCCCTCTCGCTCAACTCTCGTTGTCGCCGCAGCGGCGGCCTGCTCCCTCGCCCCGCTTGCGGGGAGAGGGTTGGGGTGAGGGGGCGCCTCCGCAAGGACGGTGAGAGCTGGATTCGCGGAGGCTCCCTCTCACCCGATATTCAAGCCGCGCTTGAATATCGACCTCTCCCCGCAAGCGGGGCGAGGTGAAGATCGTGCACTACATCAGTTCTTCCGCTCGGCGACGAAGCGCGCGGCGGCCTGCAGAACGGCGGCGCGGTCGCCGAAGATCGACACGGCGCCGTCGGCCCGCGCGAGCAGGTCGCGCACGCGCTGCTTGGCGCCTTCAATGCCGAGCTGGGTGACGAAGGTGGTCTTGCCGAGTGCGGCATCGGCGCCGGCCGGCTTGCCGAGGGCCGCCGCATCGCCTTCGACGTCGAGCAGATCGTCGGCGATCTGGAAGGCTTCGCCGAGCGCGCGGCCGTAATCGTCGAGTGCCTGATATTCCTTTTGCGAGGCCTGGCCGAGGATCGCGCCCGCGATGCAGCCATAGCGCAGCAGCGCACCGGTCTTCATCTGCTGAATGCGGGCGACATCGATCGGCTCGTTGCCGCCAAAACGGCCTTCGCCGGCGAGATCGAGAATCTGGCCGCCGACCATGCCGCCGATGCCGGCGCAGCGCGCCAGCGCGCGCGTCAGCAGGAGGCGCACATTGGCGTCGCGGTGGATCTCATCGCGGGTGATGATGTCGAAGGCGAGCGTCAACAGGCCGTCGCCGGCGAGGATCGCGGTCGCGTCATCGGTCTTCTTGTGCAGGGTGGGGCGGCCGCGGCGCAGGTCCGAATTGTCCATCGCCGGCAGGTCGTCGTGGATCAGCGAGTAGCAGTGGATGCATTCGAGCGCGGCGCCGGCGAGCAGGGCGGCCTCGCGGGAAACGCCGAATACGGCCGCGCTCTCGACCACCAGGAACGGCCGCAGACGCTTGCCGCCGTTGAGGCTCGAATAGCGCATTGCGTCCATCAGTCGCTTGGGACGGGCGATCTCATCGTGCAGGATGTCGTCAGCCAGCAGGCGTCCAAGCAGGGCTTCGGTGTCATCAGCGGTCTTGTCCAGGCGTTTGGCGAAATCGGACGGGGACGTGCCGGTCATCAAGAAGGGCTCCAGAACTAAAATTCGGCGGGACAATCCTTTATGCGCCCGCCCCAGTCAATCGTTTGGAAGGCCTAAAAAGTGCTGGAAAAGGCCCGAATTATCACAGACTTAATGGCGGGATCCGTGGCCGCGTTTCATTTTGCGCCGGAAAGGTCGATTTGCGCATCGTCAAGATCCTGCTGGTAGCGCTCGTGGTCGTGGCTCTCGCGCCCTACGTGATCGCGCCGTTCTACCGCACCGGCCATCCCGTTTCGACGCTGATGGCCTGGCGGTCGCTCAGGGGCGCGCCGATGCATCGGGAGTGGATTGATCTGGCCGCGATGTCGCCCTCGCTGCTGCGATCGGTGGTGGCGGCCGAGGACGCCCACTTCTGCAAGCATCACGGCATCGACTGGGGCGCGCTGCGCGAGGCGATCGACGATGCGAAGGAGGACGGTACGCCCTTCCGGGGCGCCTCCACCATCACCCAGCAGGTGGCAAAAAACCTGTTCCTCTGGCAGGGGCGGGATTTCGTCCGCAAGGCGCTGGAATTCCCGCTGGCACTGTGGATCGATCTCGTCCTGCCCAAGGCGCGAATCCTCGAGATTTACCTCAACATCGCCGAGCTCGGTCCCCAGGGCCAGTTCGGGGTCGAGACGGCCAGCGCCTACGCCTTCGGCAAATCGGCGGCCAACCTCTCGCCTCGGGAGGCGGCACTTCTGGCCTCGATCCTGCCCAATCCGGTCAAGCGGAGCGCCCGGACCCCCGGGCCTGGCGTCCGGCGGCTGGCGGGGACCTATGTGGCGAGGGCGCAGGCGAACTCGCTTTTGACCTGCTGGCGGGAAATTCGCTGATTTTGGGCCCTGTTCGGACGTATTTTCCGGTCCAAAAGCCTAGATTTACGGCCAGCCTTCCTCTATAAGCCCGGCCTTGATCGGCATTCAGCTCGCCTCGGTTTGCGGGTGCTGAGCCGTCCCCTCGCGGACGATGCCCTGACAACACCAATCCCTAGAGGATATTGAAATGGCCGTTCCGAGAAGAAAAACCTCGCCGTCGCGTCGTGGCATGCGCCGCTCGGCAGACGCCATCAAGAAGCCGACCTATGCGGAAGACAAGGACTCCGGCGAGCTCCGTCGTCCGCACCATCTCGACCTCAAGACCGGCATGTACAAGGGCCGTCAGGTCCTGAAGAAGAAAGAGTCCTGAATTTAGGACCTTTCTCCGGGCAGGATCATTTCGCCTGCCTGATTTCGGCCACCCAATGAGATATGACAATGACGGCGGCGGAGCTAATGCTTCGCGGCCGCATTGTCCTGTCCGGATATCTTGATCGAGAAGGCATTTCGCCGATGGTCGGTTTCCCGCTGCTCCTGATCCCGCTCGCGGTCTACAACATCATCGCCTTCTTGATGCCGTCCGTGTCCTTTACGGACGTGCTGTTCAAGGTGCCGATGATCACGGGCGAGACCTGGCCGGTCACGCTTGCCGACGTGATGCTCGCGCTCGGTATCGTGTTGCTGCTGCTAGAGGTCGTCAAAGGCGCGCGGCCCGGCTCGAAATTCCTGATGGATCATCTGCTGTCGCTGATCGTGTTCGGTGCTGCCGCGGCCGAATTCGTGATGTGGCCCAAATTCGGCAACTCCACCTATTTCCTGCTGGTGCTGCTCGCGATGGCCGATTTCCTCGGCGGTATCGCCCAGCGCACGCGCCGCCGCGTCACCTATGTCGCGGAGACGACAGTGCCGGCGCCGCGCAAGGCCAAGCGCCAGGCCGAAGCGGCAGCGGACGACGCGGCGCCCGAACCCAAGTTCGAGCCGGTGTCTGCGCCGGCGGTGCCACCCGCGCCGTCAGCGCAGTCGGTCGCCGAATCCGTGCTGAAGGATCACCCCGCGCCGAAGCCGGTGAACCCGCCCTCGCCGGAAATTCCCTCGCCGGATTTGCAACCGGGCAACGGCACGCCGCCGTCTCCCGACGCGCCGCGCTGATCGTGAGTCGCCGCCGCAATGGCGGTGCGCTCCCTCGCCCCGCTTGCGCGGAGAGGTGAAGGGCACCGCCTCTCTCAGAAAATTCGTCGTGCTTAAGCCACCTGCCGCGTGCGCGCGGTGACGCTTCCGAGCGGGTGCTTGTCGCCATAGGCCATCTGCGCATCCTCGGACGAGGCGCGGCGGAGCCGGCTGGCCTGGGGCAGGTGCTCGGCATTGGCGATGAGTTGGGTGACGAAGCTCGGATCGGGACGGGGCAGCGGCGCCTTGTGGACCCACTGCAACGTCGGCAGCAGCGGCACCAGGGCCGTGCCCGTGCCGTTGTCCGCGCATTCCGATCGATCAGTACTTAACATCGCAATCACCGTTGATCCGGCGAGGCCTGTCGCGTTTCGAGACGCTGGCGCCGGTGCGTGTCATGTACTCGCAAGGCCTATGCCGGCCGGGCCGGTTTGGTTCCGCGGGCCTGCGAAACATGGTTTCCAAATTGTTTATGAACTTTGCCTAGAGTCGGAGTCGAATCTGGCCGTATTCTGTGCCGACTCAGGACTCCCTGCTGTCCCGAAACGAGGCGATTTTGACCCCTGCATTGCCGCAAGCCTCCGACATCCTGGCCGCTCTTGGTCAGGCCGTTTTCGCCTGGGACATCGCCAGCGATTCCATCGTGTGGGGTGAGCAGGTCGCCAGCGTCTTTCCCGGCATCCCGCCCGAGCGGCTCGCGACCGGCGCCGAATTCGCCAAGCTGATCGAGCCCGCACAGACGCTGCGGACCGCCGCGCTGGCGCAGACCTCGCCGGTGCACGGCGCCGACGGCACGCCCTACCGGGTCGAATACGGCGTGCGCGTGAGCGCCGCCGATCCCGTGGTCTGGATCGAGGAGACCGGCCGCTGGTTCGCCGGCCCCGATGGCCGCCCGGTGCGCGCGATCGGCTCCATCCGCATCAACAATGAGCGCCACGCCCGCGACGAGGAATTGACCAAGCTGGCTCGGCTCGATCCCTTGACCGGCGAGCTCAATCGTTCCCACCTGATCGCGGCGCTGGCCGAGGCGATCGAGGAGACGACCCGCTTCCGCTCGACCGCAGCCTTCATGCTGGTCAGCATCGATCATCTCGCCCGCGTCAACGACGCCTTCGGCTTCGATGTCGCGGACGCCGTGATCCTCGACGTGGCCAAGCGCATCCGCGCCCGCCTGCGCGGCGGCGACGTGCTCGGCCGTTTCTCCGGCAACAAGTTCGGCCTGATCCTGAAGAACTGCACCGTCGATGACATGAACGTCGCCGCCGAGCGCTTCCTTGCCGGCATCCGCGACGAGGTGGTGCCGACCAAATCCGGCCCGGTCTCGGTCACGGCGTCGATCGGCGCGGTCAGCGTGCCGCGTTATGCCCGCAGCACCGACGAGGCCGTCAATCGCGCCCATGAAACGCTGGACGCGGCAAAACAACGCCGCGTCGGTTCGTTCGCGGCGTGGCGCCCGGATGCCGCGCGCGACGCACAGCGCCGCGTCAACATCCGTGTCACCGACGAGATCGTCACCGCGCTGAACGAGCGCCGCATCAAGCTCGCCTATGAGCCGGTGGTCTCGGCGGTCTCGCGCGACTGCGCGTTCCACGAATGCCTGGTGCGGATGGACCAGGGCGACGGCCAGGTGCTGCTGGCACCCGACATCGTGCCGGTTGCCGAACGGCTCGGCCTGATCCGCCTGGTCGATCACCGCGTGCTCGAGCTCGTCGTCGCCGAGCTCGCGGCCGCGCCCGACATCTGCCTCAGCCTCAACATCTCGCCTGATACGACGATGGATCCGGACTGGTGGGCGGGAATTGAGTCGCTGATGCTGGCCCATCCCGGCGTCGCCGAGCGGCTGATCGTCGAGATCACCGAGACGGTCGCGATCCAGGACATCGATGACGTGCGCGGCTTCGTCACGCGGCTGAAGAATTTCGGCAGCCGCATCGCCATCGACGATTTCGGCGCCGGCTACACCTCGTTCCGAAACCTGCGCAAGCTCGGCGTCGACATCGTCAAGATCGACGGTGCCTTCGTGCAGAACATCACCCGTTCCGCCGACGATCGCGCCTTCGTGCAGACCCTGATCGACCTCGCCCGCCGCCTCGACATCAAGACGGTCGCCGAGTGGGTGCAGGACGAAGAGGCCGCCGCCATGCTGCGCGACTGGGGCTGCGACTACATCCAGGGCCGCCTGATCGGGCTCGCCTCAGCCGACCGCCCATGGGGCACGCCGCCGGACAGCGCGCTGCCTGCTGCAGGATAGAGCTGCGTCCCTTGCTTCGTCGGATAACGACGAGCTGCGCGGGGCTTTCCGCATGCTCGCTGTCATCGCCCGACTTGATCGGGCGATCCAGTATTCCAGAGACAGTTGTGTTTAAGCCGAGAGGCCGCGGCGTACTGGATGCCCCGGTCAAGCCGGGGCATGACAGCTGAGTGGGAGGCGCGCAGCTACGCGACGCAAATACCGGGCACCGCGATCTTCTGGAACAGATGCGGGCTTGCGACTGCGGATGCGGGGTAGGCGGCGATCTTTGCGCGGAATTCCGGGTGGGTGAAAGCGGCGCGGAAATGCGCGTTGGATTCCCACACCGCCTAATTCAGATAGGTCGGGCTGTCGCCGACGGCGCGGTGAAGCTGGGTGGAGATGAAACCGGGCTGGCGCTTCATGAAGGCGGCGTCGTCCTGCCACGTCTTGAGGAAGCTCTGCTCATCCTCGGCGTCGAGCGTGAACACGTTGACGAGCACCACGGGGCCGGTTTCGAGCGCGATCTGACGGTCGATCGGGAAGGCAGGGTCGAGGGGGCGCATGAGGGGCATGACATTGCTCCGGTCAATTTGGTATCATAATGTCAATTCGACAGTTCCCGGATATAGCTAATTGACATCATAATGTCAATGCGGAGCAGTGGTGCCAAATGACCAAGACGAAGCGGACCCCGGCGGGCGAAGCCCTGACCGGCCTCATCCTCGACCTGTTCCGCGCCAACAGCCTGCTTCTGACCGCTGGCGATCGGCTGGTGACATCGCTCGGCCTCACCAGTGCGCGCTGGCAGATCCTGGGGGCGATCGCCGACGCCGAGCGCCCGGAGCCGGTCGCCTGGCTCGCCCGCAATCTCGGCGCCAATCGCCAGAACGTGCAGCGCATCGTCAACGACCTCGAGCGGGATGGTCTCGTCGTGTTCGAGACCAACCCGCATCACCGCCGGGCGCAGCTTGTGGTCCTCACCGACAAGGGCCGGCAGGTCTACGACGCCGCCGGCCGGTTGCAGGTCCCCTGGGTCAACGGCCTTGCGGATGGATTGTCGGTCAGGGATATCGACGTGGCCCATCGCGTCGTGACCGCACTGCGAGCCGGTCTGAAAGACGCCGGTGAAGCGAACGAGTAAGCAAGCGAGGCGCCGGGGGACACGAGGCGTACATCGTGTGAGCCCATTTCGGACTCAAATCCGCCGCCGACTCAATCGATGTATCCAAATGCGGTTGGAGGCATGTCCTGAGTTGGGGAATTTGCCATGAGTGATGAAGATTTAATGCGTCATAAGAGACAGAAGCTGATTTCCACTGCCGAAGATATCGTGCGTGACGAGTCTTTCGAACTCTTGTCGCAGCAGCTCTGCGAAGGCGCTAGCTTTTCGGACGATGAATCCCCGTCGAACGACGTTTTTTTGCTTCTTGAGGAGAATGCGCGGCTTCGTGCGCTTGCCATCAGCCTTTCCAGCCTGGTCGGAGACCTCTCCGAACGGGAGTGGAGCAATGCGCTCGCATCGGCCGATCGTGCCACGCTCAATCGCCTGAGGTCGTGTCGGGCGTAACGATAGAGAGAGCGACGAGGTGAAGCGGAGCGTCACGCCACGCGCCTGACCGCGTTCAGTCGCTCGATCGTGTGGCCGACCTCGGCTGCCGGGCACGGCCTGCCGAAATAATAGCCCTGGACCGCGGTGCAGCCGCATTCGCGGACGAAGTCGAGTTGCTCGATCGTCTCGACGCCCTCCGCCGTGGTCTCGACGCCGAGCACGGAGCCGAGGCTCGCGATGGTGCGAACGATTGCGACGCTCTCCGGGCTTTCGCCGAGCGTGCCGACGAAGGAACGGTCGATCTTGATGCGGTCGAACGGAAATTTGCGCAAATAGCTCAGCGAGGAATAGCCGACGCCGAAATCGTCGAGGCTGACGCGCACGCCAAGAGCGCGGAGCTGGTGCAGGATCTCGATTGTCGCCTCGCTGTCGTCGAGCAGCGCTGTCTCGGTGACCTCGAGCTCGAGCCGCCGTGGCGGCAGGCCGGCTTCCGCAAGCGCGCTCGTGACCATCGCCACCAGTGCGCGCGAGCGGAACTGCACCGGCGACAAATTGACCGCGACGGTGACATCGGGCCAGGACGCCGCGGTCGCACAGGCCGTGCGCAGCACCCATTCGCCGATCGGGACGATCAGCCCGTTCTCTTCCGCGAGAGGAATGAATTCGGCCGGCGAGACCAAGCCGCGCGAGGGGTGTTTCCAGCGCAGCAGCGCCTCGAAACCGGTGAGCTCGGTGGTGTCGAGCCGCACCTGCGGCTGGAACACGAGGTGAAATTCGCGTGCCTCAAGCGCGCCACGCAGATCGTGCTCCAGCGCGTGCCGGCCGCGCGCCTGTTCCTCCATCTCGGGCTCGAACAGCTGGTAGGCGCCGCGCCCCTTGGCCTTGGCCTGGTACAGCGCAAGGTCGGCGCATTTCATCAGCTCGTCGGCATCGAGCCCGTGATCGGGCGCGATCGCGATGCCGACGGAAACGCCGACATGGATCGACTGGCTTTCCAGCGGCGGCGGGTGGCCGATGATCTCGACCAGGCGGCGGGCGAGCCGTTCCGCCGATTGCGGCTGCGGTCCGCGCTGGAGAACGGCGAACTCGTCGCCGCCGAGGCGGGCGACGGTGTCATGCTCGCCGACATTCTCCTTCAGCCGCGCCGCGACCCAGCGCAGAAGCCGATCGCCGGCGGCGTGGCCGAGGCGGTCGTTGACCGTCTTGAAATTATCGAGGTCGAAGCACAGCACGGCCATCGCACCGCCGGCGATCGCGACCTGGTTCAGTCCCTCGCCCATTTTGTCGCGGAACAGCGTGCGGTTGGGCAGGTCGGTCAGTGAATCGTGCTGCGCCATGTGCGCCACGCGGGCCTGGGCCTTGTGGCGCTCGGTGACGTCCTCATAGGTGACGACCCAGCCGCCATGCTCCATCCGCTTGTGATTGAGCTTGATGATGCGGCCGTCGTTCAGGTGGCGGTGCAGCGTGTGTTCGCCCTCGCGCAGCCTCTCGACATAGTCGGCATAGATCCTCGCGGCCGTCGTGTTCGGATGGATGCCGAGATCGCAGCTATGCTCCATGATCTCGCGCATCGAGACGCCGGGCTTCACGACATCGGGCGACAGCCCATACATCTCGATGTAGCGGCGATTGCAGACGATGACGCGCAGGCTCGCATCGAGCATGCACAGGCCCTGGCTCATGTTGTTCAGCGCCGCGTCGAAGCGGCGGTATTGCTCGCTCAGCTCTTCGATCGCGCGCTCGCGGTCGGTGATGTCCTCGTAGGTGGCGACGAAGCCGCCCTCGGGCAGCGCGCAGTAGCGCACCGAGATCACGGTGTCGTTCGACATGCGCCGGCGCATCGGCGAGGAATCGTGGTTCGCGATCCTCGCGCTGGCGGCTTCCAGCAGCTGTTGCGGACTGTATTCGGAAGTGAACGCCCCGTTCACCATCGACCGCTCGATCAGCTCGCCGAGATGCGTGCCAGGCCTGGTTTCCTCCGGCGACAGCCGATAGATCTTGCGGTAGGTGGTGTTGCAGACGCGCAGGCGCATGTCGCTGTCGTAGAAGGCGAGCCCGTGCGCCATGTTCTCCAGCGCCGCATCGAGGATGAAGTTCTGTTGCCGCAGCGCTTCTTCGTACTGCAGCCGCTCGGTGACGTCCTCATGCACCGTCACCCAGCCGCCGTCGGGCAGGAAGCGGGACACCGCCTGCACCATCCGGCCGTCATAGCGCATCACCAGCAGGGTCTTCGCTTTCCTGGCGCGCACGTCCTCCAGGCGCGTGTGGCGGAATTCGTCAATCGGCATGCCCGGCAGGTTGCCGCGCGACATCCAGTGTTCGATCACTGAGCAATGCGAGACGCCCGGCTTCACGATGTCGGGGTCGAGATTGTAGAGGTTCAGAAACCGCTCATTGCAGACGACGACACGGCTGTCGCCATCGTACATGATGAGGCCGTGCGACATGTTGGCGAGCGCGTGCTGGCTGCGCTCCGTCTGCACGCGTAATTCCGCCTCGAGCCGGGCGAGGCGGCTGACGTCATCGCAGATCGTCATCCAGCCGCCGCCGGGAAGCGGCTTCAGCTCGAGCGCCATGACGAGTCCGCTCGCCAGTTGCTGCTCCGTGCGGAACGGCTTCCCGCCTGCGATCTGCGCGATCCGCTTCGTATACAGCGCGTCGAGCTCGTCCTGAGGAAAGTTGCCGCGCGCCGCGCTGTGTGCGAGCACCTCGCGGTAGCTCGTGCCGACATGCACGATGTCGGCCGACATGTCGAACAGCGACAGATAGCTCTGGTTGACCAGCACGATCCGGTTGTCGGCGTCGTAGACGCAGACGCCCTGCTCCATGTGATCGAGCGCAAGCTGGCTCAGCCCGACGAGGGCCTGCGGGCGCTCTGCGTGGCGTGCACCAAGCTCGTTATCGCGGATCGGCGTCATGGGATCGACGGGTCTCGGCCGGCAATAGACTTAACGCAACGTAGTTCAGCCACTGAGCGTAGCGAAGAGGCCGGAAAATTCCCTTAAGCGCAGTAGTTTACGGAGGGTGACTGGGGATGCGTAGAGTGTGTGCCGGCGCGCGAATGCGGAAGTGCCTGCAAGCCAGAGTTGGCCGAGAGCCTGCAACAAATCAGGTGTCGTCCCTGCGAACGCAGGGACCCATGACCCCAGGGCGCAGTTTGGCGAAGACTGATCCGGAATGATCTTCCCGCGGTACCGGCGTCTGGGCTCACAGGTAGATCACGCGGTATGGGT
This sequence comes from Bradyrhizobium sp. LA6.1, assembly GCF_040547805.1. Taxonomy (NCBI): domain Bacteria; kingdom Pseudomonadati; phylum Pseudomonadota; class Alphaproteobacteria; order Hyphomicrobiales; family Nitrobacteraceae; genus Bradyrhizobium; species Bradyrhizobium sp. LA6.1. The sequence continues at coordinate 25,500 of NZ_JBEPQK010000007.1, read as the reverse complement.
CCCTGCGTTCGCAGGGACGACGGCGGATGTTGGGCCCGACCTTACCCTACGGCCCGTACAGCACGAGTTCCGTGTCCGTGAGGTCGCCGAGCTGCGGCCGGTGCGGGCCCTTGAAATATTTACGACCGCGCCGCTCGGTGTAGATGCCGGCGAGGCCGGGTATCGGGCCATTGGAGTCGATCGCCACCGAGATCTTGCCAAGTCGCAGCAGCAGCCGGCCGATGCGGCCTGCGCAGGCGGCGTATTCGGCGGCGCTGCGGCAATAGATCAGCTTCATCGCCGGCGGTGCGATGAAGCCGCGGCGGATGCGCACCGGCTGCAGGACGAAGGGGAACGTTCCCTTCGGCGTGCGGCAGACCAGGCTGAGGCAATTGTAGCGGGCATGCCGCGTGAGGAGCTGCGTCTCGTCGTCGGTCAGCCCCTCGATCGCCTTGGCGTGCTGCGAGATGACCTCGATCTTGCTCCAGCGCGGAGGGCGCGCGAGTGCAGGCACGGAGAAGAAGATGCCGTGGCAATAGGCACGAAAGCCCTGCGTCTCGATGATCGGCCAGGTCCACGGCGCCGGGCTGATGTTGAGATAGGTGACATCCTTGTGCCGCTGCGCGATCTTGGTCAGCAGCGGGGCGTAGTTGCGGTAGGCCGGATCGACATACCAGCTCGACAAATTGCACTGGATGGCGGCCTCTTCGCCGTGCTTTCGCGCCGTGTAGATCAGCAGCAGCACGCCGACGGGCGCGCCGTCATTGTCGAGCATGTAGCCGAAGCGCGGATAGCCCTCCGGCACGGGCCGGAAGGCCTGTCGGCGCAGCCCCTGAATCCAGTAATTGCGCGAGCGGCCGACGAAGCCGCGCGTCAGCAGGTCCGCGACCGCATCGACGTCGGCCTCGGTGATCTCGCGGCATCGGACCTTGGTGTGGATCACGCTCGTTTTACCCGTGGAAATGGGAGGCCTCGTTCGCTCTATCGTTTCAGCATGATCTTTCGGAAAACCGCCCCGCAGTTTTCCGGATCACGCTCTAGCGCCAGCCTTCACCATGGGCATCGGCCGTGGCTAACGGCTGCATGCCCATGATCTCCCGCACCTTGGCGGGCCAGGCGGCGAGATCGGTGCCGTGGGTGTGGAACATGGCGACGGCCAGGCGGTCCATGCCGAAGGCGACGCAGCCGGTGTGGGCCGGTTCGCCATTGGCGTCCTGGATGCCCCAGGTCGTGCCAAAATGTTCGCGGTGATAGTTGAAGCTCATGCAGGCGGTCGGCTGATCCTCCGAGCGGAGCGGGATCAGGAGCTCGAACTTGAGCTGCTGCTGCTTCTGGCTCACTGCCTTGATCTGACCGACGCGGCCGAAGAAGGGGTCGCTGGCATAGTCGACGCGGAAGGTCAGGCCGAGGTCGCGGGCAATCGCCTGCGCGCGCACCATCCAGCGCTCGCGGAAATCGGCGACGTCGTCGGGGCTGCCGATGCAGACATATTCGCGCATCCGGAACGATTGCAGCCGGTCGAGATGTTTCGACGGCTCGCGGCGGAAGCAGTCGGCGGCGACGTCGAAGCGCAGGCCGCCCTTCGGCAAAGGTCCGCGGCTCGCCGCGATCGGATAGACCGGGTAGCACGCGGCGGGCGACAGCACGAGGTCGGCCGGCGAGAGCGATGAAGTCCAGTCGCCGCCGGCGTCGAAGCGGCTCACCGCCGCGTTGATCTCGCGTTCGGTGCCGTGCAGGCCGCAGACGCAGCCGAGCAGGTTCGGAAAACTCTTGAGATAGCCGGATTTCTCGAGCTGGGCCCGGCTCATCACCGGCGGAAAGCGCATGACCTCGGTGCCGGCCTCGCGATCGCTCGTGATCAGCGCGGCGAGACGCTCGACGACGCCCTCATAGAGCGCGGTGCGGGCGTAGACGCCGTCCGAGCCCATGGGGTGGAACAGCTTGTCGGCGAGATGATCGAGCGGATCTGCGATTTGCGGCGCGGTCTCGGGCGAGTTGGGGAGAACAGCAATGTTCATGTTCGACTTCCTGCTATCTGAAATTGTTCTTTTTGGCCGAAAGGCACGTCAGTCGCGAAGGCTTTCTAGTCCCGAAGGCTTGCCGGAATGCCGCTCATCAGCGTCGACGTGGCGGCGTTGGCGAGAATGCGGTCGTTGTTGATCATGATCGGTGAGGACAGCACGTCGCGCAGGTGGCGGCCCATGGTGAACTCGCCGTCGTTGCGGTAGCCGGAGAGGCCCGCGGTGCGCATCGCATGCATCACGGTCTCGACCGCGAGCTCGGAGGCCTGCACCTTCAACAGCGTGATCGAAGACTGGAAATCGAGCGAGCTCAGCGCGCGCTCGTCATGTTCGGCGCGGGCAAAGGTGTCGACATTGGCTGCGATCAGCGCGCGCAGCTTGGCCAGCGACATCTTCGCGGCCGTGAAATGCGCCGCGGCCGGCGGCATCTGGCCGCCCGAGGTGCGGGCCGCCTTGCGAACGAAAGCCTGCGCACGGGTCACGGCCGCAGCCGCGATGCCGGCCCAGGCCGAGGACCAGCACAGATGCGCGAACGGCGTCATGGTCTGGGCATGGATCTTGTCATAGGATTCCGGGAAGATGCGGTCGGCCGGGCAATCGACCTTCAGCTCGAAGCCGGTCGAGCAGGTGCCGCGCATGCCGAGCGTCTCCCAGCCCTGCGTCTGCTTCAGCGAATAATCGTCCTTGGCGAGCGCCAGCAGAACCTGGTCGGAGGCGGCGGCCTCGGTGGCGCGGCGGGCGATGGTGACGAGGCCGTCGGCCTCCGCACCGTAGGAGATCACGGTGGCGTCGCGCATCAGCGAGACTGCGTCGCCGGCGTGGTCGACTGCCGCGGCGCTAGCGCGGATGTTGCCGCCGTTCTGGCCTTCGGTGGTGGAGGAGGCGAGCAGCCACTGGTCGCGGGCGACCCGGCGCATCATCGTTTCCATCCAGGGGATGCCGTGGCCGTGCCTGATGACACAGGCGACCTTGGTCGTGTGCATCGCATAGATCATCGCGGTCGAGGCGCAGGCGCGCCCGAGCGTGTAGCAGATGTCGGTGACGTCGTAGATCGAAGCGCCAAGGCCGCCGAACTCGACCGGGATCATGACGCCGAGCAGTTTCTGCTCACGCGCGACCTCGAAAGCCTTGTGGGGGAAGCGGGCGTCGCGATCGACCCCGTCCGCGTCGGCCGCCGCCGCAGTGGCGGTCCGGGTGGCGCGTTCGATGAGGGAGGGGCCGTGTTCGAGAAAGCTCGTTTGCGTTTCGTCGACAGTGAGGACTGCTTCACGCACGTTCATACTCGTCCGCCTCCGGTTTGCCGTTCAGGATCGCCGGCATCATTCGCGATGCCGTGCAAGCGATCCTCCGACCATTTTGCTTGTGAGACGAGGCTACGGATTTAATTCAAATTCGTCGATGAAATAGAGGGTAAACAAACCGCAATTCCCAACGAACAGTTAAGTTCGGGTTGTTTGCATCGCCGACAATTCCGTGATCGCGTTAGGGATCTGGAAGAACCCGGAATTCCAGACAATCTGAGTCATCGTTTACTAAGAAAGGCGAAGTAATGGTGGCGCCCATTGTGGGATCGGCCCGTCGCGCCCATCGTAGCCGGCAACCGGTCCGACCGTTGAATAGACAGATGGGAATTTACCGATGCAGGCCTTCGATACCGACGTGCGCGATCGCGTCATCAAGCTGGTGAAGGGCATCCTCGAGCAGAACTCGCTCACCGCGGACATCACGCCACAGGCGAGGCTCGTCGATGCGGGCCTGACCTCGATGGACATGGTCAATCTGATGCTCGGCGTCGAAGCCGAGTTCGACTTCACCATCCCGCAGTCCGAGATCACGCCCGAGAACTTCCAGTCGGTCGAGACGCTGGAGCGGATGGTCGCGAACCAGCTGCAGCTGGCCGCGGCGGCTTAATTAGACGTACCTATCTCTCCCCGGGTCGTCCCTGCGAACGCAGGGACCCATACCGCGGAATCTATCGATCGTTGAGGGTCGCAGTACAGAACGACGAACCCTCGCCAAACTGCGCCCTGTGGCTATGGGTCCCTGCTTTCGCGGGGACGACATCGAGTGTGAGGCGAGCACTCCACGCCCCTCACAGCACCGGCATCGCCCCACCACCCCCGTTTCAAAATCGCCGCAAAACTGGCATAGCTTAACCATGTCGCACATAGCTGACAGGGTGGAGCAGGCATGACGCAGGCGGTATTGGGCATCATTGGTGGCTCCGGCATCTACGATCTGCCGGGTCTCGAGGGTGCGCGCGAAGAAGTGATCAAGAGCCCCTGGGGCGAGCCGTCGGCCCCTCTGCGGCGCGGCTCGATTGCCGGCCTGCCGATCGTGTTCCTGCCGCGGCACGACAAGGGTCACCGGCTGTCGCCCTCCGACATCAACTATCGCGCCAACATCGATGTTCTGAAGCGGGCCGGCGTCACCGACCTGATCTCGCTCTCGGCCTGCGGCTCGTTCAGGGAGGAGCTGCCACCCGGCACCTTCGTTCTCGTCGACCAGTTCGTCGATCGCACCCACAAGCGCGAGAGCTCGTTCTTCGGTCGGGGCTGTGTCGCGCATGTGTCGATGGCGCATCCGGTCTCGCCGCGGCTTCGTATCCATCTTGGGGCGGCAGCCGAAGCCGAGGGCATCGCGTTTGCGCGCGGCGGCACCTATGTCTGCATGGAGGGGCCGCAATTCTCCACCTATGCGGAAAGCATGACCTACAAGACATCGGGCTATTCCGTGATCGGCATGACCAACATGCCCGAGGCAAAGCTCGCGCGTGAGGCCGAGATCTGCTACGCCACGGTCGCGATGGTGACGGATTTCGACTGCTGGCATCCCGACCACGACGCCGTCACCGTCCAGGACATCATCCGCGTGCTGACCTCGAACGCCGACAAGGCGAAGGCGCTGGTGGCGCGGCTCGCGACGGATTTTCCGCGCGAGCACGAGCCGTGCCCGATCGGTTCGGACCGCGCGCTCGACACCGCGTTGATCACGGCGCCCGAGGCGCGCGATCCCGAGCTCTTGAAGAAGCTCGATGCGGTGGCCGGGCGCATCCTGCGGGCGTGATACGAAAGGCAGAATGCCATGAAGGTTGACGGCAAGCATTTTCGCAGCATCTGGCGCGAGCGCGATGGCTGGTCGGTCGGCGCGATCGACCAGCGCCGGCTGCCGCATGAGTTCGTCATCGCTAAGCTGACTTCTTGCGAAGACGCTGCGGTCGCCATTCGCGACATGCTGGTGCGCGGCGCGCCGCTGATCGGTGCAACCGCGGCCTACGGCATGGCGCTCGCCATGCGCGAGGACTCATCAGACGCCGGCCTCAAGCGCGCCTATGACACGCTGGTCGTGGCGCGGCCGACCGCGATCAATCTGAAATGGGCGCTCGACGAGATGCGCACGGCGCTCGCGCCGGTCGATCCGGTTGAACGGGCGGAGGCGGCCTATGCGCGCGCCGACGAGATCGTCGAGCAGGACGTCGAGATCAACCGCGGCATCGCCGGCAACGGCTTGAAGCTGATCGAGGCGATCGTCGCAAAGAAGAAGCCGGGCGAGACCGTCAACGTGCTGACCCATTGCAATGCCGGCTGGCTCGCCACCGTCGACTGGGGCACCGCAACGGCGCCGATCTATCTGGCGCATGAGCGTGGCATCAAGATCCATGTCTGGGTCGACGAGACCCGTCCGCGCAACCAGGGCGCCTCGCTCACGGCCTGGGAGCTCGGCCATCACGGCGTGCCGCACACGGTGATCCCCGACAACACCGGCGGACACCTGATGCAGCACGGCATGGTCGACCTCGCCATCGTCGGCACCGACCGCGTCGCCGCCAATGGCGATGTCTGCAACAAGATCGGCACATATTTGAAGGCGCTTGCCGCGCACGACAACGGCGTGCCGTTCTATGTCGCATTGCCGTCGCCGACGATCGATTTCGCCGTTGATGACGGCATCCGCGACATTCCGATCGAGCAGCGCAGCGGCACGGAGGTGACCGACATGACCGGCCGCACCGCCGACGGCCGGCTGGAGACGGTGCGCATCGTGCCGGAGGGCTCGCCGGTCGCGAATTACGCGTTCGACGTGACGCCGGCGCGGTTGGTCACTGGTCTCATCACGGAGCGCGGTGTGCTGAAGCCGGATAGAGCATCGCTGGCGGCCGCCTTTCCGGAGCGGATCGCCGCCGCGGCGGAGTAGTCAGTCTGCCAGGCGAGATGGCTCTACGCCGTCATTGCGAGCGCAGCGAAGCAATCCAGAATCCCTGCGCGGAAAGACTCTGGATTGCTTCGTCGCTTCGCTCCTCGCAATGACAGGCTAGACTAGCGCAGCTTCAGCCCCGTCGCCGCCTCGAGCTCGGCGATGGCCTGGGCCCCGCTGGCTACCTTGATCGTCGTCATGCCCATCTCGCGCGCGGGTTTTAGATTGACGCCGAGATCGTCGAGATAGACGCAATTCTTCGGATCGACCCTCAGCGTCTCGACCATCATCCTGTAGATGCGCGGGTCGGGCTTGCGCAGGCCGATCTTGGCGGATTCGATGACGTGGTCGAACAGAACCATCACCTCGGCGATGTAGAGTGAGCGCCCGGTCATGCTGCCGATCGCGTTGGCAGGCAGATTGTTGGTGATACAGCCGGTCTTGAATTGCGCCTTGATGCGCTTGAGAGCTTCGACCATCTCGGGACGCAGATCGCCCTGAAGCAGCGGCAGCACGTCGCGGCCGCGCACCTCCGCGCCGAGCGCGCGCGATTCTTCCGCGAAGAGCTTGTCGAAGGTGTCGATGTCGACCTCGGCTCGCTCGAACTTGGCCCAGGCGTTTTCCAGATGATTGGCGGCGTTGGTGCGCCGGATGATGTCGACGGGCAGACCGCGCTCGGTCTCGTACCGCGCGAACGCCTCGAACGGCGAGCTCGTCAGCACGCCGCCAAAATCAAAGATCACAGCCTCGATCGTCAAGATCCCGCCCTCGTCAATTCCTTCCCAAGAGCGCTAGCATGCGCTATCGGCAAGGGCCAGTCCGAAGCAATCCCGCCGTCACCGATGCTGACGCCAAAGCGTGTTCCCATGAAGAAGCTTGCAACCCTCATCGCAGCCGCGCTGCTGCTCGCTACGCCCGCACACGCCATCGTCGGCGGCGGCACGCCGCAGGCCGATGGTGTCGCGCGCGCGGTCGTCACCATCGTCGGCTCGCGTGGCAATTTCTGCACCGGCAGCCTGATCGCTCCGAAGGTCGTGCTGACGGTTGCCCACTGTGTGCAGCCCGGCGCGGACTACAAGATCGTCGATCGCGGCGCTGACGGTGCGCCGCAATTGCTGAATGTGCGTACCGTCGCGATCCATCCGAACTTCAACATGCAGGCAATGCAGGCGCATCGCGCCACCGCGGACGTGGCATTGTTGCAACTGGAAATTCCACTCAAGGGAAAATCGACGGTGTCGGTCGGTGCGCCGACCATTCCAATCCAGGTTGGCAGCCGCTTCGTCATCGCCGGTATCGGCGTCACCGTCCGTGGCGACGGCAAGAGCGGCGGCGCGACGCGCGTTGCCGGGCTCGTGGCCACGGGCCAGCCCGGCACGTTCCAGATCCGGCTGGTCGATCCCGTAACCAACGGTGTTCGCGACGGAATTGGCGCCTGCACCGGCGATTCCGGCGGTCCGGTGTTCGAGGACAAGCCGAACGGTCCGGTGCTTGTCGGCGTCATCAGCTGGTCCACGGGACCGAACGGCGCCGCCGGCTGCGGCGGATTGACCGGCGTCACGCCGCTCACCCTCTATCGCGACTGGATTTTGCAGACCGCGCGGAGCTGGGGTGCGGCGTTATAGTTTGACCGCGAATTGATCTGTGTCATTTTGAAGTGGAAGCGCGATGGGCGACCATGCCCGTCGCGGAGGAAACGCGCCGTCCGGTCAAGGGCGGCCACAAAAACAAGCAAGGCACAGAAGCAACAATGAATGTCGCTGTCCGCAGTCACGCCACAACCAAGCAGGCCTCTGAACATTTCGACGTGCTGATCGTCGGTGCCGGCATCTCCGGCATCGGCAGCGCCTATCACATCGAAAAGCAGCTTCCCGGCACGAGCTACGTCATCCTGGAAACGCAGGCGACGTTCGGCGGCACCTGGAGCACGCATCGCTATCCCGGCATTCGCTCGGACAGCGATCTCCATACCTTCGGTTATAGCTTCAAGCCCTGGGTCGGCCCGCCGATCGCGACCGCCGAGGAAATCCTCACCTACATGAACGAGGTGATCGAAGACAACGATATCGCCCCGCACATCCGCTACAAGCACCAGATCAATTCCGCGAGCTGGTCGAGCGAGCAAAATCTCTGGACCATCGAGGCGACGACGACCGACACCGGCGAGGCGAAAACGTTCACCGCCAACTTCCTCTGGATGTGCCAGGGCTATTATCGCCATTCCGAAGGCTACACGCCGGAATGGAAGGGCATGGACCGCTTCAAGGGCCGCATCGTCCATCCGCAGAGCTGGCCCGACGATATCGACCTCGCGAACAAGAAGGTCGTCGTGATCGGCTCGGGCGCGACCGCGGCGACGCTGGTGCCGAACATCGCCGACGCCTGCGCGCATGTCACCATGCTGCAGCGCTCGCCGACCTATTTCCGGCTCGGCCGCAACGCCATCGAGATCGCCGAGGAGCTGCGCCGGCTTCAGGTCGACGAGGAATGGATCCACGAGATCGTCCGCCGCAAAATATTGTTCGAGCAGGATGCTTTCACAAAGCTCTGCATTGCCAAGCCGGAGCAGGTGAAGAAGGATCTGATCGACCAGATCCGCGCGGTTCTCGGGCCGGACTACGACGTCGAAACGCATTTCACGCCGACCTACCGGCCGTGGCGGCAGCGTATCGCCTTTGTGCCCGATGCCGATCTGTTCAAGGGCATCGCCAGCGGCAAGGCCTCCGTCGTCACCGACGAGATCGAATGTTTCGTCGAGAACGGCATCCAGCTCAAGTCCGGCAAGCTGCTGGAAGCCGACGTCGTCGTCACCGCAACCGGCTTCAATCTTGCGGCGCTCGGTGACATCGCCTTCGAGATCGACGGCAAGCCGCTCGCCTTCGGCGACACCGTGACCTATCGCGGCATGATGTTCACGGGCGTGCCGAACATGGTCTGGGTGTTCGGCTATTTCCGTGCGAGCTGGACGCTGCGCGTCGACGTCGTCGCCGATTTCGTCTGCCGGCTGCTCGGCCACATGAAGGCCAAGGGCACGAAGAAGGTCGAAGTCAGGCTGCGCGCTGAAGACCACAACATGCCGATCCTGCCCTGGATCGATCCGGAAAACTTCAACCCCGGCTACATCATGCGCAACATGGACCTGCTCCCCAAGCGCGGCGACAAGCCGGAATGGCAGCACAGCCAGGATTACTGGACCGAGAAGGACGAGATCCCGAAGACGGATCTGGATGACGGGGCGTTTGTTTACGGGTGAGTGATTGTTCGTGTGAGGGGCGGTAGCGATTGCCACGCACACGGCTGTCGTCCCGGGGCGCGAAGCGAGCCCGGGACCCATACTCCCAGGCAGTGGTTCTAGGGCGAACCGCTCACTCCGAGTCTTCGCCAAACTTCTCCCTGTGGTTATGGATCCCGGATCTGCGCTTCGCTTGTCCGGGACGACACTGTTTGTTGGGCGAACTGCGTCTCAACTCATTTGCAGTGCTGCTACGAATTCCTTCGCGTTGCATTCGTTGCAATCGCCGCCGCCGCGGTCCGGTTCTCCACGCCGAGCTTGGCGTAGATCTGCTCCAGGTGCTTGTCGACGGTGCGCGGGCTCAAGCCCAGGATCTGCGCGATGTCGCGGTTGGTCTTGCCCTTGCTGAGCCAGGCCAGCACCTCGCCCTCGCGGGTGGTGAGGCCGAGCTCGCTGGTGAATTCGGGCGGCAGCGCCGTGCCGGACTCCTTGGACAGCCGCAGCAGGAACTCGTTCGGCGCGGTTTCGCCCATGTAGTAGAGCCGCAGTTGCGGATTGTCGGGCAGGGGAGCCGCCTGCGACTTCGAGCTGCCCTTGTCCTTCGCCTGCTCCAGCCATTGCAGGAGTGATGGCGGCAGGACGAAGTCGTCGGCCTGCGCGCCATGATGATCGGCCAGCAGTTTTTGCGCCTGCGGGGTGGCCCAGAGGATGTGGCCCTGGCGGTTGACTGCGAACAGGAAGCGGCCGGAGACGTCGAGCGCGGCACGCGCGCTCTGAGTCAGGCGGGCATTGCCGAGATGGACGCGGATGCGCGCCAGCATCTCCTCGATCACAATCGGTTTTGTCACGTAGTCGACGCCGCCGGCCTCCAGCCCGCGCACGATGTGCTCGGTCTCTGCAAGGCCTGTCATGAAGATCACGGGCACGTTGGCAACGCCCGCGTCGCGCTTGAGGCGGCGGCAGGTCTCGAAACCGTCCATGCCGGGCATCACGGCGTCCAGCAGCACGATGTCGGGCGTGATCTGGTCGACGATGCGCATCGCGGCCGCGCCGTCGAGCGCCACCATCACCGTCATCCCGGCGCCGTCGAGCGCATCGGTGAGCAGCCGCAGCGTCTCCGGGGAGTCATCGACAACGAGCGCGACATCGCGCTTCCTCGACTCAATGCTCATGCGCATGCAACGTCTTCAATGTGGCCATGTACCGGTCGAGATCGAAGCGGTCGACGAGCGACCGCATTTCCGCAACGAAGTCGGCATGCTCGGGGTGCTCGCTGCCGATCTCGTCCAGCTTCAACTGGATGCCCTTGACGTAGCCGATCTGGCCCAGCCCCATCAGCGCCTCGATGTGCCGCACCGGTGGCCTTGATCCGCTCTCGAGCCGCCAGAACGGCACCGCGATCTGGTCCGAGCCGTACTGCCATTCGATCTTTAGGAGTTGGCGGATCGTCTCCAGCAGCCGCGGGATGTCGATTGGCTTCATCAAATAGCCGTCGTGGAAGGGCTGCGCCAGCGGCGTGCCGTGAGCCTCCAGAGCGCTCGCCGACACCATCAGGATGCGCGCCTGGTGATGGCCGCTCGTGCGCAAGGCCTCCGCGACGGCCCAGCCGTCCATGGCAGGCATCGAGATGTCGAGCAGGAACAGGTCGGGCCGGCAATGCTGCGCCAGCGCGAGGCATCCTGGCCCATCGGGTGCACTGAGCAGGATGAAGCCGAGCGGCGCCAGCACCTCGCGCAGGAGGTCGCGATGCACGGGGTCGTCGTCGGTGATGAGGATGGTCTTGCGTGCGCCCCGATAGCCGGAGACCGGCGCCTCCACCGGCGCGATGCGCAGCGGATTGGCGACTTCCGACAGCAGCATCTTGACCTTGAAGGTGCTGCCGGCGCCAACCGTGCTCAGGACCTTGATGTCGCCGCCCATGACGCCGGCGAGCAGCCGGCTGATGGTCAGGCCCAGCCCGGTGCCCGTCTGCGGCTGCGAGACGCCGAGCGCGCCACGCTCGAAGGGTGCAAAGATGCGTTCGAGGTCGTCGCCCTGGATGCCGGGGCCGGTGTCGATCACTTCGAACTCGGCAACGGGGCTGCGATAGTGCACGACGAACTGCACGCTGCCGGTCTGGGTGAACTTGATCGCGTTGGAGAGCAGATTGATCAGCACCTGACGCAGCCGCTTCTCGTCGGCGTAGACCACGACCGGCAAATGCGCGGGCCGCCTGAACACGAAGTCGATGCCCTTGGCGGCCGCCTGGAGACGGAACATGCCGACGAGCTGGTCGAGGAATTCGCTCAGCCGCACTTCGTCGCGCGACAGATACAGCCGCCCGGCCTCGATCTTGGAAATATCCAGAATGCCGTCGATCAGGCCGGAGAGGTGATCGGCGCTGCGACGGACGACGCGGACCTGGTCGCGCGGCTTGGTGTTGAGCGTCGCGTCCTGCTCCAGGAGCTGGGCATAGCCGCTGATCGCGTTCAGCGGTGAGCGCAGCTCGTGGCTCAGGCCCACCACGTAGCGGCTCTTGGCGAGGTTGGCGGATTCGGCGACCTCCTTGGCGCGCTGAAGCTCGGCGTCGGTGCGCTTGTGCGCGTCGATCTCCTGGATCAGCAGCGTCGTCTGCCGCCGCGTCTCGGCCTCGGCGGCGCGGCGGCTCTGCTGCGCCAGCACGAACAGCCAGGCCACCACGCCGATGATGATGCTGAGCGAGAAGAACACCTTCCAGAGCACGTTCGAGACGAGCAAATTCTCGCCGGGCACGCTCGCCGAGGTCTGGAGATAAATCAGTCCCAGCACCAGCGCGACGAGGCCGGCGGAGACCATGAACACGCCGATATAGTGGCCGAACTGCGAGTTGATCCGCCGGTAGATCGGTTCAGGAAGAATCCTGCCGAGCGCTTCGGCGAACTGCACCTGCGCGCGCGCATGCGGTTTGCAGAGGTCGTGGCAGCGTGCATCGAGCGAGCAGCACAGCGAGCAGATCGGGCCGGCGTAAGCGGGGCAGGACGTCATGTCCTCCGGCTCGAAACTGTGCTCGCAGATACAGCACTGGATCGACTCGATATTGGCCCAGCTCCGCTTCGGCTTGCGCGCGATGTAGTACTTTCCGTCGGTGAGCCAGGCGATAACAGGCGCGGTGACGAAGGCGACCGTGAGCGCGACGAAGGCGGCGAGCGCCTTCATGGTCGGACCGAACAGGCCGTAAAACGCCGCGATCGAGACGATGGTCGCGATCGTCATGGCGCCGACACCGACCGGATTGATGTCGTAGAGATGGGCGCGCTTGAACTCCATCTGCGGCGGGCGCAGGCCAAGCGGCTTGTTGACGACGAGATCGGCGACGAGCGCGCCGACCCAGGCGATCGCGACGTTGGAATAGAGCGCCAGCGTCTGCTCCAGCGCCTTGTAGACGCCGATCTCCATCAACAGCAGCGCCACCATCACGTTGAACACCAGCCAGACGACCCGGCCGGGATGGCTGTGCGTCAGACGCGAGAAGAAGTTCGACCAGGCGATCGAGCCGGCATAGGCGTTGGTGACGTTGATCTTGAGCTGCGACAGGATCACGAACATGCCGGTGAGCGCCAGCGCCAGATCCGGCTGCGACAGCACGTAGCGAAACGCTTCGAGATACATGTGCGCGGGCTCGGCCGCCAGCTCGCCCGAGAGGCCGTGGCTTAGCGCAAAGAAGGCGAGAAACGAGCCGAGCAACAATTTCAGTGCGCCGAAGATGATCCAGCCCGGTCCCGCGATCAGCAGGGCGATCCACCACGACGTTCGCGACGTGCGGCGGTCGCGCGGCAGAAACCGGAGGAAGTCGACCTGCTCGCCGATCTGCGCCACCAGCGAGAACACCACCGAGGATGCGACACCGAACAGCAGCAGATCGAAATGTCCGCTCGGGTCGCCATGCTCGCCGGCGAACTTGCGCCACTCCGTGAACGAGTAGGGGTTGGCCCAGGCGATCGCGGCAAAGGGCAGGATGTGCAGGATGATCCAGATCGGCTGCGTCCAGAGCTGGAAGCGGCTGATCAGCGTGATGCCGTAGGTCACGAGCGGAATGATCGCCACCGCGCTGATGAGGTAGCCGATCGGGCGCGGAATGCCGAAGCACATCTCGAGCGCCGTTGCCAGGATCACCGCCTCGATGGCGAAGAAGATGAAGGTGAAGGAGGCGTAGATCAACGAGGTGACGGTCGAGCCGATATAGCCGAAGCCGGCGCCGCGGGTGAGCAGGTCAATGTCGATGCCGCACTTGGCTGCGTAATAGGCAATCGGCACGCCGCAGAAGAAGATGATGATGGAGACGACGAGGATCGCGGCGCTGGCGTTGGTTACGCCGTAGTTCAGCGTGATGGTGCCGCCGATCGCTTCCAGCGCCAGGAAGGAGATGGCGCCGAGTGCAGTGTTGGCGACACGGGCGGCAGACCAGCGGCGCGCGCTCTTGGCGGTGAAGCGCAGCGCGTAGTCTTCCAGCGTCTGGTTGGCGACCCACTGGTTGTACTGGCGCCTGACGCGGTCTATTCGCTGCCGCCCTGCCACTCGTTACCCCACTCCCGATACGTCCCAGAGCCCTCGCAAATTCCGTACCAGAAGCCTACGTCGGTATTTTGCGGTGCAGTATACGCGATCTTGCGTATGCTTGCGCTGCACAAATTCGAGCCATCCTCACGGCACCAATCGCGTGTCCTCGAACAAAAGTGGGGTGCTCATGTCAGACGAAGCAAACAAGGGCCTGTTGTCGCCGCTCCGGCGCAAACTATTGATGGGAATGGCCGCCGTGCCGGCCATTACGATGCTGCCGCGGGCCTCTTTCGCGCAGGCTCCGGCGACCTCGGCGATCAACACGACGGGCCTGGCGGTCACCGACACCGAGGTGACGGTCGGCATCCTGCACTCGGCGACCGGCACCATGGCCATCTCCGAGACCGGCTCGATCGAGGCCGAAAAGCTCGCCATCGAGCAGATCAACGCCATGGGCGGCGTGCTCGGGCGCAAGATCAAGTTCATCCAGGAAGACGGCGCCAGCGATTGGCCGACCTTTGCGGAGAAGGCCAAGAAGCTGCTCGTCAACGACAAGGTCGCGGCGATCATGGGCTGCTGGACCTCGGCATCCCGCAAGGCGGTGCTGCCGGTCATGGAGCAGTACAACGGCATGCTCTATTACCCGACCTTCTATGAGGGCCTCGAGCAGTCCAAGAACGTGATCTACACCGGCCAGGAGGCCACCCAGCAGATTCTCGCCGGCCTGAACTGGATCGCCAAGGAAAAGGGCGCCAAGTCGTTCTTCTTCATCGGCTCCGACTACATCTGGCCGCGCACCTCGAACAAGATCGCACGCAAGCACGTCGAGAATGTGCTGAAGGGCAAGGTCGTCGGCGAGGAGTATTATCCGCTCGGCAACACCCAGTTCAACTCGGTCATCAACAAGATCAAGCTGACCAAGCCCGACGTGATCTTCACCGACGTCGTCGGCGGCTCGAACGTGGCGTTCTACAAGCAGCTCAAGGCCGCCGGCATCGACCTTTCGAAACAGGCGCTGCTGACGATCTCGGTGACCGAAGACGAAATCGACGGCATCGGCGGCGAGAACATCGCGGGCGCCTATGCCTGCATGAAGTACTTCCAGTCGCTCGATAATCCCAACAACAAGACCTTCGTGCCCGCGTTCAAGAAGATGTGGGGCGAAAAGACCGTGATCGGAGACGTCACCCAGGCTGCCTATCTCGGCCCGTGGCTGTGGAAGTTGACGGTGGAGAAGGCGGGCTCGTTCGACGTCGACAAGATCGCGGCGGCCTCGCCCGGCGTCGAGTTCAAGGGTGCGCCGGAAGGCTATGTCCGCATCCACGAAAACCATCACCTCTGGTCGAAGACCCGGGTGGGACGCGCCAAGCTCGATGGCCAGTTCGAGCTGATCTACGAGACCGCCGATCTCGTCGAGCCGGATCCGTTCCCCAAGGGTTACCAGTAAGTCGCGACGTCGCTCGCGCCTTTCCTCAACACCAAGCCTCTCCCTGGCGTGGACAGCAAATCCACGCCCAAGACCCCCGCGTCGCGAACCTGCTCGCGACGCGGGACCTTATCCCTGACGGAGGACATCGATGTTCGGCGACTATTCGCTTGGTGATCTTGGCTCCATCTTCGTCATGCAGGGGTTTGCAGGACTGATCCTGTTCTCAGTCTACGTCCTGATGGCGCTTGGGCTTGCGATCATCTTCGGCCAGATGGGCGTCATCAACATGGCTCACGGCGAGTTCATGATCCTCGGGGCCTACGTCACCTGGATGACCTCGAATTTCTTCCAGGCCTATTTGCCGAGCCTGTTCAGCGGCTACTTCTTCCTGGCGATGATCCTGGCCTTCGTCGCATCCGGCGCGCTGGGAATGCTGGTGGAGTGGGTGCTGATACGGCATCTCTACAAGCGCCCGCTCGATACGCTGCTTGCGACCTGGGGCCTCAGCCTGATGCTGCAGCAGGCCTATCGTTCCGTGTTCGGCGCGCGCGAGGTCGGCGTCGAGCTGCCGCAATGGATGCTCGGCTCGCTGCACGTCACCGACAGCATCGAGGTGCCGATCAACGGCGTCTTCGTGATGTGCCTCACTTTGCTGATCACCATCGGCGTCGCCTATGTCATGTACAAGTCGCGCTGGGGCCGCCAGGTCCGCGCCGTCGTGCAGAACCGCATCATGGCCGGAGCCGTCGGCATCAACACCGAAAAGGTCGATCGCTACACCTTCGGTCTCGGTTGCGGCATCGCCGGTGTCGCCGGCAGCGCCTTTACGATGATTGGCTCCACCGGGCCAACCTCCGGACAGCTCTACATCGTCGATACGTTCCTGGTGGTCGTGTTCGGCGGCGCCGCCAGTTTGATCGGCACCATCGCCTCGGCCTTCTCGATCTCGCAGACGCAATCGACCCTCGAGTTCTTCATGTCGGGCTCGATGGCGAAAGTGCTGACGCTGCTCGCGGTTGTCGGAATCCTGATGCTGCGGCCGCAAGGGCTGTTCGCCCTCAAGGTCCGCAAGTGAGAAACTGGGGCTGATGCAATGACCGACAATCGTTTCTTCAATCGATCGGAGTTCATCGGAATTCTGGTGCTCGCGGTCTTCCTGGTGGTAGTTCTGCCGCTTACGCTTGATGTCTTCAGGCTCAATCTGGTCGCGAAATATCTGACCTATGCCTTCGTCGCGCTGGGGCTGGTGATCTGCTGGGGCTATGGCGGCATTCTCAGCCTCGGTCAGGGCGTGTTCTTCGGGCTCGGCGGCTACTGCATGGCGATGTTCCTCAAGCTCGAGGCATCGAGCGTGGAGAACACCAAGATCCAGTCGACGCCCGGCATTCCCGATTTCATGGACTGGAATCAGATCACTGCGCTGCCGCTGTTCTGGAAGCCATTCAGCAGCCTCACCTTCACGATCGCCGCCATCATTCTCGTGCCTGGCATCTTCGCTCTCATCATTGGCACCGCGATGTTCAAGCGCCGGGTCGGCGGCACCTACTTCGCCATCATCACCCAGGCGGTCGCGGCCATCCTCACCATCCTGATCGTGGGACAGCAGGGCTACACCGGCGGCATCAACGGCATGACCGACCTGCGGACGTTGAAGGGCTGGGACATCCGGCCCGATCACGCCAAGATCGTGCTGTACTTCTTCGAAGTCGGACTGCTGTTCGCCTGCATCATGATCGCGCAGTTCGTCCGGCACTCCAAGCTCGGGCGCATCCTGGTCGCGATGCGGGAGAAGGAGGACCGGGTCCGCTTCTCCGGGTACAGCGTCGCGAACTTCAAGATCTTCGCCTTCTGCATCGCCGCCGTGTTCGCCGCGATCGGCGGCGCCATGTTCGCGCTCAACGTCGGCTTCATGTCGCCGTCCTTCGTCGGCATCGTGCCGTCGATCGAAATGGTGATCTACACGGCGGTCGGCGGCCGGCTTTCGATCCTCGGCGCGGTCTACGGCACGCTGCTGGTTAACTTCGCCAAGACCAGCCTGTCGGAAACCTTTCCCGAATTGTGGCTGTTTGGCCTCGGCGGTCTGTTCATCGCCGTGGTCCTGGCCTTCCCGAACGGTCTCGCCGGGATCTGGGGCGACTACGTCCAGCCGCGCATCAATCGCCTGATCTCGTCGCGCAAACCGAAACCCGAAGGCTGGACCGACAGCTCCGTCGCCGACGGCGCCCCGGCGGAGTGAGGAGATCATCATGCTCGTAGGTCACCACGATGCCGATGCCACGCTGGCAGTGAGGAGATAGATCATGCTCGTCGGTCATCAGCCCAAGGAATTCCTGCTCGCCGTCGAGGCACTGACCGTGTCGTTCGACGGGTTCAAGGCGGTCAACGATCTCTCTTTCTACGTCGACGAGAACGAGATCCGCGTCATCATCGGTCCCAACGGCGCCGGCAAGACCACCGTGCTCGACCTGATCTGCGGCAAGACCAAAGCAACGTCGGGTTCGATCCAGTTCCGTGGCAAGGAGCTGACGCGGATGAAGGAAAACGAGATCGTCAAGACGGGCGTCGGCCGCAAATTCCAGAACCCGTCGATCTACGACGATCTCACGGTGTTCGAGAATCTGGAGATCTCCTATCCGCGCGGACGCTCGGTGTTCGGCGCGCTGACCTTCACCCGCGACGCCGCCGTGCGCGACCGGGTGCATGAAGTCGCCGAAATGATCTTCCTGAAGGATCGGCTCAACGTGAACGCCGATCTGCTCAGCCACGGCCAGAAGCAGTGGCTCGAGATTGGCATGCTGCTGATCCAGGACCCGGATTTGCTGATGCTCGACGAGCCCGTCGCGGGCATGAGCGTGTCCGAGCGCGCCAAGACCGCCGAGCTGCTCAACCGCATCATCAAGAACCGTTCGGTGCTGGTGATCGAGCACGACATGAAATTCGTCGAGGACATCGCGCACAAGGTCACCGTGCTTCACCAGGGGCAGATCCTCTCCGAGGGCACCATGGAAAAGGTGAAGAACGACCCCAAGGTCGTCGAAGTCTATCTGGGCCATTAAGGAGTCGCGACGATGCTGGCTATTTCCGATCTTCACGTCGCCTACGGCCAGAGCGAGGTGCTGCACGGGCTCAACGTCAAGGTCGCGCCCAACGAGATCGTTGCGATCATGGGCCGCAACGGCATGGGCAAGACCACGCTGATGAAATCGCTGATGGGCATTCTCCCCGCCAAAAGCGGCTCGGTGACCATGGACGGTGCCGAGCTCGGCGGCCTGCCGAGCTACGAGCGCGTCGCCAAGGGCCTCGCTTATGTGCCGCAGGGCCGCATGATCTTCTCGACCATGACGGTGAAGGAGAACATCGAGACCGGCCTCGTCGTCTCCGGCGGGACCGAAGTGCCGGCCGACATCTACGAATTGTTTCCGGTGCTGCTGGAGATGAGAGGCCGCCGCGGCGGCAATCTCTCCGGCGGACAGCAGCAGCAGCTCGCGATTGCGCGTGCGCTCGCAACCAAGCCGAAAGTGTTGCTGCTGGACGAACCGACCGAAGGCATCCAGCCGTCGATCATCAAGGAGATGGCGCGCACCTTGAAGCGCATCCGCGACGAAAAGGGGCTCTCGATCGTGGTGTCGGAGCAGGTCCTGAGCTTCGCGCTCGACATCGCCGACCGCGTGCTGGTGATCGAGAACGGCGAGATCGTGCGCGACGATCCGCGCGACGCCGTCGATGCCGCGCAGGTCTCGAAATATCTGTCTGTCTAACCAACCGTGTAGAAAGGGGAGCATCTCGATGCCAGAGACACTGATCAAGGTCGATCTCACCAAATCGGCTTACGATAATGACATGGTGCACAACCGCTGGCACCCCGACATCCCGATCGTGGCCTGGGTCAATCCCGGCGACGACTTCATCATCGAGACCTATGACTGGACCGGCGGCTTCATCAAGAATAACGATTCCGCCGACGATGTGCGCGACATCGATCTCTCGATCGTGCACTTCCTGTCCGGCCCGATCGGCGTCAAGGGCGCCGAGCCCGGTGATCTCCTCGTCGTCGACCTGCTCGACGTCGGCCCGATGAAGGAAAGCCTTTGGGGCTTCAACGGCTTCTTCTCCAAGCAGAACGGCGGCGGCTTCCTGACCGACCATTTCCCGCTGGCGCAGAAGTCGATCTGGGACATCAAGGGTCTCTACACCTCGTCGCGTCACGTCCCCGGCGTGAACTTCGCCGGCCTGATCCATCCCGGCCTGATCGGCTGTCTGCCCGATCCGAAGATGCTGGACATGTGGAACAAGCGCGAGGCCGAGCTGATCTCGACCAACCCGACCCGCGTGCCCGGCCTCGCCAATCCACCATTCGCGCCGACCGCCCATGGCGGCCGCGCCAAGGGTGACGTCAAGGACAAGATCGGCGCGGAAGGCGCGCGCACCGTTCCGCCGCGCGAGCATGGCGGCAATTGCGACATCAAGGATCTCTCGCGCGGCTCGAAGATCTACTTCCCGGTCTACGTGCCCGGCGCCGGTCTATCGATGGGCGATCTGCACTTCAGCCAGGGCGATGGCGAGATCACGTTCTGCGGCGCGATCGAGATGGCCGGCTGGCTGCATCTGAAGGTCGAGGTGATCAAGGACGGCATGGCGAAATACGGCATCAAGAACCCGATCTTCAAGCCGTCGCCGATCACGCCGAACTACAAGGACTATCTGATCTTCGAGGGCATCTCGGTCGACGAGCAGGGCAAGCAGCACTATCTCGACGTCCACATCGCCTATCGACAGGCCTGCCTCAACGCGATCGAATATCTGAAGAAGTTCGGTTACTCCGGCGCCCAGGCCTATTCGATCCTCGGCACCGCGCCGTGCCAGGGCCACATCTCCGGCGTGGTCGACGTGCCCAACGCCTGCGCCACGCTGTGGTTGCCGACGGAGATCTTCGACTTCGACGTCATGCCCTCGGCGGCAGGACCGATCAAGCACATCACTGGCGATATCCAGATGCCGATCTCGCCGGACAAATAGTCTCCCTGCGCGACGGGATGCGGGACGGCGCGACTTTGCCGCCCCGCATCCGCCGCGGGAATTCTCTCACAGGCAACAGCGTAGGGATGATGCGATGCCGGTCTATGAATATCTCTGTGACGATTGCGGGCCGTTCAAGGACCTGCGCCCGATGGCGGAATGCGACGATCCGCAAAACTGTCCGCACTGCGAGACGATGGCGCCGCGGGTGATCCTGACCGCGCCGAATTTCTTCTGCATGCCGGCGGAGAAGCGCAAGGCGCACGCCGTCAACGAGCGCAGCACGCATGCGCCGCAGACGCTCGCGCAATACAAGGCCTCGCACGGTCCCGGCTGCGGTTGCTGTTCGTCGGGCAAGACCGTGAAAGACAAGAGCTCGTCGGACAGAAAGAAGCCAGCGCGGCTGATGACCAAAACCGGGAGCGGCGCCAAGGGCTTTCCGACCGCGCGGCCCTGGATGATCAGCCACTAACTCGGTCGCTCGATCGACGGCAACCTCAAACAAATAAAAGGCAGGAGCGCTCAACATGCTTCACGGTGACATTTCCAGCAGCAACGACACCGTCGGCGTCGCGGTGGTCAACTACAAGATGCCCCGCCTGCACACCAAGGCCGAGGTGCTCGACAACGCCCGCAAGATCGCCGACATGCTGGTGGGCATGAAGGCGGGCCTGCCCGGCATGGATCTCGTGATCTTCCCGGAATACTCGACCCAGGGCATCATGTACGACTCCAAGGAGATGTACGAGACGGCCTCGGCGGTGCCAGGTGAAGAGACCGCGATCTTCGCGGAGGCCTGCCGCAAGGCGAAGGTCTGGGGCGTGTTCTCGCTGACCGGTGAACGCCACGAGGAGCATCCGCACAAGGCGCCCTACAACACCCTGATCCTGATGAACGACAAGGGTGAGATCGTCCAGAAGTACCGCAAGATCATGCCATGGGTGCCGATCGAGGGCTGGTATCCCGGCAATTGCACCTATGTCTCCGACGGCCCGAAAGGGATGAAGGTCAGCCTGATCATCTGCGACGACGGCAACTTTCCGGAGATCTGGCGCGACTGCGCCATGAAGGGTGCCGAATTGATCGTGCGCTGCCAGGGCTACATGTATCCGGCCAAGGAGCAGCAGGTCATGATCTCCAAGGCGATGGCGTGGGCCAACAACGTCTATGTCGCCGTAGCCAACGCCGCCGGCTTCGACGGCGTCTATTCCTACTTCGGTCACTCCGCGATCATCGGCTTCGACGGCCGCACGCTCGGCGAGTGCGGCGAGGAGGACTACGGCATCCAATATGCCCAGCTGTCGAAACATCTGATCCGCGATGCGCGCCGCAACGGCCAGTCGCAGAACCATCTCTACAAGCTGGTCCACCGCGGCTACACCGGCATGATCAATTCCGGCGAAAGCCCGCGCGGCGTCGCGGCCTGCCCCTATGATTTCTACAAGAACTGGATCGCCGACCCGGAAGGGACGCGGGACATGGTCGAGGCGATGACCCGTTCGACGCCGGGGACGGAGGAATGTCCGATCGACGGCATCCCGAATGGGTCGGCGGCGAGCAATTACTGAGCTATTGCGGACGGCGCGCTTGCCATTCATGCGAATGCACCGAGGAATGGGGGCACGGGGCGCGGCCCTGGATGATCAGCCAAGATGTGAACAGCTGTACATAGAACGGACATTCTGACGCATGGGCGCATGCACGGGGTAGGAATTGAGCCCGGCAAAACCGTGGCTCGGTTGCAACATGAGTTGTTGAATCTGCTCAAGTTGCGGTCCCGTTGGCTGATTCTCGAGGAACCGTAGTTCTACCGGCCAGCCTCATGGCCTAAGTTCCTCGCGGCGCCGCTGGGGAGCGCCGCGGGTGAGGGGAAGAGCGTGGGGGCTTGGTTGCCATCGAGCGGGCGGGGTTGCTCGCGTCGTGCCACCGCTGTTCGCGCGGCATTCTGGATCGGCCTCGCCTTGAGCGCGGCGGCGGCGGCGAGCCCCGCAGCAGCGCAGCAAATCTTCAACGGGTCGCAGACCACGCCGAACGGCGCCGTCAACGGCGGAGGCGGCGTCTGGGACACCACCACCACGAATTGGACGGACGTCTTCGGTTCGACCAGCACTGCTTACGATCCCTCGTCAGTCGGCACGGTGTTCGGCTACTCGGGAGTCTCGACGCCGGCAAGCGGTGGCACGGTGACGGTTACGCCAGGCGGCGTGCAGCTCACCAGCCTCGTGGGCTTCGACCTCACCGGCGACGGTTCTGTCTACACCATTCAGGGCGGCGATCTCAGGCTAGCCTCCGGGGGGACGACGTTCTTCACCAACGATGTCACCGGCACGACAGACCCATCGGCCGTGATCGCCTCGCGCATCACCGGCAGTGGTGGCATCTCCGTGCAGGGACCCGGCATCCTGGCACTGCTCGGTGCCAACACCTATACCGGCGACACTTTCATCTGTTCGTGCGCAGCGCTGCAACTCGGTGACGCCACCCACACCGCGAGCATCATTGGCGCCGTCAACAACGAGGGCCTCTTCAATATTGTCAATGCCGATACGTCGGGAATTACATCGCTCCTGAACGCTATCTCCGGCACGACGATGTTCCTCAACGCGACCTCCGCCAGCTCTATGGTGATCACCAATAACGGCCAGCTGTACTTCGGTGATCCGCTCGGGGGCGGCACCGACACCGCCACGGCCGGCCGGGCGACCATCATCAATGACGGCGGCTTGACCGGCTTCTTTGGCCGGACCAATGCGGGCACGGCCAACATCACCAACCAGAATGGCGGCGGCACCGCATTCCTCGATCAATCCTCGGCGGGCTCCGCGACCATCGTGAACAAGGATTTCAGCGGGACCGTGTTTGGTACGCTGTCCGGGTCCGATACTGCGACCGCCGGCAATGCAACCATTATCAACGAGGCCGATGGCCTGACCAATTTCGGTGCGTTCACGACGGCCGGCAACGCCACGATCATCACCAAGGACGGTGGCAAGACCGAGTTCTTCGATAATTCCACCGGCGGCAATGCGCGCTTCATCACCACCGGCACAGGCGTCGTCGATTTCGGGATCAGCCTCGGCCCGAACGGCGACGGCCGCATCACGGCCGGTTCGATCGAAGGCAATGGCACCTACTATATCGGTGGCGGCAACACGCTCGTCGTCGGCAGCAATAACCGCTCCGCGCTGGTCGATGGCGTCATCGGCGACTACGATCCCTGCGGGTGTGGTTTCATCGGCTCCGGCTCGCTGGAAAAGGTCGGCAGCGGAACGCTGATCCTCTCCGGCACAAACACTTACACCGGCACGACGACCGTCAATGGCGGCATCCTGCGCGTCGATGGTGATATCTCGCAATCGAGCCTGACCACCGTGAACGCGGGTGGTGCGTTGTTCGGCGCCGGCATCGTCGGCAACACGTTTATCGCCAACGGCGGTATCTACGCGCCCGGCGACGGCGGCCCGGGCTCAAGCATGCAGGTCCAGGGTGATCTCACCTTGCAGCCCGGCTCGGTCTATGTTGTGCAGGCCGGTAGTGGATTCAGCACGAGCCATGCGCTCGTCAGCGGCAACGTCACGCTGGACGGGACCGTGGGTGTCGCGCTGTTTCCCGGCAGCAAGATAATGCAGCACTACTCGATCATGCAGTTTTTCGGCAGCGCCACCGGTAATTTCGCCGGCGTTGCCGCGCCGGGTGGCCTAGTCGGCACCACGACGGTCGGGTCAAACGAAGTGTTCCTCGATTTCACGCTGAACTATGGCGCGAAATACGCGCTCAACATCAACCAGCAGAACGTCGCCACGACGCTTCAGAATTTCTTCAACGCCAATGGCTTCCTTCAAGCCGAATTCGCGGGCCTCGGCCCCAACGGCCTGACCCAGGCCTCCGGCGAACCGGCAACGGGTTCGCAGCAGACGACCTTCAATGCGATGAACCTGTTCCTTGGCCTCTTGACCGATGTGTTCGGCTCGGGACGCAGCGGCACATCAGGTGCGACGCCCTATGCTGACGAGCCAAGCGCGAATGCCTATGCGGCGACCGGCAAGGGCGGGCGTGACAAGAACGCGCGTGACGCCTTCGCCTCGATCTACCGCAAGGCACCGGCCGCAACCTTCGAGCAGCGCTGGGATGTGTGGGCGGCCGGCTATGGTGGCTCGCAGACCACCGACGGCAATGTCGCGCTCGGTTCGAACACCACCACCAGCAGCGTCTATGGCACCGCCGTCGGCCTCGACTATCGCTTCTCGCCATCGACGATCGCCGGCTTTGCGCTCGCCGGCGGTGGGACCGGCTTCAACGTCAACGGGCTCGGCTGGGGCCGCTCCGACCTGTTCCAGGCCGGCGCCTTCGTTCGTCACACGGCAGGACCTGCCTACATCACCGCTGCGCTGGCCTATGGCTGGCAGGACGTCACGACCAACCGCATCGTCACGGCCGCCGGCGTCGATCAGCTGCGGGCGCAGTTCAACGCTAATGCGCTCTCGGGCCGTGTCGAGGGCGGTTACCGCTACGCTACGCAGTGGATCGGCCTCACGCCCTATGCGGCGGCCCAGGCCACCATGTTCAGCCTTCCGAACTATTCGGAGTTCGCGGTGGTCGGCAACAGCACCTTCGCACTCAACTATGCCGCCAAGGACGTCACCAGCACCCGCACCGAGCTCGGCCTGCGCGCCGACAAATCATTCGCCGCGGCCGGTGGCCTGATGACCCTGCGCGGCCGCGTCGCCTGGGCGCATGATTACAATCCGGATCGCAGCGTCGGCGCGGTATTCCAGACCCTGCCGGGATCGGCCTTCGTTGTGAACGGTGCAGCGCTGGCGCGCGATTCCGCGCTGACCACGGCGGCGGTGCAGATGAACTGGATGAACGGCTGGTCTGCGTCGGCGACCTTCGAGGGCGAGTTCTCGAACGTCACCCGCTCTTACGCCGGCAAGGGCGTCGTGCGCTACGCGTGGTAGAGCGTTGCCACCCTCCCCTGGAGGGGGAGGGTCGATCGCGCGAAGCGCGAGCGGGGTGGGGTGATCTCTCCACTCGGGCACTGCATGCTGGGAAGCACTTTCACCCCACCGCGGGTGGCGGGTGGGGTTGGTGCAGGGGGTCCGCTGCTGCCCCTC
>NZ_JBEPQK010000006.1:0-491154 GCF_040547805.1 Bradyrhizobium sp. LA6.1 | reverse complement strand
TGACTCGATGGAAGCCACTGTGGACCCTTATCTCGGGGTCCCGATTGGATGCCGATCACCCCGAAAACGGGGTCCTTATTCCATGCCGAAACACAATTGGCGGTGGAGAAGGCCTTGATCTTCTCCAGGTCCGGCCTTCCGTCGCGACCAGGCATGCGCGAGGTGAGGAATGCCAGCATTTGATCGAGCGTCCTCGCATAATGAACCGGAGCGCTCTGTGTGAGGATGTCGGAGCGGTGCTCGTCGTTGCCGAGCCTGAAGCTGAAGCCGCGCAGCGTGAGATCCGTGGTCTCGGATTCGCGGGGACCGCCGTCCACCGAGAAGCGCGCCAGCACGCGCGATGGTGTTGTGAAGCTCCGCGACTTCGTGACCTCGTCGGCCCGATCCGAAGGGATGTAGGTCCCCCGGACGCAGCGGCCCTTGGCAAAGCTCGCGCGTGCCTTTGGTGGATTGCCCAGAACGGCCTTCTGAGCCTCGACAATGGAGGCCGGTGTGGCGGTGCCGCTCGGGAACAGGGACATGGCTTGTCTTGGATTTGCTATCCTCAACCGTTAGCCGCGTGGATGCTGCCCCGCTCCAGAGCGATTGCTGTGCTTGCAGCGCGATTGCTGTCTTCTTTCGCGGTTACCAGGGCACCGAACGCGGCGTCAGCGGAACGTCGACGATAAAATACCTCAGCAAAATGAATGGCTTGAGTTGAAGTCTTCCCACGGCCCATGATGGATCGGGGCGGGCGCTCAAAGGCGGTGTGTGCACGGGCGGCAAAGTCTATTGAACGCGCGGCCGGTCGTTGTTCGGAGTGATCCGTCATCCGCTGAGGCGTGGGCAACCTCGGAGGGGCCGTGCCAACCGTCCTGCACCAACGAGACGTGCCTCGGACTGCAATCCGAGCCTGAGCCCGCGCCGGCGATTGACAGCTAATTATTACATGTCTAAAAATATGCAAATTCATATAATTCGTGAGATGCCTGAATGGACACGCATCCGCTCAAGCTCAAGGTCAGATCGTATGCCGCGGAGACGCCGTTCATACGGAGCCTTGTGTTTGGCGTGGAGGACGGTGTCGCGCCGCGATGGCAGGCGGGCGCCCATATCCGCGTGGCGCTCCCGAATGGAGGCGACCGGCCGTACTCGCTGATGGCTTTGCCGGGCCTTCCCGAAGGTATGCTGGCGCTTGGGGTGCTGCGCGAGGAGGCTTCGACCGGCGGCTCGCAGTTCATGCACGCGCTGAAGATTGGCGATGTCGTGAAGGCAACGGCGCCGGTCAACAATTTTCATCTGCATGAGGGAGCGGCGCCCGCGCTGCTGTTCGCCGGCGGCATCGGTGTCACGCCGATCCTGTCGATGGCGGCGAATCTCGCGGCCAGAGGAAGCCCGTATCGCTTGCACTATGCGGGCCGCACGCAAGGCCTGCTCGCGTTCCTGCCGCACCTGCAGGAGATATGCGCCAAGGGCCTGTCCATCCACTACGACAGCGACGAGTCCCGCCTGGACATTGCAGCGGCGCTCGGCGATGCCGCCGCAAACGCCCACATTTACGCCTGCGGTCCGGCCGGCATGATTGAAGCGGTGAAGGCGGCTGCGCTCGGCAGGGACATTCCGGCAGACCGCATCCACTACGAGCTCTTCAAGGCCGAGCAATCGTCCTCGGCCGACTTGCCGTTCGAGGTCGAGCTCAAATCGACCGGGCAGGTCGTCAGCGTCGCGGCCGGTCAGACCATCATCCAGGCGCTGGAGGCCGCTGGTCTCGACGTGCTCTACGACTGCCAGCGCGGCGATTGCGGCATCTGCCAGTGCGGCGTGATCGAAGGGGTACCCGACCATCGCGACATCATCCTCAGCGACGACGAGAGGGCGTCCAACAAGGTCATGCAGATCTGCGTGTCACGCGCGAAGTCGGAACGTTTGGTGCTGGATCTCTAGGGGAGGCGAGGGACGTCATGGCGAAATACGGACAGAATGCCGACGCGATCGCGGCGCTGGTGCGCGAGGCCGAGGTGCACCGCGACGTCTATGTCGACCCCGAGATCTTCGAGCTCGAGATGGAGCACCTGTTCCCGAACAGCTGGATCTATGTCGGGCACGCGAGCCAGTTGGGAAAGCCCGGCGATTTCATCACCGCCAATATCGGCCGTCAGCCGGTGCTGGCGAGCCGCCACACCGACGGCTCCATCCACGTCTCTTACAACCGCTGTCCGCACAAGGGCGTGAAGATCGCCTCCGAGCCCTGCGGCAACACCGGAAAGTTCTTCCGCTGCCCCTATCACGCCTGGTCGTTCAAGACCGACGGCTCGCTGCTCGCGATCCCTCTGAAAAAGGGCTACGAGGGCACCGGCTTTGGCGACACGCAAGCGAATGAGGGATTGTCGAAGGTCAGGAACGTCGTGATCTATCGCGATTTCATCTTCGCCCGCCTGAGCGATGACGGCGTGTCCTTCGAGGATTATTTCGGCGAGAGCCTTTCGACCATCGACAACATGGTCGACCGCTCGCCGGAGGGGAAGCTCGCAGTCCAGGCGACGCCGATCCGCTACATGCACACCTGCAATTGGAAGATGCTGGTCGAGAACCAGACCGACACCTGCCATCCGATGGTGGCGCATGAGAGCTCGGCCGGCACCGCGGTCAAGGTCTGGAAGCGCGAGCAGGGCGATTCCACGGAGACGCCGATGGCGGTGCAGCTCTATGGTCCCTTCATGAGCCCGTACGAGTTCTACGAGCAGAGCGGCATCAGGATCTGGCCGAACGGCCATGGCCATACCGGCGTCGCCAACTCCATCCATTCCAACTATTCGGACATCGAAGGCTATCTCGGCCAGATGGTCGCGGCCTATGGCGAGGAGCGGGCGCACGAGATCCTCGGCGAGGTCAGGCACAACACCGTGTATTTCCCGAACATCATGGTCAAGGGCGCCGTGCAGATCCTGCGCAATTTCATCCCGATCGCGGTCGACAGGACGCTGGTCGAGAGCTGGGTCTATCGCCTGGTCGGCGCGCCGGACAAGCTCTATGAGCGGGCGCTGATGTACAACCGCTTCATCAATGCGCCGACCTCGATCGTCGGACACGATGATCTCGAAATGTACGAGCGGGCGCAGGAAGGACTGAAGTCCAACGGCAATCAATGGGTCAATCTGCGGCGCCTTTACGAGAACCATGAAGAGCAGGACGTCACGGCCGTGATCAACGGCACGTCCGAGCGACAGATGCGAAACCAGTTCCACGCCTGGTCGAAATTCATGACCATGGACATGGACAAGCGTGTCGAGGCCGCGGAATGATCGACGAGAAGGCCATCACGGACTTGATCTATCTGGAAGCCGAGCTGCTCGACACGATGCAATGGCAGGCCTGGCTCGATCTGTTTCACCCCGAAGGGCGCTACTGGATGCCGCTCGAATGGCAGCAGCAGGATCCGGTGCTCCAGCCCTCGTTGATGTACGAGGATCTGCTGCTCCTGAAGGTGCGGGTCGAGCGGCTCGCCGGCGAGCGGACCTTCAGCCAGAAGCCGAAGAGCCGTTGCCATCATCTTCTCCAGGCACCGCGGATCGTGGCGTGCGACCCGGCTGCGGGCGTCTACAAGGCGCGGACGTCCTATATCTATACCGAGACCCGTGGTGATCTGCTGGAGCGCTATTCGGGATGGGCGTCGCACGAATTCGTAGAGGTCGGCGATGCTCTGAAGATCAAGCTCAAGCGGGTCGATCTCGTCAATTTCGACGCGCCGTTCGGCAACATCCAGCTTTTCATGTGAGTACGCCTTGACCGCTGCGACCACAGTCTACGCCCGCTTTCGCGAGACCGCCCTTCGCCGGGAGGAGGCAGGCTTCCTCAACGTGCTGCCGGAGACCGCCGATATCTATGGCATCGCGGCAGGCGAGATTTCCTACCGCGCCATGCTCGACCGGGTCGAGCGCTGGCGCTCGACTTTAAGCCGGGGCTATGGCGAAGGCCACCGGGTCGGGCTGCTGCTCCAGAACCGGCCGGTGTTCGTCGAGCTGTGGTTCGCGCTGAACGGGCTCGGCGTCTCCGTCGTGCCGATCAATCCCGATTTGCGGATCAGCGAGCTCGAGTACATCATTGCGCATTCCGAGATGAATGCAGCGTTCGTCCTCGCCGAGCGGCGCGACGAGGTCGAGACCGCGGCGCGCCAGGCCGGCCGGCCGATCCCGGTCGTGACTGATCAGGACGACGTTCCCGTACCCTTCGGAGGTGCGCGGCCTTCGACCGACGGAAGCGAGGCGAGCGAATGCGCGCTGCTCTATACGTCTGGAACCACGGGACAGCCCAAGGGCTGCGTGCTCACCAACACATATTTCCTGCATTCCGGAAACTGGTATCGCGATGTCGGCGGGCTGATCGATCTCAAGCCCGACTTTGAGCGCATGATCACGCCGCTGCCGCTGTTTCACATGAACGCGATGGCGGTGTCGCTGATGGCGATGCTGTCGGTCGGCGGCAGCCTCACCATGCTCGATCGCTTTCATCCGCGTACCTGGTGGGCGTCCGTGCGCGACAGCCGCGCGACCTGTCTGCATTATCTCGGCGTGATGCCCTCGATGCTGATGAGTGCACCGCAATCGGAGCAGGACCGCGCGCACACCGTGCGCTTCGGCTTCGGCGCCGGCGTCGACAAGCTCCTGCATGCGCCGTTCGAGGAGCGCTTCGGCTTTCCGCTGCTGGAGGCCTGGGCGATGACCGAGACGGGAAGCGGCGGCGTCATCGCCGCCAATGTCGAGCCGCGCAAGATCGGCACGAGCTGTTTCGGACGTCCGGCCCCCGAGGTCGACGTTCGTATCGTCGACGACAGCGGCAACGACGCGCCGGTCGGGACGCCGGGCGAGCTCCTCGTGCGGCGGGCAGGCGCGGACCCGCGTTACGGGTTCTTCCGCGAGTACCTGAAGAACGAGGCCGCCACCGCCGAGGCGTGGGACGGCGGGTGGTTGCACACCGGCGATATCGTATCGCGCGATGCGGACGACGACCTCCATTTCGTCGACCGCAAGAAGAACGTGATCCGCCGTTCCGGCGAGAACATTGCCGCGGTCGAGGTCGAGTCCGTCCTCAACCGCCATCCCGCAATCCGGCAGGCCGCGGTTGCCGCGACGCCCGATCAGGTGCGCGGCGACGAGGTTGCGGCGGTCATCATCGCCGAGGAGGCCGGTGCCGACCGCGCGCTCGCCGAGGAGATCGTGCGCTGGAGCCTGGAGCAGATGGCCTATTACAAGGCGCCGGGCTGGATCTGTTTCGTCGACAGCCTGCCGTTGACCGCGACCGAGAAGATCCAGCGCGGCGGCCTGAGGGATTTCGTCGCCAGGCTGATGTCTGACGGTGCGTTCTTCGACCTTCGCGACCTCAAGCGGCGGCAGATTTGATCATGAGCGAGATCCGCACCACACTCATCACCGGCGGCAATTCGGGGATCGGCGAGACGCTGGCGAAAAAGCTCGTCGAGAGCGGGCAGCGCGTGGTCTCGGTCGGGCTGGAGAAGCCGGACTGGACGCATGATCTGCTCGCGGCCTATCGCGCTGATCTCTCCAGTATCGAGGAGACGCGCGCGATCGCGCAGGAGATCTGCCGCGATCACGCCGTCGATCGCCTCGTGCACAATGCCGGCGTGATCCTGCCGAACCTGCTGCCCGATGCGAAGCCGGAAGACATTTTGATGCTGGCGCAGCTGCACCTGGGCGCGCCGATGCTGCTGACCCAGGCGGCGCTGGAGGGGATGCGTGCGCGCCGCTTCGGGCGCATCGTGTTCGTCAGCTCGCGCGCCGCAATGGGCGCGGCGACGCGGTCGGCCTATTCGGCGACCAAGGCCGGCGTGCACGGCATGGCGCGCACCTGGGCGCTGGAGCTCGCCGCGAGCGGCATCACCGTGAATGTCGTGGCGCCAGGGCCGATCCTGACCGACAATTTCTGGGGCATCATTCCCAAGGGCTCCGAGCAGCAGGAGCGGATGGCGCGCAACGTGCCGGTCGGGCGGCTCGGCTCACGCGATGATGTCGCGCACGCGATCAGTTTCTTCCTCGACGAGCGCTCGGACTTCGTCACCGGCCAGGTGCTCTATGTCTGCGGCGGCACCAGCCTCGTCGGCCTTGGCCCGTAGAGCATGATCCGACCCGGAGGGCCGCGTTAGCGCAAAGTGTGAAGCGGTTTTCCGAAAAGATCATGCTCCAATAAACAAGATCAGATCTGGTTCTGGCGGATGTTCTCGACCATCTTGGCCAGCACGCGCGCGCAGACCTCGATGTCGTCGGGCTCGATGCCTTCGATCAGCTTGTCGTAGTTGCTCGCCATGATCGGCCAGATCTTGCGCAGCAGCGCCTCGCCGTCCGGGGTCAGACCCACGACGCGGCGGCGCTGGTCTTCCTCCGCGATCTCGCGCTTGACGAGGCCCGATGACACCATGGACTCGACCATGCGGCTCGCCGTCGACTGCTCGGTCACCGCGAGAACGGCGACCTCGTTGACAGTGAGGGTCTTGTAGATGAACAGGACCGACAGCGTCCGGAACACGACATTGTTGATGCCGTGGTCGCTCAAGTCGCGGTTCTGATCGAGATTCCAGCGATTGGCGAGCCGGTTGAACAGATACGGGATGTAGGTTTGCAGCTGGTCCCGCGTCCTCGGCGGACCCGACTTCCATCTGCTCTTGGATTCTCTGGCCATTATCTCTTGCGACTTTGCTTCTTGCTCTCGGTATGAAGTTTTGAAGAAAGGGATTTCAGTACGGACAACGCACCGTCCAGCTCCCGGGCCGAAACATTCTCGAGCCGTTTGCCGAGATGCTTCTTGTGAACGTCGGCCGCTTTCCTGAACAGCGCCTCGCCCTTCGGCGTCAGGCGCACGATGAAGGACCGCCGGTCCTCGCTCGACATTTCCCTGCTGATGAGGTCGTCGGCGAGAAGGCGCTGCACCAGCCCCGAGACGTTGCCGCCGGTGACTTTCAGATTTTGCGACAACTGCCCGAGCGCGAGGCCATCGCTGTAGCGATCGAGCTGGGCCAGCACGTCGAATTTTGCGAGCGACAGGCCGAACTCGGCGTTCAGCATCGAATTCAGCGACGCGAACAGCTCGCCATGCAGCGACAGCAATTGAAGCCAGAGCCGGGTTTCGATCTGCCCAGGGACGGGAACAATGTTCTCTTTGAGTGCTGCCGGCATTGCATGACCATCGAGTACAGATGTCTCGTCGATTGGAGGGATTATCGCGGGTCTTTCGCTCCGATTAACAATTTGAGAATCGTAGTCAAGTCGCCTGATCCTGACGTCTTGGGGGTCGAACGGCAATCCACTCCCGCGTCCCCCTCCGATGGAATCATGCAAAAGTCTTGATGGTCTGGATCACGCCGTCGAGCTCCTTGCCGGCGCTGTCCTTCAGCGCGGCCTCCCGCAGGCGGCGCGCCCAATCGGCGGCATCCTCGCGTCGTTCGACCAGCTTGATCGCCGCCAGCGTCTTGTCGAATTTCGACAGCCCGCGGCTGTGGGTATCGGAATAGCCTTTCACGAGGCGTTGGCATTGCAGGATCTCGACACCGAGCTGGTAGTTGGTTGCGACCGCATCGGTTGCCGCCTTGAGCCATCCGTCCCGATGCGCGGTCTCGACCGCGTGACGCAGCGAGCGGCGTCGCAGGCCGCGTAGTCCGGCCACGACATAGAGCGTCAGGAACCAGGGCAGCGAGTAGGTCCGCACCCGGCGTCCCCGGTTGACGCGGCGATCGAGCCAGCCGAGCAGGCGTGGCCGCGCGCCGAGCCAGCGGCTGAAGCCCGCGGGCAGCACGCCCATGACCTCCTCCATGCGCGGATGCATGAACTCGGTGGTCTGGAGCACCTGTCCCTGCGACATCTCGAGCTCGCTCTCGATGCGCGCGCGGCGACCGGCGCGCGTCTTCAGGTCGGCCACGCGGATGACGTCGTCATAGGTCATGGCGTTGGCGAGGTACTTTGCCGCGGTCTCCGTGAAGGCATAGGCGCGCGCACCACCGCCGGCGTTTCGGTCGGCGGCGTGCAACGTCTTGAGAATGTCGAGATATTCGGCGCCATAGGCGACGTCCTGGAAGTCGACGACCTTCCTCAAGCCAGCGCGGGCCATGGTGAGCGCAGGCTCGGGCAGCTCCTGCTTCAGTCTTGCGATGAGCCCGGCAAGATCTGGATCGGGCGTTGCGGGAGAGGGGACGTGATCGGCCTGCTTTGATGGCGCCGGCGCTGTGACCTCGGGTGAGCCGGTCTTGACCCGGTCAAACGCGGCTCCAAACGTCTCCACGCTAGCCTTGGCGCCTTTCCCACCTGCGCGGATCACGTCGAGATAGCTGTCGCGGCTGAACGGCAGCACAGCGGCCGCCGCGAGCGCACCGAACATCGCGGCCGAGATGACGCTGCCATGCGCGATCGCCAGCGCGTTCAGA
Source organism: Bradyrhizobium sp. LA6.1 (assembly GCF_040547805.1). NCBI lineage: Bacteria > Pseudomonadati > Pseudomonadota > Alphaproteobacteria > Hyphomicrobiales > Nitrobacteraceae > Bradyrhizobium > Bradyrhizobium sp. LA6.1. The sequence continues at coordinate 482,750 of NZ_JBEPQK010000006.1, read as the reverse complement.
TCGAAGATGATCTCGGTCTTGGCGGCAACCCCGATGGCGCCGGTGACGGCGCCGCCGTCGGCGATGCCGTTGCCCGGTGCGATCTTCTCGCCGATCGCAAACGACCGGTGGTTGGATGCGATCAACGTGGTGCGATCCGGCGTCACGAGGCCGCGCAGGATCGACCGGCCGGCCTCCATGAACTCCGCCGCCATCACCACGTCGACGTCGCCGGGCGTCGGCATCAACGACAGGATCGGCTTGCGGCCGTCGAGCGGCGGCATCGCCTCGATATAATAGATCGTGGCGCCGGTGCGCTGGGCGACGCCGGGCACCGAGGTCGATTGCGCGACCCAGCCATGGTTCTCGGCAAGCTGCACGATCCAGTCGGTCAGGACGCCGCCGCCCTGGCCGCCCATCGCGACGATCGCGATCGAGATCGGCCGCTCGGTCGCCTCACCGGCGGCGGGGAGGGCCAGCCGGACCGTCTCGTCTCTCATGCCAACGCCTCGAGCGCCGGACGCCGGCGATCACGCCGCCGTTGCAACCAGCCGATCACGGCCATCGCGACCTTGGATTTGAACCTGTCCCAGCCGGTCGGATTGTGAATGACGTCCGCGCGATAGAACGAGGGGCAGAGCACGGCGGCCTCGGAGACCTCGCCGCAATTGCCGCAGCCGACGCAGGAATTGTCGATCGCCGCAACGGGGTCGTCGCGCAAGGGGTCGTCCAGCTGCTTCACCGAAAGCGACGGGCAGCCCGAGAGCCGGATGCAGGCATGGTCGCCGGTGCAGACGTCCTCGTCGACACCGAAGCGCTCCTTGACGGTGCGCACTCCGTCCTTGATGGCCTTGTTGATCTGCGGCTTCACGCGGCGCTGCTTGTTCAGCATGCATTCGGAGGAGGCGACGATGACCTTGGGGCCTTCCTCCTTGGTCGTCAGCGCTTCCTTCAGCGTGTCGCGCATCTTGCCGACGTCATAGGTGCGGTCGAGCTGGCGCACCCACTGGCCGCCGATGCCCTTCACGGCCTTGACGATCGAATTGTTGGTGTCTCGCCGCTTGTTGGTGGCGCGCGACGACAGGATGTCCTGACCGCCGGTCGCCGACGTGTAGAAATTGTCGACGATGACGAAAACGCCGTCGTGCTTGTTGAACACGGCATTGCCGATGCCGCTGGTCAGTCCGTTGTGCCAGAAGCCGCCGTCGCCCATCACCGCGATCGAGCGTTTGTCGGCCTTGACGTTGAAGGCCGAGGTCGAGGCCGGGCCAAGGCCGAAGCCCATGGTGGTCGCGCCGATATTGAAGGGCGGCAGGATCGAGAACAGATGGCAGCCGATGTCGGCCGAGACATGATGCTGGCCGAGCTCTTCCTCGACGAGCTTCATGGCGGCGAAGATCGGCCGCTCCGGGCAGCCGGTGCAGAGCCCGGGCGGGCGTGCCGGCACAACCTGCTTCAGCTTCTCAACCGCGGGGTGATTGAGCACGGGAACGGCGTCGGGCGCCGGCGGCCGGTTGCCGAGCAGCCGCGGCTCGGTCTTCTCCAGGAAGTCCCGGACGCCGCCGAGCAGAACCTGCGCGGTGTAGTCGCCGCCCATCGGCAGCACGTCCTTGCCATGGATGCGCGCCTGGATGTCCCTGCGCCGCAGCACGGTGTTGATCGCCTGCTCCAGATACTCCGGCTGGCCTTCCTCGACGATCAGGACGGCGTCCTTGTCGACGCAGAACTCCGCGACCTCGGTGTCGATCACGGGGTAGGTGACGTTCATGACATAGAGCGGAACCTGCGTGTTGCCGTAGGCATCCGACAGCCCGAGATATTGCAGCGCGCGGATCACGTTGTTGTACATGCCGCCCTGCATGATGATGCCGACCTTGCCCTGCTTCGGCCCCATCCATTCATTCAGCTTGTGGTCCCGGATGAAGCCGATCGCGGCGGGCATCCGCGTCTTGATCTTCTCCTGCTCATGCTCATAGGCCGCCGGCGGCAGCACGATGCGGTTGACGTCGCGCCTGGGGTTGTTGAGCGCGTCCTTGATGGTGTGCGCCGGCTTGACGTTGTCCTTGCAGGCGAAGCTGCCGTGCATGTGACAGGCGCGGACACGGACCTCGAGCATCACGGGCGTGTTCGAGAATTCGGAGAGCTCAAAACCCTTCTCGATCAGATTGACGATGCATTCATGATCGGGGCGGGGATCGAGCAGCCACATCTGCGATTTCATCGCAAAGGCATGGGTCCGCTCCTGCATGATGGAGGAGCCTTCACCATAGTCCTCGCCGACGATGATCATGGTGCCGCCGGTGACGCCGCCCGAGGCGAGATTGGCGAGCGCGTCGGAGGCGACGTTGGTGCCGACCGTCGACTTCCACGCCACCGCGCCGCGCAGGGGATACATCACCGAGGCCGACAGCATTGCGGCTGCGGCCGCTTCGTTGGCGGAGCTCTGGAACACGACGCCGAGATCGTCGAGCACGTCCTTGGCGTCGGCGAGCACGTCCATCAGGTGCGAGATCGGAGAGCCCTGGTAGCCGCCGACATAGGCGACGCCGGATTGCAGCAGCGCCTTGGTGATGGCGAGGATGCCTTCGCCGCGGAACGTATCGCCATCGCCGAGCCGGAGATACTCGACTTCGCGAGCAAAAGACCGTTCAGCCATTGCACCCTCCAGAAATATGCGATAGCATACGTTTACATGTGAAGCAAGTCAACGCCGCGCCATGCTATCACGCTTGCGGACCTCTGCTCCGGCAAGGCGATCATGAGCCAGCGACAGGGTAGGGCCAATGCTGAAGCTGCCTCGCTTTAGAGCCGCCGCCGTCCAGGCTTCACCTGTCTATCTCAACCCGGGCGCGACAGCCGACAAGGCAGCTTCACTGGTCCGTGAAGCCGCAGCCAATGGCGCGAAGCTCGTCGCGTTCCCCGAAGTGTTCGTTCCCGGCTATCCCTACTGGAACTGGATCACCGATCCCGTCACGGGCAGCGCATGGTTCGAGAAGCTCGCCAAGGCATCGGTGCTGGTGCCGGGTCCGGAGGTCGATGTCGTCAGGAAGGCCGCGCGCGATACCGGCTGCCACGTCGTGCTCGGCGTGAACGAGCGCAGCCCGGTGTCGCTGGGCGCGATCTACAATACCCTGGTTTTCATCGGGCCGGACGGCGCGGTGCTTGGCAAGCACCGCAAGCTGGTGCCGACCTGGGCGGAGAAGCTGACCTGGACCGGCGGTGACGGATCGAGCCTGCGCGTCTATGATACCGAGATCGGGCGTCTCGGCGGACTCGCCTGCGGCGAGAACACCAACACGCTCGCGCGCTTTGCGCTGTTGGGTCAGGGTGAGCTCGTGCATGTCGCCAGCTACATCTCGCTTCCGGTCGCGCCCCCCGACTACGACATGGCGGAGGCGATCAAGTTGCGCGCGATCGCCCATTCCTTTGAGGGCAAGATTTTTACGATCGTCTCCTGCTCGACCGTGTCGGAGGAGATCATCACGGCGATGGAAACGGTCGTCCCCGACGCGCGTGCGCGCCTGCAGCGCAAGTCGAGCGCGTTCTCCGGCATCATCGGACCCGATGGCCGCGTGGTCGGCGATCCCCTGATCGACGACGAGGGCATCGTGTACGCCGACATCGATCTCGACCGCTGCATCCAACCGAAGCAGATGCATGACATCGTCGGGCACTACAACCGGTTCGATATTTTCGATTTGCGGGTCAACCGCCGTCCTCTGGCGCCGCTGCGCCTCGCAGACGGTGAGGGCGATGACGCGGGGCAGGGCTTCACGCCGATCCCGCTGAGATCGGAATAATGGTTGGGCGCGTCGATAGAGCGGCGCGACGAGACAGGACTTGGAGGACAGGATGCGCGAGAACGTGATCGGCCGGGCCAATGTCGAGGACACCCCCGAGCTCAAGGCCTATTACAAGGACCTCGAAAAGTACGAAGCCGGCGCGCTGTGGACGGTCGCCAACAAGATCGAGCCGTGGGCGCCGCAATCGGCCTCCGTTCCCGTGCTCTGGCGCTACAACGATCTGCGCGAGCACGTGCTGCGCTCGGTCGAGCTGGTCTCGCCGGAGAAGGCGGGGCGGCGGGTGATCTATCTCAACAATCCCGGCCGCCGCGATGTGTCGGCGGCGGTCGGCTGGCTCTATTCGGGATTGCAGGTGATGCATCCCGGCGAGGTCGCAACCGCGCACGCGCACTCGGCTTCAGCCCTGCGCTTTATCATGGAAGGTTCGGGCGCCTACACCATCGTCGATGGGCACAAGATGACGCTGGGGGCGCGGGATTTCGTGCTCACGCCGAACGGAACCTGGCACGAGCATGGCGTCGAAGCCAACGGCTCGGTGTGCATCTGGCAGGACGGTTTGGACATCCCGCTCGTCAACGCGCTGGAGGCGAATTTTTTTGCGGTCCATCCCAAGGTGCAACAGGAAGAATCCGGCTATCCCGTGGACGACATGACCAAGACCTGGGGCAATCCCGGGCTTCGGCCGGCGGATTCGAAATGGTCGAAGGGCTATTCCCCGATGTTCAAATACGAGTGGGAGCCGACCTACGAGTCCTTGCGCAAATATGCCGCTGCGACCGACGGTTCGCCCTATGACGGCATTCTCATGAACTACGTCAATCCGATCTCCGGCGGACACGTGATGCAGACGATCGGCGCGAGCATGCAGCTGCTGCGGCCGGGCGAGAAGACGAAGTCGCATCGGCACACCGGCAGCTTCATTTACCAGGTCGCCAAGGGGCGCGGTTATTCGATCATCGCCGGCCAGCGTTTCGAGTGGCAGGAACGCGACATCTTCTGCGTTCCCTCCTGGGCCTGGCACGAGCACGGCAATGCTTCGGGAAGCGAGGACGCCTGCCTGTTCTGCTTCAACGATCTGCCCGTCATCGAGAGTCTCGGCTTCTACCGGGAAGAGGCCTATGGCGACAACGCCGGCCATCAGCCAGTTGCCGCCTGACGTCCCCGCACAGAATTCAACCGAAAGAGCCGGATAAAGCTGCATGCGCCTTGTTACCTACACCTTGGGCTCCAGTGGTGCCCGCCTCGGGGTCCTCGTTGACGGATTGGTCGTGGACGTCGAGCACCTCGGTGCGTCGCATGGCTTTGCATGGCCGAGCGACATGCTGTCGTTCATCGACAACAGCGTGACGCTGCTGCCGGCGCTGAAGGAGCGTCTGGAGGATGCCGATGGACGCTTGCCGGCCGGCTCCGCCGTTCCGCTCGAGGACGTGAAGCTACAGGCGCCCATCCCGCGACCCCGCAAGAACATTTTCGGCATCGGGCTGAACTACCGTGCACATGTGGCGGAGTCCGCCAAGAGCCTGGATACCGACAAGGACCTGCCGAAGCAGCCGGTCGTCTTCTCCAAGCCGCCGACGTCGGTGATCGGCCCCGGCGGCGCTATCCAGCACAATGCGAAGATGACGCAGCAGCTCGACTGGGAAGTCGAGCTCGCCGTCATCATCGGCAAGACCGCAACCCGAATCGCGACCGACAAGGCGATGGACCACGTCTTCGGCTATTCGGTGATGATCGACATTTCCGCGCGCGACAATCGCCGCGCCGGCCAGTGGATCTTCTCCAAGGGCATGGACACCTACGCACCGTTCGGCCCCTGCATCGTGACCGCGGACGAAATTCCCGACCCACATGACCTCCGGCTGTGGCTGACCAAGAACGGGGTCATGAAGCAGGACTCCAATACCAAATACATGATCTTCGACATTCCGGTCCTGATATCGGACATTTCATCGGGCATGACGCTGGAGCCGGGCGACATCATCGCGACGGGAACGCCGGAGGGCGTCGGCGCCGGCAGGACTCCCCAGGAGTGGCTATGGCCGGGTGACGTGGTCGAAGCCGGGGTCGACGGCGTCGGTGTCATCAGGCATCCGGTCGTTGCGATCTGATGACGTCGTTCTCGTTCGATCGCGAGCTGAGGTTCGGAGACTGCGATCCCTCGGGGATCGGGTACTTCCCGTCCTACCTGAACATCCTCAACGGGGTCGTCGAAGACTTCTGGGCGAGAATTGGATTTCCATGGCCGGAGCTGATCACGGTCCGGAAAATCGGGACGCCCACGGTGCATCTGTCCTGCGACTTTTCCCGGCCGTCGATGTTCGGCGATCTCTTGACGTTCGGATTGCGCATTAGCCGGGTCGGCGGATCGTCGCTCCATTTGGAGCATGTCGTCTCCGGCGCGAACGGCATGCGCTGGCGCGCCCGCCAGATCCTGGCCGCGACGTCGCTGGTGGATCACCATGCGATCCCGTGGCCGGATGACATTCGCGCCGCGCTGATGGCGCATGTGAGCGCGGGCGAGGGCGCCGAGGCAGCGCCCGCATGATCTCGCTGTTCATGACATTCGCCGATCCGGCGGGCGAACGGCGAATTCATCCCGACGAGGTCGTCGCCGTGGCGGAGCTGGTCGGATCGATCCCTGATATGGCCGAGGGCCTGCTGTTCACGCCGCTCGAACAGTCGGTCGATCATCCCTACAAGGCCGATGGCTCCGGCCCGGTGTTTGCGCTTCAACTCCGGTTTCCCGACCTGTTCGCCTGCGAGGCGGCGATGGATCGCGGTGGCATCCTTGCCGGTCTCGCGACGGGGGCCGGACTGGCGAGCCTCACCGGCTTGGATGTCACGCACCAGGTCATGCTGACACGCGCGTTTCCCGTCGAGGTCGCCGAACATCCGGCAGGCACGACCACTCCGTGCAGCTATCTCGTGCACTATCCCGGCCCGGCCGAGGACATGAACGCCTGGAACCTGCATTATCTGGAGCATCATCCATCGATCATGCGAACCTTCCCTGACGTTCGCCAGATCGAGATCTACACCCGGATCGATTGGATCGACCGGCTGCCGTCGCAGCGCGTCGAGCACATGCAGCGCAACAAGCTGGTGTTCGACAGCCCGCAAGCCCTCGCGCACGCGCTCGGCTCCGGCGTGATCCAGCGCATGCGCGCGGACTTCGTCCAGTTCCCGCCATTCGCAGGCGGCAACAAGCATTTTCCGATGCTGACGCGGGTGGTGCGGCCGAAGCGCTAGAGCCGAGAGCGTGAAAACGATGGCGTGAGCCGTGAATTGAGATGGATCGCCAGATGTCCGCTTTGGCCGTCAGATCGCGCCGGACTCGCTATGCCGGTAGCCTTTATAGACACCCCAAGGTTGCGACGAAATTACCCAGCAATCTTAGCGCCTGCTCGTGTGAATTCTGCTATCATCGCAACGTGGGGCGACTCTGATGCGGGGATTGTCATGCCTCCAGGGAGGGACCGACCATGACTACGATAGCGAAACCATTTGCTCTCGTCGCCCTGGTTGCGACCATGAGTGTCGGAGCACTTGCGCTCAGTATCGCCTCTACCTCAGCGCAATCGCCTGCAGCATACAAGAACTACTGCATCACCAGGATCAAGTGTAACAACGGCTTTCTATGGAAGTGCAACCGTTGTGACGGCCGCTATTCATGGCGGCAGGGGTGCCGTCCCACCTTTAAGGCGTGCTGACACTGACGTAGTTCGTAGGATGGGCAGAGCGAAGCGAAACCCATCAAACCTGATCCTCGCAACGGCATCGAGCTAAAGAATGACACGGGCGCTGCATCGGCGTGCCGGGGGCGATGGGTTTCGCAAGAGCTCTACCCATCCTACATCTTGGCGCAAGCGACGCCGGTTTCGGCACGGCCTCTATTCGACACGATGGGGCGCGATTCCGAGTCTTGCCATCGCCTCCCGCTCAGCGCCACGCGAGCCCTTAGGATTGCAGCCGACACCAACAGAGGCATAGCGACCGTGGTCACCGAGCGGGTTTGCCGGCATCGACGGTTGACGTCCGCTTTGGGGTAGATGCTGACAACAGCCGCGGCCCGCCTTGTCGGCGATGAGCCCATTTGCAGATTTTCGGCGTCGTGGGCGAAGGCGATCCCTGCGAACTATGGGGACGGCAAATCGAGGCCGTCGGGTAGCCTGATCCAAAGAACGGTTTGCTCGTCTGGGGAATGACGAGACAGATGGCCCTTTCCGTGTGTGTCCTCCACCAACACGAACTCGCCCGCAGAGACGTGCCGCACCTCGCCGTCGCTCGTCTCGTATTCGACCGCGCCAGTCAGTCTCACAGTCAATACCCGCGCGGGAACGGTGTGCCAATCGACCTGTCGCATACCGGCAGGAATTTGAGTAACCTCCATGCTTGACGCGGGATAGCGCTGGGACACCTGAAACGGCTTGGCACCGGGAGCGACGGTCAGCTTTGCCGTCATGGGGATTTCCACCTCACCGAAGTGAGATTCACCGTCCGGGGTTGCGTATATCCGAAGACACTTCATCGGCTGTCACCTTTTGGCTCGCCAGCAAGAACAAGACCACCCTACCATGACCGCGGCGAGGGTGATCACGGCTCTGATGGGATGGTCCGCTACGGGCGACGGCCTGCTTCGGGCCAAAAGCCGCCATCCACGCCAAATGCGGTTTGTCCTTATCGGGCCCCGGGGCGGGGTCCGAGGCGTATCGCGTCGTATCAGCGCCGACATCCTGATGCTAGATTTCACAACGGCGGGGAGCACCTGCTTTCTGCTTCAGACCGAACAGGAGGACGATATGCCTGATAGCGTCTACAAGGTCATTGAACTGATCGGTACCAGCAGTGACTCATGGGAGAAGGCGGCCGCCAATGCGGTCGGGCAAGCTGCAAAAACTCTCCGGGATCTTCGCATTGCAGAGGTCGTCAAGCTCGATATGCAACTGGATGAGAAGGGAAACGTAGAGTCCTATCGCGCCAAGCTCAACGTCTCGTTCAAGTTCGAGGGGTCCTGAGCCTCGGCACCTCGCCCCCGCTTGCGGGGCGAGGTTGGCTCGCTGGAGAAAGGCGCGCGGCCATTCGGGAAGCAGCGCCCTGGTCCGACCGGGAGCCGGTATGCTTTGATGCGTGGGACGGGAACTGCAACGCGTGGTGGCCTCATGTACATCGTCATTCGCAAGTACACCAGGGTTCGTTCGGTCGCGGACGCTGCCCGCCGCGCCAAGAGCGGCGTCGGTCAGATCCTGAAGCAATCGCACGGATTCAGATCTTACTACGTGCTGGATGGGGGCGACGGCGTCGGTGTCGCCGTGATGATATTCGAGGACCGCGAAAGCGCGAATGCAGCGAACGCCAGGATAATGGAGTTTATTCAAGCAAGTCTGCATGACCTCGATCTTGGGGATCCCGAAATCACTGCCGGCGAAGTGTTGGTAAATATGGAACCTGATGCGTCCTCGGCATGAAGTACTCGTAAACGCCGCCAGTTGTGTGGGGTGCCGGCCCCTGCCACTGCTGTGGATCTGATCGCCGTCGCGCAGGGGCGATCGCGCCCTGGACATCCGGATGTCGTCGGTCAGGAATATTCGACTGCTCATGCTTTTCGAGGAGTAACAACATGAGGCGACACGATTTCGAAGCATTTTTCATCACAGCGACCGTCTGGACGCCGCTCGTAGCTATGGGCACCGCGATGCCGCCCCGAGATCCTGATGAAGACGAGGAGGACGACGAGGACGACGAAGAGGAGGATGAAGCTGACGAGCCGGCAGTCGTCCGCGAGCCGGATGAAGACTAGGCCGTGAACCCATAAAGTAGGGAGGACCGGCGCTGCATGATACCGTGTATTCGACGAACCTTGTGCATATCGTGTCGGAGCGATAGCAGCAGGTGTGGAAATCTCGCTCCTGCGAATTAAGGCACTTAAGCCAACGTAAGGACGCTCAAGTATGCTCACTGTCTATGGCGAAGGTCGTGGGTTCCGTGTCGTTTGGCTGCTTGAGGAATTGGGGGTGGCTTATCGGCTGCGCCCGGTCGATCTGTTCGCTGTCGAGAATGATCCCGATTTTCTCGCGATCAACCCCGCCGGCTTTATCCCGGCGCTGCAGGACGGCGAGATGATCATGGTCGAGTCGATCGCGATCCTCGAATACCTGCTCGCCCGCCACGGCCCGAGCCCGCTCGCCGTCGCCCCGGATGATCCGGCTTTCGCCGCCTATCTGCAATTCCTCCATTTGGGAGAGGCCGGGCTCGCTGGACCAATGAACGCCGTCATCGTCGGTCGCGCATTCGCCCCCGCAGCAGAGCGAAACGCCCGGGTCACAATCTGGGCACTGGAGACCTTTCATAGCCGGCTGGGATTGGTCATCCAGCGTCTCGCAAATCGTCCATTTCTCGCCGGAGACCGGTTCACTGCTGCTGACATTTCAGTGAGCTACGCACTCCTGCTTGGTCTGCGAACCAGCAACTATACCCCGGGTTCAGTCGAGCGTGCCTATCTCGCCCGTACGACGACACGCCCCGCCTACGCCCGGGCGATGGAAATCTGCCAAGCCACCAAGGCTTGGGCGGAGAGATCACCAGCGTTGTAGAGCCAAGTCGTGAATCCATAGAAGGGATTCCCGCGAGCGGCCTGGACTAGCCAGTGTCGGTCAGTCCGCGCTATAATCTCTCCATGGGCTGGGATGCGAAAGACGTAGCGCTGCTCAAAAGGCTCTGGGCCGCAGGACAGAGCGCGGCACAGATTGCGCGCCGTCTCGGGTGTAGCCGTAACGCGGTCTGCGGGATGCTAACCCGTTCGGGCTTGAAGCGTGGCCACAAGCCGCCAACAGCAAGACCCAAGATAAGGCCGCCCCCGAAGCCAAGGCCGGCGTCGTCGGCCGCCCTGGTACGTCGAGTAGAGAAGAAGGTGTCGCGAAGCACCGCAGAGAAGCAGCAGCCCAAGGAATTCAGCAAGCAGCAGCTGTACGCCATTCTAGCTGAGGCGGTCAGGAACACTGGCTAAGCGCTAACCACGACGGGCGTTACGCTCCGCGTCCGCGCCCTGGTCCAACTCGAACGGTTCGGCTGTCGTGACCATTCCCCAAGCCTTGGTCTGCTTCGGGTCAATCGCGTCGGTTTGGTTCTCCCGAGACGACGCCCGGTCAGCCCCAGTGAGCGGACATCTTTAGTACCCCTCGCCAGGTCTCAAACGGGCCAAAAGCAGACATCGCCTCGACAGCCGCTTGTCTATCAGACAGTCCCAACACGGGAAGATATGTTAGAATTGCCCATCATCAGAATTGGGTCGATCTTTTGCGAGCACGACACGAGTGAGGATGTTGCAGGCTATGGCTGTGTCAGAAGACAGATTACCGACTGGCGGTTTTGCTCACTTGGTCCCTGAAATGGATGTGTTCGACCTCAAACAGAGCACGACCTTTTGGTGCGACCTCCTTGGTTTCCGTATCGCCTATCAGCGGCCTGAAAGTCGATTTGTGTACCTGGAGTTTCAGGGTGCGCAGGTCATGCTCAGACAGCACAGCGGCCATTGGCAAACTGGTGCTTTAGAACGACCACTGGGGCGCGGTATCAACTTCCAAATCTTTGTCGGCTCCGTCGCGCCACTTCTCGATGCTTTGGAAAAGGCACAATGGCCGCTCTTCAGGGAATGTCACGATGCTTGGTATCGGATCGCCGGTGAGGAGCGAGGCAACAGGCAGTTTTTGGTGCAGGACCCCGACGGCTACCTTCTGCGTTTCGCGCAAGACTTGGGAAAAAGATAGCTTTTCGACCCAGCAATCCCACTTGGAGATTGTCCGCTTAGGGTCAAAAGCAGCAGTGGGCGCCAAGCTGTATCGGCGTCCGGTTTGCCCCTGACAGCCGACATGACACGCGCTCAATTGACCTTCGGCTGAGGGCCATAAGCGAGCGCGGCAAAACATGCCAGCGCATGCTCCGGCAAATGCTATTGGTCCATGCCTGGGCGGGGTTAACGCTGCGCCGGCGAGCCAGAAAGTCCTTGACGCAACAGAACACCACGGATTTGGATCGGTCGGAAGACCTTGATTGGACGATGGACGGAGCCGACCCGTGGGATTTTTGCTGAGAATTATGCTCGTAACCGCTCTCGTGAACCTTGCTCCAGCCGTCGCCCAGGCGCCGAAGAAAGCCGTCGCTTCTCCTGCCTTGCAGAAGGAATTCGATGGCTTCATCGCGAAGTTTCGCGCGGCGCTGAGGACAAACGATTCCGCCGCCGTCGCCGGTATGACACGATTGCCGTTCATGAACGACAGCGCAATTCGCGACGCCGCGCAATTTCGCGCCAAGACCTATCCGACCTCGTTCACGCCGAAAAATCGCGCGTGTATCCAGCGCGGCAAGGCCGTCTACGATCGCGATCAAGAGAACAATGACAATTACTTCGTCTTCTGCGGCGAGCTCATCTTCGTCTTTACCAAGACGCCCGCCGGGTTCCTTTTTACGGAGGTCGGCGCGAATGACTGATCAGGCAACAATGCTATCCACTGCCGCCGGACGTATGATCGGCGCCTCGCTCAGCGACGTATTGGATACCGCAACCTAGGCGATGGGCCGCACTCATCAACGGAAAGACTCGCGGCGAGCACAACGAGTCGGCTCAGCTCCCCATCAACGGACATGCAAACGGACAGCGGCGACTTCGCCTTCGGGTCACACCCGGAAAAACTCGGGCTGAGCATATCAAGTCTGCTTCACCCCCAAGGAGCGGATATCTAGCGGACATGCCGGGTCGACCGCTTGAGGCCACAAGCGGACCATCTGACCCAAATTACGAACAGAAGAAGAGCCCAGCTGTGGTGGGCTGGGCTCTCGTTCAGCGATTGATGGCCGCCTCAACAACCATCTTTACGGCGACATCGGGTTCAGGATCATTTGATTTCCCAGGACGTGTTGTGCGGGATGTCCATCGCAAAATATTCGCCAGAGCCAGCCAGCGCAGGCATAGCTATGCACGCAAATGGTTCGCTTCCGGTGATGCCCTTATACTTACCGGTGCCGCCGGTGATGATATGCGTTCCACAATCCATTTTCGGCTGGGCCTTGTCGAGGTCTCGAGTATCGAAGGTCGAGAAAATCTTGTCGCCGTCGCTGTCGGCGAGCACGCAAGCGCCGTCAATGTATTTCTTGTCTCCGGACGCGACGTTCAGCGCCACGCAGCGTGCTGACATCTTGTCCAGCATCTTCTCTCCCTTCATGTTTTGAGTGGTCCCGACCGCCTCCAGCGTAGTGGCCTTGCCGAGTTCGGCGGTGTCAATGCTCATCAAGGGCCGAAAAATAAAGTGCGTCACATAAGGAGTAGTCCCCTTCTTTTCAATCGGCTCTCCCGCGACAGCCGCGGGGGCAAAGGACACGAGCGCTGCAGCAAAAGCCGTTGCTTTGGTGAGTCTCATCGCTGCGGTGACTGTGGGGACTATGCGCACGTTGATGGAGTTCATGAGTGCCTCCTTAGATCAAGCGGCGGTTCAGGTCTCCGCCGTGAATTGCCGCGAGTTGAAATCGACCTGCGTATGCTTTCTCCTGTCAAATCGAGTTTGCACGCCGGCGCCGAGCGCCAACGTGATCATGCTTTCTTGATGCTTCGCCTTGGACTGACGAAGTATGTGGGGATGGTGGCTCCAATCATCGGTTTTGACCTCAATACAAGGCTCGACCGAACGACCTGGAATGTTAGCATAATAGCATGGAACGCGGCGAACGTCAGCGTCATGCCCGGAATACGCAGCGCGCACAGTCAGCTGTCCTGACCGAATGCGCTGTGAAAAATGCAATTCTCCTGTTGTTCGGATGAAGCACGGGGCACATGGGTGCAGCGACTCTGTGCCGCTCTTCATGCTTTGCGTCGTTCCGCTTGCAACTCAGGAGGTGAGCATTGAGTCACGTCGATTTCCACAGCCACCAATATCCGTAATGTCCGCTTCGGGTCACGAGGGGACGTTCGCCCTGAGCGCGGGAATGTCAACTAACGGCCAAGAACGGACATCCCACTTCAAAACTTGCTACTGCAGCGTCCGCTTGAAGAAGGCGACGATGTCGTGGTCGAAGCGCTCATGAAACGCAGCGCGGTCGAAGCCCGGCTTGCTTGTGCAGATTGCCGGTATGCGGGTTGCCAGGTCCGCAGAGCACGGCTTCAGAAAGTCGTAGTGCCCGGCGTCAGCCACGACGTGCGTCTCGGGTGGCGTCGGCAAAGCGAGCCGAACGGCTTCCGCATAATAGGGGTGTGGTAGCACTTGATCATTCTCGGCCCGCCAGAGCTGTACCGGCTGGAGGACAGCCGCCAGACCGTTGGTCCCGAAGGCAAAACCGAGAGCGGGCGCGGCGGAGACCACCGCCTTGATTCGCGGATCGTGGGTCCAGACGATATCGGTATCCGGCAGCAACGGGTGCTCTTCCATGATCTGACAGTCTTCGAAGGCGGGATGCGCCTTGCAGTGGCTCGGAAGGGTCCGAAGGTCCGGCTCGCCGCCGGCGGCCGCTAGCACCGTCAAGCCGCCAGCCGAGAAGCCGAACGCGCCAACGCGATTGGCATCGAGGCGGCCGTGGTCGCTCCACGCGCCCAGCATGTAATCCGTGAGCAGCTTCAATTGCCGTGGCCGTTCCCAGATTGCGGTCGGACGGCTTTGGTCGCGCCAGCTATCGCCATTATGCGTAAGAGCGGCGACGACGAACCCTGCATTGGCCAGGGCCGTGGCGGTGTCGAGGTGCCCGGCGTAGGAGCCTCCATGACCGTGAGATATGACCACCAGCGGAAGACCGGTGCCCTCAACCGGCGCGTCGCGGGCGACCATCTGTTGATCGGTCTCGACCGCCTCCAGCTTCGGGGTCATCGTGGTCGGATACCAGACGCCCACCTCGATAGGTGGGCCTTGCGGATCGTCGATGCTGAAATGCCGGAACCCGACCGCGGCGTCGGCCTGGCCGGCGGTGACTGCGATGAGTACGGCGAAAAAATATGCAATCGTGTAACGCATGGGAACCTCTCGGCGAGTGGGACGCCAAGGATCCAGCAAACGGCACAGGCCTGCGCCAGCAATTGTTCGCCAACGGGCGAATGGGTTCGCCGGCGGGCAAACCGCAACTATAATGGCCTTATGAGTGAAGCGCGCCGGAGTGACTTTCTACGGGATTGGGCCGTTGACCTCGCGATCGCGAGCGTCTGCGCCATCTTTTTCGGCCTGATCGGACCGTTTGGTAGCTATCTGAACGGACCGACCTGGCAGCGCGTGGTGTTTCAACTCGCCTGCTTCTTACCCGGAACCCTCCTTTTCGGATCGCTCATCCGGGTGGTGCTGCGGCTCCGCCTGAACCCGGCGATGACCTGGATGTCGATCTTTCTCGGCGTCGTCATCCTGAACGCGCCATTCCAGATCTGGGTCGTGTCGATCGCCGTATCGATATGGCCCTTCCTGAAAATCCTGCGACCACTCGATTGGTACTTGCAGGGGCTGATCACGGCCTTGCCGATCGTGCTGGGTTTCACCCTTCTCATGCAGGCCCGGTTACATCGCCGGCAACAGGCCAAGGAAGCCGGCGAAGCGCCGCCAACTGCTTTCGGGCTGCTCGGTGCGCCACCTTCCGCGGTGCTTTGCCTGCAGATGGAGGACCACTATGTACGCGTCCATACCGCCGGCAACTCTCGCCTTGTACTAGCAACGCTCAACCAGGCAATGATGGCGCTCGAAAATGCCGATGGCCTGCAGGTACATCGCTCCTGGTGGGTCGCGAGGAAGGCGGTTGTGCGGGCCGTTACCGAGGGCCGCAATCTGCGACTGCAGCTCGTCAATGGAATCACGGCCCCCGTCGCCCGGTCAGCCGTCGCCATCGTGCGGGAGGCGGGCTGGTTGACGAACGAGAGCTCGGCGGGGGGCCGCAGCACCGAAACAGAAATATTGCCCCTATGACGGAGGCCATGTCCGTTGTGGGTCAAAAGCTGGCGGTCGGCAGCAGCGTGGCAACGTCGGTTGGGGGCCAATAACGGAAGTGAGCGGCTACACTGCCTGATCGCAGATGCGTGATAGGGCCGGGGCGAGAGTTGCGGTCAGCCACGAGTCCGACCACATTGACGCCGTCGAGCCCGCAGCATGTCCAAAGGTGACGCCGGCGTGGATTTATTTGGCCGAAATCAGGAATTGACATCTCGGCCGACGCCGTCAGGCGAACGCAGCCCCAACAAATACGGCGTCGCCGGGCTGCTGGCCTCATCCGCCACGCGAGGTTGGTCAAATCTCACGGCAGAGCTTCGCAGCCACCGCGGTACGGTTGCCTGGAATAACCCCCAGCCTGATGCCGAGATCTGCGTTGATGTGCGCGGTAGTCGGTCCGTTGTCACGCGTCGGCTGGACGGGGCCATCGACTCGACCATCTCCGAACGTGGAACCATCTGGTTTCGTCCGGCCGGCGTGCACGAAGGCCTGATCGACATGTCCGAGCCGGTGCCAGCGATCTTGCATCTTTACCTACCGCCCGGTTTGTTCTTGTCGCATGATCTGGGAGAAGGGTTCGGCGCGACGGCGATCGATTCACTCCGCCACAAGGGCGGCTTCCGCGATCCACTGCTTGCCGAGATGGCCTTTGCCATCATGCTCGAACTGGAACACGAGACGTCCGCGGGCAGGCTGCTCGCCGAAACCCTGGCATTGAGTCTGGTGGCAAGATTGATCCAGAACCATGCTGCGCCGCGGTCCGGCCTGGTCATGCCGGCCGCAGGGGAAGGGCTCGACCGACGCAGATTGGCGCGGGTGCTCAACTATATCGAAGCCAATTTGGAGGGCGATCTGACGGTAGCGCGGCTGGCCTCGGTTGCCTGCCTGAGCGAGTTTTATTTCGCGCGCGCGTTCAAGGCCGCCATCGGCAAATCGCCGCATCGGCATGTCAGTGCAAGGCGCCTCGAACGCGCCAAGGATCTGCTCTGCGATGCGGACCGGGCCTTGGTCGATATCGCCCTCGGGCTCAGGTTTTCGTGCCAGGCCAATTTCACCCGCGCATTCCGGCGAGCCACGGGCCAGACACCGGCGCAATATCGGCGAAACTGGCTGGCTTGACTTTGTTACCGATGTAACGATCTGCATCCGCCGACGGCAGGAAATGACAATAGCTGAGCAGGCGATGCAAAGCGGCATTGCCTCGATCAGGGTTACTGTTCGCCCATCCATGCACTTTGCGTGAAGGAGAAGCGAATATGACTTCCGAACGGAAGGTTGCCATCATCACCGGAGCATCGCGCGGCATTGGCGCAGGACTGCTCGAGGCCTACCGGGATATCGGCTACCACGTCGTTGCCAGTTCTCGTTCGATCGGCAGGAGCGACGATCCGTCGATGCTCGCGGTCGATGGCGACATCGCCAGCGCAAAGACGACCGATCGCATCGTGGAACTGGCCATCGAGCGCTTCGGACGGATCGATACGCTCATCAACAATGCCGGCCTGTTCATTGCGAAGCCTTTTACCGAGTATTCTGAGGCCGACTTCGCCAAGATGGTCGGGGTCAATCTCGCGGGCTTTTTCAATCTAACGCAGCGGGTGGCGGCGAGGATGCTGCTCGCGGGCTCGGGTCACATCGTCAATATCACGGCCACGATCGCCGAGCAGCCGATGGCGTCCCTGGCGGCGGCGCTCGCGGCGCTAACCAAAGGCGGTCTCAACGCGACCACCCGCTCGCTCGCGATCGAGTACGCAAGCCGGAATATCCGCGTGAATGCCATATCGCCTGGTGCGATCGCGACCCCTATGCATGCGCCGGAGGCGCATGGCTTCCTCGCAAGCTTGCAGCCGATGGGCCGCATGGGCGAGATACAGGAGGTCGTCGACGCCGTGATGTATCTTGAGCGAGCGGCTTTCGTCACCGGCGAGATCATGCATGTCGATGGCGGCGCGTCCGCCGGCCACTGGTAGGAGGCGTGCGATGTGGTCTAACCGACGTCTTGTTGAATTGTTCAAGATCGAGCATCCGATCGTGCTGGCACCAATGGCCGGATTGGGCACGGTAGACCTTGCAGCCGCGGTCTCGAATGCCGGCGGCATGGGCTCGATCGGCTGCGCTGTCTTGACGCCTGAGCTCATTGCAAAGACCGTTGCCGAGCTACGGCGACTGACGAAGAGACCAATCAATCTCAACTTCTTCTGCCACGATGCGGCAAAGGCGGACGCCGCTCGCGAGCGTGCCTGGCATGAGAAGCTTTCGTCGTATTATCGCGAACTGGGCATCGCCCCCGCAACGGCTGCACCGCGCCTCGATCTCGCTCCGTTCGGCGATGCCGCGTCCGCCGTAGTCGAACAGGTCCGGCCGGAGGTGGTAAGCTTTCATTTCGGTTTGCCCGAGCCCGAATTGGTCGATCGGGTCAAGGCAGCCGGCTGCAAGGTGATCTCATCGGCGACGACAGTCGACGAAGCATGCTGGCTCGAAAAGCATGGTGCCGATGCGATCATCGCTCAGGGGTACGAAGCCGGAGGACATCGAGGCTCATTCCTCGATTCTAACAGCGAGCGCGCGATCGCCTCACAGGCCGGCACGTTCGCCCTTGTGCCACAAGTCGCTGACGCCGTCAGCGTGCCCGTGATCGCAGCCGGCGGGATCGGGGATGGGCGAGGGATCGCAGCGGCGTTCGCACTCGGGGCCGCCGGCGTGCAGGTTGGAACCGCCTTTCTGCTTTGTGCCGAGTCGGCAACGCCCCCGCTCCATCGCGAGGCTCTGCGAAATGCGCGGTTGAACCAGACTGTCGTGACCAACGTGTTCTCCGGGCGACCGGCGAGGGTTCTGGTCAATCGCCTTGCCGCCGAGATTGGTCCCTGGTCGGACGCGGCGCCGGACTTTCCGCTGCCCATGGGCGAACTGTCGCCGCTGCGTGCTGCGGCTGAGCAGAATGGAAGCTCCGATTTCACGCCACTCTGGTCAGGTCAGGCGGCGGCGCTTGCCCGCGAGATACCCGCCAAAATGTTGATGGACATCCTCGTGCGGGAAGCCACCAAGTCTGGAGGCAGCTGATGTCCGGCTTGGGATACCAACCAAAGTCCGAATTGGGTCGAAGTCCGGCGTCGTTCGCTGCGGATCGGCGCGCCGGGTTTACCCTGCGAAACCGACCTGACGTTGAGGAGCGCTGTCGGCAGGGATGGGCCAGCAGCGGACATTGCGGCTGACTTTCGCGCCACCGTTCGAACGCCCGGCCGGTCTGCTTTGGGGGCGCGCTAGACGCGCGTGCGCGGTAGCGAGGTCGAGCCGAACCGATTGTCGCCAGGCCGTCCGGGAAATGCACTCAGGATTGCCGCCAATAAAAGATAGGGAAGCCAATACGGAATGCTGAGCGCGTCGACGAGGAGGGGAATTGCGAGGATTGTGAGCGCCCACCAACCCGAGATGTTGAAGTCATGTAGTCGCTTCACAAGGATTGCAGCGAGCGGCCAGAGCGAGATAAAGAGGACAGCCGGGACGATGGGCCAGTCGAGCGGAGGGTTGACGCTATAGTATTGGGGTCCTGAATCAGTGAGCTTCCTCGCGACGCGCACGACGAGCATGTCGACTAGCACAAGTCCCAAAAGTCCCAATCGAAATTCCTGCGGACCGATGCGGCCTTTCATGGATAAGAAATACCAAATGAAAGCTGAATGCATGCGCCTCCGAGATCATCCTGTCCCATAGCTGTAGTGCAACGCTTAAGCAGCATAGGCTATTCAGCCCAACACTATCCCAATAGATAACCTAAAATTGTGCGCACGGGCGGACAATCGCCGACAGTCACAATAGGATCAGGCCAGCAGCGTTGCATAGGACGCGAGAGGGCGATGCCCCCCGGTCGGCGCTGGGCTGATCTGTGCTAGGCTTCTTCAACACATGGTTGGTTTTGGCGGAGGCGATTGTGAGGCGACGTGAGTTCATCGCGCTCCTCGGCGGCGCGGCGGCAATCCGACCGCTCGGCGCGCATGCGGAGCGTCCGCGAGAGCGCATCCTCTATTTCACATACTCCGCCGGCTACCGGCATGATGTCATACCGCTTTCTAAGGTTATCCTGACCCAGCTCGGAAGCCATTCGGGTGTTTTTGAAGTCACTGCAACGGAAGACACGTCTGAATTTTCCACCGAGAACCTCGAGCGCTACGCAGCGGTGATGTTCTATACGTCAGGAGAACTTCCGATGAGCGACGCGCAAAAGAGAGCTCTTCTCAACTTTGTGCGCTCGGGCCGCGGGTTCCTCGGCGTTCATTCGGCGACGGACACATTCTACACTTGGCCGGACTATCTCGATCTGGTCGGCGGCTACTTTAATGGTCATCCTTGGCATCAGGCCGTGAAGATCGAGGTGGTTGATCCCGGCGATCCCCTGGTGGCTTTTCTTGGGAATTCGTTGCAAGTCGAGGACGAGATCTACCAAATCGGCGACTTCGACTATCGTGGTTCGCGCGTGCTCCTGCGCCTCGACCCAAGCTCGGTGGACCTTGGCAAGACCGGCGTACATCAACGATTCTATGGCTGGCCTCTCACCTGGACCCGATTCTATGGCGAGGGACGAGTATTTTATTCGGCGTTAGGCCACGAGCCGTCAGTTTGGCGGGACGCCCGCTACCAGCGAATTCTCACGAACGCTATCCTGTGGTCTATGCGAAGGTCGCCCTGGTAGACGCCGCGGCACTTCGCATTTGCGGTCAGCCCAACGCCTCCATCCAGCCGGCGACGGCCCGTCCGATCTCGTCCGGCGAGTCTTCCTGGACAAAATGGAGTCCCGAGATCGTCACCTCGGTCTGTGCCGGGAGGCTGCGGGCCAAATCGAGAACCGGGCCATGGGCGAGGATCCCACCGGGCTCCGCCCTCAGGAACAACTTGGGTATATGGCTCGTCTTAAGCCAGTCGGCGTAGGCGGTCACGATCGCAGTCACGTCGGCGGGCTCGCCCTCGATGGGGATTTGCCTGGGCCACGTCAGCGTCGGACGCCGGCCCTCGCCGGGCTCGGCGAACGGCCGTCGGTACTCCGCCATATCCTCGTCGGACATCTTGCGAAGGATGGCTCCCGGCAGGATCTTCTCGATGAAGAAATTGTCTCGCAAGACCATTTCCTCGCCTTTCTCGGAACGCAGCCCTTGCAAGGCGTGACGCATTTCGAACTTGTCCCAGTGGTCCCAGTATTGCGGCCCCATGATCGCCTACATGTACGCGATACCCTTCACGGCCTCGCGGTGGCGGTTGGCCCAGTCGAAGCCGAGCGCCGAACCCCAGTCATGGATGACGAGGGTGACCCGTTCGCGCACGTCCAGGGACTCGAGTAGGGCGTCGAGATAGCGGCGGTGCTCCACGAAGCGATACGAGTTGGGACCGCTGTCAGGCAGCTTGTCGGAATCGCCCATGCCGATCAGGTCGGGGGCGATGCAGCGACCCAGCGGCTTCAGGTGCGGCAACACATTGCGCCAGAGATACGACGAAGTGGGATTGCCGTGCAGCAGTACGATGGGGTCGCCCTTTCCCACCTCCACATACGCCATCTCGCGGCCGAGGACCCGCCGCCGCTGCTTCTTATAGGGAAATGCCGCAGAGATCATGTTCGCTCTCCCGTTTACATGTGGGCGCAGCGACACCGCGAAGCCTGCGCAACAGCGCGCCGCTGGGCTCGAGAGTGATCTTACCAACGACTTGCATCAATCGCTTGCCCGCCATTGATGCCGTTTTGCTAATCTTGCCCAGAAGATCACCCAAGCAGATGCTGGGTATCAAGCCATTGATATGCCGCGCGTTAAGCGGATAGTTCGACGGCGCTTGCCCACTGCCCAGATCAACGTTTAAGCTGCTTTCCTGGAGCGGTTCCCTGAACTGATGCTGAGATTTTCTTAGGATTACTCAACCGACGGGGCAGGCCGTGATGGCCGTGCAAGGCCTACGAGCCGTCTATGAGTCGAATGGGTGGGAGATCGATCTTACCCAGCGTGAGCTGCGGTCCCGAGGTGTTTCCGTTCCGATCGGGAACCGCGCATTCGAAATTCTGGAGATTCTGGTTCAGTCGGGCGGCGAGCTTGTCACCAAGCGCGATCTTATAGATCGGGTGTGGCCGGTTGCGACGGTCGAAGAAAACACGCTCCAGATTCATATATCCGCCATTCGCAAGGCGCTCGGCGCAGATCGCGAGTTGTTGCAGACGGTGTCCGGCCGCGGCTATCACCTGCGCGGCATCTGGACCATGCGGCCAGCAACCGGACCGGGACATCCACTCTACCTAAAGGAAAGTGCGTCGGCGCAGCCATTAGCGTCGACCAACCTGCCGCAGCCGGTTTCAGCGTTGATCGGCCGCACCGCCGAGGTCGAGGAAATCTCGAAGCTTGTCCGTGCCGGCCGGCTCGTCACCCTGACCGGGGCGGGGGGCATCGGCAAGACACGGCTCGCGCTCGCGGTCGCCCGTGAACTGCTGCCGCATTTTCCAGAGGGCGTGTGGCTGGCCGAGTTCTCGCCGCTCGCTGATCCCAGTCTGGTTCCCATAGCGCTCGCTGTCGCGATCGGACTCAAGTTCGGCGGAGGTGAAATTTCGACGCAGCGCGTGGCGCTGGCACTGGCAGCGCGGCGCTTGTTGGTGGTGTTGGACACCTGCGAGCATGTGATCGACGCCGCGGCGAGGATGGCTGAGGGCGTGCTGCGAGCCGGATCCTCGGCTCAGATCATCGCAACCAGCCGCGAGCCGCTCCGGGCCGAGGGGGAGCAGGTCTACTGGGTGCAGCCGCTCTCGATTCCGACGGAGGACGCGGACGATCTCCTGGCAAACGGCGCCGTCAGACTATTCATCGAACGTGCACGAGCAACCGAGGCAGGGGCGGTTCTGGATGGCTATCAGGCAAAGACGATCGCGGCGATCTGCCGGCGTCTTGATGGCATACCGCTCGCGATTGAAATGGCGGCGGCACGTGTCACGGCACTCGGTGTCGAAGAACTCGCCGCTCACCTTGACGATCGCTTTCAGCTGCTGACCGGAGGGCGGACGGCGCTGCCGCGGCACCAAACTCTGCGGGCGACCTTCGATTGGAGCTACGAGCTACTGACTGAGCCTGAGCTGGTGCTCCTCCGCCGGCTCGCGGTCTTCGCCGGCGCCATCGACCTGGAGGCGATCTGCGCGGTGGTAACGGGCGCCGGGATCGCTTTGCCGGACGTGGTCGATGGAATTTCCAGCCTGGTTTCGAAGTCGCTAGTTGTGGCGGAAATCGATGCCACCACGGCGCGCTACCGCTTATTGGATACGACCCATACGTATGCCCTCGAAAAGCTCGGCGAGAGCGGGGAACGGGAACGGCTCGCACGTCGCCATGCCGAATATTACCGGGACTTGTTCGAGCGGGCTGAAGCGGAGCTGGAGATGCGCCCCACGGTCGACTGGATGGGCGACTATGGACGGCACATCGACAACCTGCGCGCGGCGCTGGGTTGGGCCTTTTCACCCAGCGGTGACGTGCAGATTGGCGCGGGGCTGACCGCGGCCGCAGTGCCCCTATGCGTCCATTCGTCGTTGCTGGAGGAATGCCGCGGCCGCGTGGAGCGGGCGATCGCCGCCCTTGGGGCTGCCGTCAATGGCGACGCGCGCCTCGAGATGAAGCTGTATACCGCGCTCGGTACGACCCTGATATTTGTCACCGACGCGAAAATTCCAGCGCTCGGCGAAGCCTGGACAAAGGCGCTGGAGCTTGCAGAGAGGCTTGACGATGTCGAGCACCAATTGCGGTCGCTGTTAGGCCTGTGGTTCTTTCACCGGGTTGCCGGCCGCCTTCGCGCCTCCTTGACCGCCGCGCAACGATTCAGCGCCCTTGCGGCAAGCCGGTCGAATTCCAACGATCGGCTGATCGGTGAGCGATTGATCGGCATCTCGCAGCAATGCCTCGGCGATCAAGCGAGCGCGCGGTATCACCTCGAACGCATGCTCGCGCACTATGTTCCTCCGGTCCAAAAGTCGCGGATCAGCCGTTTCCGGAGCAACCAGCGGGTGACCGCCGGCGCCTTTCTGGGCCGGACCCTATGGCTGCAGGGATTTCCGGATCGCGCAATGCACGTCACCGAAACATACCTGCATGAGGCATCTGCCAGCAGACACGTCAACTCGGTGTGCTACATCGTCGCCAACGCAGCATGCCCGATCGCGCTGTGGAGCGGCGATATGGATGTCGCAGACCATTACGTGGCAAGGCTGATCGACCTTTCGACCAGGCATTCGCTGATGCGCTATGTTGCCTTTGCCCGCAGCCATCAAGGACTGCTTGCGATCAAGCGCGGAGATACCGCCGGCGGCTTGCCGCTGCTGCGGTCAGGCATCGACGAACTCGGCGACGAAGTCAACGCATCGCATCGCTATTTCCTGTTCGTTGGTGAGATGGCGGAAGGCTTGGGGCGCGTCGGGCAAGTGGGCGAAGGACTTTCGGTGGTACACGATGCGATCGCGCGCGCAGAGGAGACCGAAGAACGCTTGAGCATCGCCGAGCTGCTGCGCATCAAGGGCGAACTGCTGCTGTTGCAAGGTGCGCCCGGCGCTGCGGCAACGGCGGAGGATCAGTTTTACCAGGCGATGAAGTGGGCGAGCCTGCAGGGCGCTCTGTCCTGGGAACTACGCGCCGCCACAAGCTTGGGACAGTTGTTTCGCGATCGGGGCCGACCGGCTGAAGCGAAGGCGCTGCTACAACCGATTTTCGACCGGTTTACCGAAGGTCTCAACACCGCCGACCTTAAGCGGGCAAAAGGTCTTTTGCGTGATCTCAGTTAAGCCAATCTCCGTTCTTAGCGAGGCTCTGATGTTTGGGGGAAGTTTTGCTTGCTCAATTGAGGAGGCAAGTACCTCAGCTTCCCGGGCGCTGTACTGGTCTCGCTGGTAGGGAATCCCGCGAGGTGCCGTTGCCCGTTCATACAGCTTGCTGAAACACCCCCGTTGAATTGCGCGCGAAACGGAGGAAGAACCTCTGCATTGCCTGATCCGCCTTGGTTCGGGCTGCGACCAATGCATCAGGACCAAGGGCCGATCCTTCAACGGAGAAGAACGTCAAATCATGCAGCCCGATGGTGCCGAGGATAGCTTTTAGATACGGCGTGAGAAAATCGGGCTGATGCGCGCGATCGCCGGAAAACCGTCCGCCCGAGGACACTGCGACAAAAACCGGACGGTCGCGCAACGCCCCCAGTTTTCCCTGGGCAGTCACGTCGAACGTTCGACGGACTCGAACGACGTGATCTATCCACGCTTTGAGAGCGGCAGGCACGGTGAAGTTGTGCATCGGAGTTGCGATGACGACGAAGTCCGCGCTCTCCAGTTCCTGGATCAGTTCTTCGGACCGGGACATGGAACCCTCGACAGACATTTCCAGGCTCGATCGCTCGGTCGCGCCAAGAGCAGTTGCGTAGCTTTCATCGATATCGGGGACGCCGCTGATCGGTCGAACGATGACGGTTGCCGTCGGCTCGCGATCCAGCAAGTGGCCGACGAGTTTCTGGGATAGCCTGTAACTCTCCGAGGCCTGCCCGCGGGGGCTGCAAATCAATTGCAGTACTTTCGTCATCTGCTTTCCAATCTCTGCTGTCCGAACTCTGATCATCAGCAAAGAGCAATTTCGGCCTACATCCAAGGACCATGAATGAGCTTTGCGACTGGTCCATGATTTGTCGGCGCAGGCTGACCGCTGCAGCTTGCGAGAAGTGGAGACCAATCCGAACTGTTATGGCATAGTGGGTTTTTCGTTCATCGAAAGATCGGATCGGGCCATGCCTGCCGCGAATCCCAAGCTCTCGCCGCTTGATCCGACAGCAGCCGCGCCGTTCTACCGGCAGATTTACGATCGGTTTCGCGACGCTATCGCCAGTGGAATGTTGAAGCCTGGTGACCGCATTCCGTCGGTACGGGCGTTGACCAAGGAATTGGGGCTGGCCAGAGGTACCATCGACACGGCTTATTCCTTGCTGGCCGCTGAAGGGTATATCGAGGCGCGCGGGCAGGCAGGGACCATTGTAAGCCCAGACCTTACGCCGCGAATATCCATTGCGAACCCGACGCCGCGGGCGGATCCCCGGATGGACGCAGTCAGTTTTCGTCCGGATTCCATCCTGCCGTTCCAGATGGGTTTGCCTGCCCTGGATGCGTTTCCCCGGAAGATCTGGGCGCGCCTTGGCGCGCGCAGCGCGCGGGCCATGCAGCCTTCCGATATGATCCATCCCCCTGTGTCCGGCTTGCCTCCGCTGCGTGCTGAGATCGCGAGATATCTCCAGGTTTCCCGTGGGATCAACTGCTCCCCGTCTCAGGTGTTCGTGACCTCGGGATACCGCCAAACCGTGGAGCTGGTCGGTCATGCCCTGCTGAAGGCGGGTGATCGCGTCTGGCTCGAAGACCCGGGATATCCGCCCACGCGAGGAATTTTCGAATATATGCAGATCGAAGGCATCTCGGTGCCGGTCGATGCGGAAGGCATGGTCGTTTCCGATGCCGTCAAGTTCGCGCCCCGGGCGCGCGCAGCGGTGGTCACGCCTGCGCATCAGAGCCCGCTCTGCATGTCCCTGTCGTTACCCCGGCGTCTGGCGTTGTTGGACTGGGCCGCGCGAAACAAGGCATGGATCATCGAAGACGACTACGATGGCGAATACCGCTATGTCAGCCGCCCCCTCCCTGCATTGAAAAGCCTCGATCGTGACGGGCGGGTGCTCTATGCGGGTACCTTCAGCAAGGTACTTTTTCCAGGCATGCGGCTGGCCTATCTCGTCGTGCCGGAAGCGCAGGTCGAGCGGTTTGAGGAGGTCACCGAAAGCCTTTCAACTGGCTCTCCGGGGCTTACGCAAACCATCGTCACTTCATTCATCGCCGAAGGACATTTTGCGCGCCATATCCAGCGGATGCGGAGGCTCTATGCCGAGCGCCGCGCGGCAACCGCGGCGGGGCTGGAAAGCGTGCTGGGAAAAAATGTGCGAATAGATTTACAGCCGGGGGGCATGCACTTGATCTTGCGTCTGCGAGGCAACCGTTCAGATCGCCGGCTCGCTGCGAGCATGCGGGAACAAGGCCTGTACGCGGAGGCACTTACGGATTGGACGAGGCGCAATGATGGGGCTTCCGCCCTTCTTTTGAACTTCACGAATATCGCCTCGCGGCGCACGGCCGAAAATTTCGGACGGCGCATTTTGGGATTGATGTGACTGAAGTTCGAGCGTGATCTGCTGGATTATGGAAATCATGGCCCAGCTACAAACGCCTATCATGGACCTTCTTGAATAGACCAAGATGCGAAACGATGGAATCCTTCAACCAGATGAGGATTCAATCATGAACAAGCGCATCGATTACGCCAAGGCTTCACCGGAAGGCTTCAAGGCTTTTGGAGGGGTCTATGTCTATCTTCAAAAAAGCGGCCTTTCAAAGCAACTTGTCGATCTCGTCTACCTGCGGGTTTCGCAGATCAACGGCTGTGCCTACTGCATCGATATGCACTCCCGCGACCTGCTCAAGTCTGGCGTCGTCGCGGACAAGCTCGTGCTGGTGCCTGTGTGGCGAGACGCGGGGGAAGTCTTTAGTGAGCGCGAACGCTCTGCGCTGGCCTGGACCGAAACCGTGACGAGGGTGGCCGAAACCGGCGTTCCCGATGCCGACTACGAGGCCGCCGCCGGCGAATTCAGCGACAAGGAACTCGCTGACCTCACCTATGCCATCGGCTTGATGAGCGCGTTCAATCGATTGGGAATTTCGTTCCGCTCGATTCCCGCTGCCGCCAGTAAGGCTTGAGGCGCCCATCAGCAAGCATGTCGCGCATGGAATCCTCCATGCGCGTCCAGCCCCTTACAAGCAGCCCGGCGGTAACGCCCGGTGACCAGCGAATGGATTGACCCACATGGCATGGATGATATTGGCCTCCGCCGGCCTTCTCGAGATCGGATTCGCCTTCGGTATGAAGTGGTCCGAAGGTTTCACGCTGCTGATACCCGCGCTATTTACGGCTGTCACCGGTTTGTCGAGTGTCTTTCTTCTCTCGCTGGCACTCCGCACACTTCCCGTAGGAACGGGGTACGCGGTCTGGACCGGTATCGGTGCCGCGGGTACCGCCGTTCTGGGTATCGCAGTGCTGGGCGACTCTGCGTCGCCGGCGCGGATACTTTGCATTGCTTTGATTGTGGCCGGCGTGATTGGACTAAAGCTTGTCTCTGCAAACTGAGGATGCCACTGATACTCGGGTGCCCGTTTCGGCCTGACCGTTTGATGCTAAGGCGGGTCCGGCGACCACCAACGCAGGGCGGCCCAGGTCAGAACATTCATGGCGTTCTCCTTCTGCAGCCGGAGATGGCGCGATCTTGCCGGCGGTCCGCCAGCGCCCTGCCCACCGGGCGCCCGACGAGTGCGCCGCGATTCACTCCGACTTGGGCGGTTATTCCGGCACGACCAGAGCCTTGTTCGTGCGCAGCGCGCTCATCACCTTCGGATCGAGTTTGAGATGGGCTTGCACCAGTCCCGGCGGTGTTGCCGCCATCCAGGTATCGAGAGAGAAATCGATAAAGCGGTCACTCTTGAACGTCTCGAGAAATCGAAAGTTGGTCGAGCCGGTATTCTCGAGATAGTGGCCCATCGCCACCGGGACGTAACCAACGTCGCCGGCCTGCAGATCAAATGTGCGCGCCTGCCCCTGGCCGGCAAACACACCCATGCGCGCCTGTCCCTCGATGACGTAGAGCCACTCGTCTCCGTTAGGGTGCCAGTGCACCTCGCGCAATCCGCCAGGTTCGAGTTCAACCAGGGCCGCTGCGGTCGTTGTGCTGATTGGAAACAAACGGGAATCGGTGATCCGCACCGTTCCGCCCTTCGTCTTGATGGGCACCTGCTCCATCATCCGCCACGTGTAGCTCGTCTCCGACGCCTTTGCGCCCGATATGGCTTCCGATCCGAGCGGCCCCGGCAACGGAGCCAGGAAAATATAGCGTTCGCTTTCATCGGGGGTGTGGCCGAACAGCGAGGCAGGCACTCCGAAATTCTTGCCCAGCACATCGGTCGGTATGCGCTTGAACCAGTCGTTGAGCAGGAAGGTGTTGTCTTCGTCGAAATCGCCATCGTCGAACACGAGAAGAAATTCGCAGCCGTCGGGGCCGAGGCCCTGGATCGAGTGCGGGGTTCCGCCCGGGAAGAACCAGAGATCTCCGACGCCGACGTCATCGACGAAATAGCGCCCCTCGGAATCGACCGCCGTCACGCGAGCCTTGCCATAGAGCATGTAGGCCCATTCTGACGCCTTATGCCAATGCAGCTCACGCACACCGCCCGCGTTCAGGCGCATATTCACGCCGGCCATGGACTTGGCAATGCCCAACTCACGCTGCGTGACCTGGCGGGTCCAGCCGCCCGGCTCAAGCCGCATATGGGCGTCCGAGAACGAGAAGCGCAGGTTCGGCAAGGTGCCATGATCGGTCGACGGCGGTACTAGCAGATCCGGGTTCTGCTGATCCCGCATGAGATTGCGCGGACCGGGGTCGGTGCCGCCGTGACCCGGTCGCTGTGGCTGAGGAATCGCGCCGCCCGCGGTTTGCGCGTGCGCCAGCCCAACGCTCGTTAGAAGACCTCCGGTAGCAGTCGCTGCCAACATATGGCGACGAGAAATGGAATCCATGCTCGGTTCTCCCATGATTCCAGGCTACAATACTTCTGCGCACGAAACCTGCGCCTGACGTCTCCGAACGTCGTTCGTTGGAAGCGGTTCACACTATCAAAGCAGTACATTTCGATATTTCTCGTTAGCACGAGTTCCAGCGGCTTCCGGCAGGGCGAGCGCTAACATTGGCACTGTCCGCCTCGATGCTTCGATAGCCGTATCGGTTTTCGAGCCAGGCCGTGAACCCATACCCCCGCTGCGATCGACGAAAGACCCGGGATCACGATGCGGTGCTCTATGCTCGTACGGATGCCATCCACGATGCCTTTGGCGGACAGTTTGCTGCCTTCACTAAGGACGGCGAGGACAACAAAACGCTGTTCGCAAAGACCGGAAAATTTCCGATGCCGGTCTTGGCTATCGGTGGCGATCACTCCGTCGGCACATCGATGAACTCCGACTTGGCCGATGTCGCGAGCGCCGCCAAGAATGCTGTCATAACCAATGCGGGCTTTTTGCCTAATTGTCTCCGGAACTGCTTGAGGTCAGCTTTGGGTTAAAAGAAGCCCTCGGCTGAACCGATCGGGCAGGTCAGCTATGGGCCAGAAGCGGACGACGAGACCGAGCGTCTTGGCATCCCCAAGGCCAACGATAAGCTCGAACTTCTCCGGTGGCTGCGTCCATCTGGGCTTGCCTTACGAACCCACTGACTACACGCTACCCAAATGAGCAGATTCCACGCCCGAGGTAAGGTCATGATCGGCGCCACGGCACTCCGTGCGCTTGTGCTGACTGCAGCTTTTTTCGCGGCGTTGTCGCCGGCCACCTGCCTTGGCGAAAACAGCAACCGCTTGCCGGCCAAGGCTACAAAGGAGCTACCACCCGAGTTGCTCTCGCTGCTCCGACAAAAGAAGATGCCAAAATACTCGCCTATCCTTGTGCGCGTCTTCAAGCAAGAGGCGGAGCTCGAAGTCTGGAAACAGGACACCACCGGCCTCTTCAAAATCCTCAAGGTGTACCCGATCTGTCGGTGGTCGGGGGATCTTGGGCCGAAACTGAAGGAGGGTGACCGTCAGGCTCCAGAGGGGTTCTATACGATTACTCCCGAGCTGATGAATCCCAACTCCGATTACCATCTCGCGATCAACGTCGGCTTTCCCAACAGCTTCGACAAGGCAAACAATCGCGACGGCAGCTTACTCATGATCCATGGCGACTGCTCATCGAGCGGTTGCTATGCCATGACCGACGAACAGATAAGCGAGATCTATTCGCTAGCGCGGGACTCCCTCGGCGGCCGACCGTCCTTTCAGGTCCAGGCTTATCCATTCCGCCTGACGCCGGCAAACCTGGCGCAGCATCGAAATAGCCCGAACCTCTCCTTCTGGAAAATGCTCAAAGTCGGCAACGATCACTTCGAGACGACGCATCTCGAACCTAAGGTGGACGTGTGCAATCGACGCTATGTGTTCGATGCGCAAGCTCCACCAAATTCGCCGTATCCTCTCGTGTTCAGTCCCACCGATAAATGCCCCGCGTTTGTCGTGGATTCCAAAATTGCGCGGCGGGCGCTTGAGAAGCAACGTACCGACGAACTCGAATTCGCGCGATTGCTCAATGACAACGTGCCGGCAGCCCCGATCTATAGCGGACTGGACGGCGGAATGAACGAGGCTTTTCTAGCAAAGTATCTGGTCAGAGTGACGCTTGCGAAAGTGATGCCGTATGCATCTTATCTGCCGCAACTGCCGCCAATCCCCTGGGTCACCAACGATGGGTCGTTGACGAGTAGATGGTTTGGCACCTCGTTCTCGAAGCCGATTGCATGTGATCTGGCTCGTTCCAGCTTCCTGTCGACCGTCGTGGAAGGAGACGACGGGTGCTAGAGCGCCCGGTCTACTTCAGGCTTGCATCCAGAGTCAGCTGCCGGGTCACTGCCAGACCTCGCCAATGCTTTCTCAAGGTCTGAATACGCCCGGAAGCGGAGTGCGATGAAGCGCTGCGCGAGTCGGCTCGGGCTAGGTGTGGACCCATGCGTCTCAGCTAAGAGCGAGTTATTCGATCAACTCGTCGGCGCGGGTGAGCAATTTCGGTGGGACGCCTTCGCGCAAATTAAGATTACGAAGTGCACTCGCGCGTTAACTGCTTTCCATCCCGCTGCCACTGCGAGGTTAAGGCGGCCACTCGGCGAATGCTCGGGTGCAGGTCTGCTATGGGTCATTCGCGTCATTTTTGGCCTGTTTGCCGGATGTCTGCTTCTCCCCTGACAGCAGCGGAATAGCACACATCCACCAACCGCTGCTTGGGGCCAATAGGCGACATCGCCGATCAGCCTTTTGCATTCAATGACCTCGTCGTTTCCATCAACACCTGACGGGCAGGTGAGCTTAACCATCCAGAATCGGTCAAGTGCATTGCCCCTTCGGTGCAAACTGTCTTCTGGCGAGAGATGGGCGTCAACGGTAACATTGCGCACACTGTTGGAGCGGGGAGAGACGAATGATCTCTGCTTGTTGGCTTGCCGTTTGGATCGCGTGCTTCGGCTTAGGAATGGCCGTGGTCTTCCGGACGGGGCTTGGTATTGAACGTTGGTCTCCCGCTCTCGGCTTGGCCTATCTCGTAATCATTGGCCCTTCAGTTCCAATCGTAGCTTGGTTGGCCGCGGATCAGATCGTAACTGTAGAGCAGGCCAGTTGCGCGGAGTTGGACCCAGCAGCGGATCGGCTGAACGGCATGTCGCCATCCGAATTCCGCGTGCGCTGTATCGCAACCCAAGACAATTCGGGTTGGCTTGCTCGTCGCAGAACATGAAAGCTCTGGAGACAAATCATGCCGGAAGCGCTTGAAGTCGAGATATCTGCCTTCTTCAACAAATACATGGAGACATTCACCACCTGGGATGGTGATCAAATCGCCAAACTCTACTGCGCTCCCAGCATCACCATGCGGGGTGACGGGTCGATACATTGTTTTCAGTCACGTGACGAGATTGCGCGGTTTTTCCAAGGAGTGGCCGACACCTACCGACGCGAAGGGGCCGAAAGCGGAACTCTGCACGATGTAGTGGCTGTTCCTATAGGCGAACGCAGTGCTCTCGGAACTGTAACGTGGAAAAACCTCCGACCGGATGGAAGCGTCACAAGGCAATGGCGGCAGTCGTACAACCTTGTTCGCTCCCCCGACGGCTGGCGCATCCTTGCTACGACATTTCACCTAAGCGGGGTACCGAGCTAGTGATTTCCGCTTTGGGTCAAAAGCTGCGGTCAGCCCAACCATCGTGTGACGTCCGCTTTCCCGTAGACAGCCGACATCGCAACGCCTCTTGCGCTGGTCAGCTGGCGTGATTCTGCTCAACCAAAAGCGGTCATGTGTCGATCTCGGTTCTGAAGATGAATGGAGCTCGATGAGATGTTTCGCATTTTATGGCACAGGTAACCCTTGCGCGCCGGTTTCGCCGAGCGCACTCTTGCAGAGCGCTTTCACAAGAACTACGGAGGGTGCGATCATGCCACGGGTCAAGCAAGCTTCGAAGCAGAAGCGCACAGCCAAAGCCGCCACCGTGAAGGTGCTAGGTGCGGCCGGACTGGGTCTTTCGCTGGCGAGTAGCGCATCCGCATCCACGATGCCCGCTACCGGTATCCCGCAATCCAACACCTCGCCAAATCAGCGCTTCTTTCTTGGCGAAGAGGAAATGGCCGACGTCAGTCTGGCCACGTTCCATCTTTTCGATAGAGAAAACTTTGGCGGCGGCGTGCAGCTAGCGCGGGGGTGCGGTGGTTGCGGGTGCGGCCATGGTGGCGGGGGGTGCGGCGGCGGCCGAGGTTGCGGCGGCGGCGGGTTTGTTGGCGGCCGAGGTTGCGGTGGTGGTGGGTTTGTTGGCGGCCGAGGTTGCGGTGGTGGTGGGTTTGTTGGCATCCGAGGTTGCGGTGGTGGCGGGCTCGTTGGCATTCGAGGTTGCGGTGGTAGCGGGTTCGTTGGCATCCGAGGTTGCGGTGGCTTCCGTGGTTGCCGTGGCTTCCGTGGTTGCGGTTGCGGCGGCTGCGGGTTCAGCATCGGATTCTATGACGACATCGGGTTCGATGACTGGGGGTATGGTGGCTGGGGGTTCGGTGGTTGCGCGGGTTGCTGCGGATCCTGGGGAGCGTGCCGCTTGTGCTAAGTCCCACCAAGGACTCTGCTAAGCTGCGATCAGCCTCTCGCTGGTTACGAGTTTAAGGTCGACTTCGGGTCAAAATGCGAAGAACTCAGAGCGAGCAAATCCAGTCCGCACCGCCTCGCTAAGCGGACCTCCTTGAGCGGTGTCGTCACTTCGCTGATGGGCCAACATCGGACTTCCCAAGAATACATGACGCAAAGTGATTGTCAGCCGAAGCCGGGGCATCTCCGTTCCTTGGGCCAGAGATGCTACCTGCTGCTGACAGTATGCTGTCAGTAGCACAGCGATACAGTCCTCCCGAACTTATAGGGGGAGATAAAGCTGTGAAGTTTGCTTCAACACGCCTGATCTCCGCTGATATCAAGGCTCTCCTCAACCTCTACGAGGTTTGGGCCAGCGTTGGCGCGACCCTTCATCTCTGGCGGCAGCGTTATCGCGATCGCCGGGAGCTCGCACGCTGGACCGAGCCCGACCTGCACGATATCGGCGTCTCCCGGAGCGACATCGCACACGAACTCGAAAAGCCGTTTTGGCGGGCCTAGCGACGGCAGCCGCGCCGGTACCGGGTTAAGGGGATTCGAGGTTTAGCCGCCCCCATAAGGTGCTGCCTGCTCGTTCCCGAACCTGTTGAAGTTGTTCTCCGGATTATACCCGGAGTCGCGCAGGTTCTTGATGTACAGGTCGCGGTTGTTGGAATTACCTGGGCCCACAGCATATGGGCTCAGCCCCCTCGACCCCTCGCTCGGCGACGGCGCAGGCGACGCGCGGCCATGATGGGTCCTCTGTGCGGCCAAAGCGCCAGAAGTAGAAATTGCGAGAATAGCAACGATGACAAGAATGCTTTTGGCCATAGATCAGCTCTTCGATAATCGACGGGACTGGCATGACCGGCACTCATCGGCCATGGTCGAGGGATGATTACCATACCGTACCAGGGGCTCGCCCTGGCACCCGTACCTCCGCCCTTCCGCCCAAGCAGGCGGCGCAAGCGCGGCAATCGCCAGTAGTCTGGTCTTTCGTGGCTGGCGGTTTCTGATCACTATACGATGGGGACGACCGCTCTGTCTGGCAACACGAGGTCCTTCAAACTAACGCGAGGACCGGTCGAGCCTAAGCCCAATGCCTGCGCGGCGAACGGGTGGTCCGGTCTGGGTCAAAAGGCGACCTTCGGGCGCGGCTGATTTAGGTCCGTTCAACCCTCAACAGCGGACATCGGAACACTGCCGCCGCAGGTCCGAAAAGTGCCACAAGCTGCCATTGAAGACGAAGGCACATTTTCTTCTCGATCCTGACCGGCTTTCTTCCCGATGTCCTAAAGTCCATCTTGGTTGAAAAGACACGAGAGGCAGCGAAATGCTACCGGCACCAATCACTTATTGCTTCTGCCGTTGTCGCGGACTCTGCCTTCAGACTTGGATCGTCGCGACTTTCGCAATCATGATGGCCTCCGCTCCACTGCAAGCCTCAACAGCACCAAAAACGTCAGCGTGCGGATACCTCGCTGGTCTAATTGATAAGGCACCGCCATCAGGGCCGTTGTTCCTGCCCAGCTATCCGACCGTCGAATCGGGGCCTCTGCATGGCGCCGCCTACCTCTATGACAATGCGGTAGCCGCCATCGCGTTGGTCGGTTGCGGTGAGCAAGACAAAGCGTATCGGATTGGCTCGGCGCTTCTCTGGGCCATCGACAACGACCGCACCTGGCATGATGGACGGCTCCGGAACGCTTACGCCGCGGGCGTGGTGGGGAATGGCCCCGTCAAACTTCCGGGGTGGTGGGACAATATTCAGAACAAATGGTTAGAGGATCGATATCAGGTGGGCAGCGATGTTGGTAACATGGCATGGGCCATGTTGGCGTTGCTGTCGCTTGATGATGTGAACGCCGGCTCTCGGTTCCGCGATGGTGCAGCACGGCTTGGCGCCTGGGTCGCGCAATGGGCCGATACGCGCGGTACTGGCGGTTTCACGGGTGGTACGTTTGGGCACGAACCGACGCCGGAAGTGCGGACGTGGAAATCGACTGAACATAATACTGACCTCGCCGCCGCGTTTGGCCTTCTTGCGATCCGTACAGGGGATTCGCGCTGGCGCGATAAGGCAACGGTCGCTGAGTACTTCGTAAATACGATGTGGGATCCGGCATGCGCCTGTTTCGCCGCAGGTACCGCTGAAGACGGTGTCACGCACAATCCGATTTTGGCTCTCGATGCTCAGGTCTGGCCTTTAATAGCGCTCCACGGAGCGGTCGAGAAATTTGCATCGGCAATTACGACCGCCGAACAGCGAATGAGTGTCGATGAGGGCTTTTCTTACGGTGAAGACCGAGACGGTGTGTGGACCGAAGGAACGGGCCAAATGGCTCTCTTGATGAAATTGCTCGGCAGGACTGGGAGAGCAGACTCGTTGATCGCTGTAGTCGAATCCCAGAGGTCGCCGGATGGTGGGTTCTATGCCACAACTGCCCGCGAGTTGCCGACTGGGTTCGTGTTGGACACCGATCCGACCAAACCGCGGCTCTATTTCCGATTGTCACATCTTGGCGCAGCTTCGTGGGCTGCCCTCGCGGAACGTGGGTTCAATCCCTTTACGGTGACAAAAGGACTCCCGTAGTTGAGTCGCGGTGCGACTCGTCCGTTTCGGTCTGTTTTGATTTCGATATGTCCGTTCCGGGTCACAAGCCGACATCTGAGCAAAGACTACAAAGCGTCCGCTTTGGGCCAATAACGGAAGTCGCGATTGGACAACAGGTCCGCGGCCATGGGCGGCAATAAGTATCGTACGTGAAGTGGTTCACAAATGGACGGTTCAGACCGCGATAGGCTAAGCAGGCTCTTCGTGCGCCAGTGGGATCAGCGGATTCGAGATCGAATATCGACGTCCACCGCTCCGTCGCACGTATCGTATTTCGCAATGCTGGCTCTATGAACTGTCAAGTTTGGTTCGATGGCATTCTGTGCGGCCGAGAGCCCAAGAATGACCAATCTCTTCACGCAATTCAGAAAGTTGACTGGAGAATAAGCCACACGAAAAATCAGATGGAGGATCCGATGGTAAAGAGAGCGATTGCGCTCGGCGGAGGCGGTCCGGCAGCAGGATTGCACATCGGGGTTCTGGAAGCCCTTGCCAACGAAGATATAAGGTTTGACGTGTGGGCTTTGTCCTGCATCGGCGCTTGGGTTGGGATCGTCTACAATCAGTTTGATGGAGTTGAAAACAAAGCCAGGGCGGAAAAGACCTATCAATTCTTCAAGAATGGCGTGTTTCGAGACGACGAAGGCTATAAGCGCTTCCCCATAAACACCGTGTTTGGTCCGGATTGGGCAGGAAGCATGAGCAGGGCTCTGACCAGCTTCGTCATGGATCCCAAGAACTATCTGCATTTATGGGACCCATCGACCATGGTGAATGCCTTCAGGGATTCTATGTCGCTCTGGTTCCCTCAACAGAAGTTCACGATCCCGGACGACGGAGACATCAACAGATGGATCCTTAATCAGGTGCTGGCACCCAATCCCTTCGTTCGCTATCTCACGTCAATGATGTACTTGTCCCATGTCACTGGCCTCTCCAAGATCAACTATCCGAATAGCCAGTTCATGAAGAGCATAAAGTTCGAAGCGCTCAAAGAGCCTGGAAAGCCCGTCATATTTCACAACGCCTGGAATCTTGATGACCATAAGCTCGCGTTGTTTTCCAACCGACCAATGATCCAGCAAGCCGACAAGAAAGAGTACAAAGGGCCAATCAGCGCGTCCAGCCTATGTGCGTGCTCAGCTCTTCCCTTCATCGAAGAAACAGTTGAGATCGACGGAGTTACGTACTGCGAAGGAGCGCTGATCGACACGGTCAACTTCGAGAGCTTGCTCGAGGAGCACCGTGATCTGGACGAAATATGGGTGAGCAGGATCGTCGATTCGAAGCAGGTCCGCAAACCGAAAGACCTTCATGATGCCCTGGCGAATCTTTGCCAATTATTCGCAGCGACCGTTGGCGAAGACGACGTCAGGATCTTCAAATATCACGTGCAGTACGACGAACCCAAATGGGAAGGCATAATCGTCGAGATCCAGGTGCCGGGGCACATCAATTTCAAATGGAATCACAGCAACCTCTATAACGGGCGAGAGCTGGGAAGAGCCGCTGCGGAACAGGCAATCAAGAGGTATCGCGCACATCCAAACCTTCCGCCGCATGACGGGCCACACTTCATAAATGAGCATCCAGAGAAGAACGACAAGGAGGGATGGCAAAAGGTGAAAGATACGTATCGTAAATGCCAAGAGCGAGCGGATGCCTAGTGCCAAAGGCAAGTAGCTCTGCGACCGCTGAACCAGACTCCAATATCTGTGATCCGGGAAAAATTACTGCAGTCGATCGAGCAGTGCCTTCGCTTGCTTTAGATCCTGCGTTTCAAAACCCTCGGCGAAGCCGGCGTAGATGGGCGCGAGCAGATTGAGCGCGTCCTTGCGTCTGCCCTGATCGACCCACAAAGCGCCGAGGTCCACTGCAACTCGAAGTTCAAGGGCCTTGGCGTGTTGGCTTGTTGCAGTTGTCAGTGCGCGCTCGAACAGTGATTGCGCCTCGGTGCCGGCTCCCGGTACTTCATCGAAGAGCAGCGCGCGCGCCTTCAGTCGGTACAGTTCGGCCTCAAATATCCGCTCGCTATTGCGGCTGGTTGTGGCAAGGCCCTGTTCGATCAGCTCGAGCGTGGCTTCGCGCTGACGGCTCGACAATAGGGCCGGGCTCAGGAGCACGTATAGGGCCGTGATGCCGAGCTGATAGCCCGCGTTGCGATATTCGTTCATCGCACCCTGGATTTCCGCGAGCGCGGCGGACGAAGGATCAAGAAAGGTGGCACTTATCCCCCGAACGGCGCGCGCCAATCCTCTCCATTGCCGGAATCCGTGCTCCTCCGACAAGGCAAGACAGCGTTCCGCATAGCCGTGCGCAGTCAGGAACTCGCCCCGAAGAGCGTGGAGAATGGACGCATAGTAACATCCATAGGCCTGCGAATGCGGATGACCAATGGCGTCGGCACGCCGAATGGCGGTATCCAGTCGTGCGAGCGCGGTATCGGGGCGGCCCAGCAGCCAGAGCACCCATGACATCAGGGCAAGGTCGGCCACGCCCGCATCCTGGCCGGCGGCACGCGCCGCCAATCTGTCCTGCTCGTTGCTTGCCTCGAACGCTTCGAAGGCCCGTACGATCACTTCGTGGGCTCCTTCGAGATGTCCCATGAAAAGTCGAATCATGCCTTGTCCACGCATCGCGTTGAGCAACGTTGGTCGATCGCCGCGCGCCTCCGCGAGTTCGAGCAGCGCCGAGATCATTTCCTCGGCGACCGGCAACTCACCACGAATGACGCTCGCGGTGGTCAACCAGAACATGATTTGTAGTTGCTCGGGGGGATCGGCGAGGCGCTGGCACAGCTCGCGCGCGCGAGCGAAGATCGCCACCGCATGTGGCGATGCCGGTCCCTGGGTAGCGATCAGGCATGGTCCCAGCGCGAACTGGAAATCAAGCTCTCGTCTGTCCTTCCGAGCACCGTCGGCCAAATGGGCCAACACCTCGATGCCCTTCCGCAGGTGTGCGATAGCTTCGAGGTTGGCGGAGCGCATGGCCGCCTTCCTTCCCGCCTGAAGCCAATATTCTCCTGCCTTTTCGAACAGTCCCGCCTCCGTGAGGTGGAGCGCGAGAGTCTCGGGTTGAGCCTCCACGATTTCCGGGAACTGTTGCTCGAACACGTCCGCGATGGTGGCGTGCAGCGTAGCGCGTCGGCTCTTCAGAAGCCCGGATTCGGCAGCGTCGCGTACGAGCGCATGCTTGAAAGTATAGACAGCCCGGGGTAT
This sequence comes from Bradyrhizobium sp. LA6.1, assembly GCF_040547805.1. Classification (NCBI taxonomy): domain Bacteria; kingdom Pseudomonadati; phylum Pseudomonadota; class Alphaproteobacteria; order Hyphomicrobiales; family Nitrobacteraceae; genus Bradyrhizobium; species Bradyrhizobium sp. LA6.1. The sequence continues at coordinate 443,396 of NZ_JBEPQK010000006.1, read as the reverse complement.
CTCGCCCCGGCAGAATATCAGCTCCGCCCGGACAAGCTGGGCAAGCGCTTCCTCCAGCGTCTGCCTTGGCAACTCGGCAACGGCGCTCAGCAGTTCGTAGGAGAACTCGCGCCCCACGACGGCGCCGATCTGAGCCACGTATTTCACAGGAGCCAATCGGTCGAGCCTGGCCATCAGCGATGCGCTCAACGTCGTCGGAATCGCCATCGATGGTAGCGGACGGCTGAGCGTGTAATGGTCGTCCCGCTCCTGCAACAGCCCGGTTTCGAGCACGGCCTTCGTCAGTTCCTCGACGAACAAGGGTACGCCATCGGTACGGGCGAGGATTTGGTGCATGACCTCCTCGGGGAGCGTCTTGCCGGCGGTGACGCGCTCGACCAATGCTGCCCCGTTGCGCCGACTGAGCCGCGTGAGCGAGATCGTCGTTACATGGGCATGACCAGGCCAGGGCGGCGCGAACTCCGGTCTCGCCGTGATCAGCAGCAGCACGCGAAGCCGCGGCAGCTTTTCCAGTGTAACCGCGAGCAGTTCCAGCGAAGTCGGATCCGCCCAATGGGCATCTTCGAAGATGACGAACACCGGCTGACGCGCCGCCAATGCTTCGAGCTGGGCCAGGAACGCTGCCAGCGTCATGTCCTTGCGGGTCTGCGGAGTCATTTCGGGAAGGCGATAGCGGTCGCAGAGCGGAAGCGACAGAAGATTGGCCAGGGCCGGCACCACGCGGTCTGCATCGGCGCCAAACCGCAAGAGCAGAGCTTCAAGCTTGGCAAACTTCTCCGTCGGCGTCTCGCCTCGCTCGAACCGGGCGGCACGTTCGAGGTTGGCGATGAATGGATACAGCGCACTGTTGGCGTGGTGCGCCGAGCAGAAGTGCCGTACCGTAATGTGTGGTTCGGCCTGGAGCCGCTCTTGAAGCGCCAGCGCGATATGCGACTTACCGATACCCGGCTCTCCAGTTAGAACCACGACGCAGCCTTCGCCTGACGCGGCATGCCGCCAGCGCCGCAACAGCAGCTCGATCTCCTCGTCACGCCCGATTAGCGGTGTCAACCGCGTCTTGTGCTGCGCCTCGAAGCGGCTTTCCACTCCACTGATCCCGAGCACCTGCCAGGCAGGTATTGGTTCCGCCCATCCTTTGAGCGCGACAGAGCCAAGATCGCGGTACTCGAAATGTCCATCGGTGAGCTGGTGTGTGCTCTCGGAAATCAGCACCATACCGGGCTCGGCGAACTGCTGCAGGCGAGCGGCCAGGTTCGGTGTCTCACCAATGACCGCGTGCTCCTTGGCGGCGCCTTCGCCGGTCAGATCACCCACGACGACCATTCCGGTGGCGATGCCAACGCGGACCTGTAGTCTCGTACCGATATCTGTCTGGAGGTTGGCCACGGCATCGACCAGTGTCAGTCCCGCGCGTGTCGCCTGCTCGGCATCGTCCTCGTGCGCCTGGGGATAGCCGAAATAGGCAAGCACGCCATCCCCCATGTACCGCGCGATGACGCCCTCACTCCGGGCGATAACATCCGCGATGCAGTCGTGATAGGCGCCGATGACTGCGCGCAAGTCCTCTGGATCCAGTCGGACCGAAAGTGCCGACGAATCCACGAGATCGCAAAACATGACCGTCAGTTGGCGCCGCTCGGCACTGTCCCGCGGCGCTGGTTTGGCGGCCGTTCGTGCTGATACGAGGACTTCACTCTTGAGTTCTGCAATTGCGCGCAGAATTTTGCGCCGGTGCCCAAGCAGGACGCCAAGGTCCTTGAGGTCCTGCTCCGTGAGATCGCTAACGACCGAGAAATCGATGGCGTTCTCGGCGAAACGCTGGGCGTACTCCCCCAAACCGATCGATGCGAGCCACTCTGCAGTACCTGTCATGGGATACCTATGGCCTATGCGATAAGAATAGCACATTGGAATAGCCAGCGAAGGCGCATCTATCGCCGGAAGCGCAGATCGCCGGACCTCTCGCCCAGTTGAAAAGGCTCCGGCGAAAACTGGATGCTGCCAAGCGATGTCGCAGTTGGGTCAAAAGCCGACATCAAGCAGACGGCCACGATAGGTCTGCCATGAGCCAACAGCGGTCCTCGGCGAGGCCGGACGTAATATGCACTTTGTGCCAAGATGCGGATTCAAGATGGAGCGCAACTGATGTTCGATTTATCGCGCTGATTAGAGCATCATTGATTTGCCTTTGCTGTCGCCCAAGATGTGGGCGCGCGAGCGGCGCCATTTCATCGGGTGATGGTATGCTCCACCGTTCCCAATTGTCGCGGGCGGGCTTTAGCTTGCTGATCCCCTAGTAACTGGGATGTCCGAGTTGGCGATGGAAGCCATCGGCTATCCATGGGCAGCGATGATGGCATTGTGCCACTGTTTTGCCCGACGCATCAAGTCGATTTCGCGAAATCCGCAGTTGCTGGGTATCAAGCCATTGATATCGCTGCCGCCAGCTACTGTGCATGGGGTTGTTTTTCGATATCTTTGTTGTGCGGCTCGCCGAGCCTGATCCCGGCCGGCGCTAGTGTCCACCAAGATAGGCCGTGATCAGCCGGGGATCGTGGATGAGATCCTTGGCCGGGCCCGACTGCACGACCTCGCCGGTCTCAAGCACATAGCCATAGTCAGCCGTCTCGAGCGCGGCGCGGGCGTTCTGCTCGACCAGCAGGATTGACACACCGAGGTCGCGTAGGGACGCGATGGTGCGAAAGATCTCGCGCACGATCAGCGGCGCGAGGCCGAGGCTCGGCTCGTCCAGCATGAGCAGTTTCGGCTTGGCCATCAGCGCGCGGCCGAGCGCGAGCATCTGGCGCTCGCCGCCGGAGAGCGTGCCTGCCGCCTGGCGCTGCCGTTCCTTCAGGCGGGGGAAGCGATCATAGACCTCGTCCAGCGTCTTCTGGACGCCCGTGCGGTCGCGCAGGCTGTAGGAGCCGAGCAGGAGGTTGTCCGCGACCGTCATGTCGGAGAACAGCTCGCGCTTCTCCGGCACCAGGCACAGCCGGCGCTCGACGCGATCTTCGACCGACATCCTGCCGATGTCGTGACCCTGGAAGACCATGCGCCCGCGCGAGGCCAGCAGGCCGATGGCCGCCATCAGCAGCGTGGTCTTGCCGGCACCGTTCGGGCCGATGACGGTGACGATCTGACCTTCCTCGACCGACAGCGACACGTTGCGGACCGCTTCGACATTGTCGTAGCAGACCGTCACATCCGTCATGGACAGCATCTGACTCACGCGACGCCTCCGAGATAGGCTTCCTGGACCCGTTCGTCGCTGCGGATCGCGGCTGGCGCGCCTTCGCAGAGTTTTGAGCCGAAATCGAGCACCACGATGCGGTCGACCAGCGACATCACGAACTCCATGTCATGCTCGACGATCAGGATGGTCAGATGGTCTGCCCGCAGCGACCTGAGCAGCTCCGCGAGCCGCAGCTTCTCCTGGCGGCGAAGGCCGGCGGCCGGCTCGTCCAGCACCAGCAGCGCAGGGTCGGCGGCGAGCGCACGCGCGATCTCAAGGATGCGCTGGTTGCCGAGCGGCAGGTTGCCCGCGAGCTCGAACGGCTTGTCGCCGAGCCCGACCCGTTCGAGCTGCATCAGCGCCTCGTGCCGGGTACTGGCTTCCTCACGCCCGTTGAGGCGGAAGGCGCCGGCGAACAGGCCGGTGCTCGTGCGCGCATAGGTGCCGAGCATCACGTTTTCCAGCAGGCTCATGCGCGGGCGCAGCTTCACATGCTGGAAGGTCCTGGCGACGCCGGCCTTGGCGATGCGGGACTGCGCGTCATGCGTGATCGGGCGTCCCGCAAAGACGATCTCACCCTTGTTGACCCGGAGCGCGCCGGTCAGGCAGTTGAACATCGTGCTCTTGCCGGCGCCGTTGGGGCCGATGACGGCAAGGATCTCGCCGGCGCGGACCTCGAAGCTGACATTGTTGACCGCGACGAGGCCGCCGAACCGGCGCTCGGCGCCATCCACCTTCAGAAGCAGCTCCCCGGGCGTCGGTTGCGCGCGACGGGGCAGGGGCGGCGCAGGTTGAGGTCGCTCGCGCCTGGCCTTGGGCAGATAGCGGGCGACGAAGGGAACGATGCCTTGCCGGGCCCATTGCAGGAACAGGATGAACAATGCGGAGAAGGCGACGATCTCGAGCTGGCCGGAGGCACCCTTGGCGATCAGCGGCAGATAATCCTGCACGCTGTTCTTGAGCAGCGTGACGACCGCAGCACCCACGACACCGCCGAGCAGGCTGCCGGCGCCGCCGACCATCGACATCATCAGATATTCGATGCCCATGCCGGCATCGAACGGACCCGGGCTGATGAAGCGGCTCATATGTGCATAGAGCCAGCCGGAGAGCGAGGCGAGGAAGGCCGCGATCACGAAGGTCACGAGCTTGATGCGGAAAGCGTTGATGCCGAGGCTCTCGACCAGCGTATTGCCGCCGCGGAGCGCGCGCATGGCGCGGCCGAGCCGGGAGTCCAGCAGGTTGTAGCCGAGGAAAAGCACCGCGGCGACGATGCCCCAGATCAGGAAATAGATCTGGGCGCTCGTGACCAGCGCAATCGAACCAAAGCTGATCGGCGGAATCGACGAGATGCCGTTGAAGCGGCCGAGCCCTTCGACATTGCCGAACAGGAAGCCGATCGCGAGGCCCCAGGCGACGGTCGAGAGCGACAGGAAATGGCCTTGAAGCCGCAGGGTGACGACGCCGAGAACCGTTGCGACGCTGCAGGTCAGCACCACGCCGAACACGAGGCCGAGCCACGGGGAGTACCCGTTCAGCGCGGAGACCCACGCGGTTGCATAGGCCGCGACACCCACGAACGCCGCCTGACCGAACGACACGATGCCGCCGACGCCGGTGAGGAGTGCAAGTCCAATGGCGACCAGCGAATAGATGCCGATATAGTTCATCAGCGTGATGCTGAACGGACTGAGCACGAAGGGAGCCACCGCGAGACACAGCACGGCGAGGACGGCGGCAAGCTGGATGTGGAGGCGCGTCATTCCTCGATCTCCTCCTCGGAATGCAGCGAGGCGAGGGATCGCCAGATCAGGATCGGGATCAGCAGCGAAAAAACGATGACATCCTTGAGCGCGCTGCTCTCGAACGAGGCGAAGCTCTCGAGGATGCCGACGCCGACGGCGCCGATCGCCGCACCGGGATAGCTGGTCATGCCGCCGACGATGGCGCCGACGAAGGCCTTGAGGCCGATCAGGAAGCCGGAATCGTAGAACACGGTGTTCACCGGAGCGATCAGGATGCCGGATACGCCGGCCATCAGCGACCCCAGCAGATAGGCGATCGTGCCGGCGCGGGCGGGGCGTATTCCCATCAGCCGGGAGCCGGTCCGGTTCACGGCCGTGGCGCGCAGCGATTTTCCGACCAGTGTGAAGTCGAAGAAGAGGTAGAGGAGGCCGCTGAAAACGAGTGCCGCGATCACGATCAGCATGGTCTGGCCCGAGATCAGCACGCCCGCGAACTCGGTCGAGAGCGAGGTCAGCGGCTCGGTTCGGACCCCTTCGGGCCCGAAGAACAACAGGCCGAGGCCGACCAGCGCAAAATGCAGCGCCACGGACACCGTCAGCAACAGCAGCACGGTGCCGTCAGCGATGGGACGGAAGACGATCCGATCCAGAAGCGGCGAGATCGGCGTGATCAGCATCAGCGCCAGCAGGAGCCTGACGGCAAGCGGCGGGTCCAGGCGCATGACAAGCCAGGCTGCACCGACCACGGCGAGCGGAAGCAGGAGATAGAACGACAGCGCACGGGGCAGCAGCCGGAGTTCGCCGGAGCGCACCAGCGAGATGATCTCGATCAGGGTCGCAAGACAGGCCAGGATCACGACCAGCGCTCCCGTGCCCGGAAAGCGCTTCGCGTCGAGGGCGGCAAGCGTCAGCGCGGTGAAGGCCGCGATGTCGCCGAAGGGAATGAAGATGACGCGCGTCACCGTGAAGATCAGGACGGTCCCGATCGCCACCAGGGCATAGACGGCCCCGGTGGCGATCCCGTCGATCGCGAGAATGGCTGCAATGTCGCTCGTCATTGAGACGTCGTTGCTCCCTGTGATGCCGGGGCCATTGATCCGGTTATGGCGCGTACTTCCAGGCGCCGCCGGTCAGGCGCACCACGACGAGCGAGCGCTCGTCGACGCCGGTGACCGCACCGGGCTTGAAATTGTAGACGGCATGCACGCCCGGCAGCTCCTTGGTGCTGAGGATCGCGTCCCGCAGCGCCGTACGGAATTCCGCCGTTCCGGGCTTGGCGGTCTTCAACGCGCGCTCGGCGGCGTTGGCGAAGATCAGCCAGGCGTCGAAGGAATAGGCGGAGAAGCCGTCGGTGGTCGGGATGTTATGCGTCTTCTGGTATACGCTGCGGAAATCCAGCGCGATCTTCTTGGCAAAATGCTCGTCGGGAAGCTGCTCGGCGACGATCACGGGACCCGCGGAGACCTGAATGCCGTCGGCCGCCTTGCCGCCGACATTGACGAAGTCCGGATTGACGAGTGCCACCGTGCCGTAGGTGTTTCCCTTGAAGCCCCGCTCGGCGAGCGTGAGGAGCGGCAGCGCGCCTTGCGTACCCGAGCCGCCGTCCAGCACGGCGTCAGGACGTGCGGCCATCACCTTGAGAATCTGCGCGGTGACCGAGGTGTCGGTGCGGGCGTAGCGCTCGTTGGTCTGTATCTTGATGTCGCCGGCGGCTTCGGCGGCCTTGGCGCCGTTGTAGACGAGGTCGCCCCAGGCGTCAGAGAAGCCGACATAGCCGATGTTCTTCATGCCGTCGCGCTTCATGCGGTCGGCGACGATCTTGACGAGGAGAGAGGCCGGCTGCGGCACCGACACCACCCACTGCTCCGGCGTATCCGGCAGCTTGCCGATCGGCGAGACCGCGATCATCGGCACTTTCAGCTCGCTCGCCACCGCCGCCATGGCGATGGTCGAGGGCGCCGTGGCCGTGCCGATCAGGAGGTCCACCTTCTCTTCTTCGACCAGCTTGCGCGCATTGCGGGTCGCGGCCGACGGGTCGGAGCCGTCGTCGAGCTGGATCAGGCGAATGGTCTCGCCATTGATGGTCTTCCTGTATTCATAGGCGGCATTGATGCCGCGCCCATAGGGGATTCCGATCGACGAGCCGTTGCCGCTCAGCGAGGTGACGAAGCCGATGGTGATGTCGGCCTGCGCAGCCGGCGCTGCGAAGAGTCCGGCGACAAGTGCGAGTAGGCTCCGAGTCTTGCGCATACGCGTTCTCCTCCGTTGGTGCGGGATAGGAATGCCTCGAAACTGCCGTGCGGGGAGCCCGAACGACGAACGAACCGATTGAAAGCATTGCTGCAGCGCCGAAATCCGGGCGCGACCGAAGAGGGTTTGCTCGGCCGGATCTCAGCGGCCATGGCGCTGGTTGCCGCTCGAACGACAGGCCCATCGGCAGATGCGGGCGGGACCTTCCTGAAGCAACGAAAGGCCGTTTGTCCGGCCGCGATGCGCGGCCGGCGATGCTGTTGCTGCCGGCTGTTCGAGCACGGCGACTGTCCACACGATCGAGTCTCTCAAAATCGGTGCCCTGCAACATCCACCGGTCCCTGGCCGGCGAGGAATTACTTAAAGCCTAAAGTATTGTTGGTGGAGCCGTCAACACGTGTCACGGCTCTGTCAGAAAAAATGTTGTTGCATACAATTTCGTCAGAGTGCGGCGCCTCAGTGCCGATCGAGCGTACAAAATGGCCGGGCTTCCCTTGCGGTGGCGGTGGCCGTCGGCGGCGACGCCGAGCGCATTTGACGCGTGAATTAGTTTATGATTGAAATATATTTATCGGCCGTCGACGACCGATCCTCCGATCACCGCCTGAGGAGAAGGACGATGCGCATCTTCTGGCAGAGCTTCGTTGATGCGAGCGTGAACGCGCCCTACATGGCGCGGCTGTCGGAATACCTCAACAACATCGCTGCATCAGGCACGACAGTTCACGTCGAGGGCATTTCGCCGCCCGACCGGGAGTTCGGACGGCTCGCGGAATTGCGCTGCGCCGTCCAGGCGATCGACAACGGCATCGCGGCCGAGGAGGGCGGGTTCGACGCCTTCGTGATGGGACATTTCCAGGATCCCGGACTCTACGAGTTGCGTTCGACGCTCGACATTCCCGTGATCGGGACCGGCGAGGCGACGTTGCTGGCGGCCTCTCAGCTCGGCCGGAGGCTCGGCCTTGTGACGCTCGATCCCGTCTTCGAGGTCTGGCACTACGAGCAGGCCGAGCGTTATGGCCTCGGCGATCGCGTGGTCCATGTGACCGGCCTTGGCTGCAAGCCGGCGGATTTCGCCGATGCCTTTGACGGAGATCAGGCCGCGCAAGCCCGCATGATCAAGGACTTTGTCGCCTGCGCACGCCCGCTGATCGAGCACGGCGCCGACGTCGTGATCCCCGCCGGTGTACTGCCGGGCCTTCTGATCGGAAGGGAGCATGGCCTGAAGGTCGGGCACGCGCCGGTGGTCAATTGCGCGGCGGTGGCGCTGAAAAGCGCCGAGATGTGGGTGCAGCTCCGGCAGCTCAATGGCACCGAGCCCAGCCGCGGGCCGAGCTTCAAGCGGGCCAGCGCCCAGGCGCGCGACGATTTCCGCGCACTGCTTGCTCGCAACAGCCGCTAGGACTGGAGAGTGAATGATGATGACTCCCGAAAAGATCCTGTACGAGACCGAGGTGACGGCGATCGGCGGCCGGGACGGCAAGGCCGCTAGCGCCGACGGCCTGTTGTCGGTATCGCTGTCCGTGCCGAAATCGCTGGGCGGCCCTGGGGGCGAAGGCACCAACCCCGAACAGCTCTTTGCGGCCGGTTACGCCGCCTGCTTTCTCGGTGCGGTCAAGCTCGTCGCGCGTAGCCGGAAGGTCGTCCCATCCGCTGAGCCGTCAGTGACCGCGAAGGTTGCGATGGGGCCGGTTCCCGTCGGATATGCGCTCGCCGTCGAACTGAAGGTCAATCTGCCCGGTGTCGAGAGGTCGGTGGCCGAGGAGGTCGTCGCCGGCGCGCACGAGCGCTGTCCCTATTCGAATGCAACCCGCGGCAATATTGCCGTGAAGCTGACGGTCATCTGAGACAATGAACGAGGCGGGCGGTTGGTGACCAAAACCTTGCGCACACCTTACGACGGCGTCGTGATTGCGGCGCCCGTCACGATTCCCTATGTGCGCTACTCCATCGAGAGTGCGCAGTGGTGGATCGGCCGGGCACTGAGTACGCTCGTTGCGCAGGCCGGCATCAAGGCTTCCGACATCGACGGTCTGTGCGTCTCCAGCTTCACCATGGGCACCGACAGCGGGGTGGGGTTGACGCAGCATTTCGGGCTCTGCGTGCGTTGGCTGGATACGATTCCGCTCGGTGGCGCCAGCGCCATCGCAGGCTTGCGAAAAGCGGCGCGCGCGGTTCAGGCGCGCGACGCCGACATCGTGGCGTGCATCGCCGGCGATACCAACCATGTCGATTCCTTCCGGCTGACGCTGGAGAATTTCTCGCGCTTCAACCAGGATGCCGTCTATCCCTACGGCGCCGGTGGCGCCAATGCGAGCTTCGCGCTGATTGCCCGCAACTATATGCGGACCTTCGGCGTCACGCGTGAAGATGTCGGCAGGATCGCCGTCGCCCAGCGCGCCAATGCCCTGCGCAACCCGCATGCGCTGATGAAGACGCCGCTGACGATGGAGCAGTATCTGGCGGCCCGGCCGATCTCCGATCCCATCCATCTCTTCGATTGCGTGATGCCATGCGCCGGCGCCGAGGCCTTCCTGGTGATGCGAGACGAGACCGCGGCTTCGCTCGGGCTGACAGCAGCACGGCTGCTTTCGACGATCGAGCGGCACAATGCCTTTGCCGACGATCCGATGCAGGTTCGCGGCGGCTGGGCAATGGACGTCGGCGAGCTCTATGCGATGGCCGGCGTGAAGCCTGACGATCTCGATATCGTGCAGACCTATGACGACTACCCCGTCATCACGATGATGCAGTTCGAGGACCTCGGCTTCTGCAACAAGGGGGAGGGGGCCGAGTTCGTGCGCCAGCACGATCTCACCATCGACGGCGACTTTCCGCACAATACTTCGGGCGGACAGCTCTCGGCTGGGCAGGCCGGCGCCGCCGGCGCCTATCTCGGTCTCGTCGAGGGACTTCGGCAGGTTCTGGGGACTGCAGGCCCCACCCAGGTCGGGAATGCGAGCCTCGCCTTGGCCTCGGGGTTCGGTATGATCAACTATGACCGTGGTCTCGCCTCGGGCGCCGCGATCTTTGCAGGGCCGTCGCGATGATAGAGCCGATCAAGCCGCCCCGGCGCAAGAACCCGCTGTTGCGGACGCGGTTGCCTGCTTCGCCGCCGCGACCGCGCAGCAGAACGTCGCATGGGTTTACGCGGGCAGCCGCCGAGGGCCGCTTCATGCTGCAACGCTGTGACGCCTGCGGTACTTTTGCTTATCCGGCGCGGGAGGCCTGTCCGTCTTGCCTGTCGGCCGGACTTGCCTTCGTCGATGCGCCACGACGAGGTGTTCTTCTTGCCGAAACGACTGCGCGCGTGCCGAGCGATGTCTATTTCCGCGAGCGGGCGCCCTGGCGCATCGGCCTCGTGAAGATGGATTGCGGTCCGACGATTGTGACGCACCTCCATGCCGACTGCGTGGAGGGCGCACCCGTCCGCATGTCGTTTCAACTCGACAAGAGCGGCCAGGCGGTGGCTTTTGCCCATCCCGAGGGGGAGACTCCCAACATGGCAGACGACAAGCAATGGCGGGAAATGACGGCCGATCCGAAATTCCGGCGCGTGCTGGTGACCAACGGTCGGAGCGTGATCGGTCAGGAGGCCGTCGCCGCCTTGAAGGCCGCAGGCGCCAAGACGGTGTTCGTCGGGGTTGCCGAACCGTGGCGGCCTTTCGCCGGCGAGCAGCTGCTGCGCGGCCAGGACGGAATCGAGATCGTGACCCTTGACGCCGCCGACGAGAAATCTGCGGCCGATCTCGCGGCCGACATCGGCGGCAAGGTCGATATCCTCGTCAACACGACGGAGTATGTGCGGCCGGGCGGCCTGCTCGACCGCAGGGGCACGAGCATCGCGCGCGACGAGATCGACCAGGCCTATCTCGGCTTCGTCAACCTCGCACAGGCCTTTGGCCCCGCCATGCGGATGCGCGGTGCCGATGGCCTCAACAACAGTGCCGCGTGGGTCAACATTCTGTCGGTCCATGCGCTGGCGAACTGGCCTGCCTTTGGCGCCTACTCGGCCTCGCAAGCGGCGTGCCTGTCGCTCTCGCACTGCCTTCGCGCCGAGCTCAGGCCCGGCGGCGTCAGGGTGATGAATCTGTTCACCGGGCCCGTCGACACCGAGTGGTTCCAGACCGTACCGCCGCCGAAGGTTGCGCCGCGCGCAATCGCGCAGGCGATCGTGTCGGGGCTGAGAGGCGGGCTCGAGGAGATGTATGTCGGAGATGTCGCCGAAGAGATCCGGCAACGTCTCGCGGCCAATCCGAAAGCGCTCGAGCGCGAGCTCGACAGGTGACATCGGGATTTCAACCAAGCCGGAGGACGTGACGATGCAGAGCAACAATCTCCTGGAGCTGGCGGGTGCGGTTTCTTCCGGCGCGGTGCGCGTCGTCGATCTAACGTTTACGCTCAGTCCGGATTTTCCGGTCATCGTGCTGCCGCCGGAGTTCGGCCAGGCCGCGCCGGTCCGTATCCAGGAAATCTCGCGTTATGACGGTCGCGGTCCGGCCTGGTACTGGAACAACGTCACGTTTGGCGAACACACCGGCACGCATTTCGACGCGCCGATTCACTGGTTCACGGGCAAGAACCTGCCGAACAATGCCGTCGACACGATGCCGACCAAGGACATGATCGCGCCGGCCTGCGTGATCGACTGCTCTTCGCAGGCGGCGCAGGATCCCGATTTCCTGCTGACGGTCCCGCTCGTCGAGGCCTGGGAAGCAAAGCACGGCCGGATCCCCGAGCGGAACTGGGTGCTGCTCAGGACCGACTGGTCGAAGAAGGGCTGGCGCGACTATTCCAATCTCAGGGATGACGGCGCACACACGCCGGGCCCCAACGCGGCCGTCATGAAGTGGCTGGTGGAGGAGCGCGGCGTCATCGGGTTCGGCACCGAGACCATCGGTACGGATGCGGGCCAGGCCGGTCATTTCGAGCCGCCTTATCCAGCGCATCATTTCCTGCACGGCGCCGGACGCTACGGCCTGCAATGCCTGTGCAACCTGGATCAGCTTCCACCCACCGGGGCGGTCATCGTGGCCTCGCCACTGAAGATCCAGAACGGCTCCGGCAGTCCGCTTCGCGTCATCGCGCTGGTTGCGTCAACCTGAATCCAATCCATGGCGCTTGCCAATCGGAACAAGACATCCTCACGAAAGACAGGTGCCATGAACTTGATCAAGAGCCTGCTGGCTTCCACCGCATTGCTTCTCGCCGTCCCGCAACTTGCGCAGGCCGAGATCCTCGTCGGCTTCGTCACCGGTCTCAGCGGGCCGGTATCGTCGATCGGCATCCCGAATGCGAAGGGCATCGCCGCGGGAGAGGCCTATGTCGGTGAGATCGGCGGCGAGAAGGTCCGCGTCATCCAACTCGACGACGCTTCCGATGCCACCGCCTCGGCGCGCAACGCGCGCAAGCTCGTCGAGCAGGAGAAGGTCGATATCCTGATCGGAACGTCGGGTGCGCCGCAGACCCTGGCGATGGCGACCGCCGCGATCGAGATGAAAGTGCCGATGATCGCGGTATCGCCGATCGCGCCGGTGCCGCCGGGCGACGGCGGCCCCTGGGTCGTCCAGACGCCGCAACCGACGCCGCTTCTCGTGCAAGGCATCGTCGATCACATGAAGGCGAAGGGCCTGAAGACCGTCGCGTTCATCGGATTCTCCGATGCGTTCGGCGACCTCATGTACAACTCGCTCGAGCAGAGTGTGAAGACGACCGACATCAAGATCATTGCGAACGAACGCTACGCCAGATCGGATTCTTCGGTCACGGCTCAGGTGCTGCGCGCACTCGCCGCACGTCCCGACGCCATCATGCTCGGCGGCACTGGAACGCCCGGCGCGCTGCCGGTCATCGCCTTGTCCGAGCGGGGATATAAAGGGCCGCTATACGGCAATCATGGGCTGATCAGCGCCGATTTCCTGCGTCTCGCCGGCAAGGCCGCCAACGGCATCATCTGCCCGACTGGACCCGTGACGGCGGCGGAGCAGCTTCCGTCCGGCAATCCGATCCAGAAGGTGGCCCTGGATTTCCGCGCTGCCTTCGAGAAGGCGAACGGCGAGGCGCCGACGGATTCATTCTCGTCCTATTCCTTCGACGGCTGGCTCGTCTTCGCCGATGCCGCCAAGCGCGCGATGGCAACCGGTGCCAAGCCCGGTTCGCCGGAATTCCGCACCGCGCTTCGTCAGGCGCTGTTCACGACCAAGGAGGTCGTCGGGACGCAGGGCGTCTACACCTATACACCGGCGGATCGGCATGGCGTCGACGATCGCTCGCGCGTCCTGGTCCAGATCGAGAACGGCAAGTACAAGCTGTTGCCCTGAGACGGGAGCATGACCGTGACGGAGAACGCGCCGGTGAACGTCAGCGACGCGGTCGGCCGGGAGAACGTGACGCCGGCCTGGGCGTGTGCAGTGACGTCGTTTCCGCCGTCGGACCGCATCCTCTCAACGATCCTCACGCGGCAGGCCGAGCGCTATGGCGAGCGCGTGCTGCTTGTCGCCGGTGAGACGCGCTGGAGCTTTGCGCAGACCGCGGCGATCGCGGCCGCGTCGGCTCAGACGCTCGTGGATGCCGGGATCAGGCCGGGCGATCGAGTTGCGTTGATGTGTTCGAACCGTCCGGAGTTCCTGCAGGTCTATCTCGGCTGCGCGTGGCTTGGTGCCATCGCGGTCCCGATCAATACCGCGCTGCGCGGCTTCCAGCTCTCCCACATCTTCCGCAACTCGCGTCCCGCGCTCCTTGTCGTCGAGACTCAGTTCGTCGACGCGATCGAGAGCGTCGAGGCGGGTGTCGACCTGCCACCTCGCACCTGGATCGTCGGAGCTGCCGCCGTTGCAGTCGATGCCCGGCTTTCCGCCGTACCGTTGCCGGCGCTGGGAGCCGCGGCCCCGGCGGGTGCCGTGCGTCCCGGCGACACCGTTGCGATCCTCTACACCTCGGGCACGACGGGGCCAGCGAAGGGTGTGTGCTGTCCGCAGGCGCAGCTGTTCTGGTGGGGCATTTATTCGGCGCGAGCGCTCGGCATCCGCGAGGGCGATGTGCTGTTCACGACACTGCCGCTGTTTCACACCAACGCGCTCAACGCGTTCTATCAGGCGCTCCTGAACGGCTGCACCTACGTGCTGGAGCCGAAATTCTCCGCGTCCGGATTCTGGGCGGCCGCGCAACGGCACAATGCGACGGTCGGCTATCTGCTCGGCGCGATGGCGTCGATGCTGCTGGCGCAGCCGACGAATGCCGACGACTCGACGCATTGTCTTCGCGTTGCGCTTGGAGGCGGCGTGCCGCCGCAAATCCACGGTCCGTTCCTTCAGCGGTTTGGCGTGCCGCTGGTCGACGGCTACGGGTCGACCGAGACGAACTTCGTGTTCGCGGGTACGATCCTGTCCGATCGTCCGGGAACGATGGGCTATCTGGCCGACGGAATCGAGGCGCGGATCGTCGATGAAAACGATTCAGCGCTTCCTGACGGACAGGCCGGCGAGCTCGTGCTTCGCGCCGGAGAACCCTTTGCTTTCGCCACCGGCTATTTCGGCATGCCGGAGAAGACGGTCGAGGCCTGGCGAAATCTGTGGTTTCACTCGGGCGATCGGGTCGTTCGAGATGCTGACGGACATTATCGCTTCATCGACCGCATGAAGGATTCGATCCGCAGGCGCGGCGAGAACGTATCCTCATGGGAGGTCGAGCAGACCATCCAGTCCCATCCCGCGGTCGCCGCCTGTGCGATCTACCCGCTGCCGTCGGAGCTGGGCGAGGACGAGGTTGCGGCTGCGATCCTGCTCGAACCGGGCCAATCGCTGGAGCCCGTCGACATCGTCAGGCATTGCGAAGGGCAGATCGCCTATTTCGCCATCCCGCGCTATGTGCGCATTCTGAGCCAGATGCCGTTGACTGAGAACGGCAAGATCAAGAAGGGCGTGCTGCGCGAGGCGGGCATCACCACGGATACCTGGGATCGCGAGGCGGCCGGAGTGAAGGTGCGGCGCTGACTGTCGGTCCGCTCAGGGTTTTTGCAGGGCGTCCCTGACGGCACCCTTGAGGTCGTCGAGCTCGCCGATCAATCCGTCGAACCGGTCCGCCGGGAAATCCGCCAGCAGCTCGGCAAGCCACGCGCCGTGGCTCTTGGCCATCCGTCTGAAGGTCTTGCGGCCTTCGACCGTCATGCAGACAATCTGCACGCGGCGGTCGAGGTTCGAGGGCGTGCGCGTGATGTATCCGTCCTCGACCAGGCGGTCCACGATCGGCGTGAGGTTCCCGGCCGAGACCATCAGGCGCTTGGGCAATTCTCCCAGCACAAGCCCGCTCGGTTCGCGGTCGAGCTGGGCCAGAACATCGAAGCGGGGCATCGTGAAATCGAACTCTTCGCGAAACCGGCGCCGCAACTCGCCTTCGATCAGGGTCGTGCAGGCGAGCAGCCGGAGCCAGACCCGCGTTTGAGCCCTGTACTCGGCGTCCTGATCCGCCCCATTCTTTGAAACAGGCGTGGACTCCTTCGCGAGTGCCAATCGAATCTCCCGGGCTTGGTGGCCTGACGAAAGCCGGCGCAGCTGTCGTGGTCATTGGCAAGATAGTTCGTGCCAAAAGTAAATTCAAGGCTGCGCCCGAGCGGCTCGGAATCGGCGCTGCCGTGTGTCCAATTTACACTGAATCTCCAGATCGACGCCGCGGAGACCAGCCCGTGGGCCGGGTCTTTGCAGAACCGCCTTGACAAGACGCGCGCCGAGGAAATATTTTATGCTTAAAATAATTTGGGTGAAAGCTCGGCACACGGCGCGACGCGCGAAAGCGAGGGATCATGCGCATAGTCTGTATCGGCGGCGGCCCGGCCGGTCTCTATCTGGGCCTGCTGATGAAGCGCCGGCACCCGGAGCACGTCATCACGGTTGTCGAGCGCAACAAGCCCTACGATACGTTCGGCTGGGGCGTCGTGTTCTCGGATGCCATGATGTCCGCGATGCGCCTTGCCGACCCCGAGAGCGCGGCCGAGATCGAGGACGCCTTCAATCACTGGGACGACATCGAGCTCGTCTTCAAGGGGACGCGCCAGCGCACGACGGGCCATGGCTTCATCGGTATCGGGCGCAAGCATCTGCTCAATATTCTTCAGCGGCGCTGTGAAGCGCTGGGTGTCGAGCTCGTCTTCGAGCGCGAGGTCGAATCCGATCTCGAATACCCAGACGCCGACCTGATCGTCGCCTGTGACGGCGTCAATTCCAGGATCCGCGCTCGCTATGCCGAGCAGTTCCAGCCCGACATGGTGATCCGGCCCAACCGCTTCATCTGGCTCGGCACCAAGAAGGCGTTCGACGCCTTTACATTTGATTTTCAGAAGACCGAGCACGGCTGGTTCCAGGCGCACATCTACAAGTTTGATGCGGAGACCTCGACCTTCATCGTCGAGACCACTGAAGAAGCCTACAACGCCCACGGGCTTGGCGAGCTCGATCAGCAGGCCTCGATCGAGTTCTGCGAAAAAATCTTCGCCGAGACTCTCGACGGCGCGAAGCTCCTGACCAACGCGCGCCATCTGCGCGGCTCGGCCTGGCTCAATTTCAGCCGCCTGATCTGCGGCAAATGGAGCGTGTTCAACGGCAAGTCTCATGTCGTGCTGATGGGGGACGCCGCGCACACCGCGCATTTCGCCATCGGATCGGGCACCAAGCTCGCGCTCGACGACGCCATCGAGCTCGCCAACCAGTTTGATCGCCATGGCCACGGTCGCGCCGGCATCGAAACCGTGCTCGACGCGTACGAGGAGGTGCGCCGCGTCGACGTGGCGCGCATCCAGAACGCTGCGCGCAACGCCATGGAATGGTTCGAGGTGGTCGGCCACCGCTATGCCGATACGCTCGAGCCGCCGCAATTCTTCTATTCGATGCTGACGCGCTCGCAGCGCATCAGCCACGAAAACCTTCGCCTGCGTGATCGTACCTGGCTGGAAGGTTTTGAGCGCTGGTTCGCCGCGCGGTCGGGCATTGCGGTCAAGGATGGCGAGCGGGTGCCGCCGCCGATGCTGACACCGCACCGTGTGCGGGGACTGACGCTTGCGAACCGGATCATGGTCTCGCCGATGGCGATGTATTCGGCGCAGGACGGGCTCATCGACGACTTCCACGTCGCTCATCTCGGCGCGCGCGCCATGGGCGGCGCCGCGCTGGTCTTCGCCGAGATGACATGCGTCTCCCCGGATGCGCGGATCACGCCGGGCTGCCTTGGGCTCTGGAACGATGCGCAAGCGGCGCAGTGGCGCCGCCTGGTCGAGCTCGTCCATGGCGTCGGGCATGCCAAGGTGGGGATTCAGCTCGGCCATGCCGGGCGCAAGGGTGCGACCAGGGTGCCATGGGAAGGGATCGATCAACCCCTTGAATCCGGAGAGTGGCCGCTGATCTCCGCGTCGGCCTTGCCGTATCTGCCGCACAGCCAGATGCCGCGGGCGATGGACCGCGGCGACATGGACCGCGTGCGCGACGATTTTGTCGCGGCAACACGTCGTGCCGCTGCCGCCGGCGTCGAGTGGCTCGAGCTCCATTGCGCGCACGGTTATCTGCTGTCGAGCTTCCTCTCGCCATTGACCAACCGGCGTACGGACGAATACGGCGGCAGCCATGAAAACCGCGCGCGCTTTCCGCTGGAGGTGTTCGAGGCGATGCGCGCGGTGTGGCCGTCCGACCGGCCGATGTCGGTGCGCCTGTCCTGCCATGACTGGACCGACGGCGGCAACATGCCGGCCGATGCAGCGGTCTTCGCCGCCATGTTCAAGGAGGCCGGGGCGGACCTGATCGATTGTTCGTCGGGGCAGGTCTGGAAGGACGAGCGGCCGATCTATGGACGCCTGTTCCAGACGCCGTTCGCCGACCTGATCCGCAACGAGGTCGGCATTGAGACCATCGCAGTCGGTGCGATCTCGGAGGCCGATCACGCCAATTCGATTCTCGCGGCTGGCCGCGCCGATCTCTGCGCCATCGCGCGGCCGCATCTTGCCGACCCGGCCTGGACGCTGCACGAAGCCGCGCGCATCGGCATCACCAAGGTCGAGTGGCCGAAGCAGTATCTGTCCGCCAAGGGACAATACGAAGCCAATCTGGCGCGCGCCGCGGCTACGGCCGGGCAATGAGCGGAGGAGGGATCAGATGAACTCCACGGCGAAAGTGATCCGGCGCGAATGGCTCGACTGGCCGTTCTTCGAGCCGCGTCATCATGCGGTCGGCGAGGCGCTCGACCGCTTCGTGCAGTCGGGAGCACTCGACACAATCGATCACAATGATGTCGATGGCGCCTGCCGCAAGCTCATGCGCGCGATGGGCGAGGCGGGGGTGCTCGATTGCGCCGTCGCGGCGCCCGACGGCGATGCGACGACGATCGATTCCCGCTCGATCTGCCTGTCGCGGGAGTCACTGGCCTATGCCGATGGTCTCGCCGATTTCGCCTTCGCCATGCAGGGGCTCGGCTCCGGCGCGATCGCGCTCGGCGGCTCGGCGGACCTGCGCAAGGCCGTGCTGCCGAAAGTTCGCGCCGGCGAATGGCTGGCGGCCTTCGCGCTGTCCGAGAAGGAGGCGGGATCGGACGTCGCGGCGATGTCCTGCACGGCGCGGGCCGACGGCAATGACTACGTTATCGATGGCGAAAAGACCTGGATCTCCAACGGCGGTATTGCCGATGTCTACACGCTGTTTGCGCGAACGGGCGAGGCCCCAGGCGCCCGCGGCATCTCGGCCTTCGTCGTCTTCCCGGATGATCCCGGCTTCGGCATCGCCGACCGCATCGACGTCATCGCGCCGCATCCGCTGGCGACGCTGCGCTTCACCAATTGCCGGATTCCGGCGAGCCGTCGCCTCGGCGCGCCGGGCGGCGGGTTCAAGCTCGCGATGCAGACCCTCGATATCTTCCGGGCGTCTGTCGCAGCCGCAGCCCTCGGCTTTGCCCGTCGTGCACTGGACGAAGCGCTGTCGCACGCGCGCAGCCGGCACATGTTCGGTGCGACGCTGGGGGATCTCCAGCTGACCCAGGCCGCGCTCGGCGACATGGCGACGGAGACTGACGCCGCCGCGCTCCTGACCTACCGCGCGGCCTGGCGCCGCGACGTCCAGAAGCTTCCGACGACGCGCGAAGCTGCCATGGCGAAGCTGACGGCAACCGAGACCGCGCAGCGCGTCATCGACCGCGCCGTGCAGATGTTCGGCGGCCGCGGCGTGCGCAAGGGTGAGATCGTCGAAAGCCTCTACCGCGAAATCCGCGCGCTGCGCATCTACGAGGGCGCGACCGAGGTCCAGAAGCTGATTGTCGCGCGCGATCTCCTGAAGCCGCGCTGAGAGGATTGATAACTCCGCATGAGTACGATGAAAAAGCCAGAGGCCCCCGCGACGAGCGGTCTGCAAGTGCTTCAGCCCGGCGGCTGGCCGCAGCCGAAGGGATATGCCAACGGCATCATGGCCGAAGGACGTCTCGTTGTGACGGGTGGTGTCGTCGGCTGGGATATCGCAGGTCGGTTCGCCGACGGGTTCGTCGCGCAGGTTCGGCAGACGCTCGAAAACATCGTTGCGATCCTGGCGGAAGGCGGCGCCCGGCCGGACCATCTCGTGCGCCTGACCTGGTATGTCGTCGACATGGATGAATACACCACGAATCTGAAGGCGCTCGGCAAGGCCTATCGCGAGGTGGTCGGCACCCATTACCCCAGTATGGCGCTCGTGCAGGTGGTGCGCCTCGTCGAGCCATCCGCGCGCGTCGAGATCGAAGCGACTGCCGTCGTCCCGCGCTGATGAGGGTGCTGCCGCCCGTCGTGCGGGCTCATGGGCCGCTACGCGACCGGAATGAACGCATATCCGTTCGCGTCTTCGACCACTCTGCCGATGCCTGGTCGACCTAAATGAGCGCCGGCCAGCCACGTCTGCGCATTTGCTGCGTCCCGGAGCAACCTGATCCGGGTAGCCCTCGCCACGGCTTCGTCATCGTCATAGGCCCAGGTAAGCTCGGGACGGGCAAACTGTGCGGCGGGAACGTGGATAAGGTCGCCGCAGAATAAGAGATCGTCTTCGTCAGTGTTGAGGAGATAACCCATATGGCCCCGAGCGTGCCCAGGTATATCCACCGCCAGTAAATGATCGGCCAGCCGATCTCCTCCGTTAATGGGGGCAAGGAGCGAACGAAACTGCTCCAGCACGGGCTCGGCAAGAAACTCCTCGATGGCGTCTGCCCCTATCACGATCTTCCTCAGGCCATTAAATGCTCGTCGACCGTCAGGCATCAGGAGACCATTGATGTGGTCGCCATGAGCATGAGTGAGGGCGATCATCGTGATCGATGACGTGTCGATGCCTGCCTCCGCCATCGCCTCCGCGAGGTGACCCATGGACGGGTCCCAACTCGCGCCCGCTCCACAATCGATCAAGACGCGATCCATGCCAGAGCGATCGAATAGGAAGCAGTTGACCGATAATCGAACCAGCGAAGCGTCCCGCTGAGGCGGTTCGGTCTGCCTGCCTACTTTGTCGTTTGGATACTTGAGGGATTCGGCGGGCAGGTCGACATATCCATCAGAGAGTGACCAAATCCTCCATGATCCCGAAGCGCAGCCCAAGGTGTTGGCGCTTTGTGACAGAGCTTTCACGGACAACCTGACAAGCGTTTGATTCACTTTCTCAAAACGGTACCGAAACCGTCAGAGTTTCGAAGTCATCACTTTCTGAGCGATCTTCCAGGTTCCGTCGACCTTCAAGCACGACAGCATGTCGGTGAAGTAGCGCGGCGGAATTTGCAATTTCAGCTTCAGAAGCGCGAGCTCTCCTTCAACGTCAATCGAGAGGATCTGATCCTGGCGCTCCAGGCCCTGTTGCTTCGGAGCTTTCAAATTACGGACAGCTGCCAGCCACGTCGCAATTGGCGTCACGCTCACGTTGCCATCGTCGCCGACCTTGGTCACGGAACTCGAGGGATGAAATATAGACGCGAATTTGTCAGCATCCATTTCATAGGCACTGTCGAAATAGGTCTGCGCCAGGGAGCGCAAGGCACGAGCATCGGTATCCATAGGCCTGTTATCCATCAGCTTGGGAATGGGAAGAAGCTGCGCGTGGCTGGAAAGCGTGGTCTCCGGCCGAAACCTGCAGAAGGTTGCCTCAAGTCTTCCTTGCTGACCGAACCTAGGACAAAGTAGCTTATGAGGATAGGCGTGCTGGACAACTTGAGCTTATGAGGAATATTCATAAACCATGAGAAACGAACTGAACGAACTCGCTACGTTTGCAATCGTCGCCAGAGAACGGAGCTTTACGCGGGCTGCGGCAAAGATCGGTGTGTCTCAGTCTGCCCTGAGCCACACAATCCGGGGACTTGAGCAACGGCTCGAGCTGCAGCTTCTTGCTCGAACGACCAAAAGCGTCGCACCAACCGCCGCAGGCGCAGCTCTCCTGAAGGAATTGTCTCCGGCACTTGAGCAGATTGCTCGTGCCATCAACGAGGCCCGAAACGTTCGGCACCGGCCGGCAGGCCGCCTTCGGATTGTCATGTCCCGGTCGGCTGCCGTGATGGTATTGTTGCCGCGGCTCACGGCATTCGCGGAAGCTTACCCCGACATCGTTCTTGACGTTGTTACCGTCACTGGCCCCGTCGACCTCGTTGCGGGTGAGTTCGACGCCGGTATTCAACTTGGCGAGTACATTCAGAAAGACATGATCGCGGTGCGGGTCACCCAGGAGTTGAGATTGGCGGTGGTCGGATCGCCCGGCTATTTTTCATCACGAAGCATTCCCCGGAAACCCAAGGATCTAAATGACCATCGATGCATAAGCCTGCGTCTTCCGGGCGGTCCATACAGGTGGGAATTCGAGAAGGGACGGAAGGCGGTCACGGTCGGCGTGAATGGCCCGCTCATCATCGATGATACCCACCTGGTGATTCAGGCGGCACTCGCTGGCGCCGGCCTGGGGCTCGCATTTGAAGAGCAGGTCGCAGAGCATGTTGCGAAACGTCGCCTTATCCGTGTGCTGGAAGATTGGACGCCGCCAATTCCCGGCTTCTTCATGTATTACCCCAGTCGTCAGCATCAGCCGGCTGCGCTGTCTGCATTGACGAACGTGCTGCGAGCCTCTTAACCACAATTCGACGCGACGAACTGTATGGTGGCACCGTCGCTGAAATCGAATCCGAACGCCATCAGGGCCCGCGTGGGTCGCGATGCAGCAGTCGACAATCCGTCGAGCGTTCAACGCCGGGATGTCCGGAAGCCACCCAGACCCGACCGCCGATGGCGACGACGACCGTCGTGCTCTTTCAGGAGGCTTGCCTCGGGCTTTTGCGGTGGCTTAGGTACCGAACGGCCAATTTGATGAAATTGCGCACGACCATCGACGTCTCATCCTCTCGGAACACCAAAAACACATCGGCCGAGGGTGGTGAGGGTCTGATGGGCCGGAATACAATGTCGGCTGTCGTGAAGCGCGCAATGGACTGCGGCACCAGTGCCACGCCGAAGCCCGCCACGATCAGGCTCGGAATCGACTGGGCGTCGACGACCTGCTGGGATACCCGCGGCAAAAAGCCGGCATCGACACAGCATTTCTGGATGTAGCGTGCGAACTCCGAGCTATTGGGGTCGAGGACGATGTGATCCTCCGATGCTAGTTCGCTAAGCGCAACGCGCTTGCGCCCGGCCAACGGGTGCGCGTGCGGCAGTGCGAGGACCACCTCTTCCCGCCAAGCAAGCTTGCTGGTCAGGCCGTGTTCGGTCGGAACGCTGCGAATAAGACAAATGTTGGTCGTGCGGTTGAGGAGTGCTGCGATCTGCAATGCAGGCGCCTGCTCATGCACCGTGGTTTTCACCGATGGAGCAACCTTTCGGTAGGCGGCAAGCAGTTCCGCCAGCCGACCGCGCAAGATGGAGCCGGTCGCACCAACGTCAAGCGTGCCGATAAGGCCGGCGCCGATCGACTGAACTTCGTCTTCCGCGAGCTTGATCTGCTGGAGAATGGCGCGACCTCTGCCCAGCAGGGCTTCACCGGCCTTAGTCAGTTCGACCCTTCGGCTGGTCCTGTGGAGAAGCTGCGTCTTGAGCTCGGCCTCCAGCGTCTGGATGTGCTGGCTCAGCGGTGGTTGGGAAAGGTTCAGTCGCCGAGCGGCGAGGGTGAAGCTGCGCTCTTCGGCGACGGCGATGAAATATCGGAGCTGGCGGAGATCCATTTGGAAAACCTATCAATCGTGTCGTTCTATATATTGGACTTGAGATCCGCGATGGTCAACGAATGCCCGACGGAGCCCTCTGCGAGCCGGGCGCGGTCCGCGATCACGGGCAAGCGCGCTCCATCGTGCGTACGACGACACGTCACCATCAAACAACAAGATAGGCGGAGGCCTGAAGGCCCACCAAGCCGCGTCAGTCGAAGACCAGCCAAGCGAGGAAAAGCCGTGCCCAAGATCTTCAAGTCACTCTTCTTCCAGGTCGTCATTGCGCTCATGCTGGGCATCGCCCTCGGCATGGCTAATCCCGACCTCGCCCTTCAGATGAAGCCGCTCGGCGACGGCTTCATCAAGCTGATCAAGATGCTGGTGCCTGTGATCGTGTTCTGCGTCGTCGTGCACGGTATCGCCGCGGCGGGAGACCTGTCGAAGGTTGGAAGGGTCGGCATCCGCTCTCTCCTGTATTTCGAGATCGTCACCACCGTCGCACTGGTGTTCGGCATTGGGCTTGCCTACTATTTCGAGCCGGGCGCAGGAATGAACATCGACCCGAAGACGCTCGACGCCAAGGCCCTTAGCGGGTTCAGCCAAACCGCGGCTCAGGTCGCGGGAGGCGGCGTCTCCGAATTCCTGATGAAGCTCATCCCCTCGACGATTGTGGGGGCCTTCAGCTCCGGCGACGTCCTGCAGGTGCTGATCGTCTCGATCATGTTCGGCTGCGCCGTGTCCTTGTGCGGCGAGCGAGCGAAGCCGGTCGTCGAGTTCATCGAGCGCGTGAACGAGATCATCTTCAAGATGATGAATTTCGTCGTCCGGCTCGCGCCGATCGGCGTCTTCGGTGCCATCGCCTTCACGGTCGGGAAGTACGGTGTTGGTTCGCTCAAGCAACTCGGCGGGCTCGTCGGCCTGTTCTATCTGGCCGTGGTCCTGTTTGTGATCGTGGTGCTCGGCGCGATCATGCGACTGTCCGGCTTCAGCCTGTTCAAGTTGCTCGCCTACTTGCGCGAAGAGTTGATGATCGTTCTCGGCACCGCCGCAGGTGACAGCGTTCTGCCGCAAACCATGCGAAAGCTCGAGCAGCTCGGCATCAAGCGGTCGACGGTTGGTCTCGTTATACCGACCGGATACTCGTTCAATCTGGACGCGTTCTCCATCTACTTGACGCTGGCCGCAGTCTTCATCGCACAGGCGACCAACACGCCGCTTGCGACAGGCGATCTCCTCGCCATCCTTGGCATCGCGTTGCTCACCTCGAAGGGCGCGCACGGCGTTCCGGGCTCGGCCATCGTCGTGCTCGCCGCGACGCTTGCCGCTATCCCGGCCATTCCGGCGATTGGCCTTGTGCTCATCCTGTCGGTCGACTGGTTCATCGGCATTGCCCGCGCCCTCGGCAATTATGTCGGAAACTGCGTTGCCACCGTCGTCGTCGCGTCCTGGGAAGGCGACATCGACAGGGCAAAGGCGCATCGTATCCTGAACGGCGAGATTGATCCCTCAAGTGAGGGGCTGGTCGATGCCGTCGGCGGAGATGAGCCCGTCCCGAGTGCACAGACGGCGTGAAACGCGAGTGTTGGTTGGAATATGGCGATGCTGACGCTTTCGATTGAGCGTCTAACGAGGAAGGCATTTGCGCCGTTTGGCGAGGTCGTCGATACGGATGGGTTGACGCCCCTGCCGATCAACGAAGGCTTTGCCCGGCGCTTCAACGATCTCGCCACGATCGACGTCACCGCGGAAGGCGGACAGATCAACATCAGTTGGTTTGTCGCCTCCACCCGGCCTGCGCCGATCGCGATCCGGCTGATGGAGCGCCATCCGCTTGGAAGTCAATTGTTCATGCCCTTGAACCGCAAGGACTGGCTGATCGTCGTCTGCACGGATCCGCATATCGCCTCGACCTATCGGGCCTTCGCTGCAACGGGATACCAGGGCGTAAACTATGCCCGCAACTGCTGGCACCATCCGCTGCTTGTTCTGGAAGACTCCAGTCCGTTCTTCGTCGTCGACCGGAAGGGCGGGGGCGACAATCTTGAGGAATATTGGCTGGAAGAGATGGTGCAGCTCGATTTTGCGCCGGACAGCATTCTCGGGAAATGACGTGCGGCAAGCAGAGCCGCGCAATGACATACCACACGGGAAACCTATCGGAGGCCACGACCATGCGATCGCAAACCTATCACGTGCCGCAGGGCGGCCATCCGGCCCAGACGGAGCTCTTGAGCGGCCGGGCGGTCTTCACGAACGCATATGCGGTCATACCCGGCGGTGTGCAGCGCGATATCGTCGTCAGCCATCTGCCGCATTGGGATAACACGCGTGTCTGGGTGCTGGCGCGACCGCTCTCCGGATTCGCCGAGACATTTTCCCATTATCTTATGGAGGTGGCACCGGGTGGGGGAAGTGAGCTGCCGGAGCCGGACAAGGATGCCGAAGGCGCGCTGTTCGTCGCGGGTGGCAAATTGAGCCTCGAGGTGGCGGACAAGGAGCGGGAGCTGCGACCCGGGGGCTTTGCCTATCTTCCACCCGGCCGCGGCTGGAGCATTCGCAATCGCAGCTCGAGCCCCGCTCATTTTCATTGGATCCGCAAGCTATATCAGGGCGTACCGGGGCTTGCTCACCCCGACGTCATCGTGACCAACGAGGACTCGGTCGCACCGACGCTAATGCCAGATACGGATGGGAGATGGAGGACCACACGCTTCATCGATCCGGCCGATATCCGATATGACATGCACATCAATATTGTCACGTTCGAGCCGGGCGCATCTATTCCCTTCACAGAGACCCATGTCATGGAGCACGGTCTTTACGTTTTGGAGGGCAAGGCCGTCTACCGGCTCAACCAGGACTGGGTCGAGGTCGAGGCAGGAGATTTTATGTGGCTGCGGGCGTTCTGTCCGCAGGCGTGCTACGCCGGGGGCCCAGGTCGGTTCCGTTATCTCCTCTATAAGGATGTCAACCGGCACATGGATCTGCGGCCCTTCACGGCAGCGTAAGTTGGAGGCGCTTTTTGGCGAGCTATCGCGGACGGATCATCCGGACGATGCTGATAATTGCACAAAAGCTCGGGGTTACATCGGCTCGATGCCGATCTTCTTGATGACCGCAGCCCATTTCGTCGTTTCCGATGTCATGAAATCCTTCAGGCCTTGTGGGTCCATCACCATGGGCTCGGCGCCTTGCTCGACGAAGAGGGCGCGCACCTTCGGATCGTTCACGGCTTCCGCCATCGCCGCATAGAGCCTGTTGAGCACGGCCTTGCCTGTGCTCGCGGGCGCGAGCAGAGCAAGCCAAGCGGCGCTCTCGTAATTCTTGAGGCCCGCCTCCGCCGCGGTCGGCACATCCGGCAGCGCGGTCATGCGCTTGTCGCTGGCCACCGCGAGCGGGCGTGCATCGCCGCTCTTGATCAGGCTGATGACGTTCGGCAAGAGCTGGAAGCCAAGCGGGACCTGGCCCGCGATGAAGTCCGGCGTGTAGGCGGCGATATTGCGATAGGGAACGTGCGTGATCTCGGTGCCCGTGAGCTGCTCGAAATAGGCGGCCGCCAGATGCTGCGACGAGCCGACGCCGACCGTTCCGTAGTTCAGCTCCCGCGGATGCGCCTTGGCATAGTCGATCAGCTCGTTCAGTGATTTCGGTGGCAGCCTCGAATTGATCACGATGACATTCGGCAGCGTCGCGAACAGGCCGATGGGGACGAGATCCTTCTGCGGATCGTAGGGCAGCTCCTTGTACAGCGATTTGTTCGCGGCCAGCGGACCGGAGGTGCTCATAAGCAGCGTGTAGCCGTCGGGTGCTGCATGCGCCGCAGCAGCGGTGCCGATATTGCCGCCGGCGCCGGGACGATTGTCAACCACGAAGGCCTGCCCTAGCGACATGGACATGCGGTTGAGCAGGATGCGGGTGATGACGTCGCTGGCGCTGCCGCCGGCGAAGGGCACAAGCACCTGGACCGGGCGGGTCGGATAGTCTTGCGCGTTTGCATGCCGCATTCCCGTTGCTGCGAGCAGGGCGCCACCACCGAGCGTGAGCAGCGACCTCCGGTCAGGACGAAATCCCTCGCTCTCCTGGTGAGCGCCATCTGTGATCTTGCTGCGACCGAACCGTGCCATCTCGGACTGAATCTCCCGACTGTGTCTTGTTCTGCGAGCCCAGGGAGCGTCCGGGACGGGAGTCGTCGGGGATGAGCGCCAGGTCGCGTTTTTCTGCGCCTGGACCGTAGTTAGCAGGCCGCTACGACCGTCATGCCTGCACGTCTCAAAACTTACCAACCCGTCTCATTTTGCAGTGGGCGCGACATCTTGTCCGAGCAGGAATTCTGCACTCAAGAGATCGCTTTCCGCCGCGTCTTGCTGCGCGCCTTGCGAGGCGATGAGGTCGTGCTGCCAATGAAAGGCTCCACAAACTCTCGCGCCACGGCGGCCGCTTGCGCAAGATCGTGGCTGATGACGTCGAGCACCGCCTTGGCCGCGACCGACACCGCTCGCCGCGGGTGATGCACCCAGGCAATCGAGCGCACGATCCGTTGCTGGTCGAAACGATGCGCCCGGATGGCGCCGCTCGCGAGCGATTGCCGGAGCGCGATGGTCGGCAGCACTGTGGCAAAGTCGGTGGTCGCGATCACGTCGCAGAGCGCGGGGAGGGTGTCGAGCTCGAGCCGCGGCCGCAGGTCGATGCCGATGGCGGCGGCGTGCTCATCCAGGATCAGCCGCAGGCCGTGGCGCTTGGACGGCAGCACGAGGTCGAAATTCGCGATGTGGTCGAAGCGCAGCTTTGCCGGTGGCCTGACCGGGCTGTCCTTGCGGCAGGCGAACACCATCTCCTCATCCATGATGTGATGCGCGGCCAGCGGCGTCTTCCGGCGCGGCACGTTGATCAGCGCGAAATCGAGCTGGCCGGTGTTGACCCAGTCCACGAGCGTCTCGGTATAGCCCTCGCAGGCGGACAGCGTGATCTCGGGATAACGACTGGCGACCGTCGCCGACGAACTGGCCATAGTGCTCTGCGCCACCGACGTGATGAGGCCGACCGAGACCCGCCCCGAAATGCGCCCGCCGAGCTGCGCCATCTCCTGCCGCGCGTACTCGGCGTCACGCACGATCGGCGCGGTCAGCCGCACCAGCGCCTCGCCGGCGCTGGTCAGAGTCATGCCCTGGACGCTGCGGTCGAACAGTTTTTGGCCGAGCTCGGCCTCGAGCTTGGCGATCTGCATGCTCAGCGCCGGCTGCACGATGTTGAGCTGGCGCGCGGCGCGGGTGACGTTCTTTTCCTCGGCCAGGCAAAGGAAATATTGCATCTGCCTGAGTTCCACGGAGCTGTCCTTTGTTCGCTGTTCCTTGCGCGCGGCCATCATCACAGATGATGGATGATATAATCAATCATTATTTGTAGTGATGGGTGGGATTGCCTAGTCTCGTGGCGGACCGCGAGGCCTCGAGGGCCGCGCCGTCTGGGAGCGAAATCAGACATATGCAGGACGCCACACCCAAACGGATGATCATCGGCATTTCCGGCGCCTCCGGCGTCACCTATGGCGTTCGCCTGCTTCAGCTCCTGCGCAATGCCGGCGTCGAGACGCATCTGGTGATGTCGAAGACCGCTGAGCTGACCTTTGCCTACGAGACCGACCTGAAGATCGCGGAGGTGAGGGAGCTCGCCAATGTCTGCCATGCGATCGACGACATGGCCTCGGCGATCTCCAGCGGCTCGTTCCGCACCGCCGGCATGATCGTGGCGCCGTGCTCGATGCGCTCGATGTCCGAGATCGCCTCGGGCGTGACCACGACGCTTTTGACCCGCGCTGCCGACGTCGTGCTCAAGGAGCGTCGGCGCCTGGTGCTGATGGTGCGCGAGACGCCGCTGCACACCGGGCATCTCAGGACGATGACGGCCCTGTCGGAGATGGGCGCGATTATCGCCCCGCCCGTGCCGGCCTTCTACGCAAAACCCGAGAACCTCGACGACATGGTCGAGCACACCGTCGGCCGTGTGCTCGACCTGTTCGACATCGATATCGGCGTTGTGCGCCGCTGGGGCGAGGACGAGGCGCTCAAGCGCCGCTCGCCGCCGCTGCGCAAGATCGCGCCTTGACCTGAAGACCTGAGGAATGACCCGTATGCGAATGGAAAATGTTGCGAGGAGAGGCGCGAACGCGCCCGCCGATCTGCGCGCCTGGCTCGCGTTTCTCGCCGAGCGCGGCAAGCTCGCGATCGCCCGCGAGGGCATTGGGCTCGCTGACGAGCTCGCCGCCGTCGCCAAGCGGCTGGAGCGCGACAGCGCGGTGCTCTTCCCGCGCCCCGACGGGCATGAAATTCCCGTCGTCGCCAATCTCTTCGCCGGACGCGACTGGGTCGCCGATTCCATCGGCGTGACCGAGGACCAGTTGCTGCCACGGTTCCTGGCTGCCGCAAACCATCCACTGCCGACGCATGAGGTCGCGAGCGGACCGGTGCAGGACGTCGTCCACGAGGACGTCGATCTGCTGCGCCAACTCCCGGTGCCCAAGCACAATGAGCGCGACAGCGGCCCATACATCACCGCGGGCCTGCTGATCGCGCGCAACCCGAAGACCGGTGTACAGAACGTCTCGATCCACCGCTGCCAGATCTCTGGCAGGAACCGCATCGGCGTGCTGCTGCTGCCGCGGCACACCTTCTCCTACTACCGCCTCGCGGAGGAGCTGGGCCAGGCGCTGGAGATCGCGATCGTGATCGGCGCGCATCCGGCCTTGATGTTGGCCTCGCAGGCGATTGCCGCGCTGGACGAGGACGAGATGGCGATTGCGGGCGCGCTGCTCGGCGCGCCCGTCGACGTCGTGAAGTGCCGCACCAATTCAGTCCGCGTGCCCGCCCACGCGGAGATCGTCATCGAGGGACGTATTCTTCAGGGCGTGCGTGAGCCGGAAGGTCCGTTCGGCGAATTCCCCCAATATTATGGTCCGCGCGCCAATCGCGAGGTGATCGAGGTCGATGCGATCACGCATCGTGCGAAACCGATCTTCCATACCATCGTGGGCGGCGGTTTTGAGCACCTGATCCTCGGCGGCGTGCCGCGCGAGGCGACGCTGCTCCAGCATCTGCGGCGCAGTTTTCCTGGCGTAATCGACGTCCGCCTCACGCGCGGCGGCACCTGCCGCTACCACCTCGCGATCAAGATCGACAAGGCGAACGACGGTGAGCCGAAGAACATCATGATGTGCGCCTTCGGCGCCCATTACGACATCAAGCAGGTGATCGTGGTGGACAAGGACGTCGACATCTCCTCGTCCGAGGAAATCGAATGGGCGGTGGCGACGCGCTTCCAGGCCGACCGCGATCTCATGGTCGTCGCAGGCGCGCTCGGCTCGAAGCTCGATCCGACCACCGACAACGGCATCAGCGCCAAGATGGGTCTCGATGCGACCGCGCCGGTCAACGCGCCCGAGCTCGCTTTCAAGCGCATTCGCGTCAAGGGTGAGGAGGACGTTGATCTCGCCACTGCCTTGCAGGCCGACCCCGGCGCTGCGGTCGCGCGGCTTCTTTCGGAGACGCGCGCATGAGCGGATTACCGCTCGGAAGCAACTTGCGTCGGTTTGCGCCGTTGGAATATGAAGTGGGTGCTGCTTATAGTGCCGCGCCGATGAAGCAATCATTTTGCAGCGCAACGCTGCCGGGAGGAAGGAACTGATGTCGACGGCCCTGCGCATCGCTCATGGCGCTTTCGGCAGGGTCGCTCTGCTCGACATGGACCGTTCGCTGGTCCGCCACGCTCATCATCACTGCCACGTCCTGCTCAAGGTCGAGGGCTCCGACACGCAGTTTCTTGTGGGCGACCAGGTCACGCCGCTGACGGACACCGCCGCCGTGCTCGTCGACGGCTGGAAGCCGCATGCCTATGTGCACGACGCCAACCGTCCGCGCACGCTGATCATGGCGCTCTATATCGAGCCGGAATGGCTGAAGGAGTTCCGTCCCGGCTGGGCGGCCAGTGGTGCGCCGGGCTTTTTCGAGCGGCCGTCGGGCGAGGTGTCGCCGCGCATCCGTCAGCTCACGCTGCATCTGGCGGCCGAAATGATGGCGAATCCGGATGCGGTGCGGACCCACGAGCAGACGCTCTCGGATCTCATGATTGCGGTGATCGAGCGCTTCACGCCCTGGCGCAGCTTCCCGACCTCGATCCGCGGCATGAGCGCGGTGAGCTGCGATTGGCGCATCCGCCGCGCGATGGACGCGATGCGCGTGCACGATTCCTATGCCAACGTCGATCAGTTCGTGAAGGGCGCAGGCCTCTCGCGCGCGCAGTTCTTCCGCCTGTTCGAGACCTCGCTCGGCGTCTCGCCAAAGCTCTATCTCAACGTCGTCCGCATGGAGCGCGCGCTCGATGCTGTCATGCGCGAGGACACGCCGCTCGGCGAGCTCAGCGAGCGCTTTGGGTTTCCGGAGCCTGCGCATTTCACGCGCTTCTTCCGGGATCATGCCGGCGTCAGCCCGCGCGAGTTTCGCAACGTCTCGCGTCTCGCGGGTTGAGTCTTGCGGGCTGATATTGCGCTGCACGCTCTCGAATGAGACGATTTGGTAAGTCGTGAGAGCGGGCGGTATGGCTCCCGCACCCCCAGTCCTGACAAACGTCATCGTCGCGTCAAAGAACGCGTCGGGAGGTATGCCGGGACATGTTGCAGGCGGTCAAATCCGCAAATCCGGGAAGTGGCGATGAGCCGTGGGTCGGGCGTTCGATCGAGCGCGTCGAGGATGCCGCACTGCTCAGCGGCCGCGGCCGCTTCATCGACGATCTCGGTGTCCAGCCCGGCACGCTGCACGCGACGATCCTGCGCTCGCCGCATGCGCATGCCGATATTCTTTCGATCGACGTTGAAGCCGCGAAGCGTCTGCCGGGCGTCGCCGCGGTTCTGACCGGCAGCGACGTCAAGGCCGTCACAACGAGCCTCGTCGTCGGCGTGAAGGCGCCGGTGGAGTGTTGGCCGATCGCGATGGACCGCGTGCGCTATGTCGGCGAGCCGGTCGCTTTGGTCGTCGCAACTGACCGTGCGCACGCCGAGGATGCAGCCGAGCTGATCAATGTCGAATATCGCCCGCGGGCTGCTGTCGTCGATCCGCTTGGGACGCTCGCACTGGGCGCGCCCGTGCTCCACGATGGCTTTCCCGGCAATCTCGCCAGCGACCGCCATTTCCGTTACGGCGATCCTGAAAAGGCCTTTGCGGAGGCGCCGCATCGCTTCTCGATCGACATACGCTATCCCCGCAATTCCTGCACGCCGATCGAGACCTACGGCGTCGTCGCCTCGCACGATGCCGGCGAGGATGCCTATGAGGTGCTCGCCAATTTCCAGGGCCCGTTCAGCATCCACACCGTGATTGCGCGCGCGTTGAAAGTGCCGGGCAACCGGTTGCGGCTGCGTACGCCGCCGGATTCCGGCGGCAGCTTTGGCGTCAAGCAGGGCGTGTTTCCCTATATCGTGCTGATCGCCGCGGCCGCGCGTGTCACGGGCCGGCCCGTCAAGTGGATCGAGGACCGGCTCGAGCATCTCACCGCATCGGTGTCGGCGACCAACCGCGCGACGACGCTGTCGGCGGCGGTTGCAGACGACGGCAAGATCCTCGCGCTGGACTGGGACCAGGTCGAGGATTGCGGCGCGCATCTGCGCGCGCCTGAGCCTGCCACGCTCTACCGCATGCACGGCAATCTGACCGGCGCCTACGACATCCGCCACGTCAAGATCCGCAACCGTGTCGTCGTCACCAACAAGACACCGACCGGTCTCAACCGCGGCTTTGGCGGCCCGCAGGTCTATTTCGCACTGGAGCGCCTGGTGCAGAGGATCGCGATCGGCCTCGGCCTCGATCCGCTCGATGTCATCAAGCGCAATCTGATCGACGCCGGCGCGTTTCCCTATCGCACGGCGACCGGTGCCTTGCTCGATTCCGGTAACTACCAGGACGCCGTTGCGCTCGCAGTCGAGCAGGGCAGGCTCGCGGAGCTGAGTGCGAAGCGCGATGAGGCGCGGGCGCAGGGGCGGCTCTACGGGATCGGCTTCACCGCGGTGGTCGAGCCCAGCGTCTCCAACATGGGCTACATCACCACCGTGCTGACGGCGGCCGAGCGCCGCAAGGCGGGTCCCAAGAACGGCGCGCAGGCAACCGCAACCGTCGGCCTCGATCCGGTCGGCAGCGTCACCGTTCACGTCGCCTCCGTGCCGCAGGGGCAGGGCCATCGTACTGTGCTGTCGCAGGTCGTCGCCGACGTGTTCGGCCTCCAGCCCAGGGATATCCGCGTCAACACCGAGATCGACACCGCCAAGGATGCCTGGTCCATCGCGTCCGGTAACTACGCCAGCCGTTTCGCAGCAGCCGTGGCCGGCACGGCAAGGCTCGCCGCTGAGCGCGTCGCCGGCCGTCTTGCCCGCATCGCCGCCAGCCAGTTGAACGTCGAAGCCGCCGACATTGTGTTTGCAAGAGGT
The DNA here is from genome assembly GCF_040547805.1 of Bradyrhizobium sp. LA6.1. NCBI lineage: Bacteria > Pseudomonadati > Pseudomonadota > Alphaproteobacteria > Hyphomicrobiales > Nitrobacteraceae > Bradyrhizobium > Bradyrhizobium sp. LA6.1. The sequence goes on along the minus strand of NZ_JBEPQK010000006.1, from coordinate 409,543 downwards.
TTCGTCGCATCAAAACACAATCCGGAGAACCGGATTGCGTTCTCACGTGTGGCCGCCCTCAGCCATTGGTCGCCGGGCTCGCTGCCTGATGATGCCGGCCAGACCATCCGCGAGACCGTGTTCTGGACGCCGCCGGAGCTGACGCCGCCCGACGAGGACGACCGCATCAACTCTTCGCTCTGCCACGGCTTCATCTTCGATTTCTGCGGCGTCGAGATCGATCCGACGACGCTGGAGACGCGGATCGATCGCTACGTCACCATGCACGACTGCGGCACCATCCTGCATCCCGCCATGGTCAACGGCCAGATCCGCGGTGGCTTTACGCAAGCGCTCGGCGCCGCGCTCTACGAGGAATATGCCTACGCCGAGGACGGCAGCTTTCTGACGGGAACGCTCGCCGATTATCTGCTGCCGACCACGACAGAGGTGCCGGAGCCGCAGATCATCCACATGGAGACGCCGTCGCCGTTCACGCCGCTCGGCGCAAAAGGCGTCGGTGAGGGCAATTGCATGTCCACACCCGTCTGCCTCGCCAATGCAGTCGCGGACGCGCTCGGCATTGCCGATATCACCTTGCCGCTGGTGCCGGCGCGGCTTGCTGAGCTGGTGCGTGGCGCCGAACCGCCGCCTCCCGCTGGCGGCGCGACTGCTGCGCCTGTGCGCGAAGGCGACCGGCGGCTGCGCGGTGAGGGACAGGCCTCGGTAAAGGGGGCGCCCGAGCAGGTCTGGGCGATGCTGCTCGATCCCGCCACCCTGCAATCGGTCATTCCCGGCTGCCAGCGCGTCGACAAGATCACCGACACGCATTTCCGCGCCGACGTCACGCTCGGCATCGGTCCCGTCAGCGGGCGTTATCGTGCCGATGTCGAGCTGTTCGATCTCGATCCGCCGCGCGCGGTCACCCTGCGCGGTGGCGCCACTGGCGCACTCGGATTCGGCAATGCCGAGGGACGTATCACGCTCGTGCCCGACGGCAACGGCGGCACAAAGCTGATCTACAGCTACGACGCCGCGATCGGCGGCAAGGTCGCGAGCATCGGCGGTCGCCTGCTCGACGGCGCGACGCGCGTCATCATAGGCCAGTTCTTCACCGCACTGGCCCGCAAGGCCGGCGGTGGTGGTGCGGAGGGCGGCTTCTCGCTGTTCGCGCTGCTGGCAAAGGTGGCGAGCCTGTTCGGGGGGCGCCGATGAAACCGCCCGCATTCGACTATCTCCGTGCCGAAACCCTTGGCGATGTCCTCGAAGGACTCGCGCAGCAGGGCGGCGACGCGCGCGTGCTCGCGGGCGGGCAGTCGCTGATGGCGATGCTCAACATGCGCCTCGCCAAGCCAAAACTGCTGATCGACATCATGCGCATCAGGGAGCTGCGCCAGATCGAGCGGAAGGGCGATGCCGTCACTATCGGCGCCGGCGTGCGCCAGGCTGACCTCCTGGCATGGCCTGACCTCGCCGAGGCGCTGCCGCTGGTCGCGCTGGCGCTGCCATGGGTTGGGCACGTGCAGACCCGCAGCCGCGGCACCATCTGCGGCTCGCTCGCGCACGCCGATCCCAGCGCCGAGATGCCGCTGACGCTGGTTGCGCTCGGCGGCGAGGTGTTGCTGCGCAGCGCCAAGCGGCGGCGGCGCGTTGCCGCCAAGGACTTCTTCGCCGGCATGATGCTGACCGCGCGCGCCGATGACGAACTGATCGAAGGAATCTCGCTGCCCGCCGTCAGGGGATCGCGCTTCGCCTTCCGCGAGGTCGCGCGACGCCATGGCGATTTTGCCATTGTCGCCTGCGCGGCGATGGAGACACCGACGGGCGTGCGTATCGCCGTTGGCGGCGTCGCCGACGTTCCGACCGTGCGCGACTGGCCGCGGCTGGAGGGCAGCGCGCTCGACGATGCCCTCAATGCCTTTGCCTACGAACTTGGTGCCCGCGACGACGTCCACGCAACCGCGCGCTACCGGCGCGACCTCGTGCGCATGATCGGTCGCGATCTGATCGGCGAGGTGCTGCAATGACCCGTCTCAAGGCAGATCAGCGCCATGCCGTCCGTTTCTCGCTCAACGGCAAGCCGGTCGAGGGCGAGGCGGAGCCGCGCATGCTGCTCTCCGATTTCCTGCGCCACCAGCTGGGAGCGACCGGCACCCATGTCGGCTGCGAGCACGGCGTCTGCGGCGCCTGCACTGTTGTCGTCGACGGCATGCTGACGCGGTCGTGCCTGACGCTCGCTGCGCAGGTCGATGGTTGCGAGCTCAGGACCGTCGAAGGCCTCGCACCGTCGGCGGACCGGCTCGGCGTGCTGCAGCAGGCGTTCCGCCGCAACCACGCGCTCCAATGCGGCTTCTGCACCGCCGGCATTTTGATGTCGCTCGACCACTATCTCGCCAGGAACCCGGCGCCGACCGAGGCCGAGATCCGCGCCCTCCTCAGCGGGCATATCTGCCGCTGCACCGGCTACACACCGATCATCCAGGCGGCGCTCGAAGCCGCCGCCGAACTCGCTTCATCCAAAAAAGAGACGTCCGATGCTTGATCTCGCCAGCAGCTTCATCGCCAGTGCCGCGCGCGATCCCCATGCGATTGCGCTTGTCGACGGTGATCTGCGCCTGACCTACCGGCAATGGTACGGCAAGATCTCCGCGCTCGTGGCATCGTTCGACCGCCTTGGCCTCAAGCCCGGCGATCACGTCGTCACGCTGCTGCAAAACCGCTGGGAAGCGGCGACGCTGCACTGGGCCTGCCAGTTCGCAGGGCTCGTGATTACGCCGGTCAACTGGCGCGCCAAGGCCGACGAGCTCGATTACTGCATCGAGAACGCCGAAGCCTGCGCGATCGTCTATCAGGATATCTCTGCCGAGGCGGTGCAGGGCTCGGGGTTGGCAGGCAAGCTGCTGCGTGTTTCCGTCGATCCCGGGACGGGGGAGGCCACCAGCTTTGCCGATCTGATCAAGGACAGCGCGCCGGACGCCGAGCCGCGTGTCGGCACCGATGCCTGGTCGATCATGCTCTACACGTCAGGCACGACCTCGCGGCCGAAGGGCGTGCCGCGGCGGCATCGCGCCGAACGTGCTGCCGCGATCGCCCATGTCGCGCAAAATCTCTACGGCCGCGCCGAGCGCACGCTCGGCGTGATGCCGCTCTACCACACCATGGGCGTCCGCTCGCTGCTGGCGATGTCGCTGATCGGCGGCACTTTCATCTGCCTGCCGCGCTATGACAGCCGCCAGGCGCTGGCCCTGATCGAGAAGGAGGAAATCACCAACCTCTATCTGGTGCCGACGCTCTATCACGACCTCGTTCATCACGAGGCCTTCTCTAAGACCGACGTCTCCAGCGTCCGCAAGCTCGGCTTTGCCGGCGCCTCGATGACCGACGGCCTTCTCAAGAAGCTGAACGAGGCGTTCAAGCCAGAGTTGTTCGTCAATCACTACGGCAGCTCGGAGATCTACACCTTTACGATCGACCAGAACGCCGCCGCAAAGCCCGGCTCAGCCGGCAAGGCGGGGCTGAACCAGCACGTCAAGGTCGTGCGCATCGGCGCGAAGTCGGTCGCGGAGCTTGCTGCGGTCGGCGAGGAGGGCGAGATCATCGCGACGCTCGCTGGCGACGAGGCCTTCGAGGGCTACTGGCGCCGCCCTGAAGCCGACGCCAAGTCGCTGCGCGAGGGCTGGTACTTTACGGGCGATACCGGCTTCGTCGATCCCGACGGCGACCTGTTCGTCACGGGGCGCGTCGACGACATGATCATCACCGGCGGCGAGAACGTCTCGCCGGTCGAGATCGAGAGCTGCCTGTCGCTGCATCCCGCTGTCGACGAGGTCGCGGTGGTCGGCGTTGCCGACGAGAAATGGGGCAAGGTCGTCGCCGCCTTCGTCAAGCGCAATCGCCCTGTGTCGGACGTCGAGCTGGAGCAGTTCTGCCGGACCACGGGCCTTGCCAATTTCAAGCGGCCGCGCCGTTACGTCTTCGTCGACGCCATTCCCAAATCGCCGGTCGGCAAACTGCTGCGGCGACTGCTCGTCGCCGGTGAATACGAAGCCGAGCGCCTGCCGCCATCAGGCGCCGCCTGATCAATAACCATCAACAGAAGGAAGCACAGATGCCGTCACCCTACACATTTGCCGATCCCCGGCTCGCCAAGCTTGACGGGTTCAAGGTCGAAATCGACGAGGCGCATGAGCGCGCCGACATCATCTTAGGGAGGCCGCCCTACAATGTCGTGGCGATGCCGCAGCGCGACCAGCTGCGGCTGACCTTCGAGACGCTGGATGAGGATCCGCGTGTCCGCGTGATCGTGGTGCGCGGCGAGGGCGAGCACTTCTCCAGCGGCGGCAATATCGGCGGCTTCATGGAGGCGAGCCCCGAGCACGTCTCCAAGCTCGCCTGGAACATCGCCGCGCCTGCGCGCTGCGCCAAGCCCGTGATCGTTGCCAACCGCGGTTATTGCTTCGGCGTCGGCTTCGAGCTGTCACTCGCCTGCGACTTCCGCATAGCCTCGGAGACCACGCAATACGCGCTGCCGGAGCAGAAGCTCGGCCAGATCCCGGGCTCGGGCGGTTCGGCCCGTCTGCAGAAGATGGTCGGTATCACCCGCACCAAGGACATCGTGATGCGCTCCAAGCGTATCTCGGCCAAGCAGGCCTATGACTGGGGTATCGCCACCGAGTGCGTGCCGGATGCAGAGCTGGAGAAGGCGACCGACAAGCTGGTCGACGAGCTCCGCACCTTCTCGCCGCTAGCGCAACGTACCGCCAAGAAGCTCCTCAACGACACCGAGGATTCGACGCTCGCTATCGCGATCGAGCTCGAAGGCCATTGCTACAGCCGCCTTCGGCAGTCGGAAGACTTCAAGGAAGGCGTCGAAGCCTTCAACGCCAAGCGTCCGCCGAAGTTCACCGGGCGCTGATACGCGACAAAACTGCCGCGGTTCGCAATGACGCGAGCCGCGGCTCTATCAAAACGGGGGAGGTAAAAACATGGCTGAGATGGATATGCCGGTCGCGGGCGCGCAAGCGTCGGCGGATAACAAGCAGATGGTCAATGCGATCATCGCATCGGTGCTCGGATGGGCGCTGGATCTGTTCGATTTGTTCATTTTGCTCTACGTGGCGCCGGTCGTCGGCGCGCTGTTCTTTCCGTCGAGCAACCCAGCGCTGTCGCTGGCTGCGGTCTACGGCTCGTTCGCCGTGACGCTCCTGATGCGGCCGCTGGGCTCGGCGGTGTTCGGGCATTATGCCGACGTGCACGGCCGCAAGCAGGCCATGCTGATCGCCATCATCGGCGTCGGCATCAGCACGGCGGCGTTCGGCCTGCTGCCGACCATCGCCCAGGTCGGCGTGATCGCGCCGATCCTCTTCCTGATCCTGCGTCTGGTGCAGGGCATCTTCGTCGGCGGCGTCGTGGCCTCCACCCACACCATCGGCACCGAGTCGGTGCCGGCGCAATGGCGCGGCGCGATGTCGGGCCTGGTCGGCGGCGGTGGCGCCGGCATCGGTGCGCTGCTCGCGTCCTTCATCTTCCTGATCACGTCGTCGATCTTCCCCGGCGATGCCTTCGCGGTGTGGGGCTGGCGCTTCATGTTCTTCTCGGGGCTGCTGAGCTCGCTGCTCGGCTGGTTCATCTTCCGCAACCTCGAGGAGTCGCCTTACTTCAAGGAGCTCAAGCGCCAGCAGGGTAACAAGCAGGCGAAGGTCTCGAAGGCGCCGGTCAAGGACGTGTTCTCCGGCGAATATCGCGGCGTGTTGCTGGTCAACCTTCTCATCACCTTCGGTGGCGGCGCCGGCTACTACCTGACCTCGGGCTACCTGCCGAGCTTCCTGAAAGTCATCAATGCGGTCCCGAACCAGACCTCGTCGTTGATCCTGATGGGCGCGAGCGTGTCGGCGTTCTTCTCGGCCGTGCTGGTCGGCGCGCTGAGCGATCGTATCGGCCGCAAGAAGACGTTCCTCATCATCGGCGTCCTGGCCGCGGTGCTGCTGCCGCTGTGCTATCTCAATCTCGCGGCGACCAAGGACACGACCCAAATCACGCTCTATGCGCTCGCCATCGCCTTCATCGGCAATGCCGGCTATGCGCCGGTGCTGATCTTCCTCAACGAGCGTTTTCCGACCGCGTTGCGCGCGAGCGGCACGGGTCTGTCCTGGAACATCGGCTTTGCGCTGGGCGGCATGATGCCGACCTTCGTCTCGCTGGTGAGCGGCAGCCCCGCGGAGATCCCGATGTCGCTGGCCTACTTCGCAGTCGGCGTGTTCGTGATCTACCTGATTGGTGCGGTCGTGATCCCCGAGACCAAGGGTAACTTCCGCTGAGCCAAATCGGCGCGGCCGCATTCGTGGCCGCGCCGATCCATCGAATTGCGCGATGAGACGGGAATGGATGGGCTGCATTTCGACGACGTGATCGTCGGTGGCGGATCGGCGGGCTGCGTGCTCGCCAATCGGCTTTCCGCAGACGGAAGCCGCCGCGTGCTTCTGATCGAAGCCGGGATGGACACGCCGCCCGAGGCAACGCCGCCGGAAATCCTTGACAGCTATCCGATGACGCTGTTCTTCGGCGACAAATACATCTGGCCGGGCCTGTCAGCGGCCGCCGGCCGCAATGCCGAGGGCAAGCCGGTCGTTCGCGCCTACGAACAGGGGCGGGTGATGGGCGGCGGTTCCAGCATCAACGTGCAATCGGCCAATCGCGGCCTGCCGCGTGATTATGACGAATGGCGCGATCTCGGCGCGCGCGGCTGGGGATGGGCGGATGTGCTGCCGTACTTCCTCAAGCTCGAAACGGACCTGGATTTCCACGGCCCGCTGCATGGCAAGCACGGCCCAATCCCAATCCGCCGCATCGCGCGCGAGGCGATGCCGCCGTTTGGCCACGCCGTCGGCGAAGCGTTGTCGGCGACCGGCCTGCCGTTCCGAAAGGACCAGAACGGCGAGTTCGAGGACGGCATCTTTCCGCCGGCCTTCTCCAATCGCAACGACCGGCGCGTCTCGACCGCCGCCGGATATCTCGACGCAGCAACGCGCGCGCGGCCGAACCTGACCATCTGGGCGGACAGCGAGGTCGAACAACTCCAGCTCGATGGCCGCCGCGCGACGGGCGTCGTGGTCGCGCGGGGCGGGCAGAAGCTCGCCGTCGCCGCCGGCCGCGTGATCCTGACCGCAGGTGCGCTGCAATCGCCGGCGATCCTGATGCGGGCGGGCATCGGCCCGGGTGCGGCGCTGCAAGCGCTCGGCATTCCCGTGGCGATCGATCTGCCCGGCGTCGGCAGCAATCTGCGCGATCATCCCGCGCTGACCTTCTGTCAATATTTACCGCGGCGGTTGCGGTTGCCGCTTGCCCGGCGGCGTCCCAATTTCGCGGCGATGCGCTTCTCGTCCGATCATCCCGGCTGCGACGCCTCCGACATGTACATCACGGCCTCGGCGCGCGGCGGGTGGCATGCGCTGGGCACGCGGCTTGGTCTCTACTTTCTCTGGTGCAACCGGCCGTATTCGAGCGGCTCGCTCACGCTGGCGAGCAGCGATCCGAAAACCTATCCTGTTGTCGATTTCAACCTGCTGTCCGACCGACGCGATCTCGAACGGATGGTCGCGGCCGTCCGGCTGCTCGCGAAGCTTGTCGTTCATCCCGCGCTCAACCCGGAGGCGGGCGATTTCTTCCCGGCCTCCTTTTCTCCGCGGATCAAGCGGCTGAGCCGGTACGGCACCGTCAATCGCATCGTTGCGTCCATCCTCGGGCCAATGCTCGACATACCCGCGGGCCTCAGGGCGCTTGTGATCCGGCTCGTGCTGCTCAACGGCACGGCCTTCCAGGCGACGCTTGCCGACGACCGTGCCCTCGAAGTTTTCGTACGGCAAAGCGTGTTCGGAGTCTGGCATCCAGTGGGGACGTGCCGCGTGGGCGATCCCGCCGACCGGATGGCGGTGGTCGATCCCGGGGGCAGGGTGATCGGCAGCGAGAACATCTTTGTGGCGGATGCCTCGATCATGCCGCGGCTGCCGACGGCCAATACCAACATCCCCGTGATCATGGCGGCCGAGAAGATCAGTGATGCCCTGCTGTCGCGAAATTAAGCTTTGTGCTGCGCCAGCGCGGAAACGCCCTCCTGCGTTAGGTATTCGAGTTCCACGAGGTCACTCCGTTGGATTCGACTCCTGAACAGGAAGCGCCGCGACGACCGACTGCGGCATCGAGCGGTTCACGTTAGACCGGGCTCGATCGTCTTCGCTGCTATTAGCCGAAAGTGGCCCGTGATGGATTGGAGCGAGGGTTAGATTGCTTCAATCAGCTAATGGGCGGCGTGTGCATGACATGTGCACCGGGAGATCAAGAAAAATCTTGCGCAGGCCAACGTGAGCAGGCGTTTTGAAGCAGGCGGATTGGTCGCGGAAAGCGCAGCTGCTTTGCACTCACGCAGCTAACTGCGACCTATTCGATCAATGACGCGACGTCTTGGGATGGGACCAACTGGCTCTTAATCAGCGGGGCTCGGGTTCGAGCCTTTGCCGCGTCGGGCGCGAGCCCCCGCAGAGGCGCCAGGGCTCCAGAGACAAATCCTTTTGTCTTGCCGAAGCGCGTCGTCCTCTTGTTGCAAGACACCCGTCATCTTTGAAAGGACTATCTTGCCGCAAACGCCTAGCATATCCGGATCGTTGCCATCGTGACTGCGTGACATGAACACTCCCCGAGTTGAAAACCAGCGCGCCTCCACCAGCGTGCGATCGCCGATCATCGTCAATCAGCTTGGCCCGGACATTCGTGCGGCGCTGGTCGATCACTGGTCGCGCCCGCTGATCATCGATCATCCCGCCGATCGCGCGCCCTGGGATGTTGCTCCCGAAGCCGACGTGCTGCTGACGCGGCCGCTAGTGGGCTGGCACAAGGCGCCTGCGGAGAAGCCGGCCGGCTGGCCGTTCGGCCTGCGCTGGATCCAGACCGCTTCGACGGGCGTCGACTTCTTTCCGACGTGGCTGCTCGACGGTCCCGTGGTCACGGTCGGCCGCGGCATCTCGGCTGATCCGATCGCGGAATACGTCCTTGCGGCGATTCTCGGCTTCGAGAAGCGCATCCATGACATCCGGCCGCGCAGCCGCGAGCAGTGGAAGATCAGCCCGCTGGGCTCGCTCACCGGCAAGACGATCGGGATTGCCGGCTTCGGCGCGATCGGCCGCGCAGTCGCCGAGCGGGCCAAGCCGTTCGGTGTCAACATCAGGGTTCTCAGGCGCTCGGCCTGGCCATATGTCCTTCCGGGCATCCAGCCGGTTGATAGCATCGAGGAGCTGGTCGCGGTTTCCGATCATCTCGTCCTTGCTTTGCCGGCGACGACCAAGACCGCGCGTCTGATCAACGCCGATGTGCTGGCGCGGGCCAAGACGTCGCTGCACTTAATCAATGTCGCGCGTGGGCGGATCGTCGATCAGGGTGCGCTGTTGCAGGCGCTCGACGAGGGGCGGATTGCCGGCGCGACGCTCGACGTCACCGATCCCGAGCCGCCGCCGGAGGGCGATCCGATCTATCGCCATCCCAAGGTCGTCCTGACCCCGCATGTGTCATGGACGGGTGGCGAGGATGCCAAGCGGCTGGCCGACAAGACGCTGGTCAACCTCGACGCCTACGCCCATGGCGTGGCGCTGGCCGACGTCTTCGACAAGAATCTCGAATACTAAAAAAGGAAAGGCAATAATGAACAAGGTCGTCGAGAAGCCCAAGAAGTACTCCCTGGTCGAGCGCACGCCGGCCGCGACGTTCGAGGAAGAGCGGCTGCACCGCAAACAGCGGCTTGCCGCAACATTCCGCCTGTTCTCGCGCTACGGCTTCGATCAGGGGCTCGCTGGCCATGTCACCGTGCGCGATCCGGAGTTCCCCGAGCGGTTCTGGATCAATCCGCTGTCCAAGCATTTCAGTCAGATCAAGGTCTCCGACCTTCAACTCGTCGACCATGACGGCAACATCCTGATCGGCGACAAGCCGATCAACCAGGCCGGCTTTGTCATTCATTCGGCGATCCATGCGGCGCATCCGGAAGTGATCGCGGCCGCCCATACCCATTCGACGTATGGCAAGGCCTGGTCGGCGCTCGGCCGCCTGCTCGATCCGCTGACGCAGGATTCCTGCGCCTTCTACGAGGATCACGTGCTGTTCGATCCGTTCTCCGGCGTCGTGCTGGAGGCGGAAGAGGGCCGCAAGATCGCGCAGGCGCTGGGATCGAAGAAGGCGGCCATCTTGCAGAACCACGGCCTGCTCACGGTCGGACCGACCATCGAGGCTGCCGCCTGGTGGTACATCGCCATGGACAATGCTGCGCGCGCCCAGCTGCTTGCGGAAGCCGCCGGAACGCCAAAGCCGATCCCGCACGAGATCGCCAGCCGGACCTCGCGGCAGGTCGGAACGCACAAGGGCGGCTATTTCAGCTTCCAGCCGTTGTGGGACTGGATCACCGAGGCGGAACCGGATCTATTCAATTAGGGATCGAGGCTTCCGAGCCGGGCCGATGACCCGGCTCGCCGAATTGCGCCATGCTCTAACATCGTGAGATATAGCGGCAGGCGGCTTGTCACGCTTGTGCAGGCAGCCGCAGCAACGGTGAGGAGCAGGGCGACATGGTCAATGGTCTGCCAAGCGAAGTTGAAGTCATCACATTGTTCGTCGATGACATTGCGTCGTCGAAAGCGTTTTATGCCAAGGTTTTCGCGTCCGAGACGGTCTGGGAAGATGCGGTCTCATCCGTGCTTCGATTTGGTGGGCTCTTGGTCAATCTTCTCGACGCGTCTCAGGCACCGCCGCTTGTCGAGCCGTTGCGTGTCGCGCAGTCCTCCGCAGGGGCGCGCGCACTCCTGACGATCAGGGTCGTCGACGTCGATCAGGTCTGCTCAGCCATGCGGGAGATTGGCGTCGATCTGCTCAATGGCCCGATCGACCGTCCGTGGGGGCGACGAACTGCGTCCTTTTCCGACCCCTCAGGCCATGTCTGGGAGATCGCGCAGCTGATTGAGCGGAAATAGCAGCCTGCTGCCGGCCCGCCGATCGCTACAGCGTCCCGCAGACGCGATTGACCAGTTCGATGAACCAGCGCAACGCCGGATCGGCCATGGCGCGGCGCGTGTGGAGAAGGTCGATGGTGAATGGCTCCACATCGTAGGGAATCGGAACGACAGACACGCCGGCGGCTGTCGCGAAGCGGCGCGCGACGCGCTCGGCCATGGTTGCCACGAGATCGGTGCCGGCGACGGCAAACGGCACCGCGACGACATGGGCGAGCGTGATCGCGGTCCGGCGCTTGCGTCCGTGCCGGCTCAGCATCGTGTCGATTGCGCCGGGAAGCCCGTCGCCGCCGGCGGAGGAGAACAGCACATGCGGAAGCCGCGTGTAATCGTCCTTGGTGAGACGGGCTTTCAGTTTGGCGCGTTTGGCGTCGCGAATGCAGACGAATCTCTCCGCGAAAAGCGTGGATCGGATGATGCGCGGGGAAGCGGGAAGATGGCCACCTATCAGCGCGTCTACATCGCCGTGTTCCAGGCCCGCGACACTCGCGGCCGGATCAATGATGGGGCGCACCACGAGATCGATACCAGGCGCCTCCCGTCGCAACGCCTCGACCAGTCGCGGCACCACGACGAGGTCGCCATAGTCGGTCGCCGCAATAGACAGGCGATGGCGGGCTGTTGCCGGATTGAAGGCTGATGTGGGTTCGAGCACGCCCCGGATCTGCCCCAGAGCGTCGCTGATCGGCCGCGCCAGCGCCAGCGCCTTGGCCGTCGGCTGCATGCCGGAGGCCGAGCGCACGAAGAGCTCATCGCCAAACAGCGCACGCAGCCGCGTCAGCGTGCTGCTCATGGACGGTTGCGCCAGGCCGATGCGCTGGCCGGCGCGGGTCACATGGCGTTCCTCCATCAGCGCCTCGAAGGCGACCAGGAGGTTGAGGTCGACGGAAGCCAAATTCATTTGAACGATGATAGATATAGTAATAATCGATTTCAAGAATGATGCGGGGTGTGGTCTCCTGGCGGAGACGACATGATTGGGCGCGGCGTATGCGATCCTCACTCCTGCACTTCATCCCGCGCGGACCGACATTGCTGGCGCTTGGCGTCCTGCTTGGATTGGTCTTTCCGGCTCTTGCGGACCTGGCTCGCCCCTTGATGGCAACCACGATCTTCCTGATCGTGCTGGGAACGCTGTTGCGGATCGACAGTCAGGCCGTCGTCGCAACGCTGCGACGGCCATCGCTTTCCGTGCTCTTGCCGGCTGTCGTCATGGTGGCCTGTCCACTCGTGATCGGTGTTGCCGGTCACGCCTTGAACCTTGGTCCGGAGATCGCGCTTGCGGCGGTGCTCGCCGTCTCGGCGCCGCCATCGAGCGGAACGGCAGCGGTGGCACGCATGCTCGGGCTCGACGGGGCGGTGCCGCTCGTGGTGACGGTGTTGTCCATGGTGCTGGCTCCGGTCACCGTGCCGCTTCTTGCAGGCTGGTTCGGCGGACTTGAGATCAGCGCGCTCGAGCTCGCGCTTCGTCTGGCGCTGTTGATCGGCGGCGCCGAAGGAGTGGCTTTCCTGGTCCGCCGGCACGCAGCCCCGGTGCTGGCGGCCCATGGCGGGATGGTTGACGGGATCATCGTCGCGGCGCTCCTCGTCTTTGCGGTGGCGACGATGGCTGACATTCGCGCGCAGATCGCGGCGGATGTGCGGGCCGCCACGCTCTGCCTTGGGCTCGCCTTTGCATGCAATATCGCCCTTCAAGCAGCTGGTGTCGTGCTGCTGCCGGGCAATTTGAGCCAGCGGCTGACCGTCGGGCTCATCCTCGGCAACCGCAATGTCGGCCTGGTCTGGTCGGCGCTGGGTGCTGCCGCCTCGCCACGCATGGCGCTATACTTCGCCGCGACGCAATTTCCGATCTACCTCCTGCCGCGCCTGATCGAGACATTGATCGGCCGGAACACTGGAAAGGCCAAGCCGTGACCACGCCCCGTCTTACCCGCGAACATGCCTCGCATTTTGCCAACATCGCGCTCGGCCATGTCGGGCGCGAATATCCCAATAACGTTGATCACGCGCTGGCTGAACCTGCGGATGCCCGCACGCCGAGCCAGCTGCATCCGATCTTCTACGGCAGTTATGACTGGCATTCCTGCGTCCACAGCTATTGGATGCTGGCGCGACTGCTGCGCAGGTTTCCCGACCTTGCGGCAGCCTCCGACATCCGCGCTCTCTTCGATACGCAATTCGTGCCCGAGAAGGTCGCCGCCGAACGTGCTTACTTCGCCCGCCCGACTGCCCGCGGCTTCAAGCGGCCGTATGGCTGGGCCTGGCTCCTGAAGCTCGCGACTGAACTGGCGCTCCATCCTGACGATCGCTGGAGCCGCAATCTCGCGCCGCTGGCCGAAATCATCGCGCAACGCTTTCGCGACTTCCTGCCGTTGGCGTTCTATCCCGTACGCGTCGGCACGCATTTCAATACGGCGTTTGGCCTGCGGATGGCGGCAGACTACGCCGGCATCAAAAAGGATGAAGCGCTCGCCAGGTTGCTGCACGAGACTGGCCAGCGCTGGTATGGTGAGGACACCGACTGCCCCGCCTGGGGTGAGCCGAGCGGCGACGATTTCCAGTCCTCGGCTCTTATCGAGGCCGAGTGCATGCGGCGCCTGTTGCCTCCGGACGCGTTCCTGCCCTGGTTCGATCGGTTTCTGCCGCGGCTGGTCGAACGACGGCCGGCAACACTGTTCGGGCCTGCGACGGTCACCGATCGCACCGACGGCAAGATCGCTCATCTCGACGGGCTCAATCTCAGCCGCGCCTGGTGCTGGCGCTCTCTCGGCGACGCCTTGCCGGCAGGCGACCCCCGCCGCGTCGTTGCTCATGAAGCGGCGCGCGAGCATCTGGCCGCAGGCCTCCCCCATATCGCCGGTCACTACATGGGAGAGCACTGGCTCGCGAGCTTTGCCGTGCTTGCACTGGATGATGAGAACTGAGCGGGCAGGGGCCTTCCGCGGCTCATTCAATCTGCGGTCATGATCAACCGAAGGCGCGCGTGCGAATGTGCGCGACATCGTCGCCACCCGACGGGATCGACGCCAGCAGCGACCTCGTATAGGGCTGCTGAGGGTTGTCGAAGATGTCGGCGACGGTCCCGTGTTCGACGATGCGTCCGCGATGCATCACGGAGACGGTGTGGGCGAGCTGACGCACCAGCGCCAGGTCATGAGACACGAACACGTAGGTCAGGCCCAGATTAGCCTGTAGCGAGAGCAGGACTTCGACGATGCCGGCCTGGACGCTGACGTCGAGCGCGGAGGTGGGTTCGTCAAGCACGATCACGTCGGGCTTGAGGACCAGCGACCGGGCGATGGCCACGCGCTGGCGCTGGCCACCTGACAGGGCCCCGGGCTTGCGGGAGAGCAGGTGCTCGCCAAGTCCGACATCGGCCAACGCTTCGCGGACGCGCTCATCCCGTTCCTTTCGCGTTCCGATCTTGAATCGATTGAGCGGCTCGCGCACGAGCCGCTCAATCGTCCAGGTCGGATCGAGCGAGGTGAAGGGGTTCTGGTAGACCAACTGAAGGTGGCGCCACGCCGTCCGCAGTGCCTCGGGCGAGCGGCCGGTGATTTGTTCGCCTGCGACCGAGATGCTCCCGGTGTCGGGTCCCTCCAGTCCAAGCAGCAGCCGGACCGTCGTGGTCTTGCCCGAGCCCGATTCGCCGACCAGCGCGTGCGTGGTGCCAGCAGGGACGCTGAACGACAAATCGTCGACGGCCGTCAGCGCCCTGCCGTCGACTGTGAAGGTCTTCGTGACGGCGCTGACCTCGATCTTCGGTGCCTGGCCGGTCTTGAGGGAACGGAAGCCCGTGTCGCGCAGTGCGGCGTAACGGTCGGGGTTGAGGGCTGGGACATCCGCGCGCAGCCTCTTTGCGTAGGCCGACGCCGGCGAGGAGAAGACGGAAGCTGTCCGGCCGGCCTCCTGGATGACGCCGTCCTTGAGCACCACGAGCGAGTCCGCTCGCTCGGCGGCGATCGCAAGGTCGTGCGTGATGAGCAGCAGGCTGATCTTGAGATCGTGCTGCAGCCGCGTGAGCAGGTCGAGGATCCGCTTCTGGATCGTGACGTCGAGCGCCGAGGTCGGCTCGTCCGCGACCAGCAGTGCCGGCCGTGGCAGGATCGCAAGGCCGATCAGCACGCGCTGGAGCATGCCGCCGGACAGCTGGTGCGGGTAGGAGTCGTAGACACGCAGGGGGGTGTCGAGCCCAACCTGGGCGAACGTCTCCAGGATGAGCTGCTTGCGGATCGCCTTGTCGGGCTCGTCGAGCAGCGCAGCCGCCTCCTGCGCCTGGGCACCGATCGTCCGCACCGGGTTGAGTGAGTTGGCGGGGTCCTGCGGGACGAACCCGATGGCTCGTCCCCGCAGCGGCCGGAAGCCGCGCTCGGAAATCCCGAGCACCTCCTGGCCGTCGAACGCGACGCGGCCGGTGGCGTGCCCGCCGCTGGGGAGCAGCCGCAGCACCGCGCGGGCGATCGTCGACTTGCCGGAGCCGGACTCTCCGATGAGGGCGAGGCTCTCGCCGCGGCCGAGTTCAAAGCTCACGTTGGTCACGACCTCGTGCGGCCCATAGGAGACCGACAGGCCGTCGACCCGGAGCTGCGGAATCGACCGCAGCGGCGTCGGCGCAACGCGTTCGGCGCGGGTGAACGTGGCGGTCAGTCTGTCTTGCGGAGCCATCGGCTGATCCTGTTTGCGGAGAGGACGGTCGCGATCGTGACGAAGGCGGGCGCGTACACCAGCCACGGCCATTTGAGGTAGTCCTTGCCGATCGAGATCAGCAGGCCCCAGTCGGAGGCGGGAGGGGGATCGCCGTAGCCGAGGAAAGCAAGGCTGGCGATCACCAGGATCGACAGGCCGAACTGCAGCACCGCGAGCGGGAGCACCGAGCGCGATGCATTCGGCAGCACGTGCTGCAACAGAATGTGCCAGCGCGAGCCACCCATCAGGAACGATGCCTCGACGAAAACGGCCTGCCGGGTCTTGATCACTTCCGAGCGCATCACCCGCGCGAACACGGCGACCGCCGAGACGCCGGTCGCAACCGCAGCGTTCGTGGTGTCGAAACCGATCGCGGTGACGACGATGACCGCCAGCAGGAAGTTCGGGATCGCCAGCAGCACATCCACCAGGCGGGCGAGCAGGATGTCCATCCAGCCGCCGAGGAAGCCGGCCAGGAGGCCGATGAGCCCACCGGCAACCGCGGCGATGACGACCGCGATGAGCGCGCTCGTCACCGAGGAGGCCGTGCCATAGACGACCCGGGTATAGAGGTCGCGACCGAGGTGATCGGTGCCGAACCAATGCGCTGCGCTGGGGCTGAGCAGCTTGTCAGCGGGGACGCCGCCGGCGGGATCATGACTCGTGAACAAGCTCGGCGCGAGCGACCAGGCGATTACGATCGCGATGACCGCGAAGGCGAGCGCGACGGTTGGCGGCACCCGAAGGGCTGTCAGCCGGCTGATCGCCGTGATGCGCGAGGCCGGCGAGACGAGGGCGACGGTCATGGCGTCACCGCCTGGGAAAGATTGGTGGAGCTCTCGTCGGCGGTGGTCGGGCGGACCTTGCGACCGCCGATCAGCTTCACGCGCGGGTCTAGCAGCGGGTAGACGAGGTCGGCGATCAGGTTAACGAGCACGAACACCACTGCCGCAAGCGAGACGACCGCTTGCAGGACAGGCAGGTCCTGCGTGCTCACCGAACGCTGCACCAGGCTGCCGATGCCGGTGCGTCCGAACACCGTCTCGGTGATCAGCGAACCGCCGAGCAGCTCACCGATGGCGAGTGCGATGACGGTGATGACCGGGAGCGAAGACGGCTTGAGCAGGTGCTTGGCAAAGAGGCGCATCTGCCCGAGCCCACGGCTGCGCGCAACGGCGGCGTATTCCTGCTCGGACTCGTTGTCGAGGTTCGCGATTAGCACCTCGGTGATCCGCGCGGAGATGGGGATGCCGAGCGCGACCGCGGCGAAGAAGGTCGCCCAGAAGCTGTCCGGCGCGATTACGCGAAATAGCCCGAGCTGGAAGCCGAAGATGTGGATCAGCACCAGGCCGATCACGAAGTTCGGCACCGACAGGAACAACGATGGGAAGCCACGCAGCAAGCCCTGGCCGAACCGTTTCGGAAGGAACTGGGTGCCGTAGGCGATCGTAGCCGCCAGCAGCAGCGCGATGGCGAAAGCTGCGGATGCAAGGATCAGTGTCGAAGGGAGAACCTCGGCGATCAGGGTTGTCACAGGCCGGTTGGATCGCATCGACAGGCCGAGGTCGCCGGTCACGAAGTTGGACAAGGACGCCCAGAGCTGGATCGGAATTGGCCGGTCCAGGCCTTGGGCGGCGATGATCTCCTTGATCTGATCCTCGCTGAATCCATTCTGCGGGTCGCGCAGCACGTTGGTGATGGGGTCACCAGGCAAAATACTGACGACGACGAAGGTGAAGACGTAAGCCAGCAGGATGACGACGACGGCTTGGGCGAAGCGCTTCGCGGCATAGGACAGGTAGGCGCTTCTCATGCCGGTCGCCTCCTCACGCTGCTTGTTTGCACTGCGGATTACTCGCCGATCGTTGCCGTGTAATAGCTGGCGTAGGCGATGCCGTTGTAGACCTCCCCCTTGAGCTTCGGAGACTGCACGTAGATCCGCTGGACGATCTGCGTGCGCGGGATGAAATAGCCCTGCTCGAGAACGTAGGTCTGCAACTTGTCGAGCAGCGGATTGCGAATGTCGAAAGAAGCGGCGCCGGCGATCTTGTCGCGCAGTTCATTGAGCTTCTTGTCGCTGTCGCCGAGGTTGAACCAGTTCTCGCCGTTGTTGGCGTCGGTGAGGATGCTGGCCACCGTGCCGGCGTCGATGAAGCTGCGCGTCACCTCGTAGGCCGGCACGGCCGGCCCGCCGAACCGGACCTTCTCGCCGAACGTCACGACGTCGTAGGCGCGAATGGTGACCTTCCAGCCAAGCTTGCCGAGTTGCTGGGCGATGAGCTCGTCGATCGACTTTGCCGTCGCAAGATAGGGGTTGGAGTGGAGCGTGAGCGACAGCTGCTTGCCGTCCTTGGTCCGGATGCCGCCAACACCCTTGATCCAGCCGGCTTCGTCGAGAAGCTTCTCCGCCTTGCCGGGGTTGTAGGCCAGGAGCTCGCTATGGTCGGTCGCACCCGGCACGTTGCTCTGGATGAAAGACGTCGCCAGCTTCCAGTCAGGCGTATAGACGGTGTCGATGATCTCCTTCCGGTTGATGCCGGCCTGAAGAGCCTGGCGCACTTTCACGTCATTGTATGGCTCCAGCTTGGTGTTGATCGCGAGGCCGTTGACGAAACCGAGATAGCGCGGGGTCGCGACCGTGAAGCCCGCTTCCTTGAGCGATTTCAGTTCCTGCGGAGAGGGGCTGTAGGCGACATCGGCCTGTCCCGACTGGACAGCGGCGACCCGCAGCGACGGCTCGGTCACGAGTTTGTAGGTGATTGAGTTGAGGTAGGCCGGACCGGTGTGGCCGACGGCTGCCGGCCCCCAATTGTAGTTCTTGCGCTTGACCAGCTTGACGAAGTCGCCCTCTTTCCAGGAAGCGACCACATACGGGCCGCTGCCGGATGTCTTGGCCAGATCAGCCTGCTGCGCGGCGGGCTGCGCGATCGTTTTCGGGGAGATGAGGATCGAGCCGTGATAGCCGAGCGTCGGGATAAACCCGAGCGTCGGCGCCTTGAAGACAACCTTCACGGTGGCTGCATCGACCGCCTCGGCGTGGTCGTAAGTCTTCGGGAAGAGGCCAATCGGATTGATCCCCTCGTTCCGCCGGCCTGCGTACCAGATGTCGAGATTGGCGACCACGGCTGACGCGTCGAGCGGTGTTCCGTCGGAGAAGGTCACACCCTTCTTGAGGTGCAGGGTGAACTGTGTGGCCTCGCCGTTCTGCTCCCAGCTTTCGGCGATCCAGGGGCTGACCTTGCCGTCAGCATCGACATAGACGAGCTTGTCGGTCACGTGGCCCCAGATGTGGCCTTGGAAACTGGAGATCGCGCTGTTGTTCGGAATCCAGGTGCTGCCGAGCGAGTCGATGAGGAAGGTGATGTCGCCGCCGTTCGGTGGAGCGCCGGCACTTTGAGCCGGAGAGAGACCTGCCATCGCCGTCAAGGTCGCTGCTGCAATCACGGAGGCCGCAGCGAGGAGGCGGCGCCGGGAGAGCGAGAACATTGGAAAACGTGCGGTCATGAAGAGCCCCTGATGATTGATGCGCGATCAGGTCACCGTTTCGCGAAAGCGTTACGGCACGATCAGCGTTTCCTCGTAGGAGAAGCGAAACAAAGGGACCTGGCCATTCCAAATTTCACTTGGGACAGACAACAAAAGCGTCGGAGGCGGGGCAGTGGACGCGATGGTCATTTTGTTTTCATTGCGAACGCGCCCGATCTAGGTTTGCCCGTGACCGAACAGCGCAACGATTGCGGCTTCATTCGCGTGGCGCATCACCAAATTGAAAAGACATTCTGCAGAAAGCCGAGCGCTGGAGAACGGCATGCTGGCGATCGAAAAATGAATGTTGCTGCTATCGTATTACGCGCGAAGCTTGCGTCGGTGGCGCGGTCTTTGGCGAAACGGAACAGGCCGGACACGGCCTTCGATGCGATTGCTCGTGCCGACGAGATCGCTGACGTTGGAAGCCGCATCGGACGAGGCGGCGGATGCCTGGTTCGCTCGAATGCGATCGAGACAAATGTCGTGCCGGCTCATCTCGGCGATGAGTCCTGGGCAGTTCCGGAAGCCAGGCGAACGCCTTGTTCTAGTGGGCGCGACGTGCGCCCGGAGAATCCGAAGACGCGATTTCCGCTTCCAATTCATGCATATATGGCCCTAGAAGAGCCTGATGGCGGAAGCCTCACCAAATCAGATTTCTCAATCGATACGGGTCGATTGGAGCTGGAATATCTCAGTAATATGAATAGCTTAAATCACAGATTTTCCGTGGCGCCCATGATGGACCGGAGCGAGAATTAAAGTCCTTCAATAGGTTAGATAGTGGCGTGTGCACGACGTGTGCACCGGGAGATCAAGAAAAATCCCATCAAAGCCAGTGTGAGCGGGCGTCCAAAGGTGGATCGAAGCGCTCAGCAGGCGCTACGATACGAATGTCTGAGATCGGGTACATGTGGCGTAGCGGCGGGCGATTGCAGTAGTGCGCAGATAGTAGCGCCAAATCTCACCACGCACTCCAATCCAACCAGAAACGAGAGGATTTGCGGCGCCGTCGTCTAAGGATGCCTCGGTTCGCGATCTGTCAATTCGTCGCGTGGAATTGGCTCGTCTTTTGTTGGCTCTTATTCCACGGCAATCGGCGGCACTGGCAGCGCCGTGATCGACTTGATCTTCTCCATCGCGAAGCGCGAGGTGACGTTCTTGAGCGGGACGGCGTGGATCAGCTTCTTGTAGAACACGTCGTAGCTCGGCATGTCCGGAATGACGACGCGCAGCATGTAGTCGACGTCGCCGGCCATCCGGTAAAATTCCATCACCTCTGGCATTGCGCTGACTGCTGAGGCGAAACGCTTCAGCCAGACGTCGGAGTGATCCGCGCTCTCCACCGAGACGAACACCGAAAGGCCGAGGCCAATCTTGTTCTGGTCCACCAGCGCAACGCGCTTGACGATGACACCGTCGGCTTCGAGCCGCTGAATGCGCTTCCAGCAGGGCGTGGACGACAGGCCGACCCGGTCGCCGATTTCGGCCACGGAGAGCGAAGCATCCTCCTGAAGCACCGTCAGGATCTTGCGGTCGATGGCGTCGAGGCGGCGGCCAGTCTCGGCGAGCTGCAACGCAGCGTCGGTCATGTCATAAACCTCGGTGTTATGAAAAGTTGGACGCGTTGCCGGGCGTCAGCCGTGGGGCCCGAACAGGAAGATCTCGTAGAGATCGTCCTGCGTGTTGTCCGAGCCGCCTGTCCGTGGCCGCAGCGAGCGCCGGAACCATCCACGTGCCTGTTCGATCAAACGAGCGAAGCCTGAATGCAGCGAGATGACGTAGCTCATGTTCACTCCGGACGACGGTGTAGGACGAGAACCCGGAAAAGCTATCACGGCAGGGGTGGAATTGAACATTGCTACACACTCGTCGGAATCAGTTTGGTTGAATCATGCTGGCGTCGTCGCGAGCGCGGCTGGAAAATTCCACGATGCTCGGCTGAGATGGATGATTTTGATATCCATCGCCGCGCCGAAAGCATGGAAGGCATAGTCTTGCCGCTAGTCGGCCGTCAGTAGCGCAAGCACTTCAGCCTGCGGGAGCCGCGGCACGGAACCGAGGTTCGATGGCCTCCGACAGGACTCCGATGCGGGATAGAGCATGGGCATACCCATGCCCCCCGACACGAGATACGGCAAAGCGTGGTTTGCTCGTCCGTTCAAATGAGCTCCTGTCATGATGCCCAGTGCGAACAGGAAGATGATCAGCAAGACCAGCGGGAGGACGAAAGCCTCCTGGAAGCGAAGCTTATCGGTCATCGCTCGCGCGTCGATCGCGCGCTCGGCGGCGGAGCGGCGGCTGGCCCATTCAAGCGTGAAATCGAACATGCGCTTCGCTCACTTCATGTAATCAGGCAAAGTGAAGCCGTCATAGAACCGGTCGACCTGGATCGCCGCCTTGAACCCAGGCGATTTGTAGCCGGCGACGATGTCCTGGGCCCATTCTGCGTTTGCATTCGCCTTCTTCACGGCGAGGACGTTGATGTAGGGCGTCGTCATCTTCTCCAGCGCAAAGGCATTGGTCAGCTTCAGCCCGCTGAAGATCGCGAAATTGCCCTGTACGGCGGCGAAGTCGACGTCGTCGAGCGCCCGTGGCGCCTGTGCGGCCTCGAGCGGCACGATCTTGATGCCGCCGGGATTCTTGATGACGTCGAGCTCGGTGACGTCGACCGGTTTGCTGTCGCGGATCTCGATCAGGCCGAGATCGCGCAGCACCCACAGGGCGCGCTGGAGATTGACCGGATCGTTCGGCACGGCGACACTCGAGCCCGGCTTGATCGGCGTGCCCAGCGGATGCTTTTTCGAATAGAGGCCCATCGGCGGGGTGGGGACGTGGACGATGCCGACGAGATCGGTCTTCTGCCGCTCGTTGTAGGAATCGAGAAAGATCGTGTGCTGCATCACATTGGCGTCGATCTCGGATTTGAATACCGAATTGTTGGCTTCAAGGCCCGTCGAGAACTCGACATAGCGGATCTTGTAGCCTTTCTTCTTCAGCTCTGGCTCGACGCCGACCTTGAACTCGTCGATATACGGCCCCGGCACGAAGCCGACCCGGAGCTCCGGCTTCGCGGGCTGCTGTGCCAAGGCGTCTTCGGCGGCGAAAGGGGAAAGAGCCAAAAGGCCGGAGAGGAGAAACAACGCTGTCTTCATGTCTTCTTACTGGTCTCGAGTTGGGATGTCAGTGCGGAAGCGGTGTCAGGCGATCGCCTTGACCGCGTTGGAGTAGATGCTGGCGGGACGCGCCAGGCCGTAGTGCTCGCGGAGCGTCGTACCGGTGTAGTCCTCGCGGAACAGGCCGCGCTTGCGCAGGATCGGGACGACCTGCTCGGCGAAGACGTCGAAGCCGCCGGGCAGCCAGGGTGGCATCACGTTGAATCCGTCCGCCGCACCGCCCTCGAACCAGGTCTGGATGTTGTCGGCGATCTTTTCCGGCGTGCCCGCAATCACCCAATGGCCGCGCGCGCCGGCGAGGCGCTGCACCAGCTGCCGGATGGTCGGCTTCTCGCGGTCGACGATGTCGACCACCAGCTTGAAGCGGCTGGCAACGCCGCGCGCGCTCGCGGTGTCGATGAGATGGCGCGGGACGGGGCCGTCGAGATCATATCCGGTGAGATCGACGCCGATCATTTGGCGCAGCTGGGTCAGGGAATATTCCGGTTGGATCAGCGCGTTGAATTCGTCCTGGAGCCGGTCCGCCTCGGCCTGCGTGCTGCCGATGAAAGGGCTAATGCCCGGCAGGATCTTGATCTCATCCGGACCGCGGTCGAAGGCGCGGGCCTGACGCTTGATGTCGGTATAGAACGCATTCGCCGAGTCCACGGTTTGATGCGCGGTAAAGATCGCCTCCGCAAAGTGGGCGGCGAAGGCACGGCCGTCGTCGGAGGCGCCGGCCTGGACATAGACCGGCCGGCCTTGCGGCACGCGCGAAATATTGAGCGGGCCGCGCACGCGAAAGTGTTTGCCGACATGGTCGAGCGTGTGGATCTTGCTGGTATCGGCAAAAATGCCCGAGATGGGGTCGTTGACGAGCGCGTCATCCTCCCAGCTGTCCCAGAGCCGCGAGATCACGTCGAGATATTCGCGGGCGCGCTCGTAGCGTTCGTGATGCGGGGGGTGTTCGGGCAGGCCAAAGTTCTGCGCTGCTTGTGGCGCACTGGTCGTCACGATATTCCAGCCGGCGCGACCCTGGCTCAGATGGTCGAGCGAGGCGAACAGGCGCGCGAGGTTGTAAGGCTCGGTATAAGTGGTCGACGCGGTTGCGATGAGGCCGATGCGTTTCGTCACTGCGGCAATCGCAGCCAGCCAGGTGATCGGCTCGAACCGAAAGCGCTGGGCATAGCGAACGTTGTCGGCGAGGGCCGGACCGTCGGCAAAGAAGATGGCGTCGAATTTACTGGCCTCGGCCCGCTGCGCCAGCTCCTGATAAAAGTTGATGTCGAGGATGCGTTCCGCTGACGATCCCTTGTAGCGCCACGCGGCTTCGTGGTGGCCGCCGGGATAGATGAAGAGATTGAGAACAAGCTGCCGTTGATTGCCCATGGTTCGAATGTCCAGATGCGATTGCCGGAGAAATTAGGAGGCGGATGGAGCCGTTCGCGACCTCGACTTTCGCGCGAAGGCGAAACGCAGATATCGCTCCAGGCGCAGGCCCTCCGGGGTACGCCTCGCCTCGACTAGCGCTGCAAAGGACGCGTCGATCGCTGCCCGCTCCGCCGGCGAAAAGCCGCCAAGGAAGTTGCCGAAGGCGCTGGCCTCGGACCATCCCAGTACCGACGTCACGTCGCCGTGCAGATCGACGAGCGAGCGCAGGTCGCTTCGGTAATCGACGAACCCGACCTCGGCGAACAGGGCTCTGAGCTCGTCGTCGGTTGCTCCGAGCACGCGATGCGACTCGCTGCTTCTCTCGCCGAAGCCGGCCTGTTCGATCGCCTGGCGGAGCAGGGTTCGCGACTCGTGAGGTTTGGTCGGATCCTGAACGTTCAGCCCGATCCGGCCGCCCGGCCTGAGGACGCGTTCGATCTCACGCAGCGCCTGCCGCTTGTCCGCGATCCAGTGGAAGACGCTGTTGAGGTAGACGGCGTCGAATTCCGCGGGTCCAAAGCGCGAAAGGTCCTCGGCACGGCCGACATCGAAGGTCAGCGTCCCCGAGGCGCGCCGGCGCGCGATGGCGATCCGGTTCTCCAGCGGATCGATGCCGATCACGCGGCCGGTCGGGCCGACAAGTCCCGCGACGAATTCGGTCAGGCGGCCGGTGCCGGCACCGATATCGAGCACGCGATCCCCGGACTTCAAAGCCAGCGGTCCGATGAGAAACTTGCCATGGTGAAACTGGAGGACGCCGGCCTGCTCGTAAGTCCGTGCAAGCTCGGGCGTGTCCCGTTCAAGGCTGATGACGCCGGCGGTCGACATCGTGCTTTCCAAAATCTCCAACAGCCGTCGAGATGGCTTGATCGGGACGAACTCTATGTTGCCGGGGTAAGAAAAGTCGATGAAATGGATTTGCGTTGTTCGGTGCGACGCGAGCATGAATCTAGCGGCGGGAGCGCATTCAGTAGATGACGTCGCGAACCGATCGTCTCACTGAAAGTCGATCTGGCGAGCGAATGGCCGGTCGTGTCTTCTGGCTCGCGCCGCTGTCGGCGCAAATCTTTCAACGCCGCGTGCCCTCGCGGTGGGTTCGTTGTTCGGGCCGCCAAACAAAGCCGATTCCATTTCATTGACTGAGTGTCGTTGGCTTCTACGATTTGGTCGCATCTGATGCAGACAAATCCGGGTGCAACATGTTTCAGTCTGATGTCGATGACGCGGCTCGAGAAACCCTGCGTCTGATTGGTCCAGATCCGCAGAACTGGGTTCCGGATCGTCACGGGGGCGACCACAACGTCGCCATCATCGGGGGCGGGCAATCCGGAAGCGCTTTCGCCTTTGCATTGCGTCGTGCCGGCATCGGCAAGGTCACGGTGATCGATGCATCACATGACGCGGCGTCGTCCGGTCCATGGCTGAGCAGCGCGGGCATGCACAAGCTGCGCACGCCGAAGAGCTTGCCCGGACCCGAGCTCGGCCTACCCGGACTGAGCTTCCAGTCCTGGTATGAGGCCCGCCACGGCGCGGCCGCGTATGAAGCGATCGATCGCATTGCTCGCGTGGATTGGGCCGCCTACCTCGATTGGTACCGCAAGACTCTTGGTATTGAGGTGCGCTACCGGGCGAAGCTTCTCCGCATCGAGCCGGCGGGGGATCATTTGCTGCTTCATCTCGACGTCGCCGGCGAGGCAAGGATCGAGACCGCCCGCAAGATTATCCTGGCCGGCGGTTTCCCAAGCAACGGCGGTCCGTCCGTCCCCGACGTGCTCTCCCGCAATCTGTCAAAGGAGCTTTACGCGCATACGTTGGAGGCGATCGATTTCGACAGGCTCCGCGACAAGTCGGTCGCGGTGCTGGGCAGTGCGGCCTCCGCGTTCGATGCCGCGGCAGTTGCGCTCGAAGCAGGGCGAGGGAGGTGCATCTCTTTGCACGCCGCGGCAGGGTGGCCTCGGAGCCGGTGATCAGGACGCGTGGATATCCGGGCGCATACGACAATTACGGGGCGCTCCCGGACGCGGTGCGTTGGCATCAGGCCATTCGCTTCCGTCGCGCGGGATCGACGCCGCCGCCCGATGCAATCGCGCGTGCGGTCAAGTTCCCCAATTTCCACCTTCATCTGGCAGCGTCGTGGACGTCAGCCAAGCCGTTCGGACGGCGGCTGCTCGCGACCACGCCGCAGGGCGACATCGCATTCGATTTCGTCATCGCCGGTACGGGCTACCAGGTCGATCTAGCGAAGCGGCCTGAGCTCGCCGCCTTCTCCGACGAGATCCTGCTATGGCGCGACCGCTATTCTCCGGCCGCGGACGAGCAGGACGAGGCCCTGGGCGCACACCCTTATCTCGGTGCGGGCCATGAATTCCTGGAGAAGGAGCCCGGCCGCGCGCCTTACTTGCGGAACATCCACGTGTTCAACCCCGCGGCATTCGTCAGCTTCGGCCTGCCGATTGGGGACGTGCCGAGCTTCAAGCGCGATATTCCGGGCGTCGTGGCGCGGATCAGCAGGGATCTGTTCCTTGACGACCTTCCGGCGCACGAGGCGCGGATCAACGGGCCGATCGCCGACGACTTCGAGCCGGCCCTTTACGCGTCGGCCGTCTGGCGGTCGCCGAATATCGTGGCGGCAGAATAGAGCAGAGTGCAAGTAGCAACTGGACACGCCATGATCGTGGATGCGCCTGTTTCTTAACGGCCTCGAACTTTGGAAGCTATTTCCGAAGTCCTTGAGTTAGCATCCTGTGACTGAACAAGGGGCTGCATCGATGCAGCCCCTGGGGAAGATCCCGCCAGACGCGATTGTCGTCAGAGCAGACGGCGGTCTCGCAAGAGGATCGATCGCAACATCACTGCCTTTCACTCCGCCATCGCAGCAGCGATCGGCGAACGGCGGAGCCTTGTTCAAATGGATCGCGGTCTCGGGGAAGATGACATGACAGACGGAATCAACATCGACAACGTCATTCCGCGTTCGGATATCGTCAAGCGATCGGCCCGTATCGGCGCCGAAATCAGGAACATCAAGCTTTCGGGCGATCTTCCGGATCGGACGATTGCGGCGATCAACCAGGTGCTGCTCGAGCACAAAGTCATCTTCTTCCGTGACCAGAATCATCTCGACGATGCCGAGCAGGAGCGTTTTGCCCATCGGCTCGGAAAGCTGGTGCCACATCCCACGGTCGGCGCCACCAAGGGAACGGCCTCGATCCTCGAACTAGACTCCGCGCGCGGAGGCGGGCGCGCCGACCAGTGGCACACCGACGTCACATTCGTCGACGCTTATCCGAAGATCTCAGTCTTGCGCGGCGTCGTGATCCCCGAGTTCGGCGGCGACACGATCTGGTCGAACACGGCGTCGTCCTATCTGGATCTGCCGACTCCGCTGCGCAAGCTCGCGGACGAGCTGTGGGCGGTGCACAGCAATGCCTACGACTATGCAGTCAAGACCCGTGCGAGCGAGGCTGACCGGAAGCAATTCGAGGAGGTCTTCACGGCGACCGTCTACGAGACCGAGCATCCCGTCGTTCGCGTCCATCCCGAAACGGAGGAACGGACGCTGGTGCTCGGCAATTTCGTCCAGCGCTTTGTCGGCCTGTCGAAATACGACAGCCAGAAACTGTTCGACCTGTTCCAGTCGCACATCACCGCACCCGAGAACACCGTGCGCTGGAGCTGGCGGCAAGGTGACGTGGTGATCTGGGACAATCGCGCGACCCAGCACTACGCGGTCAACGATTACGGCGACCAGCACCGCGTGGTCCGGCGTGCCACCATCGATGGCGAGGTGCCGGTCAGCATCGACGGCCGCAGCAGCGTGACCCGCGTCAAGGCGGCGAAGCCCCAGGCGAAGGCCGCCTGAACCGAGCAATGGAGTGAACACAATGAAGATCGCTATCTCTGCGTTGCGTCGTCTGGTTGCCGGCCTGCGGGCAAGAGGGCGGCAACTCGGTCTGGCCGGCCTCGGCCTGACGGCTCTCGCCAGCAGTGCCATGGCCGAGGCGCAGCTCGAAAAGACCGAGATTCGTTACCAGGGCTGGGCCGGGCAGGTGACGTTCATCGAACTGGCCGACGATCTCGGCTATCTCGCGCCGCTCAAGCTCAAATGGGTCGGCAACACCATCAGCGGTCCGCAGGACATCCAGACCGTCGTCACCGGCGACATCGATATCGGCGGTGCGTTCTATGGCGCGATCATCAAGCTGATCGCAGCCAGGGCGCCGATCAAGGCTGTTGTCGGCTATTATGGCTCGGACGACAACACCTACAACGGCTACTACGTGAAGGAGGACAGTCCGATCAAGACCGCGCGCGACCTGATCGGCAAGAAGGTCGCGGTGAACACGCTGGGGGCGCATCTCGAATTCGTGCTGCGCGAGTATCTGGCCCGCAATGGCCTGACGCCGGCGGAGGCGAAGCAAGTGACGCTGGTTGCGATCCCGCCGGTCACCGGTGAGCAGGCGCTGCGGCAGGGGCAGGTCGAGGTCAGCACGCTGAACGGCGTGCTGCGCGACAAGGCGCTGGAGCGCGGCGGCATCCGCAGGCTGTTCTCGGACTCTGACATCTTCGGAAACTTCACTGGCGGCTCCTATGTCTTGCGAGACAAGTTCATCAAGGACAACCCCAACTCCTCCCGCAAGCTGATCGAGGGCGTGTCCCGTGCCATCGCCTGGGCGCAGACGACGCCGCCCGAGGAGGTCCGCGCCCGCTTCGAACGCATCATCGCCGAGCGCAAGCGCAACGAGGACGCAACACCCATCAAATACTGGAAGAGCACGGGTGTCGCGACCAGGGGAGGGGTGATCGGCGATGCTGAGCTCCAGGTGTGGATCGATTGGCTGGTCAAGGACGGTCTGTTGAAGCAGGACCAGCTCAAGCCATCGGACATCTATACCAACGAGTTCAACCATTTCCGCCCCGGCAAGACCGCGGAGGCCAAATGACCATGGCCAAGATCCGCTTCGAGCACGCCCGCAAGGAGTTCCTGGTCCGCGGCAAGGATGGCGGGCCGGCGCAGAGCTTCACCGCGCTCGATGATATCACGCTGGATGTTCGTGCCGGCGAATTCCTGGCGCTGGTCGGGCCGAGCGGCTGCGGCAAGTCGACCTTGCTGGATCTGCTCGGCGGACTGACGGCGCCGAGCAGCGGACGCATCCTGCTCGATGGCAAGGTCATCGAGGGCCCGGCGCGCGACCGCGGCATCGTGTTCCAGCAATATGCGCTGTTTCCCTGGCGCACAGCCGCTCAGAACGTCGAGTTCGGGCTCGACATCGCGGGTCTCAAAGCCAGGGAGCGGCGCGAGCGGGCTCTGCATTATCTCGATCTGGTCGGACTGTCCGGCTTTGCCGACCGCTATCCGCACGAACTCTCCGGCGGAATGAAGCAACGCGTCGCGATCGCGCGAAGCCTTGCCTACGATCCGGAGGTGCTGCTGATGGACGAGCCCTTTGCCGCGCTCGACGCACAGACGCGTGAGACGCTGCAAGGCGAGCTGCTGCGGATCTGGCGCAGGACCGGGAAAACCATCCTGTTCATCACGCACGGCATCGACGAGGCCGTCGTGCTCGGCCAGCGCGTGGCCGTGATGACCTCGCGCCCCGGCCGGATCAAGCAGATTGTCGATATTCCCGCCGAGCTGCACAGCGAGACCGAGGACGTCCGCTCGCTGCCCGAGTTCGGGCAGGTCAGGCACGAGGTGTGGTCCTTGCTGCGCGACGAAGTGTTGAAGGCGCAGGGCTCCCAGGTGCCCGCGCCGGACGGCGAGCGCGCAGGAAAGAAGGAGTTGGCCCATGTCTAATCTGGAAATCCTGACGCTGCTCGAACTGGCCGAGGGGAGCCCGAAAGACCGGGCCAGACCACGCGCCGGCGCGGTTGCCGCCGCGACGGGCAGCCTGGTGCGATGGTTCGGCATCATCGGGCAACGATCCCTGCTGCTGCTGGTGTTCCTGGCCGTCTGGGAAACGGCGCCGCGTTTCGGGTTGATCGACGTGACGTTCCTGCCGCCGTTCTCCGAGGTGATAGCCGCTGGCTGGCAGCTCGCGCAGAGTGGTGAGCTCTATGACGACGTCGGTGCAAGCCTGCTTCGAGCCCTGAGCGGCTTCCTGATCGCCATTGTCCTGTTCGTGCCGTTGGGTGTGCTGACGGGATGGTACGCCCGGCTCGGCGACTTCCTGAACCAGATCATCGAGATCGCCCGTAACACGGCGCCGCTGGCTCTGCTGCCGGTGTTTATCCTGCTCCTCGGGATCGGAGAGCTCTCGAAGGTCACCATGGTGGTTTATAGCTGCGCCTGGCCGCTGCTGCTCAATACGATCGCGGCCGTACGCCAGGTCGATCCGCTGCTGGTCAAGTCAGCGCGGACGATGGGCGCGACACCGAGCCAGTCGTTCCGGAAGGTGATCCTGCCGGCATCATTGCCGACAATCTTCGTCGGCATCCGTCTGGCGAGCGCATCCGCGATGCTGGTCCTGGTGGCGTCAGAAATGGTCGGCGCGAAATCCGGGCTCGGCTATCTCATCATCAACAGCCAATACAGCTTCCTGATCCCGCAGATGTATTTTGGCATCCTGGGCATTACCGTGATCGGCCTCGTCTTCAACGCGATCCTGGAGGCGCTGGAACGCCGCCTGATGCGCTGGAAGGCGCCGGCCGTCTAGCCCTGCTTGTTGCGGGCGGTGGCCTGCGTCACGATGCTGTTCGGCGGCACGTCCTGGGTGACCCAGACGTTGCCGCCGATCGTCGCGCCCCGGCCGATCGTGATCCGCCCGAGGATGGTTGCGCCGGCATAAATCACGACGTCGTCCTCGACGATCGGATGCCGTGCATCGCCCTTGATCAGATGGCCATCGTCGTTGGTTGGAAAGTGGCGCGCGCCGAGCGTCACAGCCTGATAGATACGGACATTGTCGCCGATGATTGCGGTCTCCCCGATGACCACACCAGTCCCGTGATCAATGAAGAAGCCGGATCCGATGCTGGCGCCGGGGTGAATGTCGATCCCGGTTCTCGTATGAGCGATCTCCGCGACAAGTCGGGCGATCAAGCGCGCATTGAGCCCATCAAGGATATGTGCCAGCCGGTGATGGATGATCGCCGTCATGCCCGGATATCCGATCAGGATCTCCGGAAAATTCCTGGCTGCGGGATCGCCGACGAAGGCGGCTCTCAGATCGGAGATCAGGAGCCCACGCACGACCGGCAGGCGCTCGCCGAACTGCCGCGTCAGCTCGACCGCGTCCTCGCGCCGGTAGCCCGGGATCAGCTCGTCACCGACGAATCGTGCGCCGCGGTGGATCTGGTCGCAAAGGCCGTCGAGGGCGATGCTCAGGCGATTGCCGACGAAATAGTCGATATTCTCGCCGTCGAGGTCGAACTGACCGTAATGCCTCGGAAACAGCGCCTCGGTGAGGCCATCCAGAATGGCCTGAAGCGCCTCGCGCGAGGGAGCGCGTCGCGCCTCTCCGTCGCGCCTTATGCTGTGTGTTTCTTCGCGCGAGAGGCGAAGCTCGGCGACAATCCTGTCAAGCTGCCAGCGCCCGCCGCTGGGCGATTCCGGCGGGTTATCTGACATGGGCCAACGGAATGCTGATCTCGGCGAGGAGGTCGAGGTCGAGGTCATGGGTGATCCTGATGTACTGGCCGTTCCAGTACACCAGGCCCGACAGTTCGCGGGACAGCTCGAAGCTCAACAGGCTGCCGATGATGATGCCATGCGAGTGCCGTTCGATGATTTCCTCGACCTTGCATTCGATGGTTGCGAGAGTGTCGCCAAGCAGCGGCACGCCGGCCGCCCCCGCGGACCATCTGATCCCGTCGAAGCGCTCGTGGCCCTTCAAGCTTCCGTCGCTGAAGCGCCCGGCGAGGGCCTGCTGATCCGATCCCAGAATGTTGACGCCGAATACGCCGTAACGCGCGATTCGAACAAAGGACGAGGCCTGCCGGTTGACGCTGACTAGTAGCCGGGGCGGACTGGCGCTGAGCGATGTCAGGGACGTCACCGTCATGCCGGTGATGTCCTCGTCGCGGCCGGCCGTGATGATGGTGACGCCGCCGGCCAGGCGCCGCATCACGGCTCGAAACTGATGCTCGACCTCGTCATCGCCGCTGACCAGATGAATGTCGGACTTTCCCATCTGTCGCTCCTCGCATCGGACGCCGTGGATCGGCCTGTTCGCTCTCAGAAAAAGCCCTTCGCGGGCAACGGCGTGCCGTTGATCTCGTGTTCGCCGATCGAACGCGCCTTGTAGGTGGTCGGATTGTGCGAAGAGAGCGTGCGCGCATTGCGCCAGTGACGGTCGAAGTTAGTGACCTTCTTGGTCGCCGATGCGCCGCCGACATCGAACAGCAGGCTGCCACCTCGGATGGCGAAATCATCGGCGATGATCTTGGCCTTTGCCGAGAGCAGCGCGGCGGTGTGCGCCGCCTCTGTAGCGTTCGCCGCGCCGGCGTCGAACGCATCGGTTGCAATGTCGAGCGCCTCGGCGGCCGCCAGCACCACCGTTTCGGCCGCAAAAGCGCCGCTCGCGATCTGGCCGACCGTCTGTTGCAGGAGCGGATCGTCGGTCGGGATCTCGGTGGGCGCGTAGTAAAACGTACGCTTGCGCGAGCGGACCAGGGCTGTCGCATCGCGCAGCGTCGCACGCGCAATACCCGCGACGATCGCCGTCAGAAACAGCTGCGCAAACGTGTTGGAATAGGGCACACCATAACCGCCGTCCGGCGTGTCGAACACCACTTCCTCGCGCCTGACCTTGACGTTACGGAAGTGCGTCGTGCCGGTTGCGGTAAGTCGCTGCCCGAGCCCGTCCCAGTCGTCGACCAGCTCGATTCCCTCGCGCTTGATCGGCACGATCGTGGCGCCCGTCGCTCCGGACGGATCGGCCGCGCGCACCAGCACATAATCCGAGTACAACGTGCCTGTGCTGTAATATTTAGTGCCGTTCAGCAGATAATCGCCGTTCCCGTCGGGCGTGAACGTCGTCCCCGGCGTGACATTGCCGACGCGCGGGCTTTCAAGCTCGGTCGTCGCAAGTCCGATGATGGCGCCCTCGGCGACCGCCTTCTGCCATTGCCGGCTCTGCTCGTCCTTGGGCGTACGTACCAGGCGCTCGACCACGCTGAAATGGTTGCGCAGGATATGCGCGACATTGGCGTCGGCCTCGCCGAGGCGGATGACGAAGGCGAAGAGATCGCGGATCGTGCTGCCGGCGCCACCGGCGTTCAACGGCAGCCGCAACGCGCCAAGGCGGGCCCGGCGAATGAGATCGATGACCTCGAACGGCAGGATGCGGTCGCGCTCGCGGTCACTGGCCCCCTCGGCGATCTGGTTGAGCAGAGCCTCCAGCTCCGGCGAGCCAGCCTTGATCGGCTCGGATGTGCCGAGAGAGGGGGTGGATACAGTCTTGTTCATTGTCTTGGCCTGTTGGTAGCGTTTCAGAGCTGGGCGAGATGGTCGGTCACCTTGACCGGCTCGGGTAGAACCTTGCGGGCCGCGAGCCAGTCGGCTGCCCTTTGCAGCTCGCCCACAAACTGCTCGTCGTTGACCGCGAAGTAGCGATACTTGCGGTTCATCGCGATGAACTGGTCGCGGACCTGATCGCTGTATTTCCCGGCCTTCTGCGCGATGTACTCGGCGTCCTTGCTGTTCTCCGAGATCCACTTGCCCTCGGCGCGGAACGCGTCATTCACGGCGCGGACGAGCGCGGGATTGTCGGTCGCGAACTTGCGGGTGGTGAGGTAGGAGGTGTAGTCGATCTGGAATTCGAGATCGCGGCCTTCCAGAAAGATGTCGTGCGCCTTGTATTCGAGCCGGGCGATGTCGACGCCCGGGCTCCACATCGACCAGGCGTCGACCTTGCCTGAGGCGAGTGCGGGCGCCGCATCGGGCGGATTGAGATAGACGAACTTCACCGCGGAGCGGTCGACCTTGTGTTTCTCGAGCGCTGCGACCAGCAGGAACTCGCCGAGGCCCGAGCGATTGACCGCGACCGACTTGCCGACGAGGTCTTCGATCCTGTCGATGCCCGAGCCGTCCTTGGCGATGATCGCCGTGGTGCGGGGCTCGTAGACCACGAACTGCGTGAACACCAGCGGCGAGCCGGCGATGATTGCGGCGAGCGCCGGCGTGGTGCTGCCGCCGAAGCTGAAATCGGCGCTGCCGCCGGTGACCGCCTGCAAGGTCGGGGCGTGGTTCGGGAAGGGTCCAAGCCACTCGACCTTGATCCCGTCTTTGGCCAGCGTCTTCTCGAACTCGCCGCGCTCTTTGGCGATCAGATTGAGGCCGCTCAGGCCCCAGGTCAGGCGCACCGTATCGGTGGTACGGCCAGGGGCGGCCTGGGCGAATTCGCTGATGTTCATACCAGCGAGCGCGCCAATGCCAAAAGCTGCGGAGCCGAGGAAGCTGCGCCGAGATGGTTTGGCGATCGATGAGTCGGACATATTTTCCTTCCGGATGACCTAGCTGGGAGAATGGGAGACCACGCCAAGCTCGCTAAGGAGTTCGGCGCGCGAGATGGATGCCGAGCTTCCACGCCCGGCGCGATGCTCGTAGGCGATTGCGCCGTTGCGCATCACGAGGATGCGATCGGCCAGCGCGATGGCTTCGTCGACATCGTGGGTGACGAGCAGGACGCCGGGCTGATGATTGGCCACCAGCTCGCGGACCAGCTCGTGCATGCGGATACGGGTGAGCGCATCGAGCGCGGCAAACGGCTCGTCGAGCAGCAGAAGCTCGGGCTGCTGCACCAGCGCGCGGGCGAGGGCGACGCGCTGGGCCTGCCCGCCGGAGAGATTTCGGGGCCAGTCTTCGAGCCTATCACCGAGGCCGACCTCGGTGAGCGCTTCGGCGGCGCGTTCGCGAGGATCTGGAACCTGCAAGCCGAGCGCCACATTGCGCCAGAGATTGTCCCACGGCAGCAGCCGATGCTCCTGAAACACCACGGCCGGCCGGCGGGGCGCCACGATACGGCCCCCCTGGATGGGGTCGAGCCCGGCCAGCGCCCGCAACAATGTTGTCTTGCCGCACCCGCTCTCGCCGAGCAGGGCGACGAATTCGCCACGATCGATGCGCAGGTTCAGCTTCTCGATCACGACGCGGCTGCCGTAGCTGCGGACGAGGTTGCGGACAACGACGGCCGGTCCGGATTCGAACGGCGCGGAGGGCTGCGGGGCGACGTGCACGTTCATCTCGCTGCTCCGTAATTCGGATGCCAGGCGAGGAGGCGCTGTTCGAGAAAGCGCGCAATGGCGTCGGCCGCGACGCCGATCAGCGCGTAGATTACGATCGTCAGGACGATCACATCGGTGCGCAGGAATTCGCGCGCATCCATCGCGAGAAAGCCGATCCCCGACTGCGCGCCGATGGTTTCAGCCACGACCAGCGCGAGCCACGCCGTGGCGAGAGCGTAACGAACCCCGGTCAGGATCGACGGCAGCGCGCCGGGAAGGATGATCCGGCGGATCAGTTGAAGCGACCTCAGGCCCTGGACGCGCCCCAGCTCGAGCAGCTTGGGATCGACCTGGCGGATACCGAGCACCGTATTGATGTAGATCGGGAACGTGACGCCAAGTGCGACAAGGAAGATCTTTTCCGCTTCGCCGACGCCCAGCCAGACGATGACGAGGGGGAGCGCGGCGAGGAAAGGGATGGCCCTGATCATCTGCACGCTGCGGTCGATCGCGGCTTCCGCTACCCGCGAGAAGCCGACAAGAACGCCCAGCGTGGCGCCAACCGCAGCACCGATCGTAAAGCCGGCTGTGGCACGCAGGAGGCTGACGCCGAGGTCGTTCAACAGACTCCCGGTGGTCGCAAGCTTGAACGCTGTCCGGATGACCTTGCTCGGCGCGGGCAGAACCTGTGGCGAAAGCCATCCCGCCTGTGCAAGCGCCTCCCAGACAATCACGAGCATCACGGGCGCGATCCAGGACAGGAGCTGAAGGCCGCGAGCACCAAGCTTGCTTGCTCGCGCCGGCGATTGAACGCTGCCCTGCGTTGACGGCGCGTTAGCCGCGCCGATCGCCGTACTGTCGATTTGGCTCAGTTCGATATTGCTCAAGACGCGAGACCTCGTTCCACCTCCTGCATCCGATCCGGGAGGTGCGACGCCAATGACTTGCCGTCCGCGGAAAATGTCCCACGAAATCGGCCCGACAGAAATAGAGCGCTATTTCAATTGTCATTCGATACGGAGTGATCTGCTGTCGTTGCGGCGCCGCTGCACGACAAAGAAAATCTTTTGAGGCGGATGTGCTTGATCTCGCATCAGCCGTTGGCGAGAACAGGTACCGATCGATAGCATGACCAAAGAAAGTTACAGGAGAGCACGATGGCGACTGCACCTCTTCGCTTCGGCATCTGGGCGCTGGTGCATGGGCCGCGCGCGGCGCATCAGGATCCCGAAGAGCCTTATGATGCGTCCTGGGAGCGCAATCGCGATCTCATCCTTGCAGCCGAAGAGCTCGGTTATGATTCAACGCTGATCGCGCAGCACACCATCAACCCGCATCAGGAAGACCTCGATCAGCTCGAGGCCTGGAGTGCCGCGGCAGCGATCGCGGCGCTGACCAAGCGCATCGAGATCATTGCTGCGATCAAGCCCTATCTCTATCACCCCGTCGTGTTGGCGAAGCTCGCACTCGGGATCGAGAACATCAGCGGTGGCCGGTTTGCGATCAATCTGGTCAATGCCTGGAACCGTCCCGAACTGGAGAAGGCCGGGATCGGCTTCCCGGACCATGACGCTCGCTATGCCTACGGCCGCGAGTGGATATCTGTCGTCTCGCGCCTCATGGAAGGCGAACGTCTCAATTATGCGGGCGAGCATTTCAACGTCACGGACTATGCCCTGCGCCCGACCAGCCTGTATCGCAAGCGTCCGGCCATCTATGTCGGCGGTGAGTCCGAGCCGGCGCGCGGCCTCGTTGCAGGCCATGGCGACGTCTGGTTCATCAATGGCCAGCCGCTGGAGGATGTGGCCGGGTTGATTGCCGATGTCGCAGTGCGCCCGCGCGATGCCGCGCCGCCGCTCCGTTTCGGCTTGTCGGCCTTCGTCGTCGCACGCGAAACCCGGGAGCTGGCGCAGGCCGCTTACGAGCGGTTGCTGAGCCTCGCCGCAAAGGATGCGCCGATGAAGGCGATCCAGAAGCACAACACCGACCCTGAGGTCGTGATGATGCAGACCATGCAGAAGACGCCGCGTGTTGGCAGCAATGGCGGTACTGCCGCGGGGCTAGTCGGGAGCTATGACGAGGTGGCGGAGCGCATCGAGGCGTTCCATGCGGCCGGCATCGAGCTCTTCATGCTGCAATTCCAGCCGTTCGAGGCCGAGATGCGGCGATTTGCACTCGAGGTAATTCCGCGCGTGCGGGCCAGGCGATCGGCCAAGCCCGCCGACGGGCGGGATCGATCTCTGGGATAGATAGTCGGGACAGCTAGGCTGATGCGACCTCCGACGCCCGCTTCGCATATCGGCTCACTGGTCGTTGCAGGCCAAAATGATCGCGCAGCGTCGAGCCGGCGTACTCGGTGCGGAACAGCCCGCGACTCTGTAGGATGGGCACGACGGTATCGACGAAGGTCTCCAGACCGGACGGCAGTACGTCTGGCATGAGGTTGAAACCGTCGGCGGCACCCGCCTTGAACCAAGCCTCGATGTCGTCGGCGATCTGCTCCGGCGTGCCGACGATGATGCGATGTCCGACGCCGCCTCCGAGCGCGCGGATCAGCTGTCGGACTGTGAGATTGCCACGACGTGCGATATTCACGGTGCCTTGGAACATGGTGTGGTTGGCATTGACCGGAAGCGGCAGGGGATCCGGCAGGGGCTTGTCGAGCTCGAGGAGGGTAGGGTCGATCTGAAGCGTGCCGGCCAACCGCGCCAGGCTGTATTCGATCGGCACCAGTTCCCAGAGCTCGTCCTGTCGCCGCTTGGCTTCGGCCTCGGTGCTGCCGATGACGGTGGCGAGCCCGGGCAGAATGACGATGGAATCGCCGGAACGACGATAGGACGCGGCGCGTGCGCGCAGATCGCGCGCATACGCGACGCCTT
The DNA here is from genome assembly GCF_040547805.1 of Bradyrhizobium sp. LA6.1. Lineage (NCBI taxonomy): Bacteria > Pseudomonadati > Pseudomonadota > Alphaproteobacteria > Hyphomicrobiales > Nitrobacteraceae > Bradyrhizobium > Bradyrhizobium sp. LA6.1. The sequence continues at coordinate 371,677 of NZ_JBEPQK010000006.1, read as the reverse complement.
CCTCGATGCTCTGCGCCAGCGTGAATACGGCTTCTGCATAAGCTGCCGCGAAATCGCGCCCGTCATTCGAGCCACCCGCCTGCACCGTGACCGGTCGCCCCTGCGGCGAGCGTGGGACGTTCAGAGGTCCGGCCACCGAGTAATGCGGGCCGCGGTGCGCGATCGGGTGCACTTTCGACGTATCAACAAATCGCGCGCTCGCCTTGTCGCCCACAAAGGCGTCGTCCTCCCAGCTGTCGCACAATGCGTGGACGACTTCCGTGAACTCCTTGGCGCGCTCGTAGCGGGCCTTGTGCTCCAGTGCACCCGTGAGGCCGAAGTTGCGGCTTGAAGCGGCATCTGCCGTGGTGACCGCGTTCCATCCCGAGCGGCCGCCGCTGGCGTGGTCGAGCGTCACGAAACGGCGTGCGATGTTGTAGGGCTCGTTGTAGGTCGTCGACACCGTCCCAATCAGACCGATGCGCCTGGTCGTTGCGGCAACTGTTGCCAGCACGATGGTCGGCTCCATCGACGTGAACGACCGGTAGTCGATGCGGTCGTTCACGGCAGGCGAGTCCGCCAGAAAGATTGCGTCAAACTTGCCGCGCTCGGCAATCTGAGCCACGCGCACATAATGACCGAGATCGAAGAAGGCGCGTGGATCGCTGTCGGGCAGTCGCCAGGCTGACGGATATACGCCGGAGTGAAGCAGGTTGACGTTCAGGTGCAATTGGCGTGGCGACATGGGGATTCCAAAGGTCAGCTGGTTGTCGGGTCACGATGCGCAACGATCGTGCAGCATCGAATTGTCGGATTGGCGTTCGATGTCGTCGATTTCATCCACCGTCGGCGTGAGGGCTCGAATAATTTTTCAAACTTCATGTGCAGCCGCCGTCGCGACCGTTTGCATGTTGCGTTTGCGCGCGACGACGAATTACATCGCGATGCAACAAGAGATAACGCCTCGTGCAGATCGGATGAAGCGCAAACGAACGTCATCCTTCAATTGATGATGTTCGATGCGTCGATTGCAGGGGCAGCAGCAGAAACGATTGCGAGTGACGCGGATGAAGAAGAATAATTTGCTGGTGAGCGGCGTGGCGATTGCCTTGCTCGCGTCGAATGTCGCGTATGCCGAAGACAAGCCGGTTTCCGGAGGCGCGTTGCGGTGGGGCGTGACGACCGAGCCATCATGCTTCGATCCGCATTATTCGTCACAGCAGGCTGCGTTCTTCGTGGCCCGCAATTACATCGACTCGCTGATCGCGAAGAAGGCGGATGGCACGTTCGCACCCTGGCTTGCGGCCGAGTGGTCGATTTCGACCGACGGCAAGGAATACACATACAAGCTGAGGGAAGACGTCGTCTTCCACGACGGGGAGAAATTCGACGCAGCAGCGGTCAAGGCCAACTACGATTTCGTCAAGAAGCCCGAGAACGCGGTCACCGCGGTCTCGCTGCTCCAGGCCTACGATCGTGCCGAAGTGGTCTCGCCCTATGTGGTCAAACTGGTGTTGTCGACGCCGGATTCGAGTTTCCTGGAGTCGACCTCGAATGTGAAGCTCGGCCTGATCTCGCCGAAATCGCTGGCGAAGGGTGATCTCTGCGGAGGTGGACGCGGGTTGGCCGGCACCGGACCGTTCGTGTTCGAGAGCTACACGCGCGGCCAGTCCGCGGTGTTCGCGCGCAACGCGGCCTATAATTGGGCGCCTGGCAATGCCGCGCATAACGGACCTGCTCATCTGGACCGCGTCACTTTCCGCTTCCTCCCCGAATATGCCGTTCGCACGGGCGCATTGACCTCGGGGCAGGTGGATCTGATCGAGGGCGTGCAGCCGACCGATGCGCCGCTGTTCGCGGAGCAGCCGGGCTTCAAGCTGCTGACCGGCCCGTCCGGCGCCAGCACGTCCTTCACCTTCAACATCAACTACACGCGCCCGCCGGCGGACGATGTTCGCGTGCGCCGCGCGCTGCGCGACGGTTTCGATCTGGAGCCGATCGTGAAGCAGGTCTATCTCGGCACCGTGCCGCGCGCCTGGTCGATCATCGGCCCGGCCAATCCCGCCTATAACAAGGCACTGGTCGGTTCCTGGGGCAACGACATTGCTGGCGCCAACAAGCTGCTCGACGAAGCCGGCTGGACTGGCCGCGATTCCGAAGGCTTCCGCACCAAGGACGGCAAGCGCCTCTCGATCGAGGTCGGCTATCCGCAGCCCTATGTGCGCGACAATCGCGACATCCTTATCCAGGGCGTCCAGGCGGCGTTGCGCAAGAATGTCGGCCTCGATCTCAACCTGCGCCTGATCACGGCGGGCGAATACGCCAAAAACAACGCCAACGGCACCTGGGTGATCTATCCCAATACGGACAATCCGTCCGATCCTGCCCGCGAGCTCTGGGACATGCTGGGATCGAAGGGCTTCCTCTATTCCAACATTCCCAATCCAGACCAGGAGATCACGAGCCAAATCGACGAGTCGTTGCGGACGACCGATCCGGTCCGCAAGCGGCAGCTCACCGACGCGATTCAGAAGCGGGGTGTGGACCAGGCCTTCATCGTGCCGTTGTTCGCGCCGAGCTGGTTCCTGGCGGCGAAGAGCAACGTCAACGGTCTGGGCTTCGAGGCCGGCCTCGACTCGCCGTCCAGCGCCTACGATTTCTGGATCGCGAAGAAGTAGGCCATGTGGTCCCGCATCGTCTCAAGGCTGTTCACCAGCCTGGTGGTGGCCTGGGCGAGCGTGACAGCAACGTTTCTCGCGTTGCATGCGCTGCCGGGCCGCATTCAGGACATCCTCGCCGGTGACGTCGAATATCCCGGCCTCCGTGAGGCGATCGCAGCCGAATGGGGCCTAGATCGCTCGTTGCCCGAGCAGTACGTCGAGTTCTTGTCGCGCATCCTCCGCGGCGATTTCGGCACGTCCTATGTGCTGCGCCAGCCGGTGATCGAGGTCGTCGGATCGCAGCTTCTGCCGACCGTCGAGCTTGCGCTCACGGCCGGCGTGCTTGCGATCGTGATTGCCGGCTTTATCGCGCTGCTGACTGCGGGGCGAGGGCGGTTCTCGCGCGAGCTGGCCTCGTTCGTCGAACTGGTGTTCGCCTCGACGCCCGTCTTCTGGCTCGGCATCCTCCTGCTGATGGCATTCTCGTTCAATCTGCGCTGGTTTCCCGTGTCGGGTGCGGAGGGGTGGAATTCCCTCGTGCTGCCGGCGATCACCCTGGCATTGCCGACCGCCGGCCTGCTGACGCAGGTTCTGCGTGAAGCCATGGAGAAGACGCTCGACCAGCCTTTCGTGACGACCGTGCGGTCGCGCGGCGTCGGCGAACTCGTCATTCGCTGGCGTCACGTGTTGCGGCACGCTCTTTTGCCGGCGGTGACGCTAGGCGGTTGGCTGATCGGCGGCCTGCTCGGCGGTGCGGTCATCACCGAGAAGGTGTTCGGCCGGCCAGGCCTCGGCACGGTAACGTTGGGCGCGGTGCTGACCCACGACGTGCCGGTCGTGCTCACCGTCGTGCTGCTCGCAGCCTTCATCCACGTCGCCGCGTCCACGCTGCTCGACATCCTCTATGTGCTGATCGACCCGAGATTGAGGGCCCAATGACCGCGCCGTCGCATCGCTCCTTCGACACGGCCGTACCGCTCGAGGCCCCGCAAGACCTCGTTGGCTTTGAGGCGTCACATTCTCTGGCTGCAATCGCTGTTCGGCGCCGTCTGCCGTTCGGGCTCGTCCTGTCCTTCGTCTTCGTCGCGTTCCTGATCGCGGCGTCGATCGCGCCTTCGCTGTTCACGCACTTCGATCCGCTCGTCGGCGATTTCAGCGAGGGCCTGAAGCCGCCGGGCTGGGCGCATCTGTTCGGGACCGATCGGCTCGGCCGCGACGTCTTCGCGCGGACCGTCTTCGGCACGCGCTACTCGCTCCTGATCGGGTTCGGCGGTGTTGCGGTCGGACTCGGATCAGGCATTGTCCTCGGCATCATCGCGGGCCAGCGCAATCGCATTCTGGATGAGGCCGTGTCGCGCCTGTTCGATATGCTGTCGTCATTTCCCGGCGTGCTGCTCGCCATGCTGATCGTGACCTTCCTCGGCCAAGGCATGCTCAACATCGCCATCGCGGTCGGCATCGCCGGCATCCCGAAATTTGGTCGCGTGGTGCGGGCGCAGACCCAGCTGATACGCGATGCCGATTACGTGACGCAGGCCGCGATCTACGGGTTGAGCCGCTGCCAAGTGTTCATCCGGCACGTCCTGCCCAACGTCCTTGTTGCCATCCCGATCATCGCCACCGTCTATATCGGCTCGACGATCCTGATCGTATCCGGCCTGAGCTTCCTCGGGCTCGGACCGCAGCCGCCGACGCCGGAATGGGGCGTGATGCTGGCGGAGAGCCGGGATGTGCTGCGCGTCGCCTGGTGGCCTGGAGTCTTCCCGGGCCTCGCCATCACCGCGACGGTGATCGCCTTCAGCGTGATCGGCAATCACCTACAACAGAGATTTGAAGGGCGGCTCGCATGAGCAGCGTAGGTTCGCAGATAGATCTGGCAGCGCCGATCGTCGAGGTGCAGGGACTGAGCATCGGCTTTGCCGGCGCCAATGGTGGCAAGCCGATCGTTGTTGATTTCGATCTGACGATCGGGCCCGGCGAATGCGTTGCCCTGGTCGGTGAATCCGGCTCGGGCAAGAGCATCACCGCGCGAAGCCTGCTCAATCTCGCCGGCGACGGTGCGAAGACCGCCGCGCACCGGTTCGAGATCAAGGGACGCGACGCTCGCAGCTTCGGCGAAGCCGACTGGCGCAAGCTGCGCGGGACCGTGACCGGGCTCGTCATGCAGGATGCTCTGGTCTCGCTCGATCCCTTGCGCACGATCGGCCAGGAGGTTGCCGAGGTCATTTCGAGCCATCGCATTCTGACCGATGCAGGCGCTATCCGGGATCGGACGCTGCAGACGCTCGGCAAGGTCGGCATTCCCAACCCCGCTGATCGTGCCCTGCAATATGCGCATCAATTGTCCGGTGGCCTGCGCCAGCGTGCGCTGATCGCGTCGGCGATCGCGGCTGACCCCGATCTCATTATCGCGGACGAGCCGACGACCTCGCTCGACGTCACCGTCCAGGCGCAGGTGCTCCAGGTCTTGGCGGAGCGAATCCGGGAGGGGGCGGGTCTCCTGCTCATCAGTCACGATCTCGCGGTGGTCGCCGGCATCGCCGACCGTGTCATCGTGATGCGTGACGGCAGGGTGGTCGACAGCGGGCCGACTCGCGATGTCCTTACCCATCCGCGCCATCCCTATACGCGGCAGTTGATCGCGGCGGTTCCGTCGGGGCGGTCGCGCGGGTCCAGGCTCGCGTCGGCGAGGTTCGAGCCCGGTGCGGGTGATGCGACGGCGGTCTCCATCGTGCGGGAGCCCTTGCCGCAGCGACAGGCGGCAGGCGAGGTCGTGCTCGAAGTCAAGGAGATCTCGAAGAGTTTCATTGCGCCGAAAGCCGCCGGACGGGCGAAGTCGGTGGTCCTGCAGGACATCAGCTTCGATGTCAGGGCCGCCGAGGTCGTCGGCATCGTCGGCGAATCCGGCTCGGGAAAATCCACCTGTGCCAAGATCGTGCTCGGGCTGCTTCACCCGGATGACGGTGAGGTAACATTGCTCGGAGAGCCCTGGTCCTCGGTCGCGGAAGCCGGGCGCCGCCGGCTTCGTCGCAAGCTGCAATACATCCCGCAGGACGCACTTAGCAGCTTCGATCCGCGCTATCGCGTCAGGAACATCATTGCGGAAAATCTTCCGGGCGCCGATAGCCGCATGGCGCGCCTGGACCGGATCGTGTCGCTGCTCGAACTGGTCGGCCTGAGTGCCGATCATCTCGATCGGGTGCCGCGATCATTGTCCGGCGGCCAGCGTCAGCGGGTGTCGATCGCGCGGGCGCTAGCGGCTGAACCCGCCATCATCGTCTGCGACGAGCCGGTCTCGGCGCTCGACATCTGCATCCAGGCCCAGGTGCTCGATCTCCTGGCCGAGCTCCAATCGCGGCTCGGAACGGCGCTGCTGTTCATCTCGCATGATCTCGGCGTCATCGAGCATCTGTGCGACCGCGTGCTGGTGTTCCAGAACGGCCGCATCGTCGAGCAGGGTGGCGCCGAGGCCGTGCTCAGGCAACCGCAGCACGCCTACACAAAGAGCCTGCTGGCATCCGTGCCGGACATCCAGCGTGGCTTGAGCGCGGCCTAAGCCGGAAGTCAGGACCCCTTCGGCGCCCAGATCTTGATCGCCGTGGTATCGATCTTCACGGGGATCAGGCCCTCGGCGTGGAATGCATCCGCAATGCGCTGCTGCTCGGACAGGCCCGGGCCGGTCACCGCGCCAACCTGATAGGAACGGTGGCTGTTGGCCTCTTCGACGGTCGCCGCGTCAATCCCCCAGAGGCCCGCCAGCAACGTGGCCGCGTCTTTCGGCTGCGCCTTCACCCATTTGCCGGTCACCGAGAGCTTGGCGAAGATCACGTCGAGGACTTCGGCATGCTTGTCCGCATAAGCGGCCGAGGCGAGATAGTATCGCTTGTAGCTTGCAAGGCCATTGCTGCCGTCGGACAAGATTCGGCCCTTGGTTTGGTGCAAGGCGCTGGTCAGGAACGGATCCCAGGCCACCCAGGCATCGACGTTGTTGCTAACGAACGCAGCGCGGCCGTCGGCGGGTGTCAGATAAGCGGGCGTGATGTCCTTGAAGTTGAGCCCGGATTTCGCCAGCGCCGCAAGCAGCAGATAGTGGCTGCCGGCGCCCTTGGTGACGGCGATCTTCTTGCCCTTGAGCTCAGCAATGGTCTTGATAGTTGAAGACTGTGGAACGACGATCGCCTGCGCAGCCGGCGAGGCTGCTTCCTCCGCGATATAGGCGAGCTTGGCGCCCGCGGCTTGCGCGAAGATCGGCACGGTGTCGGCGACGTCGGCGCCGAAGTCGATGCTGCCGATGTTGATGGCTTCCAGCAGCGGCAGGCCGCTGGTGAATTCGTGCCAGGAGATGGTGATGCCGAGCGGAGCCAGCGCCTTCTCCAGCTCCCCGTTCGTCTTCAGGATCGCCGTTAGTGTCGAGGACTTTTGATAGCCGATGCGGATCTCATCGGACCTCGCGGGCTGAACGGACGCCACGGCCAGGAAGCCGAGCGCAACCACGGCAAGGGCTCGCAGGCGGAACGTGAAATGATGCATTTCGGGTATCCTGTTCAACGAAACTGCCTTGCCGTCTCGACCTCTGTTTGGGGAGATTGGACGGCTCACTTTGACGGCAAACGGGTCCGCGTGGCAATTTCGCAGTCGGGCGCAGAAGGGAACGAACATTCTCTCGTGCGTTCGGAATTGAGAATGGAGTTATCGGCGCGGAAAGGATGCTGTCGTGGCGCACTGCCTGGACGCATCCGAGCAGGGCGAGGGCGATGAGCGGGGAACACAGCTTGGCTCATCGCTGTTCTGCGCGGAGCGCTTCCGTGCGGCGTAGCTCTCGCCGGAAATCGCGAAGCTTACCAGCGCCATGATCCAGACGGACAGTCCGCCATAGAGCATCATCAGCCTGAAGCCGTGGATCAGCGCATCTTGCACGGCAGTTTCCGCTGCCGGCAGGAGGCTCAGCTCGGGGAAATCGGAGATGCCTGCGGTGCCGCCGGCGATCCGCTCCGCAAGGTGTTGCAGATGGCTGGCATCGAGCGCACCGGGAAGCGCGCTGCTCAGCCGGGAGGAAATGCCGGCGATCAGGATGGAGCCCATCAAGGCGATGTTGATGGCGAGCGCGATCATGCGGGCGCTCATGTCGATGCCCGATGCCATGCCGGCTCGCGTGCTCGACACTGCTCCCGTCGTGACGTTGGTCACCGGTGTGTTGGTGAGGGCAAGGCCAGCGCCCGCAAGCAGACATCCTGGCGCCAGTGTCAACCAGGTAACATGCTCAACGCCGCTACCGGCCCACATCAGCATGAAGCCAAGTCCGATGACGAACAGGCCGACCGGAATGGCGATGCCGCCGCCGAACCTCAGCAATATCCGTTCGCCGAGCGGCGGAATCACAAGCGCCGGAAGCGTGTAAGTGAGAAGCGCAAGGCCAGCTGCGACGTTGTCGTAACCGAGGGCGCTGCGAAAGAAGATCGGTAGGTAGATCATGAAGGGCCAGAAGCTGAAATTCATGCCGGCCGATCCGAGCAGCGCGCCCGAAAAGGCGCGTATCCGGAACACGGAGAAGTCGAACATCGGGCGGGCGCTATGCAACTCCGCCAACACGAAGGCGATGAAGCTCAGAACGGCCGTCGCGGCGACCGTAAGGCCGGTTGGGCCAGTGAAGCCGAAGTCGGGGCCTTCCGTGATATAGAAGGCGACGCAGAACACCGACGTCGAGAGCGTCGCAATGCCTGCGATGTCGAGGTGCTTTGCCTCAGGATCGCGCGACTCCCGCACGCCGGTCACGGCGAGCGCGATCGTGACGATTGCGATGAATGCGTGGATCAGGAACACCCATTGCCAGCCGGAGACCGCGACGATCGTCGCGCCGATGATCGGTCCGAAACCAAGACCGATGCCGAAGATGATCCCCCAGGCGGCGAAGGCGCGTGCGCGCTCGGGGCCTTCCCGGAATTGATGGGAGAGAACCGCGACCTGACAGATCAGCATTGCACCACCGCTCATGCCCTGGAAGAAGCGGCTGACGATGAGGAGGAGCGCGTCTTCCGCCAGACCGCAGATCAGGGAGGCGAGACCGAACACGGCGATGCTGACCACGAATACAAGCTTTCTGCCATAGCGATCTGCCAGCGTGCCGGTTGCCATCAGCACCGTCGTGACCGCGATGGTGTAGGCATTCATGATCCACTGCAGCTGCTGGAAGCTGGCGTGCAGCACCGTCTCGAGCGTCGGCAGGATCGTCGGTACGCTGGATATCTCCAGGCCGAACATGAGGGACGCGAGGCACGCTGCAGCCAGGGCGATCGTGTTTCGTCGTGATGATAAGACCGTCAAGGCCGTGACCTCCAATCATGGTGTCGATTGCCAGCACGCATGCGCGATCGCTCGCTCCGGGAGGGATTGGCGTCCCGTGCGCTTAGGCCCGCGTCAGGCTGAGCGAACATAGGGGGCCCTTGACCACAACAAAATCCGATCGATATAGATTTCAGAGACAACAAAGCCGGATGATGGAATGCTCTCGCTCGATGTCGATGCCGTCAGAGCCTTTGTGATGGTGGCCGACCTTCACAGCTTCACGCGTGCCGCCAAGGCTTTGGGGACGACGCAAGGCGCGATCAGCGTCAAGCTGAAGCGGCTCGAGGATCGCATCGGGCATCGGTTGCTCGAGCGGACGCCGCGATCGGTCCGGCTGTCTGCGCAAGGGACGGCCTTTCTGCAGGGCGCGCGGGAGCTGATCGTTGCTCACGAACGCGCGATCGCGGGGCTCAATGCGTCTCCGCGTCACTTCGGACTCGGTATCGCTGCGCATGTCGCCGGGCCGGAAGTCCCAGCCCTGCTGTCACGTCTCCACGCGCACGATCCGAACTTGACCATCGAGGTCCAGCTCGACAATTCGCGCAACCTCCTCGACCTGTTCGACCAGGGACGGCTCGATGCGGCCATCGTCCAGCGCGAGGACGATCGTCGTGATGGCGAGACGCTGACGCGTGAGCGCTTCGGCTGGTTTGCGGCGCAGGGGTTCGAGCAGAGGCCGGGGGAGCCCTTACGTCTGGCTGCGCTGGCTCCGACCTGCGGCGTGCGCAACGTAGCCACGCAGGCGCTGGATGCGGTCGGCATCAAATGGATCGAGGTGTTCCTGGGAGGCGGCTCTTCGGCGGTTCACGCCGCCGTCGTGGCGGGGCTCGCCATCGCGCCGCTGTCGTATCGGATCGCGCCGAGTGGCACGATCGACATCGGCGAGAAGCTTGGGCTTCCCAAGCTGCCGCCGTCCGAGGTCGTGCTTCATTCGTCCTTGACCGATCGGCGGTCACGGGCCGCCTTGGGGGCGCTGGCAGCCGCGTTCCGCGAGCATCGGACGCAGGCGTGAGCTCCGTCCTTGCTATTCGGCGGCGTCGGATTGGAGCGCAGTCGTCGAAGGCGCGGGCCGGAAGCTCGCGCCGGGATGTGTCGTGTGCAACCGCGGGCCGCGTCCCGGGAACAGCTTTTCGCGTAGCGTGCCGTCGCGATAGGCGGTCTTGTAGACGCCGCGCGATTGCAGCTCCGGCACCACGAGGTCGACGAAGGCGTTCAGCGACTCCGGCGCGACCAGGCGGAACAGGTTGAACCCGTCGACGTCGGTCTCGTCAGCCCAGGCGATCAGCTCGTCGGCGACGTCCTGCGGCGAGCCGACCACGAAGGGCGAGCGGGCGCCGGCGCGGCTCAATCTGGCGAGGTCGCCGACATTGACCGGCCGGTCGCTCCGCACCGTGAAATTCTCGACCATCGACTGGATGGCGTTGCTCTCGACATATTCGATCGGTTGGTCGGGCCGGTAGGTCGAGAAGTCGATGCCGGTCCAGCCCGACAACAAGGCGAGCTGGCCGGTTTGATCGACATGCCGTGCGTAGTCCTCGAGCAGATCATTCGCCTCGGACCGCGTCGGCGCCACGATCACGGTCGCGCCGGCAAACAGGCGGATGTCGTAGGGATCGCGGCCATAGGTCTTGGCCGCTTCTCGAATCTCGCGGACAGCGCGTGCGAGGATTGGCTTGGTCTGACCGTTGAGAAAGATCGCTTCCGAGTGCCGGGCGGCGAAGGCGCGGCCGCGCTTCGAGGTGCCGGCCTGATACAGCAACGGCGTTCGCTGCGGCGAGGGCTCGGCGAGATGGATGCCGTCAACCTTGAAGTAGGGACCATCATGCAGAACCCGGTGGAGCTTAGCGGGATCCGTGAAGACGCGGCTGCCGCGGTCGCGGCGAACCGCATCGTCCTCCCAGCTTCCCTCCCATAGCTTGTAAGCCGCGGTCAGAAAGTCCTCGGCCGCGTCATAGCGCTCGTCATGGGCGCGGCCAGCCGGAAGGCCCATCCCACGCGCGCCGCTGTCGAGATAGCCCGTGACGATGTTCCAACCGATCCTGCCCTTGGTGAGATGGTCGAGCGTCGAAAACGTACGTGCGAGTTGATAGGGATGCTCGAAGGTAAGGTTCGATGTGATGCCGAAGCCGAGATGGCTGGTGACGAGCGCCATGGCGGATACGAGCAGCGTCGGATCCGCGTTCGGAAGCTGCACGGCATGCAGGGCGGCGGTATCGGCCGTGCCGCCATAGACGTCGTAAACGCCGAACACATCTGCCAGGAAGATGCCATCGAGCAGTCCGCGTTCCGCGGTCCTGGCGTAGTCGACCCAATAATCGAGCGTGTTGTAGTCGATGGACGCATCGCGCGGATGAGACCACAGGCCCGCCCAATTGTGGCTGGGCGCAGTCATGTTGAAAGCGTTAAAGCGCAGCTCGCGCGGTCTCGTCATGGTCGGGCCCAATCGTCAATCGCAAAGAACATCTCTTCGCGTGAGCATTTTTAACATTTTGCGCCAGCGAGTTTGTTTCCAATTCAGCGAAGGACCGGGAACAAACGCGTTGCGAAGCTGCAATGACGCAGCACGCGCATCGCTATTTTTCAGACACGCTCGACAGCAGCAGAATCCGACCGCATCATTTTCGTCGACAAGCACGGCTTGCCGCGCATGGCGCGCTCTCGAGATCGAAAGGGAATTGCAGATGACCTTGGAGACCCGGAACTTCGAGACGCTGGCGTTGCATGGCGGATCCTACCGCTCCGACCCCGCCACCGGCGCGGTCGCGGTTCCGATCTATCAGACCACGTCGTTCCAGTTCGAGAACGCCGATCACGCCTCGCGCCTGTTCGCACTCGAGCAGCTCGGACCGATCTACACCCGTATCGGCAATCCTACCCAGCAGGCCTTTGAGGATCGGCTTGCTGCACTCGAGGGCGGGGCGGCCGCCCTCGCAGTTGCCTCTGGACAGACGGCTTCCGCCTTCGCGATCTTCAACATTGCCCAGGCCGGCGACAATATCGTGTCCTCGACCGATCTCTACGGCGGCACCTGGACGCTGCTATCGCAGACCCTGAAGCAGTTCGGCATCGAAGTGCGCTTTGTCGATCCCGCCGATCCCGAAAACTTCCGTCGTGCGACCGACGCCAAGACGCGCGCCTATTTCGGCGAGACGCTTCCGAATCCCAAGCTGCACGTATTCCCGATCAAGGAGGTCGCGGACATTGGCCGCTCGCTTGGCGTGCCGCTGATCCTCGACAACACGGCGTCGCCGCTGATCGCACGCCCGTTTGAGCATGGCGCTGCGGTGGTGGTCTATTCGACCACGAAGTATATCGGAGGCCACGGCACCGCGATCGGTGGCGCCATCGTCGACGGCGGCAACTTCGACTGGGCCGCGCATGCCGATCGCTTTCCGCTTCTGAACAAGCCCGACGAGGCCTACCACGGCGCGATCTGGACTGAGGCCGCGAAGCCGCTTGGCCCGATCGCCTACATCTTGCGAGCCCGCGTCAAGCTGCTGCGCGACCTCGGCGCATCGATCGCGCCGCAAAATGCCTTCCAGTTCATCCAGGGCCTCGAAACCCTGCCGCTGCGCATCCGCCAGCACAACGAGAATGCGGTGAAGGTCGCGAACTTCCTCGCCAAACACGCCTCGGTCTCGAACGTGATCTTCCCCGGTCTGCAAAACGGAGAGAACCGGCGCAGGGCGGACGCCTATCTGAAGGGCGGCTATGGCGGGCTGGTCGGCTTCGAGCTGAAAGGGGGCGTCGAGGCCGGCCGTCGCTTCGTCGACGCGCTCAAGCTGTTCTATCACGTCGCCAATATCGGCGATGCCAGGTCGTTAGCCATTCATCCTGCATCGACGACGCATCAGCAACTGACCGCAGCCGAGCAGCTCGCCGCCGGGGTCACGCCCGGCTACGTACGCCTGTCGGTGGGGATCGAGCATCCCGACGACATCTTGGCGGATCTCGGTCAGGCGCTCGCACAGGCCGACGTTGGGGCGCGCAAGGCTGCGTAAGGCACATCATCTGAATCGTAATGGGACTTGAGATCATGAAAATTCTTCGTCGCACCGCCCAGGCCGCAGGTCTCTGGCTTGCTCTCACGGCGGCCGCCTTCGCCGGCGAGCCGCTGAAGATCGCGACCAGCGCCGGCCCGGTTGGGCAATTGGCGTCCTTTGCCGCCAAGCTCGCCAAGGAGAAAGGGCAAGACGTCAAGATCGTCGAGCTGTCGGACTGGGTGGCATTGAACGAGGTCGTGAACAGCGGCGATGTCGACGCCAATCTGTTCCAGCATGCAACCTATCTCGCGCTTCAGAATAGGCAACGCGGCTTCAACCTTGTGCAGGTCGACAAGGTCGGCGTCATTGCGCCGGTCGGCCTGTTCTCGAAGAAGATCAAGAAGCTCGACGACATCAAGTCCGGCGACAGCGTCGCCATTCCGAACGAGCCGCTCAACGGCGCACGCGGGCTAATCCTGCTCGAGCGGGCCGGGCTGATCAAGCTGGCGCCCGGTAAGGGCTTCTCGGTCAGCAAGTTCGACATCATCGAGAGTCCAAAGAACCTCAAGATCGTCGAGCTCGACCCCGCCCAAACCTATCGGTCGCTCGACGACGTAACGTTGGCGCTCGTCAACATCACCTACCTCATTCCGGCCGGCGGGGATCCCAAATCTGCGCTCATCATCGACCGCACCGTTGATGACGGGCTCGTGCTGCGCTTCACGGCCCGGCCCGACAAGAAGGACGATCCGCGCCTGAAGGCATTTATCCAGGTGTTCAACTCGCCGGAAGTGAAGCAGTTCATCGAAGAGAAGATCCCGGCCTTCATCCCGGCGGGGTTCAGCAGCTAGGAGAGCGCCGTCCGTTGGGAAGCTGCACCATGATCTATGTCGTCGACGTCAATCAGATGAGCTTTGCCTTCGTGGCGGGAAGTGAGAGGCACGCATCGGAGATTGCAGGCTCGCCGGGGTTTGTGCAGGCTCTGGATCGTTTCTTCCTTCAAGGCTCCAAGGGTTCGAACCATCGTCCGCGTGCTGCGACGGTTCAGGAACTTGCTCTCTTCAACGACATGTCGTCTGAGTTCGCGGATGCCACGGCGGACGTCCTGGTTGCCCGCGTCGGCTAGACGTCGGAACAGATAATCGCTCGATAAGGAGATCGTAGACCATGAGACGTCGCTTGTTGCTCGTGATGGCCGCCTTTGCACTATTCACCGCGCCGGCCTCCGCGGATCAGAAGATCAAGGTCGGGATATCGGGTGGCGATGCCGAAATCATCTGGGCGAAGGTGAAGGAGATCGCGGCCAAGGACGGCCTCGATGTGCAGGTCGTCGTCTTCAACGATTATCTGGTGCCCAATGCCGCGCTGGATGTCGGCGATCTCGATGCGAATGCCTTCCAGCACAAGCCGTTCCTGGACAACCAGATCAAGACCAGGGGATACAAGATCGTCGCCGTCGGCGAGACGATCGTCGCACCGATCGGGCTCTATTCCCGCAAGGCGAAGTCGGTTGCCGAGATCAAGGAGGGGGCGTCGATCGGCATCCCCAACGATCCGTCGAACGGTGGCCGGGCCCTGCGGCTGCTTCAGGCCGAAAAGCTGATCGAGCTCAAGGACGGCGTGGGGATCCTGCCGACCGCGCTCGATGTGACCGCGAATCCAAAGAAGCTCAGGATCCGTGAACTCGACGCCGCCCAACTGCCGCGCAGCCTGGACGACGTCGATGCTGCGGTCATCAACACCAATTACGCCGTCCCCGCCGGCCTCATTCCCGGCAAGGATTCCATCGCAATCGAATCCTCGGTCAACAATCCCTACAACAACTTCATCGCCGTTCGCGAGAAGGACAAGGATGCTCCCTGGGTCGCGAAGCTGGTGCGTGCCTATCAGAACGATACGGTCCGCCAGACCATCAAGGACAAGCTGCCGGGTCAGTTACCCGCGTTCTGAACAGATTCAATCCGGAGACGAGCGATGACAAACCCACCTGGCCGTGCCGAGAAGCTATCGAGTTCGGCAGGATCCGTCGTGTTCGATGCGGATGTGCTGGTGCTCGGTGGCGGTCCCGCGGGCACATGGGCCGCAATAAGCGCCGCCGAGCGTGGTGCGCGCGTCGTGCTGGCGGACAAGGGGTTTTGCGGCACCTCAGGCGCGACCGCGGCGGCCGGCACCGGTGTCTGGTACGTCGACCCCGCTCCGGAGCGCCGCGAGGCCGCGATGGCCAGCCGTGAGAAACTCGGTGGCCACCTCCAGGACCGTCGCTGGATGGCGCGCGTGCTGGACCGGACCTACGCCCAGAGCAACCAGCTCGCCGATTGGGGCTATCCTTATCCTTCGGATGACGACGGCAAGCCGCAGCGGAATTCGCTCCAGGGTCCGGAATACATGCGGCTGATGCGCAAGCGAACGAAGCAAGCCGGCGTCACCATTCTGGATCACTCGCCGGCGCTCGAGCTCTTGGTGGATGAGAACGGCGTGGTGGCCGGCGCCGCAGGCCTGCGACGGCAGAAAGGCGACCGTTGGGTGCTCAATGCGAAGGCTGTGGTGATCGCCACCGGCGGATGCGCCTTCCTTAGCAAGACGTTGGGCTCGAACGTTCTGACCGGCGATGGCTATCTCCTGGCGGCCGAGGCCGGCGCGGAATTCACCAGCATGGAGTTCTCCAACGCCTACGCTATCTCGCCGGCATTCGGCTCCGTGACCAAGACCCTGTTCTACAGCTGGTCGAGCTTCACCGACGAGGAAGGCAGTGTGATCCCAGGGGCGTCATCCAAGGGCGGCCGTTCGATTATTGCTCGTGCGTTGCGCAAGGGCCCGGTGTACGCCCGGCTCGACGAGGCCGACGCCGAGACCCAGCGGCATATGAGGGTATCTCAGCCGAACTTCTTCCTGCCGTTCGACCGGACCGGCCTCGATCCGTTCACGCAGCGCTTTCCGATCACGCTTCGCCTCGAGGGGACCGTCCGCGGCACGGGGGTCCTGCGGATCGTTGACGACAGCTGCGCGACTACCGTTCCAGGTCTCTACGCTGCGGGCGACGCGGCAACCCGCGAGCTGATCTGCGGTGGTTTCACCGGGGGCGGTAGCCACAATGCGGCCTGGGCGATGTCGTCGGGGTATTGGGCCGGTCAGGGTGCCGCCGAATTCGCGCATCAACTGGGCACCACAAGCGGGCGTCAGGCATTTCGGCGCGGCAGCGTTGCGCTTCGCTCCGGCAGTGGGCGACCGCTTCAGGCTGACAAGCTCGCCCGGAACGTTCAGGACGAGGTGTTTCCGTACGAGCTGAACTATTTCCGCGAAGCCGGGCGCCTCAGCGAGGCGTTATGGCGTCTGGACGGCTTCTGGTCTGAGGCATCGAATGCCGGCGCGTCAGACGAGCAGGATCTGCTTCGCGCACGTGAGGCCACGGCCATGCTCGCAACGGCGCGCTGGATGTATCGGAGCGCGCTGGCGCGTCAGGAGAGCCGGGGAATGCATCGCCGCGACGACTATCCCGAGCAGGACGACCGCTATCGCCACTACGTGACGACCGGAGGGCTCGACGACGTCTGGACCTCGGCGCGCCCGCTGCGTTCCTCTCAGTACGCGGAGGCCGCGGAATGATCGAGGTCATCGATGTCGAGCGCTGCACGGCGTGCGACATCTGCGTCAACGTGTGCCCCACCAATGTCTTCGACAAGACCGACGACATTCCAAGGATCGCGCGCCAGAGCGATTGCCAGACCTGCTTCCTGTGCGAGCTCTACTGCCCCGAGGACGCGCTGTTCGTCTCGCCATTCGCCGACGCGCCGCAACAGGTCGACGTCGCCGCGTTGAAGGAAGCCGCAGTGCTCGGCAGCTATCGGCGTGCAGTAGGCTGGACCAATGAGAGCCGGCACTTGCGCGATGCGGATCGGAGCTACCGGCTGTTCGGCCATTGAAGTTTACGACGACTTCGGGAGAACGGACATGACTGGAGATCGCCTGTTCCTGTTGAGGCCCGGATTTGAGGATCCCGAGCAGCCGGGCCGCTTCTTCGTCTGCTCGCACTGCAATGCGATTGAGGGGGTGCTGGCGTCGTTTCCAGGGCTGGCAACACAGAGTGAGGTGCTGCGCCTGGGGACGTTTTGAAAAGGGAGCGTGAAGTCCGATCGCGGCGCCGATCAGGGAGGAGGACGTTGTCACCAGGCCCAACAAGGCGGCCATGGCGAGGTAGTAGGGCGACGTCATGAAGCTCCCAATACATCGCGATCATTCGCCGCAACGTGCCTGCTGCGGCAGGATGACGTGCTGGATGTAGGAAAGCGAGAGCGCCTGCGGCGTCGCCGCGTAGGAAACTCATATAGACGGAATCAGCCGCAGCTCCGCGTTTCAGGCCGCCCGTTTCATCTGGGCAGAATCCTGCCGATAGGCGGACATGACGAAGCCCTGACGGCATCTGACCCCGGCCTCGATTCGAAAGCCGAGCTGTTCGAGCTTCTTGCGGACCTTGAGCGCGAAGCCCGCCTCGTTCGACTTGATCAGCACCGCGATTGCAGCGGTCGTGCCGAGAGATGGTGCGATCTGGGACAGCGCCATCTCGAACTCACTGAACATGTCTTGCACGGTGATGAGGCCGACGGAAAAGGCCGGCTTACGCAAGAAGATGGAGGGCAGTCCAATTCGGGTGAAGCCGCGCTGGCGCAGCGCCTGATAGAGTTCGGCGCTACCACGGCCCGCGACGATCGCGCGATTGAGATTCGACAGATGGGTGAGCAGTGGCAATGTGCGAAATGATCGTCGCGAGACATTTGGAGGCGACGGCGTCGCGGAATCGAAAATAAGCGTCGCGATCACGGCCGCGCGCAATGTCCGGTGCCAGTGCCAAAGGTGACATCGATTGAGAGTAAAGGCCCAAAGAGTGGGGCTCGGTTAGTTGACTGATAAGCTTTGGTCGCAAAGCTTATCAGTCCACTCGGAGGTATTCGGATCTTCCGATTCTTTTATGAACGCTTCGGGACTCTCGACAGAGAGCAGCGGGCTGAGTCCGCTCCTACAGATGGATGTTCGCGACCATCTCGCACATTGCGGACCTCTAGGAGGCAGCTAACGTCTCTATGAACTCTTCCATCGACGGCTGCTGCGCGTATTGGAGCTTAAGAAGATCTTCGACCTTCAGATTGGTATAGCGCTGAAGCTGTCGCCAATCTTTGTGGCCGGTGACCAACGCTACCTTTTCGATTGGAAGTCCTGCCTCAAATAGACGGCTCGTCCCCTCGTGACGCAAATCGTGGAAGTGCAGGTCTTCGATCTTGAGTTCATCGCATGCCCGGGTGAATGCTGCACTTACAGATCTGTGGTTATGGGGAAAGATGCGTCCATAGCCTCGAGTCACAATCCGCTGCTGAAGCACGACCTCCCACGCGTCATAGCCCGTTAGATTGAGCAGGGGTACCTTCTGGTCATTTCCGTCCTTATTCCTCGGATCCTTTCTGTCTTGAATGACCACCAGTCGTTTCTTCATATCAACCAGTGGCCACTCGGGTTTGCAAATCTCTTCCTGGCGCAATGTGGTTGCGACGGCGTACCTAACGATCCGTCCCATCGGTATGAATTACCGAGGGTTCGTCTCAAAGTATTCGATTAGCTCGTCGAGTTCGTCTTGTGTGGGCCGTCGGTCACGCTCTTTGCCCTTTCCAACCAAATTGAGGTGGCTCAATGCGACGCGTGCGAGGCGGGCTTCCTCGGCTGAAATTTCGATGCCGTGCACCGCAGCCGCATGCGTTATGATCGTCCGAATGAAAGACAAATCGATGGCCAACGTTGCGGGGCCAGCGCCTTCCTTGGCGCGCTTCCTTCCGAACTCGATCAGCCGTTCTCGATTGAGCGCGGAAAGCTTCACGCTGCCGAGCGCAGTCTTGAGCGACGCCATCACAGCTGCTTTTGACCGGCGAGGGGGCTTTCCAACTTCGTGCATGTCTTCATCGTGCAGGTCGATCAGATCGCCAAACGTGCGGACGTCCCGCGCTGCGCGTGGCTTGGACGATCCGTTGCGGTCGATGTTGCGCTCCATCTCGAGCGCCCATTCTTCGCCGTCCTTGCGTCGTCGGAATGTCTCGGCCACATAGCGGGTCTTGCGGCGGACCTGGACGCGCCAGTTTCCGGATGCCATTTGTGTGAAGGTCGCCACGCGTGTGCACTCCGACTTTCGTGTGCACCATGTGTGCACTGAGAGGTCAAAACGGGTACAAACGTGTGCAATTTCGTCTAGTTTGGAGTGCACACGTTCGCGGTTCATCCCATTGAAGAGTAAGATAAACTGTTGAAATATCAAGACTATCGCTTTTCTGTGGCGCCCATGATGGACTGGACCGATAGCCGCTGTCGGGTGTTCCATCGCCATCTGACGCGGCGGGCGCTGCTCTATACGGAGATGTTGACGACCGGCGCCATCATTCATGGCGACCGGGAGCGGCTGCTGGGGTTCGACGCGGTCGAGCATCCGGTGGCGCTTCAGCTTGGCGGGTCGGATCCGCGCGAGCTCGCACAGGCCGCGCGGATCGGCGAAGAGTTCGGCTATGACGAGATCAACCTCAATGTCGGCTGCCCGTCGGATCGTGTGAAGGATGGCCGCTTTGGAGCCTGCCTCATGGCGGAGCCGGAGCTTGTGGCGCGATGTGTCGACGCGATGAAGGGCGCGGTTTCCATTCCCGTCACCGTCAAATGCCGCATCGGCATCGACGATCAGGATCCGGAGGTCGCGCTCGATACGCTTGCGCGCGGAGTGGTCGCGTCCGGCTGCGACGCGCTGATCGTGCATGCCCGCAAGGCCTGGCTCAACGGTCTGTCGCCGAAGGAGAACCGCGACATCCCGCCGCTCGACTATGACCGCGTCTATCGCCTCAAGCGCGCGATGCCTGATGTGCCCATCATCATCAACGGCGGCATCCCCGGCATCGACGAGGCGAAAGCGCATCTCGAGCACGTCGACGGCGTGATGCTTGGCCGCGCCGCCTATCAGGAGCCATGGCGGCTGCTCTCCGTCGATCAAGACATCTTCGGCGAAGCGGCGCCGCATGCGACGATGCAGGACGCGCTCGAAGCGATGATGCCCTATATCGAGCAGCAGCTCGCGCGGGGCACGCGGCTGCATGCGATCACGCGGCATTTCGTCGGGGCGTTCCACGCCGTGCCCGGCGCGCGCGCCTTCCGCCGCCATCTTGCCGAGCAAGGGGTGAAGCCGGGCGCCGGTGTGGACGTGCTGCGCGATGCGATCGCGCGTGTCGGTGCGCGCGCGCCGGCGGAGGCCGCGGCCTAGCCCAAACGGGTGAAGAGCCGGATCGTGAAAATCCGGCTCCTCGTCGATCCGCCTCAGCGGAGCAGATCGAAATGATAGTTCACGCCGACGCGGAAGGTGTGGAATTTGGCGGCGTTCCAGTCCGGCAGATCGTCGTGCTTGAATTCGGTGTAGAGATATTCGGCCTTGGCCGACCATTTCGGCAGGAACGCCCATTCGACGCCGCCGCCCGCGGTCCAGCCCATCTTCATCTTGTTGATCGGCCCGTCCTTCAACTCGCCGGTGGCAAGACCCGCGGTCCCGAAGAACAGCAGCCGTGAATCCATCGTCGCGATGCCGGCGCGGGCGCGGCCGGTCATGTACCAGGGGATGCTCACCGCGGCGCTGTTGAGCGCGTCGTGGTTCTTGATGTCGCCGCCCTCGAAGTCATTCTCGATGCCGACCACGAACATCGGCGAGAGCTGGTAGTTGTAGCCAATCTGCACGCCGCCGACGGCGCCCTTGACCTTGCCGCCGCTGATGCCGACGAGATTATTGAACGCGTCGTCGCCGCTCTCTGCGTAGCCGGCGTTGAAGCCCGCATAGAGACCCGTCCACGAATACACCGGCTGCGGTGCCGTGTAGGCCGAGGAGGGCGCGGCGTAGCGCGGCGACAGGTCGGCAGCGCAGGCGCTGCTCGCGGCGAACACCGCGGCAAAGGGCAGGGCGCGCATCGTGCGGCGTAAGGCGGCTCTGGCAGTCATGATTCTCAATCTCCCACTTGGCCGCACCTCACGGAGCAGCCTTGTCAACCCCGATCCGGGAATGGGGTCGTTATAAACCGACTAGACGGTTTGTAAATAGAGGAAATGCCACATCGATGGATTGTTCGCGGGGCTCGGGGTTAGGCGGTTGGCCGGCAGGCGCGCCGATGTTGCGCAGCGCGCTGGCGCAAAGGTGGCCTCGCGGACTGGATCAAGCGGGGCTGCCTGAATGGAGCGGCTCCGTCAGTTTGACTGGCGCCAGAGCGGCCAAGGAGCGATTTGACAAGCGCCGATCGCGTTGTGCGGCTCAGGCAGTCCCGGCTGATTGGGCCTTGATCGTGCGCATGAGGCGCGCAGCGAAGCGAATTATCGGAGCGCGCGGCGATCGGGCAATTCCGGGTAGCCTGTGAGCATCAGCTTGTCGGCGCGCACACCCCAGCTCTCCAGGCGGTCGAGGAAGCTCATGCCGAGCAGATTGGTCTTCATCTGCCCGCGCGGCACGACGAGGGCCGGCACCGACTTTTCGACGAGGTGGCCGACGGAGAGACGGTCGAGCGTAAGGCGGGCTGCCTTGGTGTGGCCACCCGCGGTTTCGAGATCGACGTCGTATTCGAGCATCTCGAGCGGCAGTCCGATCGCTTTCGCGGTTTCCCAGGTCAGGACCACGGAGGTCGCACCGGTATCGATCACCATCGGTGCGGCGACGCCGTTGATCTTCGCACGTAGCGCGAATTCGCCGCCCTGGCCGCGCTGGATCTGCACGGCCGGGGCCGGGGAGGCGATCTGCGCGCGAAACATGTGCGAGACCTTGTTGCTCGCGCGCGCGATCCGGTCGGGATCGCCATAGGCGACGACGGCACCGGCCGTGCCGGCGAGCATGACGAGAACGAGCAGGAAGCGGATCATTGCGCGCCTCCGAGGCGACGCAGGGCGGTCAGGCGCGTTTCGGCGATCCCGCGATCGGCTGCAAACCCGCGTCCGCCATGCGTGCCGGCAACAGCGCCATCACCGCGAGCCGTTCCGTGCTCTCCATGGCGTGCCAGCGCGCGATCTCCGGCAAGGTCCGGCCGCAGCCGAAGCACAGCCTGGTCTTGGGATCGATCATGCAGACGGCGACGCACGGCGTTTCTTTGCTCATGTGGCCATAGTGGGGGATCGTCGGGCATGTCTGCAAGCATCTCGTTAAGAGCCCGTACCTGCGCTCATGATCGGCTTGTGGCGCGGCCGGCGCTTCTCGTCGGGCACCGCGGAACTGTCCGGCTGGAGCGGCGGAGAATCGTCCGACATCGGCGCCAGCGCACTCATCACGCGCTCCGGCGGGAAGGTGACGATCACTTCGGTGCCGATGCGCAGCTTCGATTTCAGCGTGAATGTGCCGCCATGCAGGTCGATCAGGTTCTTGGCGATGGGCAGGCCGAGCCCTGCGCCCTGTTCCGCCGACTTGATCGAGTTGGAGCCCTGGCCGAACGAGGCGAGCACGATCGGGATCTCGTCCTCGGGGATGCCGGAGCCGGAATCCTTCACCGAGAGATATTGCCCGCCCGAAGCGGTCCAGCCGGCCTTGAGCCAGATCTCGCCGCCTTGCGGGGTGAACTTGATCGAGTTGGAGAGCAGGTTGAGCACGACCTGGCGGATCGCCCGCTCGTCGGCCCAGAGCCGCGGCATGGCCTGCTCGAACACCTCGTGGATGGTGATGCCGCGGCTCGAGGCGCGCAGCTTCATCAAATGATGGCAGTCGGCGACGATGCCGACCAGCGACACCGCTTCCTCGTTGAGCTCGTAGCGGCCAGCCTCGATCCGCGACAGATCGAGGATCTCGTTGATGAGGTTGAGCAGGTGCACGCCGGAATTATGGATGTCGGCGGAATATTCCTTGTAGACCGGCACCGCGTGCGCACCAAAAATTTCACTCTTCATCACCTCGGAGAAGCCGAGGATCGCGTTCAGCGGCGTGCGCAGCTCGTGACTCATCTGCGCGAGGAAGCGCGATTTTGCGACGTTGGCGGATTCGGCACGGTGGCGCGCTTCGTCCGAGATCGCCTTGGCCTGTTCGAGCTCGCCGATCAGCGCGTCCTTCTCGGCGCGTGCCTCGAGCGTGGCGAAGGTCGAGGAGTGCAGGCGATGCGCCAGCAGCACGAAATAGCCTTCGGCTGCGAGCGCGAGCGCCGCCAGGATGTAATTGTCGAGCGCGCCGGTGATTGCAAAGCTCAGCGCCATCGCGACCGCGACCGGCGCCGTGGCGGCAAGGGCGGCGATCGGCAGATTGGCGGCCAGCATGCTCGACACTGCGATCACCAGCAGCATCAGGAACATCATCAGCGTTTCCGTGACCATGTCGAGCACGGGATGGATCAGGATCGCCATCCAGCACAGGCCATAGAGCAGGTCGAGCACGACGAAGTGCGTGCGCCATGTGCGCGTCGCCGCGGGCGAGGAGGCTTCAGCCAGGAAACGGTGGCAGCTGCGGATCATCGCGGCGTGGATGCAGAGCATGCCGGCAGTCCAGGCCGCGGCCGGGATCGGCTGCATCCACAGCCCGAACAGCACGCCGGTGGCGACCACCAGCAGCATCACGACATAGGAGGCCGACAGCCGCGTCTGGGCATATTGGCGCAGCATCTCGGCGTCGAAAGCCGGCCGGGTTCCGCTGGTCGACGTTAACTTGTCGCGCGCCTCGCGTACCCGCTGCGACGCAGCCCGTCGGCTGCTCGCCGATGGCGCGCTCACCGGCTCGGCCGGAAGCTGTACGACCTCTGGCTTTTCAGCGGGTTTACTCATCGAACAACAACATTCCTGCCTGCGCAAAGGCGGGCCTTCTGCATTGTCTATCTCTGGCAAGAAATCCTTAAGAGGTGACTTAAGGAGCTAAAGAATTACGTTAACCCGGCGTTAATTTTGAACGCGCGCAGTGCCGGTCAGTGCAGTGCCGCATGCTGGGCGACGTAGACCACCGCGCCCGCCAGATAGCCCGCGAGCGCGGGGATGGCGATGCGGCGGGCGTACCAGAGGAACTCGATCCGCTCGAGCCCCATGGCGGCGACGCCTGCGGCCGAGCCGATGATCAGGATCGAGCCCCCGGTGCCGGCGCAATAGGCGATGAACTCCCAGAGGAAGCTGTCGGTCGGGTAGTGGCCGAGGTCGTACATGCCCATGGTCGCCGCCACCAGCGGCACGTTGTCGATGACGGCGCTGAGCAGGCCGAGCACGACGACGATGACGTCCTGGCGGCCAATCGTCGCCTCCAGCCAGCGCGCCAGCATCGACAGGAGGCCCGCATGTTCGAGGCAGGCGACCGCCAGCAGAATGCCGAGGAAGAACACGATCGAGCTCATGTCGATCCGCGTCAGCGCATGCGCGAGCGTCAGCGGACGGCGAACATGCTCGTCCTTGTCGCGGTGAACGACCTCGCCGACCAGCCAGACGATGCCGAGCCCGAGCAGCACGCCCATGAAGGGCGGCAGATGCGTGACCGCCTTGAAGGCGGGCACGGCGATCAATACGCCGAGCCCGAGATAGAACATCAGGTTGCGCTCGAACGACCCGACGAGCTGAACTCCGTCGTCCTTGGGTGGCGGCGCGATGGTCTTGCCCTTCACCAGAAGGCTGATGAAGGCGAGCGGCACGAGCAGATTGACCAGCGAGGGCAGGAACACCGAGCCCATGATCTTCAGCGGCGTGATCTGCCCGCCGATCCACAGCATGGTCGTGGTGACGTCGCCGATCACGGTCCAGGCGCCGCCGGCATTGGCGGCGATGACGATCAGGGAGGCGAACAGCAGGCGGTCGTCGCGCCTCGCGATCAGGCGCTGGATCAGCGAGACCATCACGATGGTGGTGGTCAGATTGTCCAGGATCGCGCTGAGGAAGAAGGTCACGAAGCCGATCAGCCACATCAGGCGGACCTGGCTCGTCGTGCTGATGCGGGAGGTGATGACCTCGAAACCGTCGTGGGCGTCGATCACCTCGACGATGGTCATCGCGCCGATCAGGAAGAACACGATCTGCGCGGTGGAAACGACGGATTCGTCGATCTGCCGGCCGACCATGGCGTGGTCGCCGATCGTGGCCGCGTAGATCGCCCAGAGCAGCCCGGCGCCGATCAGCGCCGTGGCACTCTTGCTGATCCGGAGTGGGTGTTCGAGCGCGATCGCCGCATAGGCCAGAACGAAGATGACGGCGATCGCGATCAGCAAGGCGGGATCAGTTCGACAGGTGTCAGCGGTTCAGGCGCGCGAGCAGGCTCGACGTATCCCAGCGCTTGCCGCCCATCTTCTCGACCTCGGCGTAGAACTGGTCGACCAGCGCGGTCACCGGCAGATTGGCGCCGTTGCGGCGGGCTTCGGCCAGCGAGATCGAGAGGTCCTTGCGCATCCATTCGACCGCGAAGCCGAAATCATACTTGTCCTCGTTCATGGTCTTGTAGCGGTTCTCCATCTGCCAGGACTGCGCTGCGCCCTTGGAGATGGTCTCGATCACGGCGGCGACGTCGAGGCCACTCTTCTTGGCGAAGTGGATACCCTCGGAGAGGCCCTGGACCAGGCCCGCGATGCAGATCTGGTTGACCATCTTGGTCAGCTGGCCGGAGCCGGCGGGCCCGAGCAGCTTGCACATCCGCGCATAGGCGCCTGTGATGATTGGCTCGGCGCCGGCATAGGCGCCCTCGGCGCCGCCGCACATCACCGTCAGCACGCCGTTCTCGGCGCCGGCCTGGCCGCCCGAGACGGGAGCGTCGATGAATTTGAAGCCGGCCTTGGTGGCGGCAGCGTCGAGCTCGCGTGCGACCTCGGCGGAGGCGGTGGTGTGATCGACGAAGGTCGCGCCCTTCTTCATGCCGGCAAACGCGCCGTCGGGGCCGATCGTGACCGCGCGCAGATCATTGTCGTTGCCGACGCAGCACATCACGAAATCCTGGCCCTCGGCCGCGGCCTTCGGGGTCGCCGCGGTCTTGCCGCCGAACTTGTCCGCCCATTCCTTCGCCTTGGCCGCGGTGCGGTTGTAGACGGTGACCTCATGGCCCCCTTTTTTCACGAGGTGTCCGGCCATGGGGAAGCCCATCACGCCGAGACCGAGGAAAGCGACTTTAGCCATGTGTGGTACCTTGTCCGTAGTTTGGGTTTTACGGTTTTTGCCGGGCGAGGGGGCGCCTGGTTCCGCTATGAGGGCGGATTAGGAGCGCACCATAAACCCTTGAGGCCAGAGGGCAACGGCTTCGTTTGGCAGCCGCCTGTGCTAGGATGGCGGGACTTAAGGTCTTACATAAATTAAGGTCCTACATAAAAAAGGGAGCGAAAGCATGGGCGGCGTGAGCGTTGGTGTCCTCGATCATTTCAACATCCGGACCCGGAATCTGGCCGAGACGGTCCGCTTCTATCAGGACGTGCTGGGCCTGGAAAAAGGCGCCCGGCCCGATTTCGCCTTCCCGGGGGCCTGGATGTACAGCGAGGGCAAGGCGGTGGTGCACCTCGTCGATATTTCCCCGACCTCGGAGCCACAAAAGCCGGATTCCGGCGTTGTCCACCATGTCGCCTTCGTCAGCCGCGGTTTCGACGGCATGAAGCAGCGATTGGCCTCCAAGGGCATGAAATTCGACTCCCGCCAGGTGCCCGGCGGCGACCTCTGGCAGATCTTCGTCCACGACCCCAACGGGGTCATGATCGAGCTCAATTACGAGGCCGCTGCGGAGCAGGGGGCTGCCCCCGCGGAGATGGCAGACGATATCGGCAAGCAGTAGCCTTTTGGCCGTTTCCGCTCTAATGGGGCATCCTCAAGCCTTGAGCGTGATCTGATCGGAAAGCCGCTCCACACTTTTCCGGATCATGCTCTGTTCAGGAGATGCGCTTTGAGCGTGACGCAGCAACAGGTTCTCGACAGCCTCGCCAGGATCAAGTCGCCCCGCGGGGTCGCGCTCACCAATGCCAATGTGCTGAGCGCGATCAGCGCGGCCGACGGCAAGGTGTTCTTCTCGATCAACGTCGATGCCGCCGAGGCGCGGGCCTGGGAATCCGTCCGGGCCGAGGCCGAGGCCGCGGTGCGCGCCATTCCCGGCGTCACCACCGTGATGGTGGCGCTGACCGCCGAGCGCAAGCCGGGTGCCGCACCGCCTCCGCCGCCAACGCCGAGCCGCGGCACGCCGGGCGTGCAGCCGGTCCACGCCCACAAGCCACCGCCGCAGGGCGGCGCCCAATCGCCGATGGCTCGCCAGTCCGAGATTCCGGGTGTCGCTGCCGTGATCGCTGTTGCCTCGGGCAAGGGCGGCGTCGGCAAGTCGACCACCGCGCTCAACCTGGCGCTGGGCCTGCGCGACCTCGGCCTCAAGGTCGGGCTGCTCGATGCCGACATCTACGGCCCCTCGGTGCCGCGGCTGACGGGCCTCCACGAGAAGCCGGCGCTGGACGGCGAGCGCAAGATGATTCCGCTCAAGCGTTTCGGCCTCGCCATCATGTCGATCGGCTTCCTGGTGGAGGAAGAGACCGCGATGATCTGGCGAGGTCCGATGGTGATGTCGGCGGTGACGCAGATGCTGCGCGACGTCGCATGGGGGAGCCTCGACGTGCTCGTGGTCGACATGCCGCCGGGCACCGGCGATGCCCAGCTCACGCTGGCGCAGAACGTGCCGCTCAAGGGCGCCGTGATCGTCTCGACCCCGCAGGACCTGTCCCTGATCGATGCAAGGCGGGGGCTTGCGATGTTCAGGAAGGTCAACGTGCCCGTTCTCGGCATCGTCGAGAACATGAGCTACTTCCAGTGCCCGCATTGCGGCACGAAATCGGATATTTTCGGCCATGGCGGCGCGCGCCACGAGGCCGAGAAGCTCGGGGTACCGTTCCTGGGCGAGATCCCCCTGCACATGGCGATTCGCGCCACCTCGGATGCCGGTAATCCCGTGGTCGACAGCGAGCCGGACGGCCCTCATGCGGCGATCTATCGCGCCATTGCGGGGCAGGTCCGGGACCAGCTCAAAGGCGTTATCGCCGCGGCCTGAGCCGGTCTTTTGGGGACATGCGACTTTCGTAGAGCCCCGTCATGCCATTGTCGCGTTCCGAAAGCGGGGCTTCCGTGTTAAAGGCCACGGCAGTCAAGCCCCTTCGGTTCGACGCGACAAAAACGCGTCGCCGGAACGAGCGGCGACAACGAGGAAGTTTAGGGGAAACGCCCCAACAAGGAGAGACCTGAAGATGAAGCGTCGTGATTTCCTGAAAGTGTCGGCAGCAGGCGCGGCGGCGACCGCCGCGGTGGCCTCGCCGGCGATCGCGCAGTCCATGCCCGAGATCAAGTGGCGCCTGACGTCGAGCTTCCCGAAGTCGCTCGACACCATCTATGGCGGTGGCGAGCAGCTGGCGAAGTACGTCGCCGAGATGACCGACAACAAATTCCAGATCCAGGTGTTCGCCGCCGGCGAAATCGTCCCCGGCCTCCAGGCGCTCGACGCGACCTCGAACGGCACGGTCGAGATGTGCCACACCGTCTCCTACTACTATGTCGGCAAGGACCCGACCTGGGCGATCTACGCCTCGGTGCCGTTCGGCCTCAACGCGCGCCAGCAGAACTCCTGGTGGTACCAGGGCGGCGGCGAGCAACTCGGCAACGAGTTCTTCAAGAAGTCGAACGTGATCGGTCAGCCCTGCGGCAACACCGGCACCCAGATGGGCGGTTGGTTCCGCAAGGAGATCAAGACCGTTGCGGACCTCTCCGGCCTCAAGATGCGCATCGGCGGCATCGCCGGCCAGGTGCTCCAGAAGGTCGGCGTCGTGCCGCAGCAGCTCGCCGGCGGCGACATCTATCCGGCACTGGAGAAGGGCACCATCGACGCCGCCGAGTGGGTCGGCCCCTACGATGACGAGAAGCTCGGCTTCGCCAAGGTCGCCAAGTACTACTACTATCCCGGCTTCTGGGAAGGCGGTCCGACCGTCCACGCCTTCACCAATTTGGACAAGTGGAATTCGCTGCCGAAGAACTACCAGGCGATCCTCACCAACGCGATGGCCAACGCCAACAGCTGGATGGCCGCGCGCTACGACATGCAGAACCCGGCGGCGCTGAAGCGTCTGGTCGCCGGCGGCACCCAGCTTCGTCCCTTCACCAACGAAGTGCTCGAGGCCTGCCTCAAGTCGACCAACGAGCTGTGGGGCGAGATCTCGGCCAAGAACCCCGACTTCAAGAAGTCGATCGACGCCATGCAGGCCTACCGCTCCGACGAATATCTGTGGTGGCAGGTCGCCGAATACACCTACGACAGCTTCATGATCCGCTCGCGCACCCGCGGCTGATCTTTCGAAACGTCGCAAGACGACAGAGCCCGGCCTCGTTCGCGAGGCCGGGCTTTTTCTTTTGCAGCCAGCGGCCGTCCAAACAAAAATATGAAAAACAACCCCATGCACAGTAGAAGCGCGATGAGGGCAGGTTGCCCTGTGAATGCTGCCAACCATCTGGACCGTTGGGGCAAATCAGCAGGAAGGGGCAATCGTCGCGCGACCGGGGCCAACGCGGCGATTTTGCCTGATCGCGGCATCTGGAATGACATCGTCATTTGCCGCGCGTCCGTTCCCGCATCGTCATTGCGAAGAGCCTTTGGGAAGAAGCAATCCAGACTGTCACCGCGGATGGACTCTGGATTGCTTCCGCCTTCGCCGAGGCTTCGGCGGACAAGTCGCTACGCCCGCAATGACGGGTGGATGGAGTTGGGGCTCAACCCAGCAACGAACCCGTTTGACACGTCGGGCAAAACAGTGGCAAAAGGCTAGAATCGTATAATCCGAAATTGCAGCTTCGGTGCCGATTCCGCGAGGTGACGATGAGCTTCGATCCCGATGAGGTTCAAAGCGTGCTGCGCAAGGCATGGTCGCTGTCGACTTCCAGCCAATGGACGCCGAACAATCCGGCGGCAGGGCAGTGCAACGTCACGGCGCTGCTCGTTCACGAACTCTTCGGCGGCGAGCTGCTGAAGACGCCTCTGCCGGCGGGCGATCATTTCTACAATCGGATCGAAGGACGGCGGTACGACTTCACAGCGAGCCAGTTCGATCAGCCGATTGCCTACGTCGACTTGCTCACAGATCGAGCCGACGCAGAGCTGGGCGCAACGAGTAAGCAACTGGCTGAGCTCAGGGCGGTGTTTCAGAGGCACCGCGGCAAGTGAGGTAGAGTAAGCAGACCGTAAGATGGGTAGAGCGCAGCGAAACCCATCATCTCACTCCGGGTGATCAAACATGCTACCCCGATTGTTGTCTTGGCAGACCACGTGTCGCTTCTGTTCGTCGTCGGTCATCGGCTGTCACCCCCACACTGCTCCTTGATGCGCTCGAAGGCGTCGATGTATTTGGTGTAGGATTTCTTTGCCCGCGCACCGAGTGCGTAAGGCTGGCAGGCCTCATCGGGAAACGACATCTTGCTCACGTCGGAGTCCAGCTGTAGACGCTGCGAATTACAGAACGCCCGCTTCTGCGAACCGAAATGAAGAGAATAGGTGCATCTGTTGTCAGGCGGAGCATCGGCCGGCCCGCGGCAAGATTCCCACAGCTGATAAGTCCCGTCGAACATCGTAAAATCCAATTGCACAACGTTGAAGCCATCCTTCTCCTGACTTGTGGAAAGAAAGACGCATTTCTTGTCTGGAATCTGCCGTATCTCAAGACGCATGCGCCGGTCGCCGAACTCTTCGAGTGTGACGGAATCATCCGCTGTATTCGTCAGCTTGTACGAATCCTCACCGAACGGTCCATGAATGAGCATCGCGACATCCGGCAAAATCGCGGCAGCATTCGATTGTCCGGACTGCGCATGGCTGTTCGATGCGATGCAAATCGTTGCGGCGAGAGCAAGAACGATCCGGCTCAGTGCGCTGCTCCAAACCAGCTTTCGCTTCATGTGACTGGACCCCAGGTGCCGCAGCGGACGTCCGCGCGGCACCCGTCGATGATGAACCGCTCAAGCGTGATTAGGTTGTACAGGAAATTGACACAACCGATAATGCGCGGAATGCTCAATTTTGAATGAAGCGGGTGCAGGGCGCATGCCGCCATCAAAGAGTGGCACTATCGCAACCCGGATGAGAGCCAATGGCTCTACGCATTTGCTGGCTGGGACGGCAGTGACCGCGTCAAGATGACGGCGACAGCACTTGGAGCACTGGAAAGACACGTGCAGGCTTCCATCGAATATCGGAACGGAGATTGGCGGCTCCTGGGGCCGCAATAGGCTAGACCTGCGCGCCTGCTTTCGTATCCGAGCCAGTTCGACCCAGGCGCGGCTCCGTCCCTGCCAACAGCCGTTGGATGTTGGCACGATGGCGAACGATCACATAGATGCCGCCTCCGATCACCAGCAGCCGATAGGGCAACGGGTGCTCGAAACCGCAGACGAGGGCGATCGCCGTCAGTGCAGCGAGGATCGAGCCAAGGGAAACAATCCGGGTCATCGCCAGCACGATGCCAAAGGCCGTCGCAGCACCCAATCCCACCGGCCACGACATCGCCAGCAAGACGCCCAGCCCGGTCGCGGCGGATTTGCCGCCTGTAAAGTTCAGCCAGATCGAGCGGCTATGCCCCAGCAGCGCGGCAATTCCGGCCAGGCCAACAGCCCATGGCACCCAAACTTGCAGATCAAGCGCTGCCGGCGGCGTCGGTGAAAGCTCCGTAGAGAGCCAGGGACAGAACGAGCGGGCAACGAGGATGGCCGCCGCGCCTTTCAGCACATCGGCGATGAGCACCACCAACGCAGGCCATTTTCCAAGAGTGCGCAAGACATTCGTCGCCCCGGTGGATTTGGAGCCATGCTCTCGAATATCGATGCCCCTAAGGAATTTCCCCGCCAGATAGCCCGTGGGTATCGAGCCGAAAAGATAGGCGACCACCAACCCGGCTGCGCTCGCTGTCCAGAAGACCATGGGTTCGATTTCCAATTTCCACAATCAGTGTTCTATCGCGGGGTTTGTTTGACCGCCATGGGGATGCTCTTGAACCTCATCTCGGCCAGGAACGTCAAACTCTGGACGCTTCAGGATGCTTGCCTTGTCCCCCAGCTTGACCGGCCTTTTTCACATACCAACGCTGATCTTTGCATGGATCGCTACGCTCGCAATCGCGGGCGGGCCGCTGCTTTGGAGGTTCCTGAACTACAGGCCGGTGACGCGGTGTGTGATCTTGCAGGCTGTGTCGAATGTTGTCGCGACAGGGAGCTGGCTGACGTTTGGCGCCGCCACGATCAACGCCTATCAGCGCGGTTTGATCTCGGTGTTCACGAGTATCCTCGCCGTGGCGCTCCTGTTTGCCGGAGCGGCGGGTGGCTCGTTCCTGACCGCGCGCTGGTGTCCCGACGAACAGCCCTGATGCGCGATACGCGCGGATCATTGGCGGGTGGGTTTCGTTTCGCTCCACCATTCTACGCACTGATGCGAACGCCGATCTACAGCTGCGGACCAGACAGTCTAACCTCTCGCTCGGCGCGGAAGACATTGCCATACAGGTTGCTGATCCATTGTCTTCCGCTCGAGGTTACGTTCAAATAACGGATCGCCGTCGGGACTTGCGGTGCGACCTTGGTCCAGTAGAACTGCGGATATTTGTGCACCACGTCCGCGGGTGTGGCGTATCCGAGCGATTTGTTGAGCCCTATCTCTTCGAATTCATAGAAGAGCGCATTTGATTTCTTCATGTAGTTCGGATCGCCGAGCTGGCCGATCAGATCAGCGGCGCGCAGCAACAAACCTTCTTCCTCGTCCAGATCATCCTTGAGTTCGCTCGTTGGTGCGTCTGTATAGGGAAAGCGGGTATATTCGATGGCTTGGGCAACGCGCGCGGCGTCGATCTGGTCGACTGCGTCGAGGCGCTCCACCGCGAACAATTTTGAGCGATCGACGTGATAGGGCGCAAGCGCTGCATCGGAGGAGCCGACCGGCAACTCAACCGTTCGGCCGGTACCATCAACGACATAGGCGCCCTCCTGGTCTCCGTAGATGACGCCCCGAACGTAGCCGATGTCGTGGATCAGACAGGCCAGGATAAAGTGAGCGTAATCGCTGGCCGTGGTTTGCCTCAGAAGTGAGCGGCCGATCAGGATGTCGTGCCCCACCAGCGTGACCAACAGGGTGTGCTCCACGTTGTGATACAATGCATCGCTGTTGCCGATACATTCCAGGGCCAGCTTCGCCGCGTAAGGGAGCAATTCCGGCAAGCTGGCATGCGATGAGCCGAAGCGGCCTTTTGTCTCCGAGATGAGGAACGCACCGAGCGCCTGGGACGTCAGTTCTGGAATTGTTATCATGAGCAAGGTCCTCGTCGACGAACCCCCAGTAAGCCTGCTGCAGGATCAGGAGGGAGAGGAGGCCACTGGAAGAATGCGACGCCGAGCTGGAATTTGCCGGGCGCCAGCGAACTGAAAGGCGACGTCGCCGCCTCGAATGGGGCTGGACATGACGTGAGGCCAAAGGCGGGGGTGATGCTTGACCTAGATCAACGTGGCTGCGGCGCATGCTACGTCTGCCCGGCAGCAATGCCCGTTTAGGGTGGTCAAAAGCCGGCGTGCGGCGCGAAGGCCAGTCAGCCGGAGGCTGACATCGGCGGACAATTCAGCCATGGCGCCAATTTGTCGCCTGACCGCGTGGCTGGTCCGCCCTAGAAAGCGCGAAGGGTGCACCGGTACGCTCGGGTTCGAATGAACTCCACCCGACGGCGGAGCGACATGTTATTCTGGCTCATTGTATTTATGTGATTATCAGGAGACCGGATCATGATTCCTCAGGATCGGTTTCGCGGCCTTTTTCATAAATATCTGTTCGCGCTTTTCGTGGCTGTCGCGATCCCACTTGCATTCAACGGCGTTATTGAAGCGTGGTTCGGCTATCGCGATCAGCGCGCGAGGCTCGACCAGTGGCTTAGCCTCCAGTCCGCATCCGCAGCCGCCGAAATTCACGATTTCATCCACGGCATCACGAGTCAGCTTGGCTGGCTGGTTCAGCTTCCATGGAGTGACGAGTTCGACGAACGCCGGCGGACCGACGCGTTGCGCCTGCTTCGACAAGCGCCCGCCATCGTCAGTCTCACACTCCTCGACGGCAATGGCCTGGAGCGTCTCTACATCTCGCGGATCGGCCTCAATCGTATCGAGAGCCGCACGGACCGATCAGCCGATCCCGCCCTGGTTGGCGCCCGCGCAGCTCAGATCTGGTTCAGCGACGTCAGCTACAATCGAGGCTCCGAACCGTACTTGACGGTTGGGATTGCCGGCAACCGACCGGCTGTCGGCGCAGCCATAGCCGAAGTGAACCTCAAGCTGATTTGGGACGTGATCTCGGCGATCAAGGTCGGAAAGACCGGCTCCGCCTTCGTCCTGGACCGATCGGGTCGCCTGATCGCCCATCCCGACATCAGCCTCGTGCTCCGCGGGGCGGAGGAAGCAACCTCAAAGCCATTTCGGGCCGTGCGGGACGCGATAGGGTCGAAAGCGGGCTTCGCAACGAGCCGGGATGCACAAGGACACTATGTTGCCGCCAGCGCTGCTCCCGTACAGGGCCCCGACTGGACAGTCGTGGTCGTGCAGCCGCTATCCGAAGCTTACGCGCCGATCTATTCCGCCCTGTGGCGGACGGCAATGCTTCTCGCAATCAGCACCATGCTCGCAGGCATTCTTGCCTATGCATTGGCGCACCGGATGACGGAGCCGATCAAGCTGCTCGAGGAGGGCACGGAGAGGATTGGTGCCGGGTCCTTTGACCACCGCATCTCAATCCACACCGGTGACGAGTTCCAGCGTCTTGCAAACAGTTTCAACAGAATGGCTTCCGAGTTGGCGCTGGCGCAGCAGCACCAGGAGCGCATCGCCAAGCTCAAGCGGTTCCTTGCCCCCCAGGTCGCCGATCTCGTCGATCGAGCCGGCGATGACAGCGTGCTGGACGGCCGCCGTACGGAAGTCGTCGTTGTCTTCTGCGATTTGAGGGGGTTCACCGCGTTTTCAGCGGGCGCCGCGCCCGAGGACGTCATGAGCGTACTGTCGGAATATTATGAAAGCCTTGGCAGGGTCATCACGAAATTCGAGGCAACGCTGATCAATTTCTCCGGCGACGGACTGATGGTGCTGGTGAACGCACCTGTCCCGGTCGAAGAGCCTGCATTGAGAGCCATCGATCTCGCCGTCGACATGCAGACGAACGTGCAAGCCCTCATCGCCGGCTGGCGATCGCGTGGCTACCACATTGGTTTCGGAATCGGCCTTGCCAGCGGGCCGGCGACTGTCGGCCGGATCGGATACGAGGACCGGCTCGACTACACCGCCATTGGAAGCGTCGTGAATCTTGCGGCCCGGCTGTGCGCATCTGCCGCAGACAAGGAAATCCTGATCGACGCCAAAGTCGCCGCCGACGTCAAGGGCAGGCGGCCCGTTGAGGATCTCGGGGGCCGCGAGATCAAAGGATTTGACGAAGCCATTCCAGTCTTCGGAATATCCTTCGAGGCTCTCGAGCCGAGTGGCCGCGGGATGCCCGGCACAATCCGCTAGAGACTGTCCGCGTATCCGGGGCTATGCTCCGGCAAACGGCTGACGGCAGCGGGTCCGTGGGCATGAGGTGCGCCAACTCTGAAGCAGCAACGCTACGCAGACGCGCCAGACGGCGTGATTTTCTTCTTTGGATGGCAGGCGCCGCGACGTGGACGACCGTCTCGTATGGGCAGAAGCCCTCCATGCCGGTCATCGGATATCTTTGCCCGGAGTCACCCGAGCTCTTTGGCAGTCGACTTGAGGCTTTCCGACAGGGACTGGAGGAAGCCGGCTTCGTCGAGGGGCGCAATGTGGCGATCGACTTTCAGTGGGCCGCTGGACAATATTCTCGATTGCCAGCCCTGGCTGCCGAATTGGTCGCCAGAAATGTAGACCTGATCGTGGCTCCTGGCGGGGCTCCCGTGGCACTTGCCGCGAAGGGTACGGGTACGACCAAGACCATCGTGTTCGAGATGGGCGGCGACCCCGTTCAGCTACGCGTGGTGGACAGCCTGTCGCGGCCGGGCGGAAACATCACGGGAGTATCGAGCCTGAGCGTCGATGTGTCGCCAAAGCGGCTTGAGCTGATGCGCGACCTGTTGCCCACGGCGACCAGATTGGCGGTGGTCGCCAACCCGACAAGTCCGACCGCACCCTCACAATTGCAGAAGCTTCAGGCGGCCGCAGAAACCCTGCGGGTTCAACTGCAGATCTATAGCGCAAGCAAGGAGGATGAATTTGAATCCGTGTTCGCTGCCGTGGTCAGGGACGGGCCAGGCGGAGTTGTGTTTACCTCCGACCCCTATTTTGCATTTCGCAGTGCCCGGCTGGCGGCTCTCGCGATGAAATATCAATTGCCCGCAATCACGCAGACCCGAGACTTTCCCGTGGCTGGAGGTTTGATGAGCTATGGGGGAGATTTCACGCAGTCGCACCGTCGCGCGGGTATCTATGCCGGACGCATTCTGTCGGGCGAGAAGCCTTCTGATCTTCCAGTTCAGCTCGTCACGAAGGTGGAGCTCGTTGTCAATTTGAAGGCAGCGAAACTGCTCGGCCATCCGTTCTCTGCAGCAGTCATTGCCGGCGCGGACGAGGTGATCGAGTAAACCATCATGGGAACGCGCCCAGATCGGCTTACACGAACCTGACAGGGGCGCGGGCGAGCCTGCCACGCGCTTTTTCGCTGGCCGAGGCGGCCGGAATGGTGGAAGAGAGCGAAGATGCGGCGCGAGCCGTGATTGCACCGGAACATCCGGCGGGACTGCGATGCGCCTTCTGATCGTCGAGGACAATGTCGAGCTGTCGCGGCTCGTTGCCGCGGGGCTGTCGGCCGCCGGCTACCAGAGCGACATCGTGAGCACCGCGGCCGAGGCACGCGAGGCGGTCAGCAGCGTCAGCTACGCTGCGATGATCCTCGACCTCGGCCTTCCCGACGGCGACGGCCTGTCGGTGCTGCGCGAGCTGCGCCGGCAGATGGAGCCGCTGCCGGTGCTGGTGCTGACCGCGCGCGGCGGCCTGCAGGACCGCGTCAGCGGCCTGCGCAGCGGCGCCGACGACTATCTGGCGAAGCCGTTCGCCATGGAGGAGCTGGTGGCGCGGCTGGAGGCGATCCTGCGCCGGCCCGGCCAGCTGCTCGGCCGCTCGTTGCGCCTCGCCAATCTCGTCTACGACACCGAAAGCCGCCAGATCTTCGTCGACGATCAGCCGCGGATCATCTCCGCGCGCGAGACCTCGGTGCTGGAGATTCTGCTGCGCCGGCAGGGGCGGGTGGTGCCGAAGAAGAACGTCGAGGACCACATCTTCGGGCTCGAGGGCGAGGTCGCCTCCAACGCGGTCGAGGTCTACGTCTCGCGGCTGCGCAAGCAGCTCACCGAGCACGGCGCCAAGGTCGTGATCCACACCATCCGCGGCGTCGGCTATCTCATGTCCGAGGAGAAATAGCGTGGCGGCCGCCGGGGCCTATGGCAGATCGCCGACATTCAAATCGTTGATCTGGCGCATCGTGTTCATGCACATCGTGGCGGTCGCGGTGGTCGCGATCTTCCTGCCGCTGGTGCTGTTCTGGCTGCTCAATTCCGAAGTCGACCAGTTGCACCGCGAAGCCATGCGCGCGCAGGCCGAGGTGCTGGCCGAGCGCATTGTCGCCGCGCCGGACGGCCTGCTGACGTTCAACCTGCCGGACAGCCTGCGGGGGCTCTATTCGGAAGCCTACGGCCGCTATCTCTACGATATCCGCGATGCCGACGGCCGTTTGCTGTTTTCGTCCCGCCGCAAGACGGGAGCGGCAGCGTCGGCGCCGCCGACACTTTCCGAGACGATTTCCGGCGCCGGCGTCACCCGCATCATCGACGGCAAGATCGTGCGCATCCGCGTGGCCGAGGATCTGGCGCATCGCGACGTCATCATCGACGACATCATCTCGAACTTCTTCCGCCGGGTCGGGTGGATCACCATTCCGATCCTGCTGATCCTGCTCGCCGCCGACATCATCATCTTCCGCCGCGCCATCGCGCCATTGTGGAAGGCCTCGGAGGAGGCCAGCAATATCGGGCCGGCGCGCACCGACATCCGCCTGCCGACGGAACAGATCCCGCGCGAGATCATGCCGCTCGTCACCGCCGTGAACCAGGCGCTCGACCGGCTCGAGGACGGCTTTCGCGTGCAGCGGCAGTTCACGGCGGATGCCGCGCATCAGTTGCGCACGCCGCTCACGATCCTGCGCACGCGGATCGAGACGCTGGGCGATGGCGCCGCAAGGAAGGCGCTGCACGATGACATCGAAGGCATGAGCCGCATCGTCGCCCAGCTGCTGGAGATCGCCGAGCTCGACACCCTGGTGCTCGATCCCGGCGAGACCGCGGACCTGCGCGCCGTCTGTGCCGAGGTGGTCGGCTCCATCGCGCCGTTCGCGATCGCGCAGCACAAGGACATCGCGCTGAAGGGCGCCGACGCGCCGGTGCTGATCCATGGCAATGCGGAGATGCTCCAGCGCGCGATCTTCAACCTCGCCGAAAACGCCATCAAGTTCACGGCGAAGGATACCGCCGTCGACGTCGAGGTGCGCGAGGACGGTTCGGTGCGCGTGCGCGATTGCGGCCCCGGCATCGCGGAGAACGAGCGCGAGCTGATCTTCCAGCGCTTCTGGCGCGCCGACCGCCAGCGCAGCGACGGCGCGGGCCTCGGGCTCTCGATCGTGCGCGGGGTCGCGGACGATCATGCCGCGACGGTGGCGGTGGAGAATCTTCCGGGCGGCGGCGCGGAGTTCACGCTGCGGTTTCGGCTGGCGGAGAAGACGGCTTCTTCACCCTCTCCCCTTGTGGGAGAGGGTGGCTCGCCGCGATAAGCGGCGAGACGCGGCGCGCTATTTCAGCTTGCCCGTGGACAGGTCCATGACCATGCGCGTGGCCAGATAGAGCCGCGGCACGATGCTGTTGATCTGCACATATTCGGCATCGTTGGAGTGCGCGCCGAAGCCTGACAGGCCCATGCCTTCCACCACGGCGCCGCTGGTCTTGAGCGCGGCAAACGCGGCGTCGGTGCCGCCGCCGGTGGCC
This sequence comes from Bradyrhizobium sp. LA6.1, assembly GCF_040547805.1. Classification (NCBI taxonomy): domain Bacteria; kingdom Pseudomonadati; phylum Pseudomonadota; class Alphaproteobacteria; order Hyphomicrobiales; family Nitrobacteraceae; genus Bradyrhizobium; species Bradyrhizobium sp. LA6.1. The sequence continues at coordinate 332,695 of NZ_JBEPQK010000006.1, read as the reverse complement.
TTCTCGTCGACCTTGAGGGACAGTCCGATCTCCCCATAGATCGTCTTGCCGTAGGCCGCGACGCGGCGTGAGGCATCGTTGGCCTCCAGCGGCGGACGACGTACCTCGAATTTCAGCTCGACCCCGGAGTCGGGCAGCAGGCGGTTCTTGATCTTCTCCTGCAACGCCTTCTGCAACTCGTCGAAATCGGCGACCTTGAGCGCACGTGCGTCGGCCTGGGCCGAGGCGTCGGCCGGGATGACGTTGCGGTTGGTGCCGGCCTTCGAGACCGTCCAGTTCAGCTTCAGGCCCTGCTCGGGCTTGGACAGGTCCTTCATCTGCAGCACCTGGTGCGAGAGCTCGTACAGCGCGTTGACGCCGCCCTCGGGCCGCGCGCCCGCGTGCGAGGACTTGCCGTGCACCGTGAGATAGGCCGAGCCGATGCCGCTGGTGGCAAGGCGCAGCGTGCCGTCGGTGCCGCCGCCCTCGAACGAGAACACCACGTCCTGATCCGCGGCGAATTTGGTGATGGTGCTGCGCCAGCCGGGCGAGGAGATCTCCTCGTCGCCATTGGTGAGCACCGTGAGCGTGCCGTAATCCCTAAAATTGAGTTTCTGGAGCATCGCCACGGTATGGAGAATGAGCGCGACGCCCTGCTTGTCGTCGGCAATGCCGAGGCCGTAGGCCTTGTCGCCGTCGACGCGGAACGGTTGGTCCTTCAGCATGCCCTTCAGGTACACCGTGTCCATGTGGGCGATCAGCATGATCTTCTTGCTGCCGGTGCCCTTGAACACGGCGTGCACGGCCGGGCCGATTGTCTCGGGCGTGTCGTCGAGGCGATAGACGTCGGTGGGGTGCAAAATCTCCACCGTGCCGCCGAGCTGCTTGAGCTGGCCGGCAACGCGCTCGGCGATCTGGTTCAGGCCGTCGATGTCCTTGCTGCCGGATTCGATACTGACGAGATCGCGCAGCGTGTCGAGCAGCGGCTGCTGCTCCTTTTGCGCCAGCGCATGGACATCGGTCATCGGTTCCGCATGCGCAAACGTTGCGGCACATGCCACCCAGAGCGATGCGATCAAGGGAGCGAGCGACGGAGCAGGGAGCGATCGGGACATGCGCGGCGGTCCATCAGTTGGAGGATGGCCCGGTATGCCCGTGTTTGCGTTGCTTGTCACGCGCGCGGGCGCGCGCGTCATGAACCGCCGAGGCGGAACATGACGGCGATGGTTATGGCCGCTACTTCTGCGGCGGTCCGAGATCCAGCGGCGGCAGGTCGATCTGCGGCACTTCGATCTTGACCTTGTCGAGGTCGACGTTGAGCGGCTTGTCGAGCAGGCCCGTCACCGTGATCGGGAAGATGATCACGAGCAGCACCATGATCAGCTGCAGGCCGATCCAGGGGATCGCGCCCCAATAGATGTCGGAGCTCTTCACTTCCTTCGGCGCCACGCCGCGCAGATAGAACAGCGCGAAGCCGAACGGGGGATGCAGGAACGAGGTCTGCATGTTCACGCACAGCATCACGCCGAACCAGATCAGCGCCGCGTCCGGTCCCACCACCGGGGCGAGGACCTTCTGCGCGATCGGCGCGATCATCGGCAGGATGATGAAGGCGATCTCGAAGAAGTCGAGGAAGAACGCCAGGAAGAAGATGAAGAGGTTGATGAAGATCAGGAAACCCCACACGCCGCCGGGCAGCGAGGTCAGCAGATGCTCGAGCCAGACGCCGCCGGAGACGCCAAGGAACACCACCGAGAAGCAGGTCGAGCCGATCAGGATGAAGGTGACCATGCAGGTGAGGCGCATGGTGGACTCGTAGCCCTGCTTGATCAGGTCGCGCAGCTCGGGGATGCGTGCGGCCTGGATGCAGATCCACGCCACGGCGAGATAGGTGACGGCGAACGAGAGCCTGAAGACCAGGTTCTCGGTGAACAGCATCGCGACGATGGTGCCGACGCCGGCGGCGATCACGCCGCCGATTAGGATCATGCGATCCTTCGAGGTGAAGTCCTTGTGATGGATCGCGGCGAGCACGATGGCGCCGACCGCGCCCATCGCGCCGGCTTCCGTCGGGGTCGCAAGACCCATCATCATGGTGCCGAGCACGACGAAGATCAGCACGGCCGAGGGGATGATGCCCATCAGGCACTTCTTCCACAGCGCCCAGCCGGTGAGCGTGCGCGCTTCCTTCGGCACCGGCGGCACGTGGCTCGGCTTGATCAGGCCGAGGATGAAGGTGTAGCCGGCGAACAGCATGATCTGGAACACCGACGGACCCCAGGCGCCGAGATACATGTCGCCGACCGACTTGCCGAGCTGGTCGGCGAGCACGATCAGCACCAGCGAGGGCGGCACCAGCTGCGTGATGGTGCCGGAGGCCGCGAGCACGCCGGTGATGTAGCGCATGTTGTAGCCGTAGCGGATCATCACGGGCATCGAGATCAGCGCCATGGCGATGACCTGGGCCGCCACCGTGCCGGTGATGGCGCCGAGGATGAAACCGACGATGATGACGGAATAGCCGAGGCCGCCGCGGACCGGGCCGAACAGCTGGCCCATCGAGTCCAGCATATCTTCGGCTAGTCCACATCTCTCTAATATGGCGCCCATGAAGGTGAAGAACGGGATCGCGAGCAGCAGCTCGTTGGAAAGCACGCTGCCGAACACGCGGCCGGGAATCGCCTGGAGGAAGTTGAGGTCGAAGAATCCGAGATGGATGGCGAGGAAGCCGAAGGAGAGGCCGACCGCCGCGAGCGTGAACGCGACGGGGAAGCCGATCAGCATCGCCAGAACCAGGCCGCCGAACATCAGCGGCGGCATCATTTCCAGCGTAATCATTGGGTCGGCCTCTCGTACTTGGCGTCGATCGTCACATAGCCCTGGAGAGCCGCGATTCGCTTGATGACTTCGGAAACACCCTGGAGCGCCAGCAACACGAAGCCGGCGGGGATCACGAACTTGATGGGCCAGCGGATCAGGCCGCCGGCATTGCCCGACATCTCGCCGACGTTATAGGCCTGCATGAAGAACGGCCAGGACAGATAGGCGAGCAGGAGGCAGGAGGGGATCAGGAAGCAGAGCGTGCCGATCATGTCGAGCCAGAGCTGGCCGCGTTCCGAGAGCGTGAGGTAGAAGATCTCGACGCGGACATGCTCGTTGCGCTTGAAGGTGTAGGACGCGCCGAACATCACCAGGATGGCGAACATGTACCATTGCAGCTCCAGCCAGCCGTTCGAGGAGTTGCTGAAGGCATAGCGGATCATGGCATTGGCCGCGCTGACCAGGCACGCCAGCAGCACCAGGATATTACAGACGTACCCAATCTTTTCATTGAGGGCGTCGATGGCGTTGCTCACCGCCAGCAATGGACGCATCTTACTTTCTCTCCGTCGCCGTCGCGGCCTAACACTTTACGGGAGGCTTCAGCACGCATCGCCTGGCCGGCGTGCGAAAAGCACGCGACCGCACGGACAATATTCCGGAGCGATTGCGGCGTCAGTCCTCCCCTCGTGCCTTGCCGTCTTGACCGCGACCGCCAAAGGGGCGCGGCCGGCTTATTGCTGCCGGGCAAGCAAAGGCGGCTGCACCAAACCAGCGGGCTTGTGCGCCGTCAATCGGAAAATGGGCAAATTGACGCCGAGTCAAAAGCTTATGGCGGGGAGGGCGCGAATCCCTCAGCCGCCCGTGACGCTCATGTGCCTGGAGACGCTGGGGCGGTCGTGGCGGCGGTCGATGATGAAATCGTGGCCCTTGGGCTTCAGCCCGATGGCGAGGTCGATCGCATCCGCAAGCAGCATGTCGTCGTCAGATGCACGCAGGGGTTTGCGCAAATCTGAAGCATCCTCGTGGCCGAGGCAGGTGTGCAGCGTGCCCGTGCAGGTGATGCGCACCCGGTTGCAGGATTCGCAGAAATTATGGGTCATCGGCGTGATGAAGCCGAGCTTGCCGCCGGTCTCGGCAATGCTGACATAGCGCGCCGGCCCGCCGGTGCTCTCGGCCAGATCGGTCAACGTGAATTGCTGGGCGAGCCGCGCGCGCACCAGCGACAGCGGCAGGTACTGGTCGATACGGCCCGAGCCGATCTCGCCCATCGGCATGACTTCGATCAGCGTCAGGCCCATGCCCTTGCCGTGCGCCCAGCGCATCAGGTCGGGAAGCTCGTCCTCGTTGAGGTTCTTCAGCGCCACCGCGTTGATCTTCACGCCAAGCCCAGCGGCGCGCGCGGCTTCGATGCCCTCCAGCACCTTGTCGATCTCGCCCCAGCGGGTGATCTCGCGAAATTTCTTGGGATCGAGCGTGTCGAGCGAGACGTTGATGCGGCGGACGCCGCAATCGGCGAGCTCCCGGGCGTGTTTCGCAAGCTGGGTGCCGTTGGTGGTCAGGGTCAGCTCGCTCAGGGCACCGCTCGAAAGGTGGCGGGACAGCGAGCGCACCAGCGTCATCACGTTACGGCGGACCAGCGGCTCGCCGCCGGTGAGCCGCAGCTTCTTCACGCCCTTGGCGATGAAGGCCGTGCAGAGCCGGTCGAGCTCCTCCAGCGTCAGCAGGTCCGCCTTCGGCAGGAAGGTCATGTCTTCCGACATGCAATAGAAGCAGCGCAGATCGCAGCGGTCGGTGACGGATACGCGCAAATACGAGATGGTCCGCCCGAACGGATCGGTCATCGCGCTCGACAGCGCGTCGCGGGGGCTCGCTGCTGCGAGAGGGCTCGCGGAAGGTCCGTTCATACCAGATGCCTTGCCAAATGCCTTGTCACTTACGGCGACGGGCGCGCCTTTACTTCAGCTGTGCCTTGGAAGCAATCTAAGCATCGGACGCGGCTAGGACAATCGGGTGGTATACGTAATCAGCGCCTGGATCAGCGCTTTCCTGCGTTCGGATCGGGAAACGGCGAGGCCGCCACCGCAGCAGGTGCAGCATCCGCAGGGGCCGCAGCGGGTACGGCATCCGCAGGGGCCGCGGCGGCTGCGGCCGGCTTCGGCTTCTTCGGCCGGTGCGGCTTCTTCACAGGCTTGGGCGGCACTGCCGGCTGGAGTTCCGCGAACACCGGATTCGGGTCGGTGGTGACCGAGGCGGGCGTGGTGAAATCCCCGGGATTCTTGATCACGTTCACCGGCACGCTGGCCGGCTGATATTTCGGCAGCGCGAAAGCGACGGTGAACGGCGCGTCGGGGGCGGGAACCGAGACGGAGCAGGGGGTCTTGCAACCTGCACCGAGCGAGGTCGTGGCATCAGCCCCTGGAGGATTGGATTCGAGCCGGACCTGGACGGTCGGCGGCGCCGATTTGAACATGTCCCAAGACATCGAGGAGCAGCCACCAAGGCTCGCTCCCGCTAGCGCAATCGCGATGACACGACGCATGACCACCCACTTCTAACTGCGACGAACCGCCACATCCCCGGGCGAACCTACGAGCGTCGTTCCAAGCAAGCAACCGGCGCGCTGCGCATAGTTAATAGATGGTTAACGCAGGGTTCCGTAGAATATGCCAGTTATCTCAGAGGCTTGTGGCTCCTAGGTGGTCATCAGGCTGTGGGCCGCGGCCGGCAGGTCGCGCATGTGATGGATCAGCCGGTCCGGCTTCAGCTCGGCGATCGGCACGTCCGTATAGCCGAAGCTGACCCCGATCACGGGCACCCCGGCGCGCCGGGCTACGCCGACGTCGGTTCCGGCATCGCCGACCATGATGCTGGCTTTGACCGCTCCGCCGGCGCGCGCCACGGTCTCGCGGAAAATGGTCGGATCGGGCTTCTGGACGCCAAAGGTGTCCGCGCCACAGATCGCGGCAAAGCGGCGGGTGAGGTCGAGCTGGTCCAAAAGCCGCTTCGACAGCCATTCCAGCTTGTTGGTGCAGACCGCCAGCCGGTGGCCCTGGGCGGCAAACTGGTCGAGCGCGGCCTCGAGCCCTTCGAACGGGCGGGATTCGACCGCGATATGGTCGGCGTAATAGGCGATGAAATCCGCCGTCATCCGGTCCATGTCAGCCGGCGTGACCATGCGGCCTTCGGCCTCCAGCCCCCGTTCGATCAGCTTGCGGGCGCCGGCGCCGATCATGTTGCGGGCCGAGGCCATCGGCACGGGCGGCAGCCCTTCGCGGTCGAGCACGAAATTCAGCGCGGTGATCAGGTCGGGCGCCGTATCCACAAGCGTGCCGTCGAGATCGAAGACGAGGGTGTAAGAGGAGGTCATGGTCCCAGCGCTATCGGGCCGGCCGGATCGGCGCAAGGGCCGAAGCCATAAGTTCACCTTATAAGATCGGCCCGGAGGCCTGTTCCGGCAGGAAAAACGAGGCTACATAGGCCGCCGCAAGCAACCTATCGGCGGCACACTCTAAAATTCAGGGGCGGGCGCATCGTGAACATGGACCAGTTGAAGCGGCAGGCTGCGGCGCGCGCCCTCGAGGAGGTGCGTGACGGCATGCAGCTCGGGCTCGGCACCGGCTCAACCGCCAAGCATTTCGTCGAGCTGCTCGGCGAGCGCGTACAGGCCGGGTTGAAAGTGATCGGCGTACCGACCTCGGAGGCGACGCGCCTCGACGCCGAGCGCTGCGGTGTGAAGCTGACGACGCTGGACGAGATCGATCATCTCGACCTCACCGTCGACGGCGCCGACGAGATCGATCCCGACTTCAACCTGATCAAGGGCGGCGGCGGCGCGCTGCTGCGCGAGAAGATCGTGGCGGCCGCCTCGGATCGCATGATCGTGATTGCCGACGACAGCAAATGGGTGCCGACGCTCGGCCGCTTTCCGCTGCCGATCGAGGTCATCCCGTTCGGGCTCGGCGCGACGCGCCGCGCGATCGAGAAGGCATTTGCCGAATGCGGCGTTTCCGGGCAAATGGCGGTCCGCAAAGCCAAAGGCGGCGACAAGGATGGCCACGTTTTCGTCACCGATGGCGGCCACTGGATTCTCGATGCTCAGCTCGGACGCATCGTGGATCCGCCTGGCCTCGCCAAGGCGTTGAGTTCGATCCCCGGCGTGGTCGAGCATGGCTTGTTTATCGGCTTGGCCAGCTCGGCCGTTTTGGCGGGCGGCGAGGGAATTCGCGTGATTGAACGGCGTAAGCCGAAAGGAGACTAGGAATGAAGAGCGTATTGAGATTCTTGCCGGCCGCGACGCTTGCTGCTGGACTGGCCGTCTCGGCGGTCCCGGCGATCGCGCAGCAGGCCGCGCCGGCCCAGAAGGCTGCTCCCGCGCCGGCCCCGCCGAAAGCCTCGCCTGCGGCGATCGCGGCGGCCAAGGAGATCCTGCAGATCAAGAACGCCACCGCGATGTATCAGGGCGCCGTGCCTGGCATGGTCGAGAAGACCAAGATCACGCTGATCCAGCAGAATCTCAACTACCAGAAGGAGCTCAGCGAGGTCGCGCCGATCGTGGCCCAGCAGCTCAACGGCCGCCAGAACGAGATCGGCGAAGGCATGGCGCAGATCTATGCCAGCGAGTTCACCGAGCAGGAGCTGAAGGACCTCGTCACCTTCTACAAGTCGCCGCTGGGCAAGAAGCTGATCGACGCCGAGCCGCGCGCCATCGGCCTGAGCATGGCCTTCATGAACTCCTGGGCCCAGAACTTCTCCGAGACCGTGATGGGTGCCTTCCGTGCCGAGATGCGCAAGCGTGGCAAGGAAATCTGACAGTACCTATCTGATCAGAAATCCCTAAAGCGCGTCATCGCGCTTTAGGCTGTTATTTGCGCATGATCCTATCGGAGAACCGCTGCACACTTCTCCGGATCATGCGCTGAAAGAAGAGGTCGGAGTGGACAATGGCTGAATTCGACGTCGACCTCTTTGTCATCGGTGGCGGCTCGGGCGGCGTGCGTGCCGCCCGCATCGCGGCCGGCCACGGTGCGCGTGTGATGATCGCGGAAGAGTACCGCATGGGTGGGACCTGCGTGATCCGCGGCTGCGTGCCGAAGAAGCTGTTCGTGATCGGATCGCATGTCCGTCACGAGCTGGAAGATGCCGCCGGTTTCGGCTGGACCGTTCCGCCCGCGACCTTCGACTGGCCGACGCTGATCGCCAACAAGGACAAGGAGATCGCGCGGCTGGAAGCGGCCTACACGACGAATGTCGAGAAGTCGGGCGCGCAGGTCGTCAAGAGCCGCGCGGTGATCGAGGACAAGCACACCGTCCGCCTGCTCGAGAACGACCGGAAGATCACCGCAAAATACATCCTGATCGCCACCGGCGGCGCGCCCAACCACGGCGCCTCGATCCCCGGCATCGAGCACGTGATCTCCTCCAACGAGGCGTTCCATCTGAAGAAGCTGCCGAAGCGGATCGTGATCCAGGGGGGCGGCTATATCGCGCTGGAATTCGCCGGCATCTTCGCCGGCTACGGCTCCGACGTCACCGTGATCTATCGCGGCGACAACATCCTGCGCGGTTTCGACGAGGACGTTCGCGCCCACGTCCGCAGCGAGATGGAGAAGCAGGGCATCACCATTCTCACCGGCTGCACGGTGGCGAAGGTCGATCGGCACGGCGAGGAATTCACCACGCATCTGTCGAACGGCTCGAGCCTTGCTTCCGACCAGGTGATGTTCGCGATCGGCCGCCATCCGTCGGTCGCCAATCTCGGCCTGGAGAAGGCCGGCGTCGCCATCAACCCCGGGAATGGCGGCATCGCGGTGGACCATTTCTCGAAGAGCTCGGTCGACAACATCTATGCGATCGGCGACGTCACCCACCGGCACAACCTGACGCCGGTTGCGATCCGCGAGGGGCATGCGTTTGCCGACACCGTGTTCGGCAAGCGCGAGGTGCAGGTCGATCATTCCTACATTCCGACCGCGGTGTTCTCGCAGCCGGAGGTCGGCACGGTTGGTCTGACGGAAACCGAGGCGCGTGCGCAATTCAGCCACGTCGACATCTACAAGACGACGTTCCGCCCGATCAAGGCGACCATGTCCGGCCGCGACACCCGCGTGCTGATGAAGCTCGTCGTCGATGGCTCGACCGACCGCGTGCTCGGCTGCCACATCGTCGGCGATTGCGCTGCCGAGGTCACCCAGGTGGTCGCGATCGCGGTGAAGATGAAGGCGACCAAGGCCGACTTCGACGCGACGATCGCGCTGCATCCGACCGCGGCCGAAGAGCTCGTCACCATGCGCACGCCGACGGCGCGCCATGTGCGTCAGGCGGCGGAGTAGGACCGGCCTTCAGCGCGACCTCAAAGCGCTGAGATCACGTCACGTCATCTCCGATATCTTGCCCTTGCCCTGGCAGGACTCGCATTTGACCGGATAGATCTTGCGGCCCGGGTGCGCTGGCTCCTTGGACTTGGGAAAGCCGGTTCCGTTGCACAGCGGGCAGGTATGTTCTTTGATCTTCGGGGGCATGCTAGATCCTTTCCGGCTGTGGTGGCGCAGCGGCCCCTGCAGGGGCCGCCTTGCCTTGTGGTCAATGGTTCAAGGCCGGCCTAGCCTCCGGCGGGCTCATCCTCGGCGAAGGTCTGCTCGATGGCGGCGGGCATCTTCGCAACCGACATCAACGAACGTGCGACCTGATTGAGCAACTGGTCCGCGTTCTCTTCCTCCGCCAGATTCTTGGAAAGCAGCGCGACGACGGCGGTGTGACGCAACTGCTGCGCCAGGTTGCGGGCGGTCGCGTAGCCGGCAATCTCGTAATGCTCGACACGCTGTGCCGCACCGATCAACGCGAGATCCGCGGCGGCATCGTCCTTCCTGGCGCCCTCCTTGATCACTTCGTCGCCTTCCTCGACAAGCCCCTGCATGCCCTTGCAAGCCTTGGCGCGCGGCTTCTTCCCGAGAAGTTCGAAGCACTCGTCGAGACGCTCGATCTGCGCTTCGGTTTCGGCCAGGTGAACGGTGAACAGCTCAGAGAGCTGGTCGTAGCGGGCAGCCTCGATCATCTGAGGCAATGCCTTGGTCAACTGCTTCTCCGCGTGCAGGAGATCCCGCAGCTGATCGATCAGCAGGTCGTCAAGGCCAACGGACGGTTCCGATGGCGAGCTCTCGGCAACGATGGAAGGCGCCGCACCGGGATCGCCGTTCTGGAGTGCCGGTGATTCCATGAAAACCCAGTCCTCGCCTTCATTCCAGGGACCTCTGGTGTCGATTTCGCCATTGTCGCCGGACCCTGTCGAATCGTTGAAGAACTGGTCCACGAGACCGGGCGTCGGAGCGATGCGGCCGATGCTGAACGTGGGCTTGTTCATGCTTTCCAGCGCGCGTGAGAACGCCTTCATGTGGGTGATCTCCCGTGTCATCAGGAATTGCAGGGCGTCTTTGGTGCCGGCGTCATCACAGAAATTGATCAGGCGCTCATAGACGATCTTGGCCCGAGCTTCTGCGGCGATGTTGCTGCGCAGATCGACGTCGAGTTCTCCGGTGATCTTGAGATAATCCGCCGTCCAGGCACTGCCTTGCGAGTTGAACAGATTGACGCCGCCGCCTCCGGCAATCGCGATCAAGGGATCGGCTTCCGCCGCTTCGCGATCGAACTTCATGGGCTTCAAGTGCAGGCGCGCGAGCGATCCGACGACCTCAAGGTGGCTCAACTCCTCGGTTCCAATATCCATGAGGAGATCCTTACGGTCAGGATCCTCGCAATTGAGACCCTGAATGGAATACTGCATGGCGGCCGCAAGCTCGCCGTTGGCGCCACCGAATTGCTCCAGCAGCATATTGCCGAACCGGGGATCGGGCTCGTCGACCCGGACTGTGAACATGAGCTTTTTGACGTGATGATACATGGAAAGACCTTTGACTACAGGAGACACCGGGGCCAACTGAGCGCTGTGTTGGACGTTCCTAATTCGGATCGTGCCGCGACCAGATGCTTCTCGGGAGAATCAGGTGGCTCAATGCAGCGTTTCCGCCGCGGCTTCGTCGACAGCGGCCATCAGGTCAGCCGTATCTGATTGCTGGATCATGTGACCCGCATTCGGGACGCGACGCATCTTGCTGTGCTTGATCTCGTCATGCAGTCGGCCGGACTGTTCGTCGATGTCGATGAGGCGGTCGTCCTCGCCGGCCAGGATGGTGACCGGCATGGCCAGTTCGCCGTAGGTCTTTGCCGACAGCATCGCAGAAGGGACCATCAAGGCTGCTTCGGCGGCACCCGCACGAAGCTGCGACGGACGCACCGCCAGTGATTTGGGGAAGCCGTCGAATTTTTGCGGGACGGATTTGGGTCCGAACAGTTGCCGCAGCATCGCCGGCCACATCAGGCGGCTGAGGATTGGTGAGATCGTGTGGCTGAGGATGTCGCCAAACCCGGGGACGGCCGGCCCGGCCATCGCCATCATCGCGTCGGTGCGGGCCGTCGGGAAATAATAGCCCGACGCCAGTATCAAGGCTTCGACCATCGCGGGATGTCTGCTTGCCAGGGCGATCGCAACCGATGCGCCCCAGGAATGCCCGAGCACGATCGCCTTGTCGACGCCGAGGTGCGCAAGCGCGTCCTTGAAGAGGTCGGCTTGGGCCGCCGGCGTCCACACCACGTTGCGCGGCCTCAGACTGTGCCCGAAGCCGGGACGGTCGAACACGATGACCCGATAATCCTTGGCCGCGAGATCGATCAGGCCACTCGACTCGAAATCCTGGATCATGCTGCCATTGCCATGGAGCAGGACCAGCGGGCGTCCGGACCCGCGCTCGACATAGTGCAACCGAACACCGTCGATGTCGATGAACCGCCCTTGGGGCGGATTATCGCGCTGCGCCTTGTCGGCAAGTCGCCGATTGACGAACGCTGCCCCGGCCATCAGGCCAGCAGTCGCGATGAGGGCGGAGGCGATTGGATATTCCGCCAGGGTACGAAGGGCCGTAGTCGCCAGCGACGGCGAACGTTTTTTCAGTATGCGCATGTGACACTTTCGCTGACTGCAGCCAGCTGTTGGAGAGTGGGGAAGGGACGCTTCCGCATTGACGCCCTTGATCGCATCACGACCGCGATGGCGCCGGATTCTTGCTGGAGGAGATTTCCGTGCATCGCGGGTGCGGTTCGGAGACCGGATCAGCACCATCGAGCAGGGATCGATTTCGCCTTCTTGGGACCCGGAACAGTGCTGGTCCGGACGTCCCGGCATGCGCATTCACGGATCATGTCGTGCAGACGCAACAGGAGGGACGGAGAGATGTTCCTAACCCCAATGGATGCAGCCAGCAGTCGGCCATTGACGTAGATCGGAGGCAAAGGGGTGGTTTCTCGGGGCCGCGCACTGGTGAATGTCATTTGCGATACCATATCCAGGGTATCACCCGCACAGACATGACAGGCGCCGGTGACAGAGAGACGCTGCCGCGCTCCCGCCACAGCCGGAGGCGCGCATTGAACGTTATCTCCTATCCCCTGCATCTCTGCCGCAAGTTCGAACGCCGCTGGAGCGCGAAAGCGGTTCAGGACGAGACACAGCAATCCCCGTCACAACGGCCCAACGGCTGTACCGCCTGCGGACGAATAGTGGCGGCTCCCGTGCATGCGACCTACTTGCCCACCGGGAACTTCGTCAATCAGTGGCGGTGCCCTGTGTGCAAGAACTCCTGGCAAACCTCCGCCGAGCCCGCGAGCTGCGCTGATATCCAACTGAGCCGTTCCGAGCATCTTCGGCAGAATGCCGGGCATTGCCTGACGCTGGAAGAATCCGCTGCCAGTGACGCGGCGCGCAAGCAGTTCAGGAGCATGGGCGATGCCTGGCTCGCTCTCGCGGAGACGCAGGAGTGGCTCGATGGCGCGACGCCGCCGGTCTCGCGACCGCAGCCGCAAAGCGCTGATTTGATTCCGATGCCAACGCAGGGGCGTTCGTCATGAATGAGAAGCGCAACCGCGTGCGTCAGGCGGATTCACTTGCCGAGCGTCTCGCAGCTGATGCACTGAGGCTGCGTGAAGAGGCCTCGCACCTTGAACCCGGCCCAGAGCGGGATGCGCTGCTGAGCAAGGCACACCGGAACAAGATGGCTGCCGATATCAACTCCTGTCTGACCGCTCCGGGACGCCGCTTGCCTGGATAGCCAGCGCAGATCTCGAGCCCGGGCTTTCACCGTTTGCCAATAGTAACGAACCACCAAGGGTCCGATTGAGATCCATGGACGATTTGGCGTGGGCAGCACTGCCGGGTCTGACGCAGGCAAACGGTCGACCTTTCCCCGGAATGCAAGGACCAGATGACATGGATCGAGACAAGAGCGGCCGCATCGTTGAGACTGCGCTCGAAGCGCGCCAAGGCGAGCTCGGTCCCAGCGTGTTGATGCTGCTGGGTGTGAGTGTGGGACTTGCAGTCATCCTCATGGTGATGACGTGGATGATATTCTTCAGAACCTGAGCGTGAAGGAGATGTCACAGCGCGAGACGTAGGAACTAAAGCTCTGATGGGGGCTTGGATCACTCCTTAGACACTGGAGACCATCATGAAGCGCCCATCGTTTATCGTTTGCATTTCTTTATTCGCGGCGGCCACCGCCTTCGCAGCTGCTCCGGCCTCGGCACAAAATCCACCGGCGCAGTCCGGACCGAACAACAGCGCGGTCAACAGCGCGGGGCAAAACAACTCCGACGCTCCTGTCGCAGGTCGCAACAGTTTCACCGAAGGACAAGCCAAGTCGAAGATCGAGGATGCCGGCTACGCCAACGTCACCGAACTGAAGAAGGACGACAACGGTGTTTGGCGCGGCCATGCCAGCAAGGGTGGATCTGCCACCGCGGTCAGCGTCGACTTTCAAGGCAACGTCAATTCGGCCAAGTAAGCCATTAAGCAAATAAGAAGGACACACAATGACCGTTACAATTTCTCGTCTTTACGACAACTACAGCACTGGGCAGCAGGCGGTTCAGCGTCTCGAAGCTGCCGGCGTGCCGCATTCGGACATCAGCATCGTCGCCAATAATTCGGACAGCTGGTTCAACACCGACAAGAAGGTGGACCGTGACCGCGATGGCGTCGACGATCGCGCCGAAGGTGCCGGCAAGGGCGCCGGCATCGGTGCGGGCGTGGGTGGCACTGCCGGCCTTCTCGCCGGTCTCGGCCTCCTCGCAATCCCCGGCCTCGGACCCGTCGTTGCGGCCGGTTGGCTCGCCGCGACCGCGGTCGGCGCGGCCGCCGGAGCCGCAACCGGCGGTGTCGTCGGAGCGATGACTGAGGCCGGCATTTCGCGGGAAGATGCGGACTCCTACGCCGAGGGCGTGCGTCGGGGAGGCACGCTGGTGTCGGCGCGGGTCGCAGATGCCGATCGATCCCGCCTTGACGCAGTCCTGAACGAGTCGTCGGTCAATTTGCGTGACCGCAGCGCCGCCTGGCAGAAGACCGGATGGAAGTCGTTCGATCCCGCCAGCAAGCCCTACGGTGCGGACGAAGTTCGCAAGGAGCGGCAGCTCTACGGTGGATCAGTGCGTTAAGGATCAATGCGCCAATGAGATCGCGACGGCCCGCTTCGGCGGGCCGTCTTTTCGTGCGGCTACGCGTACAGATATCCAACCGGCTTGCCCTCGATGCGCAGGGGGCGGATGTCCTTCTGCGTGATGATCTGGCCGGCGAGGCCGTCGATCTCGTCGCGCTGGGTCGGCGTCCAGCTGCAAAGGTCGTTCATGCCCTTTAGAAGACCGAGGCGGAGCACTTGCGTGTTCTCGCCGAGGCCGACGAGGCTGATCGAGCTCTTGCCCGCCGTCACCACGTCGCCAGCCGCAAGCTCGAACGTCTCGCCGGCCTTGTTCTTGAATTCGGCCGTGCCGCGAATGACGCGGTAGATCGCGACTTCGCCCTTGGCAAGACATGTGGCGTCTGCTGCCGTCGAAGTGCTCTTCGGCAGGAGTGAGTGGCCACGCGGGTCGGTTGCGATGATGTGGCCGCTGACGAGATGGCCGCTGGGAATCTCGATCCCGATATCGCGCAGGTAGACCGGCATGGCCGATTTGATCGGACCGTCGACGAGTGGCTTGAACAGCGCGTCCAGCGCGAGGGGATCCTGAAGCCAGAAGCCCGCGTCGGCCGGCCGGTTGTGCAGCGGGTGGCTCCAGGCCACGCGCGGCGTCTCGGCCTCGTTGATCTGGTCCGGACCGACGATCGTCGGGTTCGGAAAGGTGGTCGGATCGGTCACGAAGGCTTCGAGAAATTTGCCGGAGTAGCCCATCGAGATCGGGTCGGGCACCACGGTCTGCGGCGTCTTCAGGTTTTCTTCGGTCGACAGTCCCGACCAGGTGTAGAACAGCTGACGGTGGACGATCGCGCTTTGCAACATCACCGCGCCGGGGCCGACATTGTAGAAGCGCCCGTCGTAGTCGAAGGTGAAGGCGCCCGAAGTGACCAGCACGAGCTGAAAGCCGCCTGGGGGAAGATGAAGATGGAAATCGGTGGGGCCGGTGTCCGGGCGGTAGATCGGGAGGTTCGTCGCGACTTCGTGCAGGAGGAAGGTTTCGTTGTTGGCGTGGAAGCCCTCGTTCGCGCGGTTGTAGAGGGCTTGCGGCCGGTACGTCGGCTCGAACCTGGCATTCCTGTCGCGATCGATCGCCACGAAATCCTGGGCGTTGAGGCGTAGCGGCGCGCCGTTCGGATGGGTGAGGCCGGTAAATTTGAGATCGCCGGCGGCATGCACGTTCATGGCACTCTCCGATCTTTACCGCTCATCCGGTCTCCGGGCGCACGCATCTTGCTGCGCCAATTCGTGGGAGCAGGGAATCAGGCCTGACGCTGCCTTGCGAATTCTGGGCCAGTCGAGATGCAGCGCGATGCGCGGGCCCGGTGGCCCCGCACGGCGCGATGAAAAATCGAGATTGCACCTGAGGTTAGACGGCGCGTTAGGCTGGCTTGCCTGGGCCTCATCGCCGAGCCCGCAACCCCGACGACGGGGCGCGGTTTGTCTAATTTGTCGGCAAGCCCCGGCGCAGGCGTGCAGCCGCGCAGGTCGCGTCGATCAGCAAAGGCCGGCGGCTGGCCATGTGAAACCGCTCATTCGAACGGCTGACGGGTGATCCGCTCGGGCTTGCCGATCGGGCTGTCCGCCCACTTCGCCATGTCCACCGTTCGCGCGTCGATGCCTTCGCACCAGAGGCAGCTGAGCTCCGCGCGGCCCTTGGCCGAAAGCAGCGGTACAAGTCCGTGGCCGCAGCCAGCGCAAGACGTGACGCGATTCACGCGTTCCTCCACGATCACCGAATTCAGGAGCGACATTGTCGTTCGCCAAGCTTGCGCGGGCGCTATGACGGCGCACGAACGCTTCCGATCGGAGCGCTCGCGCCCGAGATCGTCGAGGCTGCGATCCAGCGCGAGACCGCCCCGATGTCCTCCACATTCTCGCGATAGGCGCGAAGCTGGAATTCCGCCGAGCTGCCGCGCTCCACGATGGTCCGGCAGTGCTCGACCTCGGCGGCGCAGTTCAGCGCGGCTGCGTCCCCGGCGACGTCGTCGATGATCCGGGCGAGCTGCTCCGAGATGGTGACCGGCCCATCCTTCGAGGCAAAGATGCAATCGGTGCCGTAGCGCTGGGCCCGCCATTTGTTCTCGACCGCAATCGCGCGCTCGACCACTGTGACCTCCTTCGACCGATGCGGCCGCAGATAAAGATGGCGTGTCAGGCAGCGATAGAGCGAGGCGATGGCAACGGCGTCGTCGATGAAGGTGCAGGTGTCGGGCGCGCGAAGCTCGAGGGTCGGATGCCTCATGGACGGCCGCATCGCCCACCAGATATGGCTCTCGTCGGGAATCACGCCGGAGCGTTGCAGCGCGCCGACATATTCGTCGTAGTCGTGCCTGGTTTCGAACAGTTCGGGCAAGCCCGTGCGCGGCAACTCGGAATAGGCGGCAAGCCGGTAGCCCTTTAGCCCGGTCTTGTGGGAATTCCAGAACGGGGAGGAGGCCGACAGCGCGATGAACAGCGGCAGATGCGGCAGCATCGCCCGCATCACCGCCATCCGCTTCTCGGGATCGGGCAGCTGGACGTGCACATGCATGCCGCACATCATGTTGCGGTGGCCGATGCTGCGCAGATCCTCGATCATCTCCTCGTAGCGCGGCTTCGGGCTCGGCTGCGACATGCGCCAGACCGCGGTCGGATGCGTGCCGCAGGCCATGATGACGAAGCCGTATTGCGCGGCGACGTTGGCGACCTCGCGGCGGAGGAAGCGCAGCTCCTCCCGGGCGTCATTGACATCGACGTGAACGTTGGTGGCGACCTCGAGCTGGGATTGCAGCATCTCCCGCATCGCCTGGCCGCCGGTGGACCAGTTCGCCGACTCGAACAGCGCGTTGGGTGTTTCGATCGCAACCTCGAAGCTGCGGCGATCGGCAAGGAAGTATTCCTCCTCGATGCCGAAGGAGTATTCAGCCGCCTTGCCGCGTCCGCCGGCAGAGCGGATGACGAGGTGCTGCTTGTCATCGGAGGAATCGAGGCGCAGCAGTTTCAAAACGTCTGAAGCAAATGTCATAGGGCCACCCGGCAGTGGTATTACCTGCGGGCAATAATCCGCCTGACGCGGGCCGGTTCCGCGTCGGACCCACCGGAAATTGCAACGTCGAACGGAACAATTTTCACGGTTTCGGACGCGCGCGCGACCAGCGCGTGATTCGGCGGCACTTCCGTCCAGTCCGTTTCCTTGTCGAACGGCTCGGACACGACGACGACCTGGCCGCCGCCGGCCTCGCGATAATAGAGCGTGTTGGCGGCATCGTTGACCGCGACGCGAAACGCATAGAGATCCCGGCCGTTTGCGATCGCGCTGGTGAAACGCAGGCGCTCACGAAGCTCGCCCTCGTTGACCAGGCCGACCAGCGATTGCAGTACGGCTTGCGTTGCGCCAAGGGGATCGCTGTCGAGACCCGCGCCCATCATGGCGAGGAACACGGCTTCCGAATCGGTCGTGCCCAGCCGCGACGGGTAGTAGGCATCGGGGATCAGGGCCTCGACCTTGCGCCGCAGGCGATTCCAGCTGCCGACGAAGCCGTTGTGCATGAACATCCACTGACCGCAGGCGAACGGATGGCAATTCTGCCGCGTCACCGCCGTGCCGGTGGCGGCGCGCACATGGGCGAAGAACAGATGCGAGCGCAGATGGCGGCAGAGGTAGCGCAGGTTTTCGTCCGACCAGGCCGGACGGGTCTCGCGATAAAGGCCGGGTTCCGGATGCTCGCCATACCAGCCGAGACCAAAGCCGTCGCCGTTCGAGCCCGCCGTCGACTGCAGCGAGCGGATGCTCTGCGCGATCAGCGAATGCTCGGGCTCGGTGACGTAAGGCTCGAACGAGGTGGTCTCGCCCCGGTATGCGATCCAGCGGCACATGCGGCCTTCCTGTCAGGATGTGGCGTAAGGTTCACCAACAAGATCGCCTGTGTTGGGTTCCCCGGCGATGTGTTCTGCAAAGTCCGGATCATTTCTGCGGCGTGTTTTAGACGTTCATTTACCCTGCATTGCGGGAACCCGCGCATTAATACGTCTCTTAACGCCGACACGGTTAGGTTGCGCGCGAATTTTGAGTGCGCATCATGAGCCGATTTGTTCTTTTTACCTGCATGGCGTTCGTCTCCACGTTCGTGGGCGTCTCCTGGGCGATTCGCGGATTTCCGGTGTCGCACGTTTCGCTGGTCGGTGAATTGAGGCCCACGCTCAGTTCCTCGTTCGGCGATGAGCATTCAAAGGCCAAGCAGCGGAAGGATTGGGAAGCGGAGCACACCCTGCAAAGCGACAAGGACCCGAAGCAAGACGCACTGCGGATGGACGCATTGCAGGCAAGCACCGCTTACGCGATGTCGCCGTGCGACGACACCATGAAGGCGAACCTGAGGGCGGCTACGGAGGCCTATGCGCGGGGCTGGGTGAAGATCTACGACTGCCCAAATCCGAGAATGGGCATGTTCTGCAGTGAAGAGAAGCGCGATCGGGCGAACGCCGCGTATTCCACGCCGCTGGACGTTCGCGTCAAGGCGCAGCTGGCCGAGGCGTTCAAACAAAAGGGCATCGTCAAGGAAGACTTCCCGGAGGATATCCGCGACGTCGTTCTCTGGTTCACCGGGCCTGGTATGTTGTTTGATCCGTCTCCGGTATGCCTGCCGCGGCAGCAGGCGTCGGCGAGCTTCAAATGAGCCGCGCCTGGTTCATCGTCTGGGCGCTTGTCATCTGGCAGGTCGCCGCCTGGGCATTCGCTCCGCAGAAGACAGCCCAGCAACCAGCAGCACCGGTCGATGGTCCGGGTTATGGCTCCAACGAAGAGATCTTCGTGGACGGTCGCGCAGGCTTGCGCCGCGAGACCGCCCTGGCGTTCGAGCGCCCTTATGGATCGCGTTGCGCGGGAGAGGGGCGGAAGCAGTTCGTCGCCCATATCGACTATTACTATTATCGTCGTCAGAACGACATGGAACACTACCCCAAGATTTTCGGGAAAGCCGGGGCAGACTACATCGCCAAGCAATGGTCGACCGGAGACGACAAGCGCTTCGAACGCCTGACGCAGGAAGCCTACGCGCAAGGCTATCTTGCCCTATCGGATTTCGGTGACGTCGGGCGCAAACTGGCGGAAGCCGTTGTGAGGGGCGAGCGCGTCGTCGCGCATTCCTGCGCAAGCTGATGGTCCACGGAGACTCTCGGTGAAGCCTCTCAGCACCGAGAATCCCGCTCTCTCAGACCGGAAGCGGGATCAGGGCGGCAGCTTCGCGATCATGCGCGTCCTCGCTTGCCGCAAGACCTTGCGCGACGCCGACGCGATCGGCCTCAGGGCGGTTCTGGCTCATCTTGCGCTTGCCCTCGAACCGAACCACGGGAATGCGCACACCGACGATCCCGCGCAATTGCGCGGCGATGAAATCGGCGGGGGCGTCACTGACGGCCCACGGCTTGGCGCGTGCGCCCTCGTGCCTGTTCGTCAGCCGCGTCACGGCGTCGAGCAGGCGTTCCGGCTGCTGGAAGAATTCGACCGGGCCGTAGGCGTGCACGGCGACGTAGTTCCAGGTCGGCACCACCTTGCCGGTCTCCTGCTTGGTCGCATACCAGGACGGCGTCACATAGGCGTCGGGGCCGTTGAAGATGGCGAGCGCATCGCCGATCGGCGGCAGCTTCCATTGCGGGTTGGCCCTGGCGACATGCCCATAGAGCACGCCGTGCTCGCCTTCGCTCTCGTCGAGGAAGAGCGGCAGGGGCGTTGCGACCGGGCCCTCGGCGGTGGCCGTCACCAGGCTGGCGAGGCGCGCACCGCGGATGGTCGCGCGGATGCTCTCGATGTCGTCGTCCTTGAAGGCGGGCGGGATGTACATGGCGTGTCTCCGTTCTCGATGCGGAGATAGCCGAAATCTGGCCTATACGAAACGGCCAGTTTCACGTGATTTAATCAGTCCAGTTCGGCGGCGGCCTGTGCGAGAAGCTTGCAGCCTCTCTCGATCTGCGCGATCTCCAGCGCCGAATAGCCCATGACGAGACCGACGGTCTTCCGCGTCCGGCTCGGCGTCCGGCTTGGGCCGACCAACAACGCAGAGACGGGATAGATGCCGACGCCCTTCGCGCGAGCCGCCTGGATCAATGCATCCTCGCGCTTCTGCGGCAGATCGTCGAGCCATGCCACCACGTGCAGGCCCGCCGCCGTGCCCTCGATCCGGACACGATCTCCGAACCGGCGGCGCAACGCGCCGATCAGTGCCTGCTGACGCTCGGCGTTGCGCCGGCGCACGCGCCTGACGTGGCTGTCATAGGCGCCGCTTTCGAGCATCGAAGCGAGCGCGTGCTGTTCGATCAGCGGCGTGTGCCGGTCCATGATCTGCTTGGCGGCCGCGAACAGGGATCGCAGCCCGGCGGGCACGACCAGGTAGCCGATCCGCAAGGTCGGGGAGAGCGTCTTGGAGACGGTGCCGAGATAGATCACGTTGTCGCTGCCCTCCAGCGCATGCAGCGGCGGGATCGGCTTGGTGTCGTAGCGATACTCGCTGTCGTAATCATCCTCGATCACGTAGGCGTCGTGCTTGCGTGCCCAGGCGAGCAATTGGTGCCGGCGTCCGATCGGCATGACGCCGCCGAGTGGATATTGATGCGACGGCGTCACATAGGCGAGCCGGGCCTCGATGCCGTCGAGCCGCGCTGTCTCCAGTCCGTCCGCGTCAACGGGGATCGGCACCGTCTCGGCGCCCGTCGCCGCGAGAGTGTGCCGCGCCATCTGGTAGCCGGGATCCTCCATCACGAAGCGGTCGCCGGCGTCGAGCAGGAGGCGTGCGCAGATGTCGAGGCCCTGCTGCGAGCCGTTCACGACAACGATCTGATCGACGTCGCAGCGGACGCTGCGCGATCGCCACAGATAGCCCTGAAGCGCGGTCCGCAGCCGCAGTGCGCCGCAGGGGTCGTCATAGGCGAGCCGCTCGGGCTTGCGCGCCATCGCCGCCGTCACGGCCTTCTTCCACGCCAGCACCGGGAAATCCGACGGCGAGAGCTCGCCATAGCGGAAGTTGGCGATGAGCCCGCGCGGCGGCTCGATCCAGCGCGGCGGGTCCGACCGCAGCCGCTCGCCGAAGGCCGACAGCCGTACCTTGCGCGCCGAGGGCCGCGATGCGGCGCGCCCGCGTCCGCGTTCGACGACGGCACGGGCAACGCGCGGCCGCGCGCCATGGCGTGTCTCGATGAAACCTTCGGCGGCGAGCTGTTCAAAGGCGACGGTCACGGTCGAGCGCGCCACGCCCATCTCGCCGGCGAGCGCCCGCGACGACGGCAGCAGGCCGTCGATGCCGTAGACCCGCGTCAGAATCTGATCCCTCAGGGCTTCGTAGATCTGGCGCGCACCCATGCGGCCGGCGCGATCGCCGGGAATCGTCTTCATCTGGATCATCCACATTCCTGGGTCGGCATTCGTTCGAACGGAAGATGCCGGAATGTGGTTCTAATCCCGTTCGCCGAGAGTTTCGACGTAAGCCTTGCCGTAGGGATAAAAATGCTCCTTGTGGCCCTGATCCCAGAGGGCCTTCAGCCCAGGCGCGGTGATGTCCCAGTCCGGACGGCAATTCATGCTGACGGCCCGGAGATCCTGGCGCAGCTCTTCGACGGTCGGGCGTCCGAAGAACCAGTAGCCGTTATAGATCTTGTGAACGCGCAGGCCGGGCTCCAGCACGATGACATGCGGGATCATCGGATTGTGGACGGGATCGGTGTATTCGGCGATGTCGAGATCCTTCTGAACGATCCGCCGCGAATCCGACAGGAAAGGCCAGTGCGCCCCGACGCCGCTGCGATATTCGTTGGTCTGGGTGATGTTGTCGGTGGTGATCGTGACCAGCCGGCAGTAGCCGACCTCCATCTCGCGATGGAGTTGCAGCAGGCCTTCGGCCTGGCGGCGATCCTTCGGACAGAAGCCGCCGCGGCCGAGAACGAGCACCATCGGATCGCCACCCTGCAGCTCGGAGAGCCTTCGGTGCTTACCGGTGTGGTCGCTGAGCTCGTAATCGGGGAAGGTTACTCCCGGCGTCATGTCAGGTCGCATTGAACTCTCCCATGTCTTCGAACTCTCGCATGTCCGGCGTGAGTGCCGATACTCACAGATCGATCACGACGTCGCCCTGGGGCCGTGAACAGCAGATCAGGACATTGCCGTCCGCAGGTGCGTCGAGCGGGTCCGGCGCATAGCTGACGGCGCCGGCCACGAGCCCGCTCTCGCAGTTGTGGCAGACCCCGGTGCGGCACGACCAGCGCACGGGAACGTCGCAGGCTTCGGCCAGTTCGAGCAGGCTGGCATATGACGGTCCCCAGCAGACATTGAGGCCGCTGCGGGCGAACGAGACCATCGGACCCGGGCCGGTTGCGCCGGCCGGCAAGTGCGCCCGCTTCTGCGGGGAGGCCGCTATGCCGGGTGTCAGGGATGGTCCCGCGCCGAACATCTCGGTGTGAACGCGATCCGCTGCGATGCCGAGTCCGGCAAGCCCGCGCGAGAGATCGGTCATGAACGGTGCCGGCCCGCACAGATAGAAATCGCCGTCTGAGGGGACGCCGAGGGTTTGAAGCACCCGGAGGTCCAGACGTCCGATCGAGTCGAAATCCACATTGAGACGATCGCCCGGATCGGGCGCGCTGTAGCAGACATGGCTGTGGTGGTGGGCCAGCCCAGTCAACAGCCCACGCACCTCGGCGGCGAACGCATGTTCGCGACCGTTGCGGGCGCCGTGCAGCCACCAGACCTCTCGCGTCGATGCTTCCGCGGCGAGCGCGTGCAGCATCGCAAGCACCGGCGTTACGCCGATGCCGGCACTCAGCAAGACGACGGGCCGTGCATCTTGCCGCAGTGTGAAACTTCCGCGTGGCGCGCCGATCTGCACGGCGTCACCAATTTTGACCTCGTCGGCGACATATTGGCTTGCCGCGCCGTGGGCTTCGCGCTTGATGCTGATGCGCCAGGACGCGGCATCGGAACGGCTCGACAGCGAATAGCTGCGCGTCATCGCCGGTGCCGTGGAGGCGCCGAGCCGCACGACGACGAACTGCCCGGGCAGGGCGGCGGCGACGGGATGTCCGTCCGTGGGTTCGAGGATCAGCGACGTCACGTTGCCGCTTTCGGCGATCTTGCGCGCCACGCGGAACGGCCGGAAGCCGCGCCAGGCCGGAGGCGGGCTCGACGCCGGGCCGAGCCCGGCGTTTCCCGCTGTCGTGTCCTTGCGCTGCTGCTCGAGCAGCGCCTCGAAGGAATGACGCCAGCCGCCGCTCAGGGCCGGAATTTTCAGCGCGCGCTCCAGGCGGTCGCGCGGGTGAGGGGGCAGATACAGCAGCGCATTGATCTCGGACACGCTCATGCGCTCGGGCCCGCTGGCGACCTGCACGATCTCGCCGCCTGCCTCGACGTCGCCTTCCTCGATCACCCGAAAATAGAAGCCGGGCCACGAGCAGCGCGGCCATGTCCGGCTCTTCCATGCGAATACCCAGCCGGTAGCAGGTGACGCGCGGCTGCGTCACCTCGAGCAGGGCAGAGCCGATCCGGTAACGGTCTCCGATGCAGACGTCCCTATCGGCGAGGCCCTCGACGGTAAAATTCTCGCCGAATTGACCGTGGACGAGGTTCGCTCGACCGAGGTGCTCCTGCCAGTATTGATAGGAGTCCTGCTGGTAGACGTAGACGGCGCGCTGCTCGCCGCCATGACCGGCGGTATCGCCCTGGCCATCGCCGTCGATGTTGAGCCGGCGCACCCTGCGCGGACCACTGACGGGTGCTTTCCAGATTCCGGTATGCACGGTCCTGCCTTGCCACGCGATGTCGCGCGGCAGGCCGACATTGAGGGAGAGCAAACGGGCCATGGGGTTCCCCGGCGTGACGGCGCGGCTCTGGCGGATTCCAGGTCGCTGCAATGCCAATCTGCATCCATGTCGGATTTTTGGCCCGTTAGTCGTTGTTAGACGTTGCTAGCCGGTCTTGTCGCCGGCTGTCTGCGCCCCGATCTGGGGAGCAGACACCGCAAGACGGGAGATCGCGATGGATGATCAGGCGATACTGGCGGCCCTTCAGCGCCATTGGGCTGCGTCGGACGCGAATGATTTCGAGGCCGAGCATGACATCTACCGCGAGGACGCCGTGCTCGACTATCCGCAGTCCGGCGAGCGCATCCGCGGCCGCAGGACGATTCAGGAAAGCCGGTTCGTGCAGCCCAACAAGAAGCGCTTCACGGTCCGCCGGATCGTCGGCGGCGGCGATCTCTGGGTGAGCGAGTTCGTGCTGACCTATGACGGCGTGCCGTCCTATGTCGTCAGCATCATGGAATTCTGCGAAGGACTGGTGGCGCACGAGACGCAATATTTCGGTGAGAAGTTCGATCCCGCACCGTCGCGCGCGCATCTGGTGGAGCGGGTGGGGTAGGATTCGCACTTTCCGTCATTGCGAGCGCAGCGAAGCAATCCAGAGTCTTTCCCCAGTGGCAGTCTGCATTGCTTCGCTGCGCTCGCAGTGACGATGCTGATGCAGTTGCGCGTCAAACGGCGGTCTCGTGCCCCGGACGCAGCGCAGCGCCTCTTCGGCGGTGCGCTGCTGAGCCGGGGCCCATATTGCGGCGGAATGCGTGGCCTTCTGGGTCTCGGCTCTGCGCAGCAACGCGAAGGGCGTTGCAGCGCGTCCAGGACACGGAGAGACGCGCACTATTGCTTAACCACATCCTGCAACACGGAACCCGATGCGGCGGCTGGTCGCACTCCGGCTACCTTGATTCCGGCCCACCCATCTTTATGTCTGGAGCGAACAAGAATCCGGGCCCCTCTGGCGAGGACGCCGACCATGTCGGCAAAACCTCGCGATGTCGGATGACCTGTCCCGCGCAAATGCGATGGATCGGCCGATCGTCGGGCCTTCTCGAGTTCTCTCCGACCCAATCGTCCCCATCGCAGCCCCGCGCGGTCATTTCGCAACGTAAGGGAGCTACGATGTCTGACGCCGCCACTTCAAATCCGATCGAAATCGAGATCACGGAACCGTCCAGGCTGAACGAGCAGGCTGCGGTCGCGTTGGTGATCGCCGGCGCGCTCGTCGCCGTCGCCGACCGGCGCGTTTCGCCGGTCGAGCGCGACGAGGTGATCCGCTTCATCAGGGATCGCGGACTGGCGCCGCACATGAGTGACGACCGGCTGTTTGCGATATTCGACGAACTGGCGGAACGGCTTGAGGAGCCCGACTTTGCCAATGTGGTGATCGACACGTTGCGTCCGGTCTCGGACCTGCCGCTGTCGGCTCATCTGATGGAACTGTCGGAGCGCGTCGCGGCTGCGGACGAGGACGTGCATCCCCATGAAGTGCAGGCGATCAAGCTGTTGCGCCTGCTGACGCTGGTGCTGCCGCGCGCAAAGCCGGTGGCGCCGGGCAGCGCAGGCACTGAACGGCGCGCCGCCACGCAGGAGTGAGCATGAGCACAGCATCGGACGAGCGGACGACAGGAAACCTGGTCACCACCCGCCAGATGGCCGGTGGCGACCCGCGTCTCGACAAGCTCGTCCGCCGCCTGCCGGCGCGCATGGGCGACACCGTCACCTATTTGCTCAAACCGTCCAGCCGCTGGGTGAGGATCCCTTCGGGCGCGCTGCTCATCGTTGGCGGCGTGCTCTCCTTCCTGCCGGTGCTCGGAGTCTGGATGCTGCCGCTCGGCCTCGCACTGCTCGCCGAAGACGTCCCGGCGTTGCGCGCCTCGCGCTCCAGGGTCCTGGATTGGGTCGAGCGGAAGAAGCCGCAATGGCTCGATCCGTCCGCATTGAAAAATGATCAATCATGATTGAATTCATCACCGCCGACGCGCTGACCGCGCTGCTCCAGGTCATCCTGATCGACCTCGTGCTCGCCGGCGACAACGCCGTCGTCATCGGCCTTGCCGCCGCCGGCCTGCCGGCCGAGCAGCGCCGCCGCGCCATTATCGTCGGCATCGTCGCCGCCACAGCCTTGCGCATCGTCTTCGCCGGCGTCGCGACCCAGCTCCTGCAGGTGATCGGCCTGCTGCTCGCCGGCGGCGTGCTGTTGCTATGGGTGTGCTGGAAGATGTGGCGCGAGCTGCGCGAGCAGTCCGCGCACACCGAGCTCGCGTTGAGCCACGGTGGCAGCGCGGGCAGCGCACCGGCGTCGCGCAAGACCTTCGGGCAGGCGGCGTTGCAGATCGTCGCCGCCGACGTCTCGATGTCGCTCGACAACGTGCTCGCGGTCGCAGGCGCCGCGCGCGAGCATCCCTACATCCTCGCGTTCGGACTGTTGCTGTCGGTCGCGATGATGGGCGTCGCCGCCGATCTGCTCGGCCGGGTGTTGCAGAAGCAGCGCTGGATCGCCTATGTCGGTCTCGCCATCATCGTTTACGTCGCCTTCGAGATGATCTATCGCGGTTCGCTCGAGCTCGCGCCCGTCATCGCGAGTCTCTGAGGCGACAATTCCTGCCTGCAATCCGGAGTGATCCATGACGCCTGAACCCAAAGCACCTTCGGCGCACGCCGGGCCGCGACCGAAAATCGGCCCATTCGCCCAACTCATCTTTGGCTCGCGCTGGCTGCAAGTGCCGCTCTATGTCGGCCTCATCGTCGCGCAGGGCGTCTATGTGCTGTTGTTCCTGAAAGAGCTCTGGCACCTGGTTGCGCACTCGTTCGACGCCAGCGAGCAGCAGATCATGCTGGTCGTGCTCGGACTGATCGACGTCGTCATGATCTCGAACCTGCTGGTCATGGTGATCGTCGGCGGCTACGAGACCTTCGTCTCGCGCCTGAACCTGAACGGCCATCCGGACGAGCCGGAATGGCTGAGCCACGTCAACGCCAGCGTGCTGAAGATCAAGCTCGCGATGGCGATCATCGGCATTTCCTCAATCTCGTTGCTCAGGACCTTCATCGAGGCCGGGAATCTCGGCACCACGCGCAGCAATTTCACCGAGTCCGGCGTGATGTGGCAGGTGCTGATCCACCTGACCTTCATCATTTCCGCGATCGGTATCGCCTGGGTCGACCGCATCAGCGAGAGCGGGCACCGCAAGGAGAACGGTCACGCCTGAGGGGCGATCCGCACTCTCAGGCGCCGATGGCCAGATGCAACGGACGCCGTCCGCGTGCCAGCGTCTCGGACGGCGCTTCGCCGAAGGCCAGTCTGTAGCTCCTTGAGAAGTCGCCCAGGTGCCAGAAGCCGTTGCCGAGCGCTGCGGCCTTGACGGTCAAGCCATCGCCCCCGGTCATGAGCTGGACGCGAACGGCCCACAACCGTTTGAGGCGCAGATAGTGGTGCAGGCTCACGCCGTGCACCGCGTGCGTCGCGACCTGGAGCGTGCGCACGGACACGCCGAGCGCGGCGGCGAGGTCGTCGCTGTAGAGCGGCTTGCTGCCGAACAGCGCAACGACGTCGTCGAGATGCGCGATCAGCTTGCGGTGCTTGTCGAATGAACCGGGGCGGGCTGTGCGTGCGCCTGCCGGCAGCAGGGTGGCGTCGAGGCCGGCGAGCAGCGTTTCCTGGATCGGGCGGTAGAGCGGCTCGAATTGCCGGGGATCGTTGCATGCCGACGCCAGCGAGAACATCTCCAGGATAGCCGCGCGCAGGCGCGTCATCGGATCGTCCTGCGTGCGGACATAGGCGAGGCCGGTGTCGAAATCCGCCCAGCCGCGATGGCGCATGTCCGAGTTGAAGCGCAGCATCAGGTAAGTGTTCGGATGATGCTCGATCGCCTTGACGGGTGCTTTGCCGCGCACGACGGCGATCATCGAACTATCGACCTCGCGGCCATTGGCGATGGAGTGAAAGGTGAAGGGAACAACGAGGCCGATGCCGTTGTCCGTGCCGATCTCGGCCTCAAACCGCCGTGCAAAGGAGCGCTGGAGCACGAAGAGCCCGTCGCGGAGCGGCAGGATGGCGCGAGACAGCGAGAATTCCCGCGGACGGAGCGGCGTGCTGGTGCCGAGTCCGAGCACCTCGTTGGCGCGAAACTCGTCGAAGTCCGAGAAGCGCTCGACGCCGAGGACGCGCGATGGCTTTAGCCGACGGACCGGCATTTCGGGATCCCAGGGCATGTCGGGGTGAGCGGGTTGAATCCGCACAAGCGTATCAGAGGCCCGACCGTCGGCCATATTCCGGGAAACTACTGCCTGCGCGGCGGCGACAGGGGAAGTCGGCGCGCTGCTGTGAGGACTTCACGGACAAGTACGCGAGTCCGGCAGGCTCAGATCGTTCACTTCAGAATTTTGCACACCGTAGGATGTGATCCGACGTCAAGCTTCGCGTTGCTTGTAGAGATGCTCCGCCACCACGCCTCCAACGCGTCGCGCTCGCAGCCGAGCCTGACGCTCATGCCGCCGGCGAACTTGATCCAGTCGGCGAAATGGTCTCTGCCGACCGCGATCACCACGGGAATGTCGGCGTCGAGCGCGCGTCCGATCAGATGGGACAAGCCCTTGCCGTCGCGCTCGCGCTTGCCGAAGCGGTTGATGATGACAAGATCGGCGCCATGCGAGAGGGCGTCCGTGATCCGCATCCCGGCATTTTGTAGCCGCGCGAGATCGAGACGGCAGCCGCGCACGGCCGGATCGAAATCCTGCGCGAGCAGAAGCGTCTCGCCGCTGTGAAGCAGCACGGCCGACAGGCTCGAATCCGCGCATTGGCCGGCCTGAACCATGCCGACGACGCGAAAGCCACGCGCATTCAGATCCGCCGCGAAGCTGCGCAGGACCGTGTCGGGGTCCTGATGCGCCTCGTAGACGAGGGCGGCGAGGTCGCATTGCGCATCGAACATGGTCGGCCTCCGTTTGGCGGCAGAGAATTGGGGCCGCGACGCTTCCGCCGCGGCCCCGGTTTTCCGATCAGGCCGCCGGCGGGCCGTTGATGATCTGGAGCTGGGTGAATTCGGCGAGGCCTTCCTCGGCGAACTCTGTACCGATGCCCGACTGCTTGGCGCCGCCGAACGGGATGTGCGGGGCCATGTCGAGGTGCTTGTTGATCCAGACCGTGCCGGACTCGAGCTGCGTTGCGACCTCGTGCGCGCGCTTGATGTCGGACGACCAGACCGACGCGCCGAGGCCGTAGGTGGTGGCGTTGGCGCGGCGGATCGCATCGTTCTTGTCGGAGTATTTGATCAGCGGCAGCACCGGGCCGAACTGCTCCTCGTCGACCAGCTTGGAGCCTTCCTGGATGTCGCGCACGATGGTCGGCTCGATGAAATAGCCGGGACGGTCCATCGCCGAACCGCCGGCGACCACCTTGCCGTTCTTGCGCGCGTCTTCGAGGAACGTCTTCACCTTCTCGTACTGCATCTTGTTCTGCAACGGCCCGAGCTTGGTGCCCTGCTTGGCGCCGTCGTCGACCACCGTGCTCTTGGCGATCGCGACCAGCTCGTTGCAGAGCTCGTCATAGACGGACTCGTGGACGTAGAGCCGCTTGATGGCGAGGCAGACCTGGCCGGAGTTCTGGAACGCGCCCTCGAAGATGCCGGGAGCGACCTTCTTCGGGTCGACATCGTCGAGCACGATGCCGGCGTCGTTGCCGCCGAGCTCCAGCGTGATGCGCTTGAGCGTCTGCGCCGCGCTCGCCATCACCTTCTGTCCGGTGGCGGAAGAACCGGTGAACGAGATCTTGCGGATATCAGGATGCTTGGTCATCTCGCCGCCGAGATCGTTGGCGTCGGTGATGAAGTTGAGTACGCCCTTCGGCAGGACGTCCTTGATCAGCTCGGCGAAGCGCAGCGTCGCGAGCGGCGTGGTCGGCGCCGGCTTCACCACCAGCGTGTTGCCGGCGAGCAGGGCCGACGGCAGCTTGAAGCTGAGGATCAGCAGCGGATAGTTCCAGGGAATGATGGCACCGACGACGCCGAGCGGGCGGCGATAGGCTTCCACCTTGCGGTCACCGGAATCCTCGATCACCTTCATCGGCAATTCGAGCGAGCTGAGGTAGCGGAAGAACGCGGCCATGCCGAGGACTTCGCCGGTGGCGTCGCCAAGCGGCTTGCCTTGCTCGCTGGTGAGGATGTGGGCGAGCTCGCCCGAATTGGCCTCGATCACGTCGGCCATCTCGTTCACGAGCTTGCGGCGTTCCGCCATCGGGGTCGCGGCCCAGGCCGGGAAGGCGGCCTTCGCCGCGGCGACGGCGGCATCAAGCTGCGCCTTCGAGGCACGCGGACACTGCGCCAGCACCTCTTCGGTCGCGGGATTGAGAACCGGCATGGTCTGGTCGCCGGGCACCATCTTGCCGTCGATGAGAAGATTGTAGTCACTCATTGGCTTTGCGCTCCCTTGCAGAAACGGGCCGTTCGGGGCCTCGTTATATCGAACTATATATCACGACTTCGCCGGGCCGACCATGGCGGCCGGTTCGATCAATTCCAGAAAAGCAGGGCTGGACGCGGGTGGACATATCGATATATCGTGATGAATATAGCGAACCGTGTTCCGGGACTGACGATGGAAATCAAGGTGAGGCAGCTCACGACCTGCGAGGTGGCGTCCGACGGCGGCGCGATCTCGCTGGGCTTCGAGGATCTGGCGGGCAACCCCGCCGCGGTCAGTGTCTCGCTCAACCAGGTCGGCGCCCTCATCATGACGCTGCCCGGGCTGCTCGAGGCGGCGCTGAAGGCCCGCTACGGCGACCAGAGCCTGCGCTACGCCTATCCGCTGGCGTCCTGGGCGATCGAGCAGGCGACCGATACGACCCAGCGCATCATTACGCTTCAAACCGAGGATGGCTTCAAGGTGCGCTTCTCGATCCCGAAAGCCGAGCAGAGTCTGCTCGGCGAAGCGCTGACCCAGCCGATGCCGGAAATGTCGGTGCGGCCGAACTAGCGGCTTGGGCCAAAGGCGCAAACAAAACACCGCCTAAGAATGAAATTGCCGCTTGGGCCGGTCGAGCGCCGGAAATGTTGCACGCGTCGCCCGAACTAGAGAATCGTTTTGCCTGTTCGCCAGCCTAAAGTTGCGGGCGGGTAGAGGTGGCAAGCGATGAGCGATGTTCGAACGGGTTTCCTGGACGCTATCGGCAACACGCCATTGATCAGGCTGCGAATGCCGTCGGAGGCCACGGGTTGCGAGATCTATGGCAAGGCCGAATTTCTCAATCCCGGCGGCTCGATCAAGGATCGCGCGGCGCTGGCCATGATCGACGATGCGGAGCGATGCGGCAAGCTTGAGCCAGGAGGCGTGATCGTCGAAGGAACGGCCGGCAATGTCGGAATCGGCATAGCGCTCGTGGCGAATGCACGCGGCTATCGAAGCGTGATCGTGATGCCTGACACGCAAAGTCAGGAGAAAAAGGACATGTTGCGGTTGTGCGGTGCCGACCTGCGCTTGGTCCCTGCCGTACCCTATTCCAATCCGGGTCATTACGCGCGCTATTCCGGTCAGCTCGCCGAGGAGCTCGGTGCCTTCTGGGCCAATCAGTTCGATAATGTCGCCAATCGGGAGGGGCACTATCGCACGACCGGTCCTGAGATTTGGCGGCAAACGGATGGAAGAATCGACGGCTTCACATGTGCCGTTGGGAGTGGCGGTACCTTGGGTGGGATCGCGCGAGCCCTCAAGGAGCGAAATCCCGGCATCAAGATTGCGCTCAGCGATCCCATGGGGGCCGCTCTCTACAATTGGTTCACCAAAGGCGAGCTGACGACAGAAGGAGACTCCATCACCGAAGGGATCGGGCAAGTCCGTGTCACCCGGAACCTCGAAGGCACGCCCATCGATACGGCATATCAGATTACGGACGAGGAAGCCTTGCCTGTCCTGTTCGACCTGATCGAGCATGAAGGACTGGTGTTGGGCGGCTCAAGCGCGATCAATATCGTTGGAGCCATGCGACTTGCGCGCGACCTCGGTCCAGGCAAAACCATCGTGACCATCCTCGCGGATGGCGGACAGCGCTATCAATCCAAGCTGTTCAACCCGGAATTCCTGCGCAAGAAAAATCTGCCCCTGCCACGCTGGATGCGATAGCGAGCCGCCAGCGGCCGGGTTGCTCCCCGCCCATGCGCGCCCGTCCGTTCACGATTTCCGCGAACGGCCGATGTCGCTCTTGAGCGCTTCCAGCTCCTTGTGCACGGCGCGCGCGGCGTCGCGTTCGATCTTGCGGTAGCGCGCGACAAGCTTTTCGCCGAAGGGAGTGAGCATCGCGCCGCCGCCGTTCTTGCCGCCGGCCTGCGGCTCGACCACGGGATGTCCGCAAATGCGGTTGATCTCGTCCACGAGATCCCAGGCACGCTTGTAGGACATGTCCATGGCGCGGCCGGCCGCCGAGATCGAGCCTTGCTCGCGGATCTGCTCCAAAAGCTCGATCTTGCCGGGCCCGATCCGATCCTCGCCATCGAGGTCGATGCGCAGACTGAGCTGGGGAAGCGATTTGGCGCTCGCGCGCGGCATGACGGGGTCTCTTGGGGCACTTGCATGCGAGATTGCCACTCTTGCCCGCCGCGGACAAGGTGAGGGCGCCTGATTTCCCAGAAGATGGACCTTTTGTCGAGGTCCCCAGAGCACGGGCTTCAGCCCCGTGCCCTTGATCGCTGCATCTTATTCCGCGGGGCTTCCGACCACCGCGCCCTGACTGACGTCCTCGCGGGCGAGGATCATCAAAAGGCCGACGATGATGAGCTCGACCACCGCGAAAGCAATGAAGGCGCCGGTGAACGAGCCGGCCGAGCCGTTGATGATGGCGCCCATCATCCAGGGCGCCACGAAGGCCGAGAAGATGCCAAATACCTCGGCGTATCCAATCGCGGCCGGTGCGAGCGCGTCGGAGTATTTTTCGCTGAGCAGGGCGAAGATAGCACCGCCGCCGAGAAGCGCGATACCGCTGAGTGCTGCAAACAGCACCAGCATCGAGAACGACATCGGTGTGACCACGCTCCACAGGAACATCAGCGCGGTCAGGAAAGCGAGACATGCGGTGAGTTTGATCATGAAGGGCTTCCCGAGCCGATCGGACATGTAGCCGCCAATCACCAGGAATAGCACCTGCGACAACCCCATGACGGTGCCGATGACAGCGCCGGCTTCCGGCGGCATGTGCTGTACTGTGATGAAGGCCGGCACCACCCAGGTGGCGGTGCCGGCGATCGCGAAGGTGCAGGCCACGATGCCGAAGCCGCCGACCGCGATCCATTTCGAGCGGAAGATCTCGCCGAGCGGCAGGTGCTCCTGCGGTGTTTCGTTGCCCCAGGTGAAACCGTCGATACCGAGCTCGCGCGGATCGTTGCGGACGACGAGTGCGTCGACGGCTGCAACGAGCAGCGTGCCGATTGCCAGCACGGCGAAGAAGGTCCGCCAACCGGTCGCAATCGTCAGGGGAATGCCGAGCGCGAAATCCATGGTGATGGCGAGGCTGTAGGCGGCGAGGATGATGCCTACCACCGAGCCACGCCGACTTTGCGGAAACCAGCCGAAGATCAACTTCATGTTGCCGATGAAGATGCCGGCGTCGAAGAAGCCGATCACGAGCCGGAGCATCACGAGCTGTGTGTAGCTTTGTACGAACACCTGGAGCACCATGCCGATACCAGTGCCCGCAAGCCCGATCAGCAGCATGTTGCGCGCTGTCATCGACCGGCTGACCGGAGACCACACCACCATGCCGATACCGTAGGTCAGCGCAAAGATGCCTTGCGCAAGCCCGGCCTCGGCGGGATTGAGCTTGAGGCTCTCGGAGACGAAGGGCAGTACGGCCGCGAAGGCATACCAGTCGGCGGCGAGAAAGATCTCGCAGAGGATGGCGAGGGCCAGCATCCCTTTTTGCCACCGGGCTATCCGACGGCGGTCGTTCTCGGAGATGGACGTCCAAGTTGTTGTCAGCATGGTCATCATCGGTTCTCGCGGTTTGCGTGTCGACGGAATCGGCGTGGCCTCAGGCGGGCGGCGGCAGGAAGTTGACCTCGTGTTCGGCGGCACGTCGCACGACCTCCTGCGGATCGGGGAGATTGTGGATGCGCTCGAACAGCTCTTTCAGCGACCGCGTCGGTGCGACCCAGAACAGGCTGGTGGCGGTTTCACCCGACTTGTTGAAAATGCCGTGGGGGATGCCCTTGGGCATGCGGACGAGGTCGCCGGCCTTGGCGACAAAGTCCTTGCCGTCGAGCCAGAGGTCGTAGCGGCCGCTCAGTACATAGACGAATTCATCCTGGGTCGGATGCACGTGCGGCGGCACGAAGGTGCCATCCGGAAACACGGCATGCCAGGCCATCGACGCCTCGGAATGCTGCTTCAGCGTGTAGGTCTGGCCCAGAATGTTCCAGATGACGTTGCCAAAGCCTTCTTTGGCAGGGGTCACGCCCGGAGGCATCTCGATCATGGTGGTGTCCTCTGTTGTGTGCGGATCAATCGGCGAGAAAATCGGTGACGTAGTGTGCGGAAGACGGCGTTTCCTCGAACACGAGATGACCGGTCGCCGGCACCAGCGTCACGCGTGCGTCGGGGAGCCCTGCTTTCCAGGCATCTGCCTGGGCGGTCGGGCGCAAGCGATCTGCGGCCCCCCACAGCACCAGCGTCGGCATCGTGATTCGATGCAGCCAGTGCGCGAGCTTGGGATTGCCCTGCGGTTCGCTGCGGATCAGCTTGGCAAAGCCCGTGACCTCGCGTCCAAGCCGGGCGTCGAAGGCCGGATCGGGCGCCTTGGGAAAGTAACGGAGTGCCGCGGCCGGATCGTGCGCGAGATAGGCTGGCAGTTCTTGCGGTGCGATCTCGAACAATCCGGGCGCAGGCGCGCTTCCGACCACAAGACCGGCGGGCGCAACCAACACCAGCTTGCGGACCCGATGCGGCTGACGGATCGCGAACTCCGCGGCAAGCCATCCGCCGAGGGAGAACCCGGCGAGGTCGAACTGCTCAAGGCCAAGCTTGTCGAACAGATCCATGTAGTGAAGGACGTGATCCTCGACGGTGTCGATCGTCTCGGCGTCGCCGGAATCGCCAAAGCCCGCATGATAGGGGATGATGACCGTGTGCCGCTTCGCCCAATCGCGCGCCATCTCGAAGCCG
Organism: Bradyrhizobium sp. LA6.1; assembly: GCF_040547805.1. Taxonomy (NCBI): domain Bacteria; kingdom Pseudomonadati; phylum Pseudomonadota; class Alphaproteobacteria; order Hyphomicrobiales; family Nitrobacteraceae; genus Bradyrhizobium; species Bradyrhizobium sp. LA6.1. The sequence continues at coordinate 297,386 of NZ_JBEPQK010000006.1, read as the reverse complement.
GTGAAGGTGCCGGTGCCGTGCAGGAACACTAGCGCCGGGCCGCTTCCGATGCTGTGAACGACGGTCCGCACGCCGTTGATCGTATGTTCCGCGCGGGAGAAGCCGGTGAGATCGGGCGAGGGTTTGACGGTATCAAGCATGGTCGTCTCCGGTTGAAGGCGGCAGAGCCGGGCGTTGGTGAGTCATGCGGCGGCTTCCTGGCGACCGCTGAGAAGTGAGGCGAATTGTTCGACGGCGTTGGCGAGCCGCGCGGCCGTCATTGGTGCGAGCGGCTCGCCTGGTACGATCTCGCCGCTGCTGGTGTAGATCGCCGTCGAAACGGTGCAGGCTTCGAAGAAGCCGAACAGCGGGCGGAGCTGGTGCTCGACCACCAGCGAGTGGCGCAGGCCGCCGCCGACCGCGGTCAGCAGCACCGGGCGGTTGCGCAGCACGCTGGGTTCGATCAAGTCGAATACGTGCTTGAACAATCCGGGATAAGAGCCTTGGAACACCGGGCATCCTATCACGAGGCCATCGGCCTGTTCGATGGCCTCGACGACGGCGCGCGCATTGTCATCGAGTGCGGTCCGGGTGAAGCCGGCGATGCCGCAACCGGCATCGACAAGGTCGAGGACGGTGGTCTTCAGTCCATGCTGCGCCTGAAGATCGGCGGTGACGGCTTCCACCAGCATGCGCGACTTCGCCGGGCGCCAACTATTGCCGCAGAAGCCAACGATGCGGGATGTCCTCACGTCGACGCCCTCGTGTCTGGTCGCTTGCTCAGCCCGTCACCCCGAAGACCGTCCATTGCGCACCAGGGCCGGGGAGGCCGAGCAACGCACGGCCGCACTCTTCGACGATCTGGTCGGCCATCAGGATGTGCTGCGTGCCCGAATGGATGTCGCGATAGAACCGCTGCATCGGCGTGTTGTGCAGCGAGGCGCCGCGCGCGGCGCGATGCGCGAAGGTGGCGACATCCGACAGAACGTCGTGGACGTGGCGCAGTGACAGCTTGATCATCGTCATCTGCTCCAGCGACGGACTTTCACCGCCGGCACAAGTCCCCGAGACGTCCTTCCAGGTTTCGTGGACCAACGCACGTGCTGCGCGGAAACGAGCTTCGGCCTGCGCGAACTGGAACTTGAAGCTCGCGCTGTCGCGCGACTTGCCGAATGGATCCTGGCGCTGGACGATTACCTTGACGAGTTCGTCGAGCATGCGGCGGCCGACACCGACGGCCCAGGCGGAATGCGCCCAGGCGCTGTAGCCTGCCAGCCCCAGTGCACCCTGCACGCCACCTCGGCGCGGCGCACCAATGTCAAAATCGTAGGTCATGTGCGTGGGCACGAACAACTCGTCGCCCTCGCTCAAAGTGTAGTCGAAACTTCCCGTCGCGCGCAGGCCGAGCACGTCCCAATTGCCCATCAACTTGATGGTCGCGCGCGGATGGTGGGTGACGACGATCTTCGGCTGGCCGTTCGGGCCGAACACCATGTCCTTGCCGGATGCGTCGGTGACGAAGCAGCCTGAATGGACCCACTCGGCGTGCTGAATGCCGCTGCCATAGGCCCAGTTACCGCGGATCATGTAACCGCCATCGACCGGTCGGGCGAAGCCGCGCGGCACGCCGTTGCCGGCAATCGTAATGTCGGGGCCGCCCGCGAAGACTTTCTTGATGCCTTCGTCCTCGATGTAGATGGCGAGCGTCGTGCCTTCCATGTTGTTGCCGATGGCGCACCAGCCGGCGGAGGCGTGTGCGTAAGCGAGCCGCTCGATCACGGTCATGGCGTCGTAAGGCAGAAGCTCGGCGCCGCCGACCTCCTTCGGGAACAGCATGGTGTAGATGCCGGCCTTGCGCAGCGCCGCTACCACGTCGTCAGTCAGATAGCCCTGTGTCTCAGCCTCCGCCGCCCTGGATTCGACCAGCGGTAGCAGCGCGTCGAGGCGCGCATGGAACTCGGCCACCGTCGGGGTCGCGGAAGGCTTTACGGCGAGTTGCACGGAAGGGCTCATGGTCGGTGTCTCCACGTCGGGCTGTTGGTTCTTCGCGCAACGCTGCTGCACGCGAAGATCTGGGTCGGGTGGAACAGACGCCGGTCGCGGGCAAGACTCCGCCCACACGCGCCAAAGACTGTTGGTGCGCGCGACGAACGGCTCGCGTTGGTGTCGAGATGTCCCCTTCGGAACCGCGCGAACGTCGTTACGCGATCCCAATGGCCGGGATGCTAGAGATGAGGCGGCTAAAGCAGCAATCCCCCATCATGGGGGGTGTTGGCCATGCTGCTCTGCCGCAAAGCTGGGCCGGGAGAGCCATGTTTTGCCGCTTCTTTTCGCTTGACCAAAGGTCAGGCGAGGCAGAAATTTTAAGCCTATAACAATCGGCAATGACGCGCGTGTGTCCGAGGGCACCGCGCGTTCGCGCGAGGAGTGGCGGTGAGAGCCGAGCAGGAGCATTTGGATGGTCTGCCCGAGCGCCAGCTCGCAGATCGGCTGATGTCCATCGCCGAGAGCCGCTCGGTGCGCGCGCTTGGCATTGCCTGCTGCTCGGCGATCACGGAATTGACGGGATCGCCGACCGTCGGCCTCTATTTGCTCGACGGGCTCGAACCGGAACTGGTCTACAGCCGGCACGTCGCAGAAGGCCTGCTCGACAATTACAGGGCCGGCTTCTGGAAGCGCGACCCCGTGCTCGACTGCATCATGACCCAAGGCCGCGCGGTCGACGGCGAAACGGTGATCGGTCCGCAGCAATGGCGGCACAGTCCGTCCTTCGAGATGCTGCACGAGTGGGGCTTTGCATACAACATGGGCGGCCCGTTGTGGTGCGGGCAGAAGATCGTCGGCGTGCTGTTTACGGCGACGACCGACACGGACGCGCCCTACACGATGCGGTCGCGGCAGCGCATGGAGATGCTGTGTCGGGCCGGCTCGCTCGCTTTGACCAACATGACGAACGCGGGCGCGATCGACGCCCATCCTGCCGCAATCCGCGTCCCCGAGCCGGTGGCGACGCTCTCGGCATCGCTTCCGCCACGATCCGCGGACGTCGCCATCCGGGTCTGCCGCGGCCAGACCAACAAGGAAATCGCCCGCGAGATGGGGATTTCCGATCAGACCGTGAAGGAGCACGTCGCGAACCTGTGCCGACGCTTCGGCGTGCACAACCGCACCGAGCTTGCGGCCTGCCTGCTGAGTCCGAGCGCTCGGCAATAAGGTGCCGCGCCGGGTCAGATGTGGTTGACGATCAGCTTGAGTGAGCCAACGAAGGTCAGCCGCTGGCGATAGTGCCCGTGCCGCGCATCCCATCGGCGGGACGCGAGATCATTGCCGAGCCGAGCATCACCGCACGGCGTGCATCTCCAGAAACGCCTTCACGCCGGTCACGTTGCCGGTATCCGACGGCACGTAGCCGGGCAGGGTGGCGACGGCGGCACGGAAATCGGCGCTGCGCATGATCTCCAGGATGCGTTGCATCGGCCCGGTATCGAGGAAGGCGCGCTTGCAGACGAAGAAATAATCCTCGGTGAGGGTGCGGATGAAATCGAGGCCGAAGTGGCGGGCGGCCGCCTCGACGCCAAAACTCGCATCCGCCATGCCGCTCGCGACATAGGCCGCGACGGCCGCGTGGGTGAACTCGATCTGCTGCGCGCCGTTGATCTTGCTCTCGTCGATGCCGTTCGCGGCAAGCAGCTGGTCGAACAACAGGCGCGTGCCGGAATCATGGTCGCGGTTGACGAAGCGGACTTTTGGACCGGTGAGATTCTGAAGCGAGGCAATACGCAGCGGATTGCCGCGCGCGACCATCAGCCCCATCTCGCGCGTGACGAAACTGATGATGCGATCCTCGCGCGGATCGAGCCATTCGCGCGCCGCCTTGATGCCCTGCGCCCGCAATGCGCCGTGCGGCAGATGCAGGCCGGAGAGGTCGCAGGCGCCCTGGGCCAGCGCGACCAGCGAATGCTGGTTGCTGACATAGCGCAGGTCGACGCCGATGCCGGGTTCGCGATCGAGAAATTCGCGCAGTTTTGCCACGGCAAAGCCGTGGCTGGCATGAACGCGGATTACCGAAGGGCGCTGTTCGAGGAACGGCTTGATCTCGCTCGCCAGTTCCTGCGCCAGGTTTTCGAGCTGCGGCCCGAGCCGGGCCTGCATGCGCTCGCCCGCCCATACCAGCCGCTCGCCGAATGGCGTGAGCTTCGAGCCTCTGCCGCGCTGGGTCTCGACCAGCGGCGTGCCGAAGAATTCGGACCATTGCTCGATCAGATTCCAGACATGCCGGTAAGAGAGGTGCGCGTCATGGGCCGCGCTGGTGATCTTCCCCGTCTTCCGGATTTCGTTGAGGACGCCGATCATGACCACCACGGTGCGCGGATTGCCTTCCCGGCGAAACCGCCAGACAGCCTCGATCTCGATCTGAAGCATGGGTCTTCCTTATGAATTTCGCTTCATATATGGGGCGTCCATTTGCAAACCATATCATATTTACTCCAGCCAATAGGCGCCTAGTCTGGTATACCAGAACAGGAGGAAATATGATGTCCGTTGCATATGACTTTGCGCACTCTCCGGCGACCGAATTCATGGCCCGGCCGCAGCATCTGCTCATCGACGGCCGCCGCGTCCCCGCGAGCTCCGGCCGGACCTTCAAATCCCTCAATCCCGCCACCGGGCAGGTCATCGCCGTCGTCGCCGAAGGCGGCGAGGCCGATGTCGAGCACGCCGTGGCAGCCGCGCGCCGGGCCTTCGAAGGTCCGTGGCGTACGATGCGTGCCTCCGAGCGCGGCCAGATCCTGCTGCGCTGGGCGGACCTGCTCAAGCAGCACGCCGAAGAAATCATCGAGCTCGAGTCGATCGATGCCGGCAAGCCGATCTCCGCGACGACGCGCCAGGATTTTCCGGCTGCCGTCGACACGCTGATCTATTACGCCGGCTGGGCCGACAAGATCAGCGGCGATGTCGTGCCGGTGCGCGACGATGCCCTGACCTACACCGTGCGCGAGCCGGTCGGAGTGGTCGCGGCGATCGTGCCGTGGAATTTCCCGCTGATGATCGGCATGTGGAAGCTGGCGCCAGCGCTGGCCTGCGGCTGCACCATCGTGATGAAGCCGGCCGAGCTGACCTCGCTGTCGGCGCTGCGCATCGCCGAGCTCGCGCTCGAGGCGGGCCTGCCGGCGGGTGTCTTCAACGTCGTCACCGGGCCGGGCCGCGTCGTCGGCGACGCGCTGGTCAATCACCCCGACGTCGACAAGGTCACCTTCACCGGCTCGCCCGGCGTGGGCCGCGGAATCATGAAGGGCGCCGCCAGCAACTTCAAGCGCGTCTCGCTCGAGCTCGGCGGCAAGTCGGCCAACGTCATCTTTGACGATGCCGATCTCGAAGCGGCGTCCAAGGCTGCGGCCTCAGGCATCTTCTTCAATGCCGGCCAGGTGTGCTCGGCCGGCTCCCGCGTGCTTGTGCAGGGGAAGGCTTACGACGAAGTCGTCGAGCGTCTCGCGGCGCGCGCAAAGTCGCTCAGGATCGGCGATCCGCTCGATCGCAAGACGGCGCTCGGCCCCGTCATCTCCGAGAAGCAGATGAAGTCGATCCTCGACTATGTCGACATCGGCCAGAAGGAGGGCGCGACCCTCGTCACCGGCGGCGAGAAGGTCGGCGATCGCGGTTATTTCATCAGCCCCGCGGTGTTCGCAGGCGTCGCACACGAGATGCGGATCTCGCAGGAGGAGATTTTTGGCCCCGTCGTCAGCGTCATCAAGTTCAAGGACGAGGCCGATGCGCTCAGGATCGCCAACGGCACGGCCTACAGCCTCGCCGCCGGCGTGTGGAGCCGCGACATCGGCAAGCTCCAGCGCTTCGCCAAGCGGGCGCGTGCGGGCACTGTCTGGATGAACACCTATGGCTACACCGACGTGCGCCTGCCCTGGGGCGGCGAGCGCGACTCCGGCCTCGGCCGTGAGCACGGCACCGCCGCGCTCGACAATTTCACCGAGCCCAAGGCTGTCTGGATGAATCTGGCCGTCTGATAACCTCCCGATCGGCCAATCCTGGGCCCGCCTGATCGTCCGGTCAGGCGGGCTCTCTTTTCGACATCGATAAAATTGTCTGCATTCCGCTCAGCGGCGGCAAACCCTGCGGACAAGAAGGCCGCTGCCTTAAACCTCGGCTTTGGAACCGGCGTGCTTCCTGCCTGCAAAAGGTTGGGGCATCGACATGTCTGTTCTCAGGGAGATCGTTGCGGCGGTTGCGGGAGTCTACGCGCTCCTGTTCGTCTGCGACGCATTGTTCGGCGTCGGCGAGGCGCGTTTCGACGACGCCTATTACAGCGCCAGCTTCTACGCGCCGAAGCCGAAGGAATTCCACTTCGCCAGCGACACGCCGCCGGCGGTCCGCGTCAGCGAGGCCTTCGCGCAGTTTGCGCCGGGCGAGGCCAAGCCGAACCGGCGCTACTCGTCTCTGACGACGATCATTCGCTAACGTTCGGCCATTCAGGCTTGCTCTGGCGCCGGGGCGTCACCGGGATGCTGCCCCGCGCGTTGCGGGATCAGCAGCAGGCACACCAGCATAAAAGCTGCGATCACGACCGAGGCCAGCGGCCGGCTCAGCGCCAGGCCGCCGTGGTCGAGCGGCTTGTCGAGAAAGTCGCCGACGGTCGCACCCAGCGGACGCGTCAAGATGAAGGCGGCCCAGAACAGCGACACGCGTGAGACGCGAGTCCAGAAGTAAAGTGCTGCGACAACGGCGAGTCCGGCCGCGAAGATCAATGCGCCACCGCGATAGCCCATATCGCCGGTATCCGCGATCCAGTCGCCGAGCGCAGTACCCAGTGTTTGCGAAAAGGTGATCGCGGCCCAATAGAACGCCTCAACGCGCGGTGTGCTGACGCTGTTGACCGAGATCGTTCCCTGGGCGCGATACCAGAGGCCAAGCACCAGCACGAGACAAGTGAGGAGCAGCGTCGAGCCGCCGGTATAGCCGATGCCAAGCGAGCGGTCGGCGAAGTCAGCCATCGTGGTGCCGAAGGTGGTCGATGCGACGATGGTGGCCCAATACAGTGCCGGATGAAATTTGCGCGCGCGGACCTGCGCCGCGACCAGCACGATCATGGCCGCGAGGAACAGGCAGGTCCCGGCCAGATAGCCCCAGTTCAGCGTCATGGTGACGGTGTCGCCGCCGGTCTCGCCGAGCGTGGTGGCGGCGATCTTGATGATCCAGAAACCGAGCGTGACCTCGGGGACCTTGCTCTCGCTGATGATACTGCTTTTGGTCTGATCTTCCATGGTGTCCTCGTTGATGCGTCAGCCGTGGACCGGGATCCGCGGCTGACGGGATGATGGTGCGCAGAGGCGTCAGGACTTCGCGGCGGTATCCATGGCCGCGAGCAGATCAGCGATCGCCTGTTTGCACTTCGCCGCATCCGGCGCGCCCGCGCGCAGCGCTTCCAGCGCGCGGTCGATCGCCTTGTCGACGGTGTGCCAATCGGCTGCCGCGCGCGGCTTCAATCCGGCTTCGGCCTCGTCCCATTTGGTCTCGAGGTCCTTGATCCTTGTCTTGGCGGCGGGGAGGTCGCCCTTGTCGATCAACGCGGCGACGTCGACCACGATGCTCCGGAACTGCGTGAGATCGCCGAGCTTTGCGGTCGCGGCTACCGCGAGCGGCACGAAGGTGAAGTGCTGGCTCGCGTGCATGTGCGGTTCGCCCGTGAAGGTCGTCAGCAGGCAGACGGCGACGGCGGAAATCAGTTTCATCATGTGGTTTCTCCTGGTGGAGCTCCTGCTTCATGCAGAGAGCGGGATTTCGCGGTTGAAGCTATTGCGCCGGATCGGCGCGGCGCCTGCCGTCGCCCTCGAAGGTCACCCAGGCGACGAGGCCGACGATCACGGTCAGGAAGGCGATGCTGGTCTGGATCGTGCCGAGGCCGATGCCGCCGTACTCGCGTGATTGCGAGAGCAGATCGCCGAGCGAGGCGCCGAGCGGGCGGGTCAGGATGTAGGCAAGCCAGAAGGTGAGGACGGGATTGGCGCCGAAATAATAGGCCATCATCACCGCCGCGATCAGCACCCCGAAGGCGGCGACGCCGAGCTGGAAACCGAGACCAAGTGCTTCGGTGGCAAGATCGCCTGCGGCCGTGCCGAGCGCGAAGGTGAACAGGATTGCCGTCCAATAAAACAGCTCGCGCCGCGTCGTCACAATGCTGTGGATCGATAGCGTGCGCTCGACGCCGTACCAGACCGCAAAGGTCGCGGCGAGCGCGCAAGCGAACGCCGCTGTGCTGATGTAGAGGCTGATCTCGAGCTTGTCGGTCAGGAGATCCGTGAGCTGCGTGCCGACGATACTGACGAGAACGACGGTCAGCCAGTAGATCCAGGGCACGTAGACGCGGCGGTTCAGTTGCAGCAGCAGTGCCGCGACCAGCAGGCCGCTCATGCAGATCGCGGTCAGGCTGGCGCCGAGGCCGACATGAACCGCGAGATAGTCGGCGCCGGTCTCGCCAACCGTGGTCGAGAGAATCTTGATGGCCCAGAAGATCGCCGTGACCTCCGGAACCTTGTTCAGCATCCGTCCTGCGCCAAAACCTGAATATTGCGACACGCCCAAATCTCCCAAAGCCGAAGCGATGCGAGACCGTCGCGCAGGCGACTTAGGCCGGGCTTAGGGACGAGAATTTTCAATGCAGGGCGGCCTTCGCCGCATTTTGGGCCTGCTGGCGCTCCCTAACTCTGCGCTAAGTCGGAACGGTCATGATTTTGACGGCCGGATGGCCCGGCGGTTTCGAGGATCGAGCTTTGCGGGTTTTACTGATCGAGGATGACAGGATGGTCGGTGCCGCCGTCGAGCAGGCGCTGAAGGATGCTGCCTACGCCGTCGACTGGGTGAGGGATGGCGAGTCCGCGCTGCTTGCCGCCTCAGCCGAGTCTTACGAGGTGCTGCTGCTCGATCTCGGCCTGCCGAACGCGGACGGCCGGGATATCCTGCGGCAGTTGCGCGCGAATGGATGCAGGTGCCCGGTCATTATCGTCACCGCGCGGGACGGCGTCGATCACAGGATCGAAGGCCTCGATCTCGGCGCCGACGATTATCTGGTCAAGCCGTTCGAGATACGTGAATTGCTGGCGCGGATGCGGGCGGTGCTTCGCCGCGAGGGCAGCGGTGCGCCCGCTGTGCTTGGCAACGGCAAGCTCAGTCTCGATCCTGCGACCCGCGAGGCTTCGCTGTGTGGCCAAACGGCCCTCCTGACCGCGCGCGAGTTCGCGCTGCTCCAGGCTTTGTTGACGCGCCCCGGCACCATCCTGTCGCGGAGCGAGCTCGAGCGGCAGCTTTACGGCTGGAACGAGGAGGTCGAAAGCAACGCGGTCGAATTCCTGATCCACACCATCCGCAAGAAGCTCGGCACGGAGGCGATCCGTAACGTGCGCGGGATGGGATGGATGGTGGATCGCGCGCCATGATCAACTCGCTGCGCGGCCGGCTGTTCATCAGCTTGACGACGATCGTGCTGGTGACCGGCCTCATCGGAGGCGTCTTCGCACACCGGTGGGCATTCGATGAGGCGATCGAGACGCAGGACTCCGTGCTGATCCAGATCGCGGGCCTCGTTCAGAGCGGTGGCTTCACCGGAGCTCAGGACCTCCATGGGGTCGATGAAAACTCCGAAGTCTGGCTGATGGAGCTGGGCAGGACGCCGCAAGGCACACCCGAGGAGCGCCAGTTGTGGCGGCTTCAGGATGGGATGCGCGATGCAACGCGACAGGGAAAGCCGGTCCGGGTGGTGCTGAGGACGCGATCCGACGGCAGCCGGTTTGCCGTGGCCCAGAGCACGGGGGTCAGGGATGAGATCGCAAGTGACATGGCGCTCCGCACCGTGCTTCCGATCGCCGCGCTGATCCCTTGCCTGATGCTGGTGATCGCCTTTGTCATTGCCGGATCGCTTCGGCCCATGGTCCGGCTGGCGGACGAACTCAACGCACGGCGTGCGGATGACATGACGGCCCTGCCGCTTCGCGACCTCCCAAGCGAACTGAATCCGTTCGTGTCTTCCATCAACGGCCTGTTGCAGCGCATGCACGAGATGATAGGGCAGCAGCGAAGGTTCATCGCGGACGCCGCGCACGAACTGCGCACACCGCTTACGGCATTGAGTGTACAGGCTGAGAATCTCGATCACGTCGAACTGCCACCGGCCGCCCGCGAGCGCCTTGCGGCGCTTCGGCAGGGCATGAGTCGCAGCAAGCATCTTCTGGAGCAGTTGCTTGCGCTGGCGCGACACGACGCTGCGCCCACCGATTGCGGGCAATGGGAGGTTGTGGAGCTCGATCACGCGGCGAAGAGCGTCATCGCCGATCTCCTGCGGGAGGCGATCAGCCGCGGCGTCGATCTCGGTTTCGAACGGGCCGAGTCTGTTCCGGTGCGCGGCGAGCCGGTCATGCTCGCAGCCATGATCCGCAATCTTCTCGATAACGCGCTCCGTTTCACGCCGGCGGGCGGCAGGATCGATGTGGCGATTTACCGGGACTGTGCCATGGCTGTGCTTCGGATCGAGGACAATGGGCCGGGCGTGTCCCCCGAAGAGATCGGCCGGATATTCGAGCCGTTCTTCCGTGGGCAGCGGCCGGAAGGCGAGGGCGTCGGTCTGGGCCTCTCGATCGTCAAGCGGATTGTCGATCGACTCGAGGGATCGATCGACGCTGCGAACATCACGGAGGGCGAACGAAGCGGATTGCGGATCGTCATCAAACTGCCCGCGGCGGCCGCGTAGTCTCACTCTCCCTGGATCCACTCCGCCACGCCGCGCCACAGCGTGTCGCGGTGCTCGGGGCGGAAGAAGCCGAAATGGCCGATCGCCTTGGCGCCGACGTCGGACGGCTTGACCGTCAGCACCTCCGGCTTGATCGCGGAGAAGCCGCTCGCAAGCAGCTCGACCGCGGGCCGCGTTGCCCAGGGATCGTCGGAGAAGCAGAGCGCGCGTAGCTCGCCCTTGAACTTTGCGAAGTTCTCCAGCGCCGGTAATTTGGAGTCGAACAGATAGCGCGGGCTGGAGACCCAGTCGGCCCATTGCAGGAAGACGCCCTTGGGCAGATCCTCGCCGATGCCGGCCCAGGCCGGCGCGTAGCCGAGCGCGTGGACGAGCGGTACGCCGACGAAATTCATGAAGGCGTAGACGCGATATTTCTCCGGCGACGCCATCAGCTGCCAGGTCGCGGCCTGCGAGGCCACGAAGGCGGCGCGTGAGATGTCGCTGTTGTTGTCGATCAGCCCCAGCGCCTGGCCGCCGAAGGAGTGGCCGACATAGGCGAGCGGCAGGGTGGTGTAGCGCTCGCGCATCCAGCGCACCGCGGCGGTGACGTCCTGCGCGGCCCAGTCCGACATCGAGGCCTTGAAGCCGACCAGCGATTTCGGCTGGTTGTAGCCGACCATTGCCGGCTGCCGGGAATCGCCGATGCCGCGATAATCGTAGGTCAGGACCGCGCAGCCGCGATGGGCGAGGTAGGAGGCAAAGCCGCGATAGATCTTTCGCGGGACGGCGGTGGCGGAGTTGATCAGCACGGCATGGCGTTTGGAGCCGCGCGGCAGGAACAGGGTGCCTGCCAGCGGATACCCGTCCGTCGCCGGGAAGGTGATCTCGTCGATGAAAACGTCGTCGCGCGCCGCGTCCATGGGCAGCCGATGTCCCGCCGGTTTCCTTGCCAGCCCTCAGCAAATGCGAATTCGGCTTTCCCCGCAAGGGTTTGCAGTGCGAAATGGATTTACAACTGGCGGCCGGGGACCGGGCTGTGTATAAGGCGGCCCTCGCAACCCACAGATCAGGTTGTGCTTTTTTACTTCACGGAGAGATTGCGATGTCCGAGCGGTGGACGCCCGAGTCCTGGCGCAGCAAGCCGGTGCTACAGGTGCCCGATTATCCCGACGCCAAGGCCTTGGCCGACGTCGAGGCGCAGCTTGCGACCTTTCCGCCGCTGGTGTTCGCGGGCGAGGCGCGCAATCTGAAGAAGGCGCTGGGGCGCGTTGCGGCCGGCGAGGCCTTCCTGCTCCAGGGCGGCGACTGCGCCGAGAGCTTTGCCGAGCACGGCGCCAACAACATCCGCGACTTCTTCCGCGTGCTGCTCCAGATGGCGGTGGTGCTGACCTATGCCGGCGCGGTGCCGGTGGTGAAGGTTGGCCGCATTGCCGGCCAGTTCGCAAAACCGCGGTCGTCGCCGACCGAGAAGATGAACGGTGTCGAGCTGCCGAGCTATCGCGGTGACATCGTCAACGACATCGCCTTCACCAAGGAAGCGCGCGTGCCGGATCCGCAGCGCCAGCTGATGGCCTATCGCCAGTCGGCCGCGACGCTGAACCTGCTGCGGGCGTTCGCGACCGGCGGCTTTGCCAATCTCGGCAGCGTGCATCAATGGATGCTCGGCTTCCTGAAGGATTCGCCGCAGTCCCGGCGCTACAAGGAGCTGGCTGACCGCATCTCCGACGCGCTCAACTTCATGCAGGCCTGCGGCCTCGACCTCGAGAGCCATCCGGAGCTGCGCGCGACCGATTTCTACACCAGCCATGAGGCACTGCTGCTCGGCTACGAGCAGGCCATGACCCGCGTCGATTCCACCACCGGCGACTGGTACGCGACCTCGGGCCACATGATCTGGATCGGCGACCGTACCCGTCAGCTCGACCACGGCCATGTCGAATATTTCCGCGGCATCAAGAACCCGATCGGCCTGAAGTGCGGCCCGTCGCTCAAGCCCGACGAGCTGTTGAAGCTGATCGACGTGCTCAACCCTGACAACGAGCCGGGCCGGCTGACGCTGATCAACCGCTTTGGCTCCGACAAGGTCGCCGACCATCTGCCGGGACTGATCCGCGCCGTGAAGCGCGAGGGCAGGGTTGTGGTCTGGTCGTGCGATCCTATGCACGGCAACACCATCACCTCGACGTCGGGCTACAAGACACGCCCGTTCGATCGCGTCCTGTCGGAGGTGAAGTCGTTCTTCACGATCCACGCGGCGGAGGGCACGCACGCCGGCGGCGTGCATCTGGAGATGACCGGCCAGGACGTCACCGAGTGTATCGGCGGCGCCCGCGCGATCACCGACGAGGATCTCAACGACCGCTACCACACGGTCTGCGATCCCCGCCTCAATGCCGAGCAATCGATCGACATGGCTTTCCTGATCGCGGAGCTCCTCAAGCAGGAACGCGCCGGCAAGGCCAGGCCGATGCCGGTCGCCGCGGGGCTCTAACACCTTGCTGCGGATCTGGAAGGCGACGATCAATTCACGCAACGGTCTGGCCTTCGCGTTCCGGTCGGAGCAGGCCGTTCGCGAGGAGATTTTTGCGCTCATCCTGTCGGTGCCGCTGGCATGGTTCGTCGCCGCGACGGCGCTGCGGGCGGTCGAGCTGGTCTGTTCGGTTGCGTTCGTGCTGACGGTCGAGCTGCTCAACACCGCGATCGAGAAGCTTGCCGACCGGTTGACCATGGATCACGACAAGCAGATCGGTCGGGTCAAGGACATGGGCTCGGCCGCGGTGGGCGTTGCGCTGCTGATGGCCGGCGCGTTCTGGATCATCGCCATCATCGAGCGATTGGGGTTCCTCTGAAGCGGAGTGCGGCGGCCATGACCGAACGTCTCAACGTATTCGCGGTCACGCTCGCCCAGCTCAATCCGACCATGGGCGACATCGAGGGCAATGCCGCGAAGGTTCGTGCCGCGCGCGCGCAAGCCAGGTCCGACGGCGCCGATCTCGTGCTGTTTCCGGAATTGTTCATCGCCGGCTACCCGCCGGAAGATCTGGTGCAGAAGCCGGCGTTTCAGGACGCCTGCCGCGCCGCGATCGAGGCGCTCGCGCGCGAGACCGCCGACGGCGGCCCGGCGGTGCTGGTCGGCACGCCCTGGGTCGAGGACGGCAGGCTCCATAATGCCTGCGCGCTGCTCGACGGCGGAAAAATCGCCGCCTTGCGCTTCAAGTGCAATCTGCCGAATTACGGCGTGTTCGACGAGAAGCGGCTGTTTTCGCGCGGACCTGCCGCAGGTCCCGTGACCGTGCGCGGCGTGCGCATCGGCGTGCCGATCTGCGAGGACATCTGGCTGGAGGAGTCCGAGGATTACGAGAACGTGGTCGAGACGCTGGCCGAGACCGGCGCCGAGATCATCCTGGTGCCGAACGGCTCGCCCTATGCCCGCGACAAGAGCGACGTGCGCCTCTCGGTCGCCGTGGCGCGCGTCACCGAGAGCGGCCTGCCGCTGGTCTATCTCAACCAGGTTTGCGGCCAGGACGAACTGGTGTTCGACGGCGGTTCCTTCGCGCTCAACGGCGATCTTTCGCTCGCGGCGCAATTGCCGGCGTTCGAAGAGAGCGTCACCACATTGCGCTTCACCAGGAACGGCGACGATTGGCGCTGCGCGGGGCCGATTGCCGCGCAGCCCGAGGGCGACCACGCCGACTACGCCGCCTGCGTGCTGGGCTTGCGCGACTACGTCGCCAAGAACGGCTTTCCCGGCGTGCTGCTCGGCATCTCCGGCGGCATCGACTCCGCTCTCTGCGCGGCGATTGCGGTCGATGCGCTCGGTGCCGACCAGGTGCATGGCGTGATGCTGCCTTATCGCTACACCGCGGCGAGCTCGATCGCGGACGCGGGCGAGCTCGCCGGGCATCTCGGAATCCGCTACGAGGTGCTGCCGATCGCTGAAGCCGTGACCGGCTTCGAGACCATCCTGTCCGGCATCTTCAAGAATCTGCCGCCCGATATCACCGAGGAAAACCTGCAGGCCCGCACCCGCGGCACGCTGCTGATGGCGATCTCCAACAAGACCGGGCTGATGGTGGTGACGACCGGCAACAAGTCGGAAATGTCGGTCGGCTACGCCACGCTCTATGGCGACATGAACGGCGGCTTCAATCCGATCAAGGATATCTACAAGACGCAGGTGTTTCGGCTGGCCGCGCTGCGCAACCACTGGAAGCCCGACGGCGCGCTCGGGCCTGCGGGCGAGGTGATTCCTCCCGATATCATCACGCGCCCGCCGACGGCGGAGCTGCGCGAGAACCAGACCGACCAGGACTCGCTGCCGCCTTATGACGTGCTCGACGCCATCCTGGAGCGTCTGATCGAGCGCGAGGAGCCGCTCGACAAGATCATCGCCGCCGGCTTCGACCGCGAGACGGTCACCCGCATCGATCATCTGCTCAACGTCGCCGAATACAAGCGCCGCCAGGCTGCACCGGGCGTGAAGGTGACGGCCCGGAATTTCGGCCGCGACCGCCGCTATCCCATCACCAACCGCTTTCGCGACAAGGGCGAGCCGTCGCCTGCGGCGGACGAGACACTGGTCTCACGCGGCAGCAAGGCGTCGATCGACGCGTTCGAGGGCTGATGCGAGCCGCGCGGCGGGGCAGGCGATGGCGCCCCACCGCTGTCATCATCCGCGGGGGCGGATGATCCAGTACTCCGTGGCGGGCATTGTAGGAACCGACTGCTGACACGGGTTACTGGATGCCCCGCCTTCGCGGGGCATGACAGTGCGAAATCAGCTTGCCGCTACGACGGGGTTGCGAAAAACATCACCCGAAGCAAGTGGGTGTATTCGGATTCGAGCACCATGATGGTCACAAACACCATTACCGCGATCGGCGGCAGCAGGATGGCATAGGTGAGGGCCAGCCGCTCCCAGGCCATGTGCATGAAGACGGCGACGATCAGGCCGGCCTTCAACACCATGAACAGCAGGATCAGCGACCACCTGAGGTAGCCGTGTAGGCCAAAGTAGTCGACGAGGTAGGAGCACGTGCTGAGGACGAACAGCCAGCCCCAGACCACGAGGTAGAGCTTGATCGGGTGCTGTTGCCCCTTGGCGTGCACGGCTGCTGTTGCGACTGCGCCGTGCGCCGGAGCGTGGAGCTGGCCTTCCATGTGTACCGCCGCGTTTGTCATGCGCCGACCTCACCAAAGATAGAACAATGCAAAGATGAACACCCACACGAGATCGACGAAGTGCCAGTACAGGCCCATGATCTCGACGATCTCGTAATAGCCCTTGCGGCTTGTGAAGAAGCCGCGCCTCTCGACGTCGAAGTCGCCCCGCCAGACCTTTCGCGCGATCGCGATCAGGAAGATCACGCCGATCGTCACGTGGGTGCCGTGGAAACCCGTGATCATGAAAAAGCTTGAGCCAAACTGCGCCGCGCCCCATGGATTGCCCCAGGGCCGGACGCCCTCCATGATCAGCTTGGTCCATTCGAACGCCTGCATTCCGACGAAGGTTGCGCCGAATGCCGCCGTGACCAGCATCAAGATTGCGGTTCTCACGCGATCGCGGCGGTAGCCGAAATTGACGGCCATCGCCATCGTGCCGCTGCTGCTGATCAGGACGAAGGTCATGATGGCGATCAGGATCAGCGGGATGTGGTGGCCCCCGATATTGAGGGCGAAGACTTCGCTGGGATTCGGCCACGGCACGGTCGTGGACATGCGCGCCGTCATGTAGGAGAGCAGGAAGCAACTGAAGATGAAGGTGTCGCTGAGGAGGAAGATCCACATCATGGCCTTGCCCCAGGACACGTTCTTGAAGGCGCGCTGATCGGACGCCCAGTCGGCGGCGATGCCGCGCCAGCCTTCAAGCCGCGCAGGCGATTGGCCCGAATGTGTCAGCACGGTTTCAGCCATCTGGTCTCGCCTCCCTAGCTCAGCAATTGACGGCAGATGTTGACGAAGTCGTCGGTCCAGCCCGTGAGAAGCCCGAGCAGGACAAGCCAGACCAACAGCAGGAAGTGCCAGTAGATGGCGCACAGCTCCACGCTCAAGCGCATGTCGGCGATCTCGGTGCCGCGCCACACCTTGGCCGAGGTTCGCCCGAGGGCCACCAGGCCGCCCGTCAGATGCAGCCCGTGCACCGCGGTCAACAGGTAGAAGAAGGAATTCGCCGGATTGGACGCCACGAAATATCCGGCAGCCCCGAGCCGTTGCCAGGCCAGGAGCTGTCCGGCGAGGAAGATCACGGCAGTTGCTCCGCCGGCGAGCAGACCGATCTTGACGCTCTCGGTATCGTCTCGCCCGGCAGCCACGTACGACCATTGCAGCGCGACACTGCTCAGGACCAGGACGCCCGTGTTGACCCACAGCAGCCGCGGTACCGGCAGCGGCCGCCAGTCCACCACGCTCATGCGCATCGAGTAGGCGCTGATGAAGAGGACGAACAGTGCGCTCGCGACGGCTAGAAACACGCCTAGTCCGACCTTCGCTGCCGGCCAGGTCATGCTATCGCCGCCGGGGAAGTCACCGACCGAGCCTTCCTCCAGCCAGGGCTTGGCCATCAGCCGCTGCTGCGACAGCCACCATCCGGCGATCACCGCAAGCACAGCCAGGAACAGGATGATGGCGCTCACGAAGCAGCTCCCTGAACGAGCTGCGTCGCGCGCGGCGGCTGGTTCTGCGGAATGAAGTCCTCCGCGGCGCCGGGCACACTGTAGTCATAGGCCCAGCGGTACACGATCGGGAGCTCCTTGCCCCAGTTGCCGTGTCCGGGGGGCGTCTCCGGCGTCTGCCACTCCAGCGTCGTCGCCCGCCACGGATTGCCGCCCGAGGCCTCACCCTTGAACAGGCTCCATGCAAGGTTGAACAGGAACACCATCTGGCTGAAGCCGACGGTCAAGGCCACCACGGAGATGAAGGCGTTCAGTGTATGGGCCGAGGACGGGATGAACGCCGTGTCGCCGAGTTCGAAATACCGGCGCGGAACCCCGAGCAGTCCCAGATAGTGCATGGGGAAGAAGATCAGGTAGGCGCCGAGGAAGGTGACCCAGAAGTGAAACTTGCCCAGGACGTCGTTCAGCATCCGTCCCGTGACCTTGGGGTACCAATGATAGATCGCGCCGAGCACGACCATGATCGGTGCCACGCCCATCACCATGTGGAAATGCGCGACGACGAACATGGTGTCCGAGAGGGGCACGTCCACGACGACATTGCCGAGGAAGAGGCCGGTGAGGCCGCCATTCACGAAGGTGATGATGAAGCCGAGGGCGAACAGCATCGGCACCCTGAGATGAATGTCGCCGCGCCACAGCGTCAGCACCCAGTTGTAGACCTTGATCGCGGTGGGGATCGCGATGATGAGCGTCGTGGTGGCGAAGAAGTACCCGAATTGCGGGAACATGCCGCTCACATACATGTGGTGCGCCCACACGACGAAGCTGAGCGCACCAATCCCCACGATGGCCCAGACCATCATGCGATAACCGAAGATGTTCTTGCGCGCATGCGTGCTGATCAGATCCGAGACGATGCCGAAGGCGGGCAGGGCGACGATGTAGACCTCGGGGTGGCCGAAGAACCAGAACAGATGCTGGAAGAGCAGCGGGCTGCCGCCGCCATATTTCGACAGCTGGCCCATCTCGACGAGGGAGGGCATGAAGAAGCTGGTTCCCAGGAGACGGTCGAGCAGCAGCATGACCGAGGCAACGAACAGTGCAGGGAATGCCAGCAACGCCATGACGGTCGCCGTGAAAATGCCCCACACCGTCAGGGGCAGGCGCATCAATGTCATGCCGCGGGTGCGCGCCTGGAGCACCGTGACCACGTAGTTCAGTCCGCCCATGGTGAAGCCGATGATGAACAGGATCAGGGACGACATCATGAGAATGATGCCCCAATCCTGCCCGGGCGTTCCGGAGAGGATGGCTTGTGGCGGGTATAGCGTCCAGCCGGCGCCGGTGGGGCCGCCGGGCACGAAGAATGTCGAGGCCAGCACCAGGACTGCGAGCAGGTAGACCCAGTAGCTCAGCATGTTCACATAGGGGAAGACCATGTCCCGGGCGCCGACCATCAGCGGGATCAGGTAGTTGCCGAAGCCGCCGAGGAACAATGCGGTGAGCAGATAGATCACCATGATCATGCCGTGCATGGTGATGAACTGGAGGTACTGGTTGGCATCGATGAAAGAGAAGGTGCCGGGGAATCCCAGTTGCAGTCGCATCAGCCACGACAGCACCAGGGCCACCAGCCCGATGGCCGAGGCCGTCAGCGAATACTGAATGGCGATCACCTTGGCGTCCTGCGAGAAGACATACCGTGTCCACCAGCTCCTTGGATGATAGAGCTCGACTTCAGGTACTTCGGCAGGCGGGATGCCTGCGATCCCTTCATATGGAATATCGACCATAGAAACCTCCTCGGTCGTTTCCATCGGGGGTGAGGCATTGGCCTCGTGCACCCGATCTTCGCAGCGGCAGCCTGCTACTTGCCACCGGATTGGTACGTCGCCTTCACGACAGCTCTTGCCGGCGACAATTCGGCAAACGTCTTTTGTTGCTCAAGCCAGGCGTGATATTCACGCTCTTCGTCGACGATGACCTTGGCCCGCATCTGATAATGAGCCGCGCCACAGAGCTCCGCACATAGAACATCGAACGTTCCGGTTCGGATCGGCGTTATCCAGAAGTAGGTCACCATGCCAGGGACCATGTCCATCTTGGCGCGGAATTCGGGCACGTAGAAATCGTGCAGGACATCAACCGAGCGGAGGAGAACCTTGACCGGCTTTCCCATTTGAAGGTGCAGGTCGCCGTTCTCGATCACGACGTCGTCCTGCGCATGCGGGTCGTCACGATTGAGCCCCATCGGATTGTCGGAAGCGATGTTGCGGACATCGGATGTGCCCAACCGCCCATCCTTGCCCGGAAGGCGGAAGCTCCATTGCCATTGCTGGCCCATGACCTCGACTTCGGTGGCATCCGCAGGCACCGTCACGAACTGGTGCCAGACCACGAGACCGGGCGCCAGCATGGCCGCGACTCCGACGCCGGTCCCGACGCTCAGCCACCATTCGAGCTTTTTGTTTTCCGGATTGTAGTCGGCCCGTCTTCCCTCTTTGTGGTGAAAGCGGAAGACGCAATAGGCCATGAAGGCGATGACCGCGACGAAAACGAAGCCCGTGATCCAGAACGTGATGCTGATGGTGTGGTCGATATAGGCCCAGTTCGTGGCGATCGGCGTCCACCACCACGGGCTGTAGAGGTGAAACAGCACCGAGCCGATCGCGACCAGAAGCAGTATCAGTGCGACAGCCATCCTGATCCATCCTTGCCATCGAAGGCTACGGATACGAATCCAGGGCGGAGCTCACGTCTGTCGCGATGGCGGACTTTCTCTACGCGGACATCTATGCTGACATATGCGCCATCGCCGCGCCTCTTGCCTCGCCCATTCAACCAGTCGCGATATTCAAGAGGAAGACCGCGACCGCTGGGGGCGTCCAGGCATTTAAAATGATCCCCCGCGAACCCGGCGTCAATAGCATGTCAACACGCTTACGCGGCGTGGGCGATCGATGTTGCCGTGCGAGCTGGCGAGCCTCGGTCGCATTCTCGATGTGATGCATCGCACAAAATATGCGACGCACAATTCGCCCAGCCGGGAGCGCTGGTCATTCCAGATCGCGCGCGCTAAGCTCGGGGCGCAGGTCGCGACGGGTTTCGTCCGGCTAAGCTCCTTCCTCGTTGAGCCTGGAACTGCCGTACTCGGCTCGATCGCGTCTCCCGCACATAAGGGCGGATACGCGCGGCCGGAAAGCGCGCCGTTTGCCGCCGCGACTTTCAGCAGAGGAGGGTGTGTCCATGGCCACTCTTTATTCCGACAACATCATAAAGCGGCACCTGTTCGGCGAAGCGGCCTCCTATCCCATTCGCAAGATCAGCTTGTCCGACCTGACCGAGGCCCTACGCCTGGGTTGGGAGGATTTCCAGGCGATGCCGAGCCACGCGATCGTCGTGTGCGTGATTTATCCCGTTCTCGGTCTCGTCCTGTTCAGGATGGTTCTCGGCTATTCGGTGCTGCCGCTCCTGTTTCCGCTGGCTGCCGGCTTTGCCTTGATCGGCCCTTTTGCCGCGATCGGTCTCTATGAACTCAGCCGGCGTCGCGAGCGCGGCGAGGAGGTCGATGCATGGGATGCGATCAAGGTGCTGCGCGCACCGTCGTTCGGCGCCATGGTCGAGCTCGGTGTGCTCCTGCTGGTCCTGTTCGGGGCCTGGATCGGTGTGGCGAACGCAATCTATGTCACGATCTTCGGTCACGCGGCGGCCGCAAGCATTCCCGACTTCGCAACGCGGGTGCTGACGACACCGGAAGGCTGGTCGCTCATCATCGTCGGTTGCGGTTGTGGCTTCCTGTTTGCGGTTGTGGCCTTGTGCGTCAGCGTCGTGTCGTTTCCGTTGATGCTCGACCGGCATGCGACTGCGATCGACGCGATCCGCACGTCGCTCCGAGCAGTGGCCGCGAATCCGGTTGCGATGGCCGGATGGGGCCTCATCGTCGCGGCACTGCTCGTGATCGGCTCGCTGCCGTTCTTCGTCGGTCTCGCTGTCGTCCTGCCGGTGCTCGGTCATGCCACCTGGCACCTCTATCGGCGGGTGGTCGAGCCGAATCCGAATCCACCGGACGAGCCGCCGCCGCCCCCGAAGGGAAAGCGCTACGCAGCGGACTTTCCGGCCAATCTCTTCCCGTGGAGCCGCGAGGGTAAGCAGTAACAGCGAAACGGCCGCACCTGGCGGCCGCCTTCGCGGGGCATGACGGGTTAGAGCCTACTTCTGCTGCTGCGGCAGGAACGTCGGACCGACCGAGCGGATCGGCTTGTTCTCCGACGAATTGGTGGCCGTGCTGGTCTCCGCAGGCGCTGCCGCAGCCGGCGCGCTGGCCGTCGTCGGCGCGGGAGCCGCGCCCTTCTTGGCAGTCGCAGGCGTGCCCTTGTTGAGCCGCTGCTGCTGCATCTTCTTGGCGCTCTCCTCGGTGACGATGATGTCACCCTGCTGCTCGGCCGCCGCCTTGTCGTCGGCGGATTTCAGCGCGTCGGCCCAGGTCTGGCCTGCGGCCTTGCAGGAGCAGGACGGGTTGAACTCACTGCGGAATTTGAACGCGGTCGGCAGCGCCGTGTAGGGCTGGCCGCTGGTGGAGACCGCGGAGTTCATGTCCTCGCCGGGATTGCGATGGGTGTAGAGCACGGCTTCCGCGGCCGGGCACAGCGCCTTGCAGGTCTTCTCGTCGTCGGGGAAGCGCGCCGGCACGGTGGCAAACGAGACCGGGAAATAGGCGCCATCGCAGGTGCGCACGCACACGGTGCGGTAAGTGCCGGATTGCGGTCCGAGATCGGAGGGCGGCATGCCTTGCGGATTGTTGGGGTTGTTGCCGCCGCCGCCGAACAGATTGTTCAGGAAGTTGCCGCCGCCTTGCGATTGCGCGGCGTTGGCATATTGCGGGCCGCAATTGTTCTGCGCCAGCGCCGCCAGCACCGAGCGGCGCTGGTTGTCGCGCTCCGGGCTGAAGCCGCCGGGGCCGCCGCCGCGCAGGCGTTCGAGATTGCCGGTGATCTGGTCCAGATTGGCGCGCATCTGCTGGATCTGGGTGTTGACCGGACCGCATTGCGCCGACTGGCCGTTGAACAGCGAGAAGAAGCCGGAGGAATCGCAGCCCATGCGCTTGGCCTGCATGGTGACGCGGTCGAGCTCGGCCTGCTGCTTGGCTTGGGAATCCTGGTAGCGGCGGATCTGGTCTTCGCGCGCGGGGTCGCCACCGCCGCCGCCACGATCGAGCCCGGCGAGCTGGCCTTCCAGCCGCACGCACATCGGATTGGGGCCGAGCCCGTTCTGGCCGGGCTGAGGCGGCGGGCCGGGCGGGCCGGCTTGCGCGAAAGCACCGTTGGCGAGCACGACCGTGCTCAGAAGCACGGTGCAGGCAAGGATGGAGCGAGCACGGGAGAGAGACAAAAATTCAGGCATATCCGCCATTCTAGCGAGGTCACGGCCCAGCGTGATTTTGGGGGCCGACGCGCGCCCTCCAATAGCCGCTTCCTGCGGTATCGTCACGTCGTTTCAGGGGCCGAAAACTGGTCCTAAGATCCGCCAGCTCCGAGAGAATTCAGCGCTGGCAGGTGATTGCGACATATTCGTCGCAATGGCCATGGGAGCAGTTTGCGCCGGTTTTGGGGACAGAACCGGTAATTTCGTCGGGATCGACCCGGCGGTAGGCCGAGGCCTGGGCAAAATCGCGTGACTGGCAATAGGTGCGCGCGACCTGTGCGCCGCATTTCTCACCCTTGGCCAGGCACTGGTCGACACCGTAGCCGTCCGCCTGGTTGGCGATGATGAAGACGCGGGTCTCGGCGAACGCGCTGGATGCCGCGATGATGGAGGCACAAGAGACGAGCGCGAGCAGGGATCGCATGGGTGCACCGGGGCTATAGGGAACCGCCGGGTTCCAAGTAAACTCAAAAGGTTAAGGATGATGAACCATCAAGGCGGGACGGCCGCGCTTTGCGGAGATAAAACGGCGATTTTCGCGGCTCTCTTGACGCGGGGGCGCCTGATAGCCCATATGTGGCCGCATGTACGGTCTCCTCGCCATTTGTGGCATTTGCCGCGAGATTACGAGCTAGCGATTCGCTGGCTGGAGCCGTCTTTTCTCAAAAACATTGAGAGCCTCGGACGCCCGGCCAACAGCCGACGGGTATCCATATGGAATTGCGCCTTTACGATACGCTGAGCCGGGACAAGCGCACCTTCGTGCCGCTCGATGCGAAGAACGTCCGCATGTATGTCTGCGGACCGACCGTCTACGACTTCGCCCATATCGGCAATGCGCGGCCAGTGATCGTGTTCGACGTGCTGTTTCGGCTGCTGCGCCATCTCTATGGCGAAGCGCATGTCACATATGTTCGCAACATCACCGACGTCGACGACAAGATCAACGACCGCGCCGCGCGCGATTTTCCCGGCCTGCCGCTGAACGAGGCCATCCGGAAAGTCACTGAACAGACCGGCAAGCAGTTTCACGCCGACGTCGATGCGCTTGGTGCACTCCGGCCGACCGTCGAGCCGCGCGCGACCGAGCATATTGGCGAGATGCGCGAGATCATCGAAAGGCTCGTCAAGGGTGGCTTTGCCTATGCTGCCGAGGACCATGTGCTGTTCTCGCCGCAGGCGATGAACGCGGCCAATTCCGGGTTGCCGCGCTATGGCGCGCTGTCCAATCGCTCGTTGGACGAGATGATCGCCGGCGCCCGCGTCGACGTCGCGCCCTACAAGAAGGACAATACCGACTTCGTGCTGTGGAAGCCGTCCAAGCCGGGCGAGCCGTCATGGCCGTCGCCGGCCGGCATCGCTGCGCAGGGTCGCCCGGGCTGGCATATCGAATGCTCGGCCATGGCCTGGAAGCATCTCGGCGAGTATTTCGACATCCACGGCGGCGGTATCGATCTCGTGTTTCCGCATCACGAGAACGAGGTCGCGCAGACCTGCTGCGCCTTCCACCGGGAGCGCATGGCGAACTACTGGATGCACAACGGCTTCCTCCAGGTCGAGAGCGAGAAGATGTCGAAGTCGCTCGGCAACTTCGTCACCATCCACGAGCTGCTTGCGGACTGGCCGGGGGAGGTGCTGCGCTTGAACATGCTGAAGACACATTACCGCTCGCCGATCGACTGGACCCTGAAGTCGCTGGAGGAGAGCGCCAGGAGGCTCGACGACTGGTATCGGGTCGCGGCCGACGCCGAGCCCGGCCAGCCGGCCGCGTCCGTGGTCGAGCCGCTGCTCGATGACCTCAACACGCCGCTGGCGATCGCGGCGCTGCACGGCCTGCGTGGCAGCGACGTGAGCGCGCTGGCGGGCTCGTTGCGCCTGCTCGGCTTCCTCTCCGAAAGCGCTGCGCAGTGGGAAGGGCGCAAGCAGCAGGCCAGCGGGGTCGATGCCAAGGAAGTCGAACGCCTGATCTCGGAGCGGACGGCCGCCCGTAGCCGCAAGGATTTCAAAGAATCCGACCGCATTCGCGATCTGCTTGCCGCGATGGGCGTTGCGATCAAGGACTCCAAGGACGGGACGACCTGGGAGGTCGCGCGATGAAGCGGCCCGACACGCCTTTCCCGCGGCACTGGCTCTATTACATCGCGCTGAAGATCCTGCTGCTCGCGGCCGCCGTGGCGCTGGCGCTGAAACTCTATGGGATGTGGTGAAGACGATGGGACAGACTTTGCCAAAGCCCGGCTTGCGACCGTTCCTGCCTGATGACGTGCCGGTTCTCGCCGCGATCTTCACGGCAAGCATCGAGGAGCTGACCGGCGAAGACTACAACGAGGCGCAGCAGCAGGCCTGGATGGAGGCGGCGGAAACCGAAGAGTTCGGCAAGCGGCTCGCGGCCGATCTCACGCTGGTCGCCACGCTGGAGGGCTCGCCCGTCGGCTTCGCCTCGCTGCGCGGGGCCGATCACATCCATATGCTCTATGTGCATCCCGCCGTGACCGGTCAGGGCATCGCGACCATGCTGGTGGACGCGCTGGAAAAGCTCGCCGGCGGCCGTGGCGCGACCAGCCTGTCGGTCGATGCCAGCGACACCGCGCAAAACTTCTTCGCCAAGCGCGGCTATGTCGCCATGCAGCGTAACAGCATCACCATCAACGACGAGTGGCTCGCCAACACCACGATGAAGAAGACGCTCGGAGCTGCGCAATGAGCAAGGAGCGTCTCTATCTGTTCGACACCACGCTACGCGACGGGGCGCAGACCAACGGCGTCGATTTCACCCTGACCGACAAGCAGGTCATCGCGGCGATGCTCGACGATCTCGGCATCGACTATGTCGAGGGCGGCTATCCCGGCGCCAATCCGACCGACACCGAGTTCTTCGGCACCAAGCCCAAGCTCAAGCATGCGCGCTTCACCGCCTTCGGCATGACGCGCCGGGCAGGGCGCTCGGTCTCCAACGATCCCGGCGTGGCCGGGCTCCTTGAAGCGAAGGCCGATGCGATCTGCTTCGTGGCGAAGTCCTCGGCCTATCAGGTGCGCGTCGCGCTGGAGACGACGAAGGAAGAAAATCTGGCGTCGATCCGCGACAGCGTCGCGGCGGCGAAGGCCGCGGGGCGCGAGGTCATGCTCGACTGCGAGCACTTCTTCGACGGCTACAAGGAGGATTCAACCTTCGCGCTCGCCTGCGCCAAGGCCGCCTATGAGGCCGGCGCGCGCTGGGTGGTGCTGTGCGACACCAATGGCGGCACCATGCCGAACGAGATCGAAGCCATCGTCACCGAGGTGACGAAGCAAATCCCCGGCGATCATGTCGGCATCCACGCCCATAACGACACCGAGCAGGCCGTGGCCAATTCGCTCGCCGCGGTGCGCGCCGGGGCGCGGCAGATCCAGGGCACCTTGAACGGCCTTGGCGAGCGCTGCGGCAACGCCAATCTGTGCTCGCTGATCCCGACGCTGAAGCTCAAGAAGGAGTTTTCCGACGCCTTCGAGATCGGCGTCACGCCCGAAAAGCTCGCAACTCTCGTCAAGGTCTCGCGCACCCTCGACGACATGCTCAACCGCGTGCCGAACCGGCATGCGGCCTATGTCGGCGAGAGCGCCTTCGTCACCAAGACCGGCATTCATGCTTCCGCCGTGCTGAAGGACCCGCAGACCTACGAGCATGTGCCGCCGGAATTGGTCGGCAATCATCGCAAGGTGCTGGTGTCAGACCAGGCCGGACGCTCCAACGTCATCGCCGAGCTCGACCGGGCCGGCATTGCCTACGAGAAGAGCGATCCCAAGCTGACGCGGCTGGTTGAGGAATTGAAGGAACGTGAGGCTGCCGGCTACGCATATGAATCCGCCAACGCCTCGTTCGATCTGCTGGCGCGCCGGACGCTCGGCAAGGTGCCGCATTATTTCGAGGTCGAGCAGTTCGACGTCAACGTCGAGCAGCGCTACAATTCGCACGGCGAGCGCGTCACCGTCGCGCTTGCAGTGGTCAAGGTCGACGTCGCCGGCGAGCGCTTGATCTCGGCCGCCGAAGGCAACGGCCCCGTCAACGCGCTCGACGTCGCGCTGCGCAAGGACCTCGGCAAGTACCAGAAGTACATCGAGGGCCTGACGCTGATCGACTACCGAGTCCGTATCCTCAACGGCGGCACCGGCGCGGTCACGCGCGTGCTGATCGAGAGCGAGGACGAGAACGGAGATCGCTGGACCACGGTCGGCGTGTCCCCGAACATCATCGACGCCTCGTTCCAGGCACTGATGGACTCGGTGATCTACAAGCTGGTGAAGTCGGGGGCGCCGGCGTAGCTCTTGGCACGGCTGTCATACCCCGCGAAGGCGGGGTATCCAGTACGCCGTGGCTTCTCCGTAACGCCGCGGCGTCTCGGAGTACTGGATCGCCCGCCTTCGCGGGCGATGACAGCGGAGAGTGGGGAGAGGCCGGCAACGACGGATGGGGGTATTATATGATCGATCACATCTCCGTCGGCGTCACCGATCTCGATCGCTCTGCAAAATTCTACGAGACGACGCTCGCGGCCCTCGGGCTCGCGCGCCTCGTCGTGCGGCCGCGGACGGTCGGCTTCGGCAAGGCCTATCCGGAGTTCTGGATCAACTTACGCGAGGGGATGCCGCACGTCCCATCGGAAAGCGGCGTTCACATCTGTCTGCGGGCGAAGACGACGGCCGAGGTCGATGCGTTTCACGCCGCAGCACTGTCCGCCGGCGGCGCGTCCGACGGCGCGCCGGGCATCCGCCCACATGACCGCGTGCGCTATTACGCGGCCTTCGTGACCGATCCCGATGGCAACCGGATCGAGGCGGTGACGTTTCCGGCGGAGTAAGGCGCTAGAGCTTGCGCGCCACTTCCGGGGCGAGCTGCGTTTCAGATTCGGCGATCTGTGCCGCTGCCGCCTTCAGCTTCGGCAGAATATCCTCGACGCGATCGGCCTTGAGGATGTCGACCGAAAGGCCGGCGCGGATGAACTCGGTCTGGCGCATGTGCGACAGCAGCGAAAACAGCGGCTCCCAGAAATTGTCGATGTTGGCGAGCAGCACCGGCTTGGCGTGACGGCCGAGCTGTTTCCAGGTCAGCTGCTCCACCAGCTCTTCGAGCGTGCCAACGCCGCCCGGCAGCGCCACGAAGGCGTCGGAGCGCTCGAACATCAGCCGCTTGCGCTCGTGCATGTCGGGGGTGACGATCATCTCCTGCACGCGGGTCAGCGCGTTCTCGCGCTTCCGGAGGAATTCAGGAATGATGCCGGTGACGGTGCCGCCGTGATCGAGCACGGAGGTCGCGACCGAGCCCATCAGGCCGAGCGAGCCGCCGCCATAGACCAGGCGGACGTTGCTCTCGGCGAGAGCCTTGCCGAACGCCTTGGCGCCTTCGGTGAAGCTGGGATTGGTTCCTGGGCCGGAGCCGCAATAGACGCAGACAGTTTTGATCGTGCTCATTGGTGCCATGATGCATTGCAGCGCAGGGGCGTCAAGCCCAATTGGTGATTCGGATCACCCGGAAATCTACCGGTAAATGGCGACAAACAATCAAAGATTCGCCATCTGGCGGGGTGCGCTGGCATCGGGAAGGCTCTATATGACGGGCGAAAACCGCAAATCGTAACGCTGCCCGCACCCGGCGGGCTTTCAGGCTTCTTGATGGACCAACCTCAATCGTTCGACGGCGCAGACGTTCCCGATCCTCCCGCAGGGGGATCGCTGGAGCGGGCCACGCTGATGGGCACGCTGGCGCATCTGTGGCCCTATATCTGGCCGGGCGACCGTTTCGACCTGAAGATGCGGGTGGTCTGGTCGATGGTGCTGCTGCTCGCCGCCAAGCTGATCACGCTGACCGTGCCGTTCAGCTTCAAATGGGCGACGGATGCGCTGACCGGCGCCAACACCGCGCCGGTCGCGGCCGACAACTGGCACCTCTGGGTGATCGCCTCGCCATTGCTGCTGACCGCAAGCTATGGCGTGACGCGCATCCTGATGGCGGTGCTGACGCAATGGCGCGACGGCATCTTCGCTCGCGTCGCCATGCATGCGGTGCGCAAGCTCGCCACCATCACCTTCATCCACATGCACGAGCTGTCGCTGCGCTTTCACCTCGAGCGCAAGACCGGCGGCCTGACGCGCGTGCTCGAGCGCGGCCGCGAGGGTATCGAGGTCATCGTGCGCATGGTGATCCTGCAGCTGATCCCGACCATCGTCGAGGTCACGCTGCTGCTGGCGGTGCTGCTGTGGCAGTTCGACTGGCGCTACGTGGTGGCGACGCTGATCACGGTCGCGGTCTACATGTACTACACCTACATCGCGACCGAGTGGCGGATCGGCATCCGCCGCAAGATGAACGATTCCGACACCGAGGCGAACACCAAGGCGATCGACTCGCTGCTCAACTACGAGACCGTGAAATATTTCAGCGCGGAGACGCGCGAGGCGCAGCGTTACGACAAGTCGGTCGCGCGCTACGAGGAGTCGAGCGTTCAGGCCTATACCTCGCTCGCGGTGCTCAACACTGGCCAGGCCGTGATCTTCACGCTCGGGCTGACCGCAACCATGCTGATGTGCGCGATCGGCGTGCGCAACGGCACCAACACGGTCGGCGATTTCGTGCTGGTCAATGCCATGATGATCCAGCTCTACCAGCCGCTGAATTTCATGGGCATGGTCTATCGCGAGATCAAGCAGGCGATCATCGACATCGAGAAGATGTTTGGCGTGATCGGACGCGAGGCCGAGATCAAGGACATGCCCGATGCGCAGCCGCTGGTCATCTCCGCCGGCATCGTGCGTTTCGACGACGTGCGCTTTGCCTATGAGCCGACGCGGCCGATCCTCAAGGGCATCAGCTTCGAGGTGCCGGCCGGCAAGACGGTCGCGATCGTCGGCCCGTCGGGGGCGGGCAAGTCGACCATCTCGCGTCTGTTGTTCCGCCTCTACGACATCTCAGGCGGCAAGATCCTGATCGACGGCCAGGACATCCGCGAGGTCACGCAGGCCAGCTTGCGCGCCTCGATCGGCATGGTGCCGCAGGATACGGTGCTGTTCAACGATACCATCCGCTACAACATCCGCTACGGCCGCTGGGATGCCGATGATGCCGAGGTCGAAGAGGCGGCGCGGCTGGCGCAGATCGATCATTTCATCCGCATGGCGCCGATGGGCTACGAGACCCAGGTCGGCGAGCGCGGCCTGAAGCTGTCCGGCGGCGAGAAGCAGCGCGTCGCCATCGCGCGCACCGTGCTCAAGGCGCCGCCGATCCTGGTGCTGGACGAGGCGACCTCGGCGCTCGACACCCACACCGAGCACGAGATCCAGGGCGCGCTCGACCGCGTGGCGAAGAACCGCACCTCGCTGGTGATCGCGCACCGGCTTTCCACCATCGTCGGAGCCGACGAGATCATCGTGCTGGACCAGGGCCGCATCGCCGAGCGGGGCACCCACGCCAAGCTGCTCGCGCAGGGCGGCCTCTATGCCAGCATGTGGAACAGGCAGCGCGAGGCCGAGGCGGCACGCGAGAAACTGGCCAAGATGGCGGATTCCAGCGAGGCGCCCAACCGGGAGCCGCCGCCGGTCGACGACGCCCTCGCGACATCAGCGGCCGCGGAGTGACCTTGTCTCGGGTCCCAACTCTGGCCTAAACAACTCCACCGCGCGGGGCGACCCGGCGCCATCAACTCCCAGGCGGCAGATAGCGATGTCCATCCTCGATTCGATCCAGCGTCAGATCCCGCCGATCCACAAGGAGGGCTATCCCTTCATTGGCGGCTTTGCGCTGGCAAGCCTGATCCTGTTCTGGCTGTGGTCGCCGCTCGGGTGGATCGGCACGATCCTGACCGTGTGGTGCGCGCTGTTCTTCCGTGACCCCGTGCGCGTGACGCCGGTGCGCGAGGGGCTCGTGGTGTCGCCGGCCGACGGCCGCGTCTCGATGATCACCATGGCGCTGCCGCCGGCCGAGCTCGGGCTCGGCGACCGGCCGCTGCCGCGCATCTCGGTGTTCATGAGCGTGTTCAACTGCCACGTGAACCGTAGCCCGATCGCGGGCAGGGTGGACCGCATCGCCTACCGGCCGGGCCTGTTCATCAACGCCGAGCTCGACAAGGCGAGCGAGGACAATGAGCGCAACTCGCTCGTGATCACGACGCCGACGGCGCGGATCGGCGTGATCCAGATCGCGGGGCTCGTGGCCAAGCGTATCGTCTGCTTCGTCAGGGAAGGGCAGGCGATCGGGGCGGGCGAGCGGTTTGGCCTGATCCGCTTCGGCTCGCGCCTCGACGTCTACCTGCCGCTGGGTACCAAGGCGCTGGTGTCGGAAGGGCAGACCGCGATCGCCGGAGAGACGATTTTGGCCGATCTTGCCGGGGACGACCCAAGCCGCGCCTACCGCGCCAATTAACCAATAGTCAGTCCAAAGGGGCCTTCCGCCGCAATGGCGGAGGGGAACAGGGCTTGCTATATCTCGCATTGAGATAAGGACGAGCCATGACGCCCTACGACTTCAAGGATCCCGACGTCCGCCGCCGGCGGTTCCGCCCGATTCCGGTGCGGATGCTTGTGCCCAACGTCATCACGCTGCTGGCGATCTGCGCCGGCCTGACCTCGATCCGGCTGTCGATCGAGGGGCGGATGACGCTCGCGGTCTACGCCATCGTGTTCGCGGCCGCGCTCGACGGCATCGATGGTCGCGTCGCGCGCATGATCAAGGGCCAGTCCAAGTTCGGCGCCGAGCTCGACAGCCTCGCCGACTTCGTCAATTTCGGCGTCGCGCCCGGCTTGATGCTGTACTTCTGGCAGCTGCACGAGCTCGGCAATGCCGGCTGGATCGCCGCCATGGTGTTCGCGATCTCCGGGGGCTTGAGGCTCGCGCGCTTCAACGCCACAATGGACGATCCGAACAAGCCGGCCTTCGCCGCCAATTTCTTCACCGGTGTGCCGGCGCCGGCCGGCGCGATCACGGTGCTGCTGCCGATCTACGTCGCGTTTCTCGATCTCGGCCGGCTGCCCGCGGCGGTGACGGCGGCCTATACGCTCTTGATCGCCTTCCTGATGGTGTCGCGCCTGCCGGTATTCTCCGGCAAGACCAAGCGCATGCGCGTGCCGCCCGAGCTGGTGCTGCCGGCGTTCGTCGCGGTAATCGTCTTCATCGCTATCCTGATCGCCTATCCCTGGCACGTGCTGTCGATCGGCACGGTGCTGTATCTGCTCGGTCTGCCGCTGGGCTACAAATCCTACCGCGACCAGGCGCGGGCGATGGCGGCCACCGCGCCGTCGGGAGGCGAGGTCCCGTCGCCGCCTTCGGCGCCGACGCTGGCCAATTTGTCGGAGCCGCCGCACGACGACGACGACCGGCCCGGACGGCTGCACTAAAGCACGATGAGATTTGGCTGAATCGTCATCGCGCTTTAGGTCGTTGTTTGAGCATGATCTTTTCGGAAAACCGCTACGCACTTTTCCGGATCATGCACTGAGCGGTTTTCGCGGATATCTGCCATGAAGGCGGCCGAGTTGGGTTGAAGCCCGATCTCGGCTATATCGCCCTGTGCCGGCGGCACCGCGCCAACAGCGGCCGCCAATCTGGGAGAGAACGCCGTGACTGATACCGCGACCGGGCCGCTGCCCGCTGCCGTCCTCGAAGCGCTGGGCCGCTATGACACGCCGACGATCTGCAATGCCATGGAGATCGTGGCGCCCGAGCGCCGGTTGATCGGCTACACCACCAAGCAACTGGTTTGCCCATTTCCCGACCTGCCGCCGATCGTCGGCTATGCCCGCACGGTTGCGATCCGCTCGGTGCTGAAGTCCTCGCTGCCGGCCGAAGAGCAGTCCAAGCGCCGCATCGAATATTACGAATATGTCGGCACCGGCCACGGTCCGCGCATCTCGGTGATCCAGGACATCGACGGTCCCGACGTCGGTTACGGTGCGTTCTGGGGCGAGGTGCAGAGCAACGTGCACAAGGCGCTCGGGTGCCTCGGCGTCATCACCGACGGCTCGATCCGCGACATCCCGCAATGGGCCCCGGGCTTCCAGGCGCTGGCCGGCTCGATCGGCCCGTCGCATGCCTGGGTGCATGCGGAAAGTTTTGGTGGCGAGGTACGCGTCGCCGGCATGACCGTGAAGTCCGACGATCTGATCCATGCCGACCAGCACGGCGCCATCGTGATCCCGCTCGACATCGCCGCAAAGCTTCCTGAGGCTGCCGAACTCTGCGGCCGCCGCGAGACGCCGATCCTGGAGATCGCGCGCAGCCCCGACTTCTCGCTGGAGAAGCTGAAGGCCGCGCTGAAGCGTTCGGCGGAGATTCACTAAGGGGCGACCGAACGATCTACGGCCGCGACGCCGGCCGTGGGCCGCCCTGTTCCGTCAGAAGCAGGGCGGCCTGATCCGGCTCGCAGAAGACTGCGGCGGCGCATCCGATCAGGGTGAAGCCGCCGGCGAGATCCCAGAGGGTGATGTTTTCGGCGTTATCTGGGACATGAATCAAGCGCGCTGCGATCACGGCAAAGCCCGCCTCGACAAACAGCAACACGCTGAACGCCGGCAGGACGAGCCCTGGCTCGAGCAGATGGAGCGCCAGTACCGCGGGCAGCGCGGTGAGAAGACCGAACAGCGTCAACATGGCAAAACGGCTCCTGCGATGGAGCATGCCGCCCGGCGACAGAATACTGCATGATCTCTCGTCGCGGATGTGGCGCAGGGCCGCAGTCGGAGGACGCACAATGAAGATGACTGGCAAAACCGTCCTGATCACCGGTTCGACGGACGGCGTCGGCCGCTACGTCGCGCGCCGGCTGTCCGAAGCAGGTGCGAGGGTCCTGATCCACGGCCGCGATGCCGTGCGCGCGAAGGCGCTGATCGACCAGATCGTGCAGGCCGGCCACGCCGCGCCGACATTCTACCAGGCCGACTTGTCGTCGATGTCAGGCACGCGAGAGCTCGCCGCGGCCGTTATCCGCGATCACCAGCGTCTCGATGTGTTCGTCAGCAACGCCGGCATCGGCTCGCAGAACGACGGACCGCAACGGCAGGAGAGTCCGGACGGCTACGAACTGCGCTTTGCGGTGAATTACCTCTCGGGCTTCCTGCTGGCGCACTTGCTGCTGCCGCTGTTGACGTCCGCGGCACCTTCGCGCGTCGTCAATGTTGCCTCCCTCGGTCAGCATCCGATCGATTTCGACGACGTCATGATCAGCAAGGGCTACAGCGGCTCGCGCGCCTACGCACAGAGCAAACTCGCGCAGATCATGTTCACCATCGATTTCGCGGAGGAATTGAAGCGCATGGGCATCACCGTCAACGCGCTGCATCCGGCCACCTACATGAACACCACGATGGTGCGCGCCGGCGGCATCACGCCGATCTCGACCGTGGAGCAGGGCGGTGCGGCGATCCTGCACCTCGTCGAAGGCGACGATGTCGCCGGCAAGAGCGGGATGTTCTTCAACGGCATGAACGAGACGCGCGCCAATCCGCAGGCCTACGATGCCGGCGCCCGCAGGCGCCTGCGCGCACTCAGCCTCGAGCTGACCGGACTTTCGTCCTGAGCTGCCGTCCTGGCGCCCCGCAATCATGGTTAGCGAAGTGTTGAGATTCCCGTCGGTCGCGGGCAAAGCCGGCGCCCTGTCAGCGCGCTGCGTCGGTCTGGCGCCCCGGCTCAACTTAACCTTTACGCGGCTTTAAGGGGGGCGCTCTAGGGTTTCCGATGCGGTTCGGGGTTGGGCCGCGCCAGCGGCCAGGACGGCCGTTGTTGCGTTCGCGTTGGAGTGTCCCATGGATATCATGACGAGCGTCGGGCTCATTGCGGGCATCATCGTCATTACGGCGATGATCTTCATGGGCGGCGACCTCCACATGTTCATCTCCGAACATGCCATGATCATCATCTTCGGCGGCTCGGTCTCGGCCACCATGATCCGCTTTCCGCTCAGCGCGCTCCTGCACGGCCTTCCGCTCGGCGCCAAGTTCGCTTTCACCATGAGCCGCCTGTCGGCGCACGACCTCGTCGACGAGCTCGCCCGTATCGCCGAGATCGCCCGCAAGCAGGGCCCGGTCGGCCTCGAAAAGGTCGAGACCGACGAGCCGTTCCTGGCCAAGGGTATCCGCTACGTCGCCGACGGCTACGACCTCGACTTCATCCGCGACAATCTCGAGCGCGACCGCGACAACTTCCTCATGCACCTCGACGAAGGCAGCAAGATCTACCGCGCCATCGGCGACTGCGCTCCGGCCTTCGGCATGATCGGCACCCTGATCGGCATGGTGCAGATGTTCGCCAACATGACCGATCCCTCCAAGCTCGGCCCGTTCATGGCGACCGCGCTGCTCGCAACCCTGTACGGTGCGCTCGTCGCGAACCTGTTCTGTCTGCCGATCGCCGACAAGCTGCACGGCAAGCTGCTCGACGAGGAAACCAACCGCACGCTGATCATCGACGGCATCCTGATGATCCGTGACTCCAAGAGCCCGACGCTCGTGCGCGAAATGCTGCTGGCCTATTTGCCGGAGAAGCATCGTCACGCCGAGGGCGAGCCGGTGCCGGCGTAAAGCCGCCGCCCGGGATCTAGAGAGATGGCCAAGAAGAAGCGCGGCGATGCTCACGGTGGCGGTCACGGCTGGTTCGTGACCTTCGCCGACCTGATGGGCCTGATGATGAGCTTCTTCGTGATGCTCGTCGCGTTCTCGACCCAGGACGCCAACAAGCTGAAGATCGTCGCCGGCTCCATGCGCGACGCATTCGGCGTGCAGAGCGAGGCGCGCTACGCCGGTATCGTCGAGTCCGACGGCCTGCCGACCCGCCCGCGGCTGAAGAACGTCGACCACATCCAGCCCGAGGACGCCTCCAACACGCCGACGCCGGATCAGGAGGACCGCGACCGCACGTCGGGCGCGAAGATCAAGGTCGACCGCAACTTTGCGCTCGCCGCGGCCTCGCTGCGCCAGGCGTTGCAGGACATGCCGGAACTGACCGAGATGTCCAAGCACATCATGTTCGAGGAGACCAAGCAGGGCCTCAACCTGGAGATCGTCGATCAGGATGGCCGCTCGATGTTCGCCGACGGCTCCAAGGTGCCGTATGACCGCACCCGCCGTCTGATCGAGAAGCTCGCGATCCCGCTGAAGGCGACGCCGCTCCGTGTCTCCATCGCCGGCCACACCGCGGCCGGATTCGTGCCGACCCGCAGCGACTATGGCGCCTTCGACCTGTCGGCCGATCGCGCCAATGCCGTGCGTCAGATCCTCGAACGCGAGGGCCTGCCGCCGTCCCACATCTTCGCCGTCGCCGGCAAGGCGGACACCCAGCCGTTGTTTCCGGACGATCCTTCGCTTGCGGCCAACCGGCGGGTGACGATCACGCTGATGCGCGAGGATCCGCCGCTGCCGCCGAATTTGAAGCCGTAGAGCGTTTCACGCGAAGCGGCCGCCGGTTTCGCGTGAAGAAAACGCGTCAAACCCAGAATCTCGAGCCCCGTTCCGCTTCCCGCGGAGCGGACGGCTCCAGGCACTTGCGCTACCATCTTACCTGAGGCATGTCGTCGCGCTAACAACGATCGTTGCTGCGCCGTCACAGCATCCGCCCCGGCGGCTGCTATGGTGGTGTGCCGATTGACAGGCGCGCCGGAACGGTCAAAAGGCGCCGGATCAATTCTCGGGAAGAAGCGTTTCTCATCTCACATGACGGCGAGCATCACATCGACCGACGCTCAGGACGGGCCGGTCACGTCGGGTTTCTGGGGCCTGACGCTCGGAAGCATCGGCGTTGTCTTCGGCGATATCGGCACCTCGCCGCTGTACGCATTCCACGAGGCGGTCAGGGGCGCGGCCCATGGCGAGCCGGTCTCGCGGGTCATGGTGCTCGGCGTGCTCTCGCTGATTCTCTGGGCGCTCTTTATCGTCGTCACCGCCAAATACGTCCTGCTCCTGCTGCGCGCCGACAATAACGGGGAGGGCGGCACGCTCTCGCTGATGGCACTCGGCCAGCGCGCGCTCGGGCGGCGAAGCTGGTTTCTGATGGCGCTCGGCGTGGTCGGCGCCTCCATGTTCATCGGCGATTCCATGATCACGCCGGCCATCTCGGTGCTGTCGGCGGTCGAGGGTCTGAAGCTCGTGACCCCCGCCTTCGACCACTATGTCGTACCGCTCACCGTCATCATCCTGGTGTTGCTGTTCGCGGTCCAGAGCAAGGGGACGGCGCTGGTGGCCTCGGCCTTCGGGCCGGTGATGGTGATCTGGTTCACCGTTCTTGCGGTGATGGGCGCCGTGCACATCGCCGACGATCCGTCGGTGCTGGCGGCCATCAATCCCTATTACGCGCTGCATTTCCTGCTGTCGCACGGCACGATCGGTCTGGTCACGCTGGGCGCCGTGTTCCTGGCGGTGACGGGCGGCGAGGCGCTCTACGCCGATCTCGGCCATTTCGGCCGCAAGCCGATCCAGTCGGCCTGGATGTTCTTCGTGCTGCCCGCGCTCCTGATCAACTATTTCGGGCAGGGCGCGCTGGTGCTGTCCGACCCCAGCGCGATCGAGCATTCGTTCTATCGCATGGTGCCCGAGAGTCTGGTGCTGCCGCTGGTCGGACTTGCGACCGCGGCGACCGTGATCGCGAGCCAGGCCGTGATCACCGGCGCCTATTCGCTGGTCTATCAGGCGGTGCAGCTTGGCCTCCTGCCGCGCTTCGAGGTGCGCTACACCTCCGAGACCCATGCTGGCCAGATCTATCTGCCGCGTGTGAACCGGCTGCTGCTGATCGGCGTGATGCTGCTGGTGCTGTTGTTCCACACCCCCAGCAATCTGGCTTCGGCCTACGGCATCGCGGTCTCCACCACCATGGTCGCCGACGGCGTCATGGGCTTCGTCGTGATCTGGAAACTGTGGAACTGGCGCGCCGCGACGGCTGCGGCGGTGATCGTGCCCTTCGTCGTCGTCGACATCAGCTTCTTCAGTGCCAATCTGCTCAAGCTGCTCGAGGGCGCCTGGGTGCCGCTGCTGTTCGGCGCGGTCATGGCCGGGACCATCTGGACCTGGCGCAAAGGGACTGGGATCCTGCTCCAGAAGACGCGCCGGATCGAGGTGCCGCTCGACGACCTGATCCGCAGCCTCGAGAAGCGCCCGCCGCACATCGTCAAGGGCACCGCGGTGTTCCTGACCAGCGATCCCGCCTTCGTGCCGACCGCGCTGCTGCACAATCTCAAGCACAACAAGGTGCTGCACGAGCACAACGTGGTCCTGACCATCGAGACCGCGCACACGCCGCGGGTCGAGCTGTCCGAGCGGTTCCGCATGGAGAAGATCAGCGACAAGTTCTCCAAGGTCAGACTGCGCTTCGGCTACATGGAGCAGCCGAACGTCCCGAAAGCGCTGGCGATCGCCCGCAAGCAGGGCTGGCAGTTCGACATCATGTCGACGTCGTTCTTCGTGTCGCGAAGGTCGCTCAAGGCCTCGGCGCAGTCGGGCATGCCGCTGTGGCAGGACCACCTCTTCATCGCGCTGAGCCGGTCCGCCAACGACGCCACCGACTATTTCCAGATTCCGACCGGACGGGTGGTTGAAGTCGGCACCCAAGTCACCATCTGAACGCAATTGGTCAAGTCATGCAAATTTCGCATGGCAAGGGCCCAAAATCGGGCTAGGCTATGCCGGCAGCGCAGGACTATAAGCCGCGCGCTCTTCCGCCGTTGTGCAGTGAAGCATTCTAGAGGCCACTGGGCTCTCCCATGACAAGTGACGTAGCGATTTCCGCCCCGGAAACGGCGGCGGCCAATGGGCATGGCGAAGCCCACACCACCGCCCGTTTCGGTGCGCTGACGCTCGGCAGCATCGGCGTCGTCTACGGCGATATCGGCACCAGCCCGCTCTACGCGTTCCGCGAGGCGGTGATGGCCGCCTCGGGCGCGGAGGGGGTGCCGACGCCGGCGGCCGTGCTCGGCGTGCTCTCGCTGATCCTGTGGGCGCTCATCGTCGTGGTGACGCTCAAATACGTCGTGATCCTGCTCCGCGCCGACAACAATGGCGAGGGCGGCACGCTGGCGCTGATGGCGCTGGCCCAGCGCGCGGTCGGCACCGGCGGGGCGACCATCGTCCTGCTCGGCATCATTTCCGGCGCCCTGTTCTACGGCGACGCCGTGATCACGCCGGCGCTTTCGGTGCTGTCGGCCATCGAAGGCATGAAGGACGTCACCCTGCACTTCGAGCCCTACATCGTTCCGTTGACCGTGATCATCCTGGTCGGCCTGTTCGCCGTGCAGTCGCGTGGCACCGCCCGCGTCGCCGCGTTCTTCGGTCCCGTGATGTGCGTCTGGTTCGCGGTGATCGCGATCGCGGCAATCCACCCGATCATCGAGCAGCCGCAGGTGCTGTTCGCGCTGAACCCGCTCTACGCCGTGTCCTTCATGTTCCACCACGGCATCATTGGTTTCGTGACGCTGGGCGCCGTGTTCCTGGCGGTCACCGGTGCGGAGGCGCTCTATGCCGACCTCGGCCATTTCGGCAAGCGGCCGATCCAGACCGCCTGGCTGTTCATCGTGCTGCCGTCGCTGGCGCTGAACTATCTGGGGCAGGGCGCTCTCGTCCTCGGCGATCCCGGCGCGATCGTGAGCCCGTTCTTCCAGCTGTTCCCGCAAGGCTTTTTCCGTGGTTGCATGGTCGTTCTCGCCACCGCCGCGACGGTGATCGCGAGCCAGGCCGTCATCACCGGCGCCTATTCGCTGACGCGCCAGGCGATTCAGCTCGGGTTGCTGCCGCGCTTCGAGATTCGCCATACCTCTGAAGCCCATTCGGGCCAGATCTTCATCCCGCGCATCAACCAGCTTCTGCTGGTCGCGGTGGTGCTGCTGGTGCTGCTGTTCCGTTCCTCCAGCGCGCTGGCATCGGCCTATGGCATCTCCGTTACCGGGACCATGGTGGTCACGGCGATGATGGGATTCGTCGTGATCTGGAAGGTCTGGAAGTGGTCGCCGTTCGCTGCCGCCGCCCTGATCGTGCCGTTCCTGTTCCTCGATCTGACCTTCCTCGCCGCCAACCTGCTCAAGGTGTTCGAGGGCGGCTGGGTGCCGCTCGCGCTCGGCGCGCTCATGATCATCCTGATGTACACGTGGCGGCGCGGCAGCAGGCTGCTGTTCGAGAAGTCGCGCAAGCTCGAATTCCCGCTCGCCGACCTCGTGGCGATGCTGGAGAAGCGGCCGCCGCAGCGCGTGCCCGGCACCGCGGTGTTCCTGACCTCAGACCCGCTCAGCGCCCCGACCGCGCTGATGCATAGTCTGAAACACTATAAAGTGCTGCATGAGAAGAACGTCATTCTCACCATCGAGACCGCGCAGACACCGCGGATCGATCCGGCCGAGCGCGTGAGGCTGGAGCAGATCTCACCGACCTTCTCCAAGGTGACGCTGAAGTTCGGCTTCATGGAATCGCCCAATGTGCCGAAGGCGCTGGCGATCGCCCGCAAGCTCGGCTGGCAGTTCGACATC
This sequence comes from Bradyrhizobium sp. LA6.1, assembly GCF_040547805.1. NCBI lineage: Bacteria > Pseudomonadati > Pseudomonadota > Alphaproteobacteria > Hyphomicrobiales > Nitrobacteraceae > Bradyrhizobium > Bradyrhizobium sp. LA6.1. Next base: position 257,187 of record NZ_JBEPQK010000006.1, on the reverse strand, counting down.
ATGTCGACCTCGTTCTTCCTGTCGCGCAGGGCGCTCAAGCCCGCCGCCCATTCTGGCATGCCGCGCTGGCAGGACCGGCTGTTCATCTCGCTCAGCCGCTCCGCCAACGACGCCACCGACTATTTCCAGATCCCCTCCGGCCGCGTGGTCGAGGTCGGTACTCAGGTGACGATCTAGAGCCGAGGCGCGCTCTGTCCGGCTCCACCGCTGTCGTCGCCCGGCTTGACCGGGCGACCCAGTACTCCGAGACAGTTGTGGTTGAATCGATAGGCCGCGGCGTACTGGATTCCCCGCCTTCGCGGGGAATGACACCGAGCGCGTGGTGGGATGCGAAGCAGGAGTTTCAGGCATCCTGAAAGCCGCGCTTCAAGTCGCTGCGATTTAGCTTTAACTTGCGGCATGCAGGTCAAGCCTTTGTAGCGCTTGATTTTCGGCTGCCGAGAGGCAAGGTTGCCGCCCGCCGGGATCGCCCCGGCAGGCGGCTCGTGACGTTGGAGGATGATGTGGCAAACCAGGTACAGGATCTGACCCCGGACGAGGTCTCCAAGGGTGTCGCGGAAGGGCGCTATCTGCTCGTCGACGTGCGCGAGCCGAATGAGGTCGACGCCGAGGCCTATCCTTACGGCGTTGTCGTGCCGCTCTCGACCTTCGATCCCAAGGCGATCCCCGATCCCCAGGGCAAGGAGGTCGTGTTCGCCTGCCGCTCGGGGAAGCGCTCGGTGACGGCCTCGCTCGCGGCGCAGGCGGCGGGGCTTCCTTACGACAAACATCTGGCCGGCGGCATGCTGGGCTGGAAGGCGGCGGGACTTCCCAGCAAGGTCGGTGGCTGACCTCGCGATGACGACCAAGAGCTCCTCGCTGAACAAGGTCTTTGCCGACCTTCCCGTCACCATCTTCGAGGCGATGTCGCAGGCCGCGCGCGACAACAACGCCATCAATCTCGGCCAGGGCTTTCCCGACGATCCCGGGCCTGAGGACATCCGCCGCGCCGCGGCCGATGCCTCGCTGAACGGCTACAACCAGTACCCCTCGATGATGGGCCTGCCGGAGCTGCGCCAGGCGATCGCGACTCATTACGGTCACTGGCACGGCCTCAAGCTCGATCCGATGAGCGAGGTGATGGTGACCTCCGGCGGCACCGAGGCGCTGACCTCGGCGATCCTCGCGGTGGTCCAGCCCGGCGACGAGGTGGTTTGCTTCCAGCCGGTCTATGATTCTTACCTGCCGATCATCCGCCAGGCCGGCGGCATTCCGCGCCTGGTCCGCCTCGAGCCGCCGCACTGGCGGTTGAATGAGGACATGCTGAAAAGCGTCTTCAATTCAAAGACCAAGGCGGTGCTCTTCAACAATCCCCTGAATCCGTCCGCGGTGGTCTATCCGCGCGAGGACCTCGAGCTGCTCGCCCGCTACTGCCAGGAGTTCGACGTCATCGCGATCTGCGACGAGGTCTGGGAGCACGTCACCTTCGACGAGCACAAGCACATCCCGCTGATCACCATCCCCGGCATGCGCGATCGCACCATCAAGGTCGGCTCGGCCGGCAAGATCTTCTCGCTGACCGGCTGGAAGATCGGCTTCGTCTGCGCCGCGCCGCCGCTGCTGCGGGTGGCAGCCAAGGTGCACCAGTTCCTGACCTTCACCACCGCACCGAACCTCCAGGCCGCCGTCGCCTATGGGCTCGGCAAGTCCGACGACTACTTCCTGTCGATGCGCAAGGACCTGACGCGGAGCAGGGACCGCCTGACCAGGGGGCTGGAGAGCCTCGGCTTCCCCGTGCTGAAGTCGCAGGGCACCTACTTCCTCACCGTCGACCTGTCGCCGCTCGGGCTCAACGAGAGCGATACCGAGTTCTGCTGGCGGATCGTGAAGGACTACAAGGTCGCGGCGATCCCGGTGTCGGCCTTCTACGAGCAGGACGCGGTGACCTCCGTGGTCCGCTTCTGCTTTGCCAAGAAGGACGCGACGCTCGACACCGCGCTGGAGCGGTTGTCGGACGCGGTGCGCGGACGCAAGAGGTAGGAAAGATGACGAACGTCGGCCGCTCCAGGCGTTGCCTTGGTTTTGCAATCGCCGCGGCGCTGACGTTGCTTTCCGCCCCCGCAGGGGCCGAGGAGCGGGTCGTCAACTTCTACAACTGGTCCAACTATATGGCGCCTGACGTCCTTGATGCCTTCACCAAGGAGACCGGCATCAAGGTGGTCTACGACACGTTCGACGCCAACGAGACGCTGGAGACGCGCCTGATGGCCGGCAAGTCCGGCTACGACGTCGTGGTGCCCACGGCCTATTTCCTCCAGCGCCAGATCAAGGCCAACATCTTCCAGAAGCTCGACAAGTCGAAGCTGCCGAACCTCTCCAATGCCTGGCCGGTGGTGACCGAGCGCCTTGGCATTTACGACCCCGGCAATGTCTACGCCGCCAACTTCATGTGGGGCACGACGGGCATCGGCTACAACGTCGCCAAGGTGAAGCAGATCCTCGGGCCCGACGCGAAGATCGACAGTTGGGACATCGTCTTCAAGCCGGAGAATTTGGCGAAGTTTAGAGATTGCGGCGTCCACATGCTCGACTCCGCCGACGACATTTTTCCGGCGGCGCTGAACTATCTCGGGCTCGATCCGAACTCGACCAAGCAGGCCGACCTCGAGAAGGCCGCCGAAATCGTCGCCAAGGTCCGACCGTCCGTGCGCAAGTTTCACTCGTCCGAATATCTCAGCGCACTCGCCACCGGCGAGATCTGCTTCGTGGTCGGCTGGTCCGGCGACATCATGCAGGCGCGCGCCCGCGCGGCGGAGGCCAAGAAGGACGATAGCAGCGGCATCGAGATCGGCTACGCCATCCCGAAGGAGGGCGCCCAGATGTTCTTCGACAATCTCGCGATCCCCGCGGATGCCAAGAACGTCAAGGAAGCCTACGAGCTGATCAACTATCTCTACCGTCCTGACGTCGCCGCCAAGAATTCGGATTTCCTGTCCTATGCCAACGGCAACCTCGCCAGCCAAAAGCTGGTCGACCCGAAGATCCTGAACGACAAGAACATCTATCCTGACGACGCGACGCTTTCAAAACTGTTCGTCATCACGGCGCGTGAGCCGGCGACGCAGCGGATCATCAACCGGCTGTGGACGAAGGTGAAGACGGGGCGGTAGTCGCTCTGGGAACCGCCCGGAAGCCAAAATCTGCAAAACAACCCCATGCACAGTAGAAGCGTCACCTGCGGGTCGCCGGCGGTGGCGGTGCTTAAGTCGCGATGACGCCTGGCTTCATCGACGCGCGGATGCAATGACCTGAAGCAGCGCGCGCGGCGCCGATCCGTTGCCGGCCTTCTCAGATCGCGCACACAACCTGAAGTCGTTGCGATGGTATCCGGATGTGTCCTTGGGGTGACAGCGTCCGGCGCGGTTCCGGTGTATGGAACCGGAATACATTCGTTCATAGGAATTGCCCCGATGAAGAAATTTGTTCTGGCTGCGGCTGGCTCGTTGCTGTTCGTCACCGCTGCGTCGGCGGCTGACATGGCCCCGCGTTACACCAAGGCTCCTGTCGTGGCGCCGGTCTACAATTGGAGCGGTCTCTATCTCGGTATCAACGGTGGCGGCGGTTCTGCGCACACCTGCTGGGACATCTTCAACGATTCCGGCTTCCCGATCGTGCCGTCAGTTCCCGAGGGGTGCCACAACGCGACAAGCGCCACCGTCGGTGGACAGATCGGCTATCGCTGGCAGGCGACCAACTGGGTGTTCGGCCTGGAGGCGCAGGGCAACTGGGCCGATTTTAGGGGCAGCAACGCGAGCCAGTATGCCGTCTTTGGTACCACCTCTCTCCTCAACGACGTCACCAAGGTCGACGCCTTCGGCCTGTTCACGGGGCAGATCGGATACGCCTTCAACAACGTGCTGCTCTATGCCAAGGGCGGTGCGGCCGTCGTTCACGACAAATACTCGCTCACGGTGACGCCGGCCGGCGCGGCCGCTCTCGCGCCGTTCTTCGCCGTCGTCGCCGGCCAGACCGGTGCCGTCGGCTCCGAGACGCGTTGGGGAGGGACCGTGGGAGCGGGAATCGAGTTCGGCTTCGCGCCGGGCTGGTCTGTCGCTGTCGAATACGATCATCTGTTCATGGGCAGCCGGGACGTGACCACGAACACCATTGCCCCCTTCGCCGCGCCGCCAAGCACCCACCGCATCAGCCAGGACATCGACATCGGCACGGTGCGCGTGAACTACACGTTCGGTGGACCGGTGGTCGCGAAGTACTGAACGGTTCGAGAGCTTGAATGCGAAGGCCCCGGTCATGCGCCGGGGCCTTTTTGTTTGGGACGAAGTCTTTCGGTAGAGAGAAGGCCAGACCCTCACCCTGAGGAGCGCGCTCTTCGCGCGCGTCTCGAAGGGCGAGGCCACCGGCCGGGCCTGCATCCTTCGAGACGCGCGTTTCGCGCTCCTCAGGATGAGGAATAGGTAGCCGCGTTAGCCGTTTGGCGGCTCGCTACCGCCACCGTCTGTGCAGCCACAGCCACTGCTCGGGATGCTCGCGCACCCAGCCTTCCACCACGCTTGTGATCGCCTGCGTCGTGCCCTGGATGTCGATCTTGCCGTCGGCGTCGCGCACCGGCGGGATCTCCTCGGTCAGCTCGCCGCGGAAACGGTTGCCGGGCAGGCGGATGATACGGACGCCGTGGATCGGGCATTCGACCTGGCGCAGCAGGCGCGCCAGCATCGGATTGGCGCGGGTCTTGCGGCCGAAGAAGGTGACCTCGACGCCGCCGGTCAGGTACTGGTCGATCAGCATGGCGACGTGCTTGCCGTCCTTCAGCGCCTGCGCGAGGCGCAAAGGCGCGTCGCGCCCCGCAGCGATCAGCGTGCCCATGTTGACCTGGCGCATCTCCTGGATGATGCGGTCGGCAGAGGCGATGTTCGGCCGGCGATAGAGGATCGCAGTGTCCAGCCCATGCGCGACGGCGGCGAGCGCCGGCAGTTCCCAGTTGGCGAGATGGGCTGCAAAGATCAGCGCCGGCTTGCCGTCGTCGCGGATCTGGTCGAACAGCTCGATGCTGCGCTGGGGCAGTTCGATCCGGCTCTTTTCCGGATGATCGCGGTCGTAATCCCAGACTTGGTCCATATGGGCGAATTCGGCACCGACGCGGCCGAGATTGTCCCACACGCCCATCAGGATGGTTTCGATTTCTTCCGGCGACTTCTCCGGAAATGCCACGGTGAGGTTGGCGCGGCCGATGCGGTGCTCGCGCAGGCGCGGGCCGATCGTCTTCACCACGCGGGAGAAGAAGTCCGAGGTCTTGGCCGGATCGAAATAGCGCGTGGTGCGCAGCATGCCGACGGTGGTGGCCCCGATCAGGCTTCCGCCGAGCGACTTGGCAGCCTCCCGCGCGCGGGCCTTGATGCTCGCAGGTAACAGCGCCATGCGTCCGGTCAGGCCGGTTCGCGGGTCAGGATCAGCGAGGCGTTCTGGCCGCCGAAGCCGAACGAGTTCGACATGACCGCGGTGACGCGGGCATCGCGCGCCTTGTTGCCGACGACGTCGAACAGGATCGTGGGATCCGGATTGTCGTAGTTGATCGTCGGCGGAATGCGCTGATGCTCGAGGGTGAGCAGCGAGAAGATCGCTTCGACCGCGCCCGCGGCCGAGATGGTGTGGCCGACCATCGACTTGTTGGAGGTCACCGGGATCTTCTGCGCGAGATCGCCGAACACGGCCGATGTCGTGTTGAACTCCATCTTGTCGTTCTCGGGCGTCGCGGTGCCGTGCGCGTTGATGTGGTCGATCTGGTCCGGCGTCATGCCGGCATCGGCCAGCGTCTTGTTCATGCAGCCGATGATCGGCTTGCCATCAGGCGAAGAGCGGGTGCGGTGGAAGGAATCGGTGAGCTCGCCGCAGCCGGCGATCACGCCGAGGATTTTTGCGCCGCGCGCGGTCGCTGCTTCGTAGCTTTCCAGCACGAGGGCGCCGGCGCCTTCGGCCATGACAAAACCGTCGCGGTTCTTGGAGAAGGGGCGGGAGGCCGCCTGCGGGGGATCGTTCTGGGTCGACAGCGCCGAGAGCAGCGAGAACCGCACGAGAGCTTCGGGGTTCACGGTGCCGTCGGTTGCCACGCACAGCGCGGCATCGGTCTCGCCGCGGCGGATCGCCTCGACGCCGAGCTGGATCGAGGTCGCGCCCGAGGCGCAGGCCGTCGACAGCGAGATCGGCGAGCCCTTGGTGCCGAAGGTCTCGGCGAGATAAGCTGCTACCGAGCCGAACATGAAGCGGTGGTGATAGGCGCTGTACTTGCCGCCGCCGGAGATGCGCAGCAGATCGTCATAGGTGATATCCTGCGCGCCGACGGCACGGCCGAGCTCACGGCGCTGCGGCCACTCGACTTCGACCGGTGCAACCGCAAGGAAGAGCGGACCGGGGAAATCGGCCTTGGCGCCGATGCCGGCCTGCGCGAGCGCTTCCTGCGTGACGAGCTCAGCCATCCGCTCGGACAGGCCGGTGGAGGAGAACGGATCGACGCTGACGAAATCGACCGTGCCGGCCATCGTCGTCCTCAGGCCGTCGACCGGAAAGCGCGTGATGGTGCGGATGCCGGATTCGCCGGCCACGAGCTTCGCCCAATTGTCGGCCTTGCCGTTGCCGAGCGAGGTCATGATGCCCATGCCGGTGACGACGACGACGGGACGCCCGAGTTTGTCGCGTGGTGCAGTCATGTCGATCCCCCGATTGAGCTAGAGCATCCGCCAAAGCGCGACGCGCTTCAGCTTACGGCCTCGACCAGAGCCATGCCCTCGCCGCGCCAGTGTCCGGCCCCCACCACCACAATCTGGGTGGGCGCGCCCTGCATTTCAATCTCGGTCCCGGTGGAATCGTTCGGCGGGAACAGCGCACCGCGCGAGATCGACAGCGCCGCGAGCGCGATGCCAAGCGGGAATTGCGTTTCCATGGCGTGGCCGAACATCGTGCCGGTCGAACGCACCGGGAAGTCAGCATGGCCCTTCAGGAAGCCGCGCTCCTCTGACGTCGCGGGCTCCGCGCCGGTCGCGCCCGATATGATCGCGCCCTTGCCCTCGCGCCTGGGCAGCTTTTCCCAAAGCTTCTCCAGCGTCGCGGCCGTGTCGCCGGGTTGCTTGCGCCGGGCGAGGTCGGCAACGACGCTCGACAGCTTTGCGAACGGCTTTGCGCCGCGCGCTTCCGCGTGCGCCTTCGATTCCAGCACCAGGAACGCGCCGGCAGATCCCAACGCGAAACCGGGGTGATCCTTGCGCGCCCACACCGGAGCAAACTTGTCTTTCAGGTTGAAGTCGCCGAATTCGTAGAGGACCATCAGGTCTTTGCGCTCGCCATTGTGGGAGCCGCCGATCAGCGCGATGTCGCTCTCGCCCGAGGCGATGCGCGCGAGCGCAATGCGCGCCGCATCGGCACCCGCGACCTCTTCGCCCATGAAAGTGCGCGAGGTGCCGCCGAGACCGTGCACGATGGCGATGTTGCCGGCGAGCAGGTTCGAGAGCTGGGCCAGGAACAGCGTCGGCCTGAGATCGCTCATCAGCCGTTCGTTGAGGAAGCCGGGCGCATTGGCGCCCTTGACCTCGGCCGTGAGCACGCCGGAGTCGACATTGAGGTCGCGCTCGCCGCCGCCGGCGGCCACCACCATGTCGATCTTCGACAGGATGTCCTTGTTGCCCTTGATCCCGGCGGAATCGAGCGCAAGGCCCGCGGCATAGGTGCCGATGCGCTGCCAGGCTTCCATCTGGCGCTGGTCGCCCTTCTTCGGGATCTGGCTGTCGAAGGTCACAGGCATCAGGGGATGCACGATGCAGGGCGCAAAGCCCTTCTCGTCGACATTGATGCGCTTGTCCTGAAGCGCGGCCCAGTTGGCGTCCAGGCCTTCGCCGAGCGAGGTGGCAAGGCCAATGCCGGTGATCCAGACTTCCGTCTGGCCGGGCTTCGAAGCAGTGTCAGTCATGGCGATCCGGCCTGTTGCGGGAAGCCGACGCGTTTGGCGACCGCGTCCATGAAGCCGCGCATATCCGCATTGGGGAAGGGGATCTGCGTGAAGGTGAGCGTCGAATTCGCGCGCAGCTTGCCGCCGACCTTGATCTTGGCCTCGGTCACCGCATAGCCCGAGCCCTGATGCGACAGGGTCGCCTCGATGGTCATGAGATCGCCGGGGAAGACCGAGCCGCGGACCTTGGCCTCCTTGACGGCGGCCAGGATCGGCATGCGCTCGAACTTGAGCACGCCGAGCTGAAGCCAGCCCGAGGCCTGGGCCATCGATTCGATCAGGAGCACGCCGGGCATCAGGGGATAGCCCGGGAAGTGCCCCTCGAAGATCGTGCTCTCCTTGGGGACCAGGGCTTCGACGACAATCGTCTTCGCGTCGACGTTGAGGTCGACGACGCGATCGATCATGTGGAAGTATTCGAGTTGCATGACCGCGCGCTTAGGCGCTCGCGCCCTTGGCCGCAACCAGTTCGTCGATGCGGGCGCACAGATTTTTCAGCACGAAATACTGCTCGGTGGTCGCCTTGCCGTCGTTGACCTCCTGGGTCCATTTTTCCAGCGGCAGCTTGATGCCGAACTGCTTGTCGATCGCGAACGCGATGTCCAGGAAATCGAGGCTGTCGATGCCGAGGTCATCGATGGCGTGGCTATCCGGCGTGATCGTGTCGCGCGGGATGTCGCAGGTTTCAGCGATGATCGTAGCGACCTGATCGAATGTGGAGGACATCACTAAGCCTTTGATATATTGCTGATATTTGTCGGAAGTTCCAGAGTGGAACGGTGGGTGGGCATCGCGCCCCGATGACGCCCTCAAACCCCCCTCTGGCCGGGTCGAAAGCCCGTATATCGGAGCGCCGCCCTGAGTTCAATGGAGCCGGGCGGCCCCGGCGACAGGGCTGGGGATGCCGTCGGCGGGCCTTTTCACCCGGGGGGTGCCTAGATATGGGGCGTCGTGATCTTGGCGCAGTCGCGGCGGCCCATCAGCACGCAATCCTGGGTGCGGCGCAGGTCGGCAATGCTCACCGCGAGCCAGATCCCGATCGCGGTCAGCGCGATGGTGAAGGCGAGCGCCGCAATATTGGCGAGCATGCGGTGGCGGAAATTGTCCGGTTCCGGGCGGGGCTTCTCGTAGCGCGACAGGTCGAGCGGCTCGGGCGCGACGCGCAGCGGCTGCACGGTACCGCTGCCCCGTTGGACCGGCGGGGGAGACGCGTTGCGCGGCCTGAACTGGAGCACCCGGTGCTCGTCATCCGAGCTGATGGGCCGCTGTGTTTTCATGGTGAGGGGATCACTCCGAAGCAGCGGTTTTTAGATAGCATACGTCGTGAATGCCTTGCAGAAAATCTTCTCAACGCACACGTGCATTGCGCTTTCGCACTATCTTGCATGGCATATTTCCGGAACGGCGCGCGCGAACGCGGTGCCGGCTGTCAGGTCGGTGACAGGAAGCGGAGGTTGCGTCGCAGCAACGACACCGAAGCACGCACCGTCGGCTCTCGTGAACATCTGCTTGTGATATCCGCGGCCGGATCGAACGCATTTTGCCGCCGCGGGGCCCATGGCATAATCAAGGGAACCGGACCACCGGTTGCAACCATGTGAGGGGCCTTCATCATGACCACCACCAACGCACGCGAACCGAGAGTGCATCCGGTGCCGATCCTGTCGCTCCGGCCGACGCAGATGACGGTCGGCATGCGCGAGGTCAAGGAGAAGCGCAAGCGCTGGCGCGAGCACGGCAAGAAGAAGCAGGCCGACCTGCTCGGCAATCACATGATCCCCGTCGTCTACGGACCGGACCAGCGCTACTACGTGATCGACCATCATCATCTCGGCCGCGCATTGCACGACGAGGGCGTCAAGGAAGTGCTGGTGACCGTGGTCGGCGACCTCAGAATGGTCGAGCGCGAAGCTTTCTGGGGCGTGATGGACAACAAGCGCTGGGTCTATCCTTACGATTCCAAGGGCGAGCGGCGTCCGTTCCGCGATCTGCCGAAATCGGTCGTCGATCTCAAGGACGATCCGTTCCGGAGCCTTGCCGGCGAGCTCCGCCGCATGGGCGGCTTCGCCAAGGATACCACGCCGTTCTCGGAATTCCTGTGGGCCGACTTTCTGCGCCGGAAACTGACGCGCAAGGCGGTCGATGCCAATTTCGACAAGGCGCTCGAGAAGGCCCTGTCCGCGGCCAAGAGCAAGGACGCTATCTATCTGCCCGGCTGGTGCGGGCCGGCGGATGACGATTAGGCGCAACCGCTCGCATCAGTCGCGCTGAAAGATCTTGGCGCCGGGGTAGACGCGCCGGGCGTAGCTCACGACCAGCGCGCGGTCCTGGGTTGCCAGGAAGGGCGTTCGGATTTGGCACGAGCCGACGACGAGGTGCCACAGACCATTGAGCCTCCGGATGACGACGTTCATTTGAGCAATCCTCGATGACTCCGCGTTCCCGCGAATACTGCTTATCGCGGCAGTCTTGCGATTCATGATCGTGGTCGCTGGCGCGAAATTCCCGTTGCCGCTCGCGACCGTCGCAAGACAACGACGATGATTATTAGTTGGTTACGGCGCGGCGGCCCGAGAAGCCGGATCTCATCACAGCCGCTTGAGCGAAGTCATTTTCTGCAGGGATGAAACCGTCCTGAAACAGAGCCACCCCATCTCTGGTGGGTAGTCGAGCTCACACAGGAGGCCGAAATGCGCCGTCTGGTTTTCGTAATCGCCTTGCTCGCAGTCGCCACAGCAGGAATCTCGGCATCGTTTGCTGCAGTTCGCCACGCCAAGACGCTGACATTCTCTGAGCGCTTTGCTCCGGCGCTCGAGTTGATGGCGCAGCGCTAGCGGTGTAGCGCCTCGCAGTCGCCGCTACGCAACGGTGGGACGATCACTTCTGGTGCTGCGGGCCGGGTGAGGACAGAAGGCGTTCGATCTCGGCGGCTGCCTCGCCGTTGCGCGCCTTCTGCAAGAGTGTGTGGCGTTCGGTGCCGGCGGGCAGCTTCTTGGCCGCGGCGCGGGCGTCCTGCGTGAACCTGTTCAGGCGCTCCTGGAGTGACAGGGCCGGTCGCGTGCGGTTGCGCTTCTTGGTCATGGCTGCACCTTTCCGGCGCAAAGCCAACCATGGGGAGGCGAGTGGCGTCCTTAACTTTTGTTGGAACCGGGGGCGTGGATCGCGGGTTTTTCATTGCAGCGGCGCTTCGGCGCCAGGGATTGCAATACAGATCCCACCTCATACCAACCGGAGCTAGCTCGCGTGCCTAGCGATACGATCCGTGCTGCGCTTGTCAGGCGTTTGCGTACATCTTCAGGCATCTCGGACGACGACGTGAAGGAGATCGAGGCGCTCCCAATCGCGGTTCGTCAATATCCGGCGGAGGCGCCCGTGGTGCACGACGGCGAGCGCGCAACCGATTGCTGCCTGATCGCAGATGGCTTCTGTGCGCGTTCCAAGACGATAGCAAGCGGCAAGCGTCAGATCCTCTCTATCCACATCCCCGGCGAGATCCCCGACCTGATGAGCCTGTTCCTGCATGTGATGGATCACGATCTGTCGACGCTGACGCCATGCACGCTCGGCTTCATCAGTCACGAAACGCTGCGAAAATTGCACCAGCGCAGTCCAAGCGTCGCCGAGTTGTTCTGGCGAGACACGCTGATCGACGCTGCCATGTTTCGCGAATGGATCGTCAATGTCGGCCAGCGTCCCGCGCCCGCAAGGCTTGCCCATGTCATGATCGAGCTGCGCGAACGCCTCCGGGTCATCGGGCGTCTTGACGGCAACAGCTTCGAGATGCCGCTGACCCAGGAGCAGATCGGCGAAGCCCTGGGAATCACCGGGGTGCACGCCAACCGCGTGATCAAGCAGTTGCGGCAGGAGGGCATCGTCGAGCTGCACCGCGGCCGCGTCACGGTGCTGGACGAGCGGAAATTCTTGGAACTTGCCGATTTCGACGGCCGTTACCTGCATCAGTCGCCAACGCTTTGAGGCGCGCAGGCGACTTGACCTACCGCAAATTCGTATCGGTGCAGGGCGCTATGGTCCGTCGGCATGATTGCCGAACCGGTGTTGCCTGAATGTCGAGGGCGCAGGTGGCTCCGAGTCATGCTGACCCGGAGGCATCACCGTGAGCGCAATCTTTCGCATTCTGTTCATCGTTGCCGGTGCCATCACCGCGCTGTTCGTCGCGCGCGATGCCCTGAATTTCACGATCATCCAGACCTTCGTTGCCGTTCTGCTCGTCACCGCCATCGTCGGTGTCGGAAGCTTCTGGAGCCAGCGACGGAAAACGTGACGGATGTGAGAGCCGCGTGCTGGCGCAGCCGGCTAGGTCCGCGGCGGCGCGTCCGGAGACGTCTCCGCGGTGTGCGCATCCCCCTTGCCGCCGAGCATGCGGTGCAGCCGTCGCTCGATGTGGCGGCCCACCGTCAGCAGCACGAAGGCGAGCGCCAGCGCGACGGCGACGATCTTCCACTGTCCGGCGCCGCAGACGATGCCGATGCAGGCCGCGAGAAAGGTGCAGGCGGCGCTGGTCAGCCCGCGGACGCGAAATCCCATGCTCTGATGCACGATGACGCCGGCGCCGAGAAAGCCGATGCCGGTGAGGATGCCCTGGATGACGCGGCTGGTGGCATCGGCGACCCTGGTTGGCTCGGCGAGCTGCAGGGCGAGCAGAACCACGGTCGCCGTGGAGAGCCCGACGATGCCGAGCGTCTTCAGCCCGATCGGTTTGCCGTGCAGGTCGCGGTCGAGGCCGATCGCGCCGGCGGCGACGGTCGCGGCACCGAGACGAGCAAGGATTTCGGACCAGTCGAGCTCCGTCATTTTTTCGGCAAGCGCCCCATCAGGTAAAACTCCTCGTTCGGCCTCATGCCGGTGAAGTTTGCCAGCCGATTGGACAGCGCGAAGAAGGCGGAGATCGCGGCGATGTCCCAGATGTCGTCGTCGCTGAAGCCGTGCGGTGCAAGCGCCCCGAAGTCCTCCTCGGAGACGCGCTGTGCGTCGGCCGAGACCTTCATCGCGAAATCGAGCATCGCCTTTTGCCGCGGCGTGATGTCGGCCTTGCGATAGTTCACCGCGACCTGGTCGGCGATCAGCGGGTTCTTGGCGCGGATGCGCAGGATCGCGCCGTGCGCGATCACGCAATACTGGCACTGGTTGGCCGCCGAGGTCGCGACCACGATCATCTCGCGTTCGGCCTTGGTGAGGCCGCCGTCCTTCTCCATCAGCGCGTCGTGATAGGCGAAGAACGCGCGGAACTCGTCGGGCCGGTACGCCAGCGTCAGGAACACGTTCGGCACGAAGCCGCTCTTCTCCTGCACGGCGAGCAGGCGCGTGCGGATGTCGTCGGGGAGCGTGTCGAGGGCGGGTGCGGGGAAGCGTTGTGAAGGAGGAAGGGGCATGACGATGTTCCGGATGGGGCTCTCGGGGAAGCGCGGAACATAGTCGATCGCAGTCCTTAGCGCAAAGCGCATGCGCGGACTACATCCTGGCTAGCGCAGACAGAGCCGAGGCTCTCAAAGAGTCTTCAAATATTCGAGGAGTGCCTTCTTTTCGTCGTCGCTCAAGCGCGTGCCATAGTCATGCCCGCACCGGCTGTTTCCTGAATTGAGGTCATTGCAATCGGTGACTGGACGAGTTGGCCCCTCTTGTGTGACGTCAAGACCAACATTCTTGATGTCGTATCTCGCGCCAACTTTGAATTGTGACATGCGCTTCGCAGGCGGTACGAGCAATTCCGCCAATGTCGGCACCGAGCCGTTGTGCAAATAAGGCGCCGCGGCCCAAATTCCCTCCAGCACGCGAGCTTCATACTCGCCTCTGTTGAGGGTCCGCTCAAGAAGCGTCCCAGGTTCGATCGTCAGGCTTTCTGGCTGGTTCGGAGGTTGCGCGCTGCTGGGCGGCGCGATGGACGCCTTGACCGGAGCCGGTGACAGAGAGAGGGATGTGGAGGGCGCCTTTTGGGCGTTGGGAGGCAACGAGGAGCCAAAGCCGTCACCGGGGCCGACGTCGCTCCCCAGATACAGCTTATTGTCGAGGATCGCTCCGGCGACTGCACTGAACATCATGTGGACGGCATAATCCTCCTCCTCGAGGTGCCTGGCGATCAACGGGATACCTGCTCCCTTCAGCGCGCCGGTCTTCACCCTCCAACCAAGCTCGTCGAATTGACGTGTGTCGGTGCCGACGTTCTGAACCGGCGTCACCCACGTCGTAACAAACAGGTCGCGCAGGGCACGGACTTCCTTCTTCTCGTGACACCCCTTGCTGCACTGCCTCTCGAAGATTTTTTGACCGTCTTTAGCCAGCTTCGAGTCGATAGGCCAATCTGATGGCCATTTTGGCGGGCCCATCTTCTGGAGCAATTCCTCAAGTCGTTTCAGTCCATCGAAGTTGATGGAGTTGGCATAGTTGAAGAACGGGCCGAACGAGCGCCTTGGTTCGAAGTTGCCGAATGCGAGAGCCTGTCCCGCGTTCCGGGCTAGTGCGAAGACGCGGTTTCCATTCAACACAAAACCGGCCCAGTCGGTCTGGTTCTGCATCGGTGAATTCCACAGGAAAGGATAGCGCACCGGAGCATCGCCAATCTTCATGTTCTCCGGGATCAAAAAATCGGGCGGCGGCCCAACGTCGGTGCCGGATATGCGGTTGAAGATGATCCCGATCGCGTCCAGACGTCCGGGGCCCCAACCAACTGGCGGCAATGTACCGGTCACGAATGCATGAACGCGCCGGTGCCATGCATCAACCCTCTGACGTAGTGCGGCAACATCGGCAGCAGAAGGTGTCGCAGGTTGGGAGACGGCCGCAGCAAATGCAGCGAATGCCGTGTCGCTTGCGGTTACGTCTCCTACCGCCTTGTCCAGGTCGCTCAGGAACTCCTGGAAATCCATAAACGCCGGACCGCCGTCGATGCGGTACGTCTTGCCCCCAACTTCAACCTGCCGCGTGTGACACGCGGAGCATGTTATCCCGACCATCTGGGACTCTGCGGGACCCGTGGTGTGGAGGCCGACGGGGAGGTTGGTATTATTGCCCGGATTTGGGAGAAAGCCGTATCGGGTAAGACCATCCGAGAGGAACGGTTGTCCGTCCTTCGCTTTCAATGCCCGTAACCAGGTGAGGTTGATTAAGCGGGAGCCTTGGTCGCGCGTGTAGTAGTCAGCCCTGTCTTCCGCTGTCCATGTCGGGCCTTGGTCGACATATATCGGATCGCCGAGAGCGGTCTCAATTCCCGAACTTGCAGCGACGACCAGCGCAAAGCGAATGAGGAAAGCGACACGACGCATCGCATGAGCCTCCGTGAACTACAATTGAACCACCCGTTTTCTCGAAATCAGAATTTGTGGAGATATGCGCAGCTCGGCGAGACGCAGCTCGCCCGGTAGCGACGAGAGCTGTCAGAAATAGCCGTCCGATGCTCGAGATTGTACTTCTTGGCAAAGTCCCGTCAAGGTCGTTGCTCCGGGTCGGAGCCCCGGATTGCATGCCGCGCCCGTTGAAGCGCGGCGAGCCCACGAAACGGGCCCGGTGAACTGGTGTGTCTCGACACGAGCGGCCTTGCTAAACCGCGAGCCGGGATCCGTCCCAGGCAACAATGCCAAACTGATCGCAAATCGCGTGCATCTCGGCGAGATCCTCAGCGACGCGGGCGGTGCCAGGCTTCGCCTCGGCGAGCAGTCGCACCCTCAAACCGAGACATTCGACAATCAGCCATGGGTTCCTGATGGTCCTGGCGATGGAAAGAGCGTCATCCAAGGCGCTCAGGCCACGTTCGGATTTCCCGTCCCGAACGAGAGCCTCAGCGTAACCCGCATAGAGAAGGCAGAGCTCGATCTGGCCTGTCCGCAGATGCGTGCCGCTCTCCATACAGGCGTCTATCAGGTCGACGGCCTGATGTGCCTGGCCTGTTCGTGCCAGAGCGGTCGCCATTGCTCCGGTCAGGTTGGCCTTGCTGGCATCGTAGCCGTTACGTTCGACGATCTCCCTTGCAATCGACAAGCATTCCACAGCCTGGTCATTTCGATGGAGCATGAGGAGATTTCGTCCCATCGTAATGCGGGCGAGCACTTGCCCATATGAATCCTGTTCGCGAACTGCGATCTCCAATGCACGCAATGCGAATCCGAGCGCCTCCGCATATTGACCTGTTGCATTCATGAACCAGCTCCTGAATGCCAAAACCGTGCATTTTGGACCGGCCGGTGTCCCGAGACGGGCAGTCTCGAGTTCTCCTGTGAGCATTTCATTCAGTTCGTCCATCGCCGCAATCGCGCGATGGACGTGGCCCATGCTGTGCAACACATTTGCCATGATGGTCTGATTTGAAAATATGAGTGCAGTCGATTTCAGCGCTCGAGCCGTCCTCAGTCCCTCGCTCGTTATTTGCAGCCCTTCTTCATACCGGCCCTCAAACCAGTAGACCATCCCGAGTTGCGACTGGACGCTGCACACGTGAGCAATCCTGCCTTGGCGCCGCGCCAGCTCCAACGTCCGTGGCAAATGCATATTTACTTTTTTGAATTCGCCGAGTTGCAGCATCGAAGCGAAGCTCATTCGACCGAAGTCGACATATTTTTCTTCGGCGGCTTCCCCAAGACGCTCGATGAGCTTGAGCGCCCGGTCGTATATCAAACTGAGCGATGAGGCTGCGGCGTTCCGGCGCGCTTCGACGGCGGCGTCCCAGAGGTAGCCAAGTGCAGCATCAGCATCTCCGGCTTCCTCTGCATGAAAGGCCAACTGTTCGTAACGACCATCCAGATTCGGGTAACGCCGAATGATCGCCTGGACAGCGGCCTGGTGGATTTCCAGACGCCGGCCACGCGGTATCGTGTTTGCACAGGCCTCGGCGATGATCTGATGCCGGAAACGCACGGAGTTACCCGCAAGCGGATGGACAAAAGCAAATCGGGCAAGCTCGAACAACGCAGTCAGCAGCTCGCCTACGTCCACGCCGAGCACCGTCGTAGCCAATTGGATTTCGACCTCCTCTCCCAGCAGGCTGAGCGTCTGCACGAATGCCTTCAACTTCGGAGAAAGCCGTTGCAGGCGCGCATGAATCACGGACTCGACGCTCTGAGGCAGCGAATGTTCGCTCGTTGCGTTCGTCGCGTCCGCCGAACGCAAGAACTCTTCCAATACGAAGGGGACGCCGTCGGCGCGATCGATTGCTCTCGCAAACACGGTCGGGGATCGAGTTTTCGGCCACAATTGGCGTCCCAAAGCCTCCATGCAGGCCCGCGACAGCGGTTGTAGATGAATGAGCGAGTCCGCAATCTCCATGGACTGGTCTGATGATTCCGGACGTCCGGTCAGCAATATGCAAAGCGGCTTTGGGGTACTTGCGCGCGCGAGCAATTTCAGGAAATGGCGGCTTTCCGGATCGATCCACTGGAGGTCTTCGATCAGCAAGAGAGTTGGTCTATCAAGCGCCAATGCGAGGAAGGCATTGACAAGTGCACGTGCAATTTGCGTTTGCGTATTGTCGGTCAATCGTTGGCGAGAGGACGCTTTTCCGGCGATGAATAGGGCTTCGAGCTTTCTGCGATCGGCTGCCTCGATGTGCAGTTCCGCGAGAGCCTCACGAATATGTGCATCCGAAGATGAGCTGTTTGCAGCGAGCATGTCGCCCACCAAGGTGCGGGCGGCGGCGAATGCGGTGGCACGTTTCTGTACGCCGCCATAAAAGACGCAGCATCGCACGTCGGATGTCAGTGCCTCGGTCATTACGGCTGTCGCAAGGCGGCTCTTACCGATACCTGGTTCGCCCAGCAGCGTGACGGAGCAGCTTTTGGCGCCCGGGCGCGGGAGGAGCTCCCGAAGCGCCGCAAGTTCGTCGACCCGATTCACGATCGGATTTTGATAGCGGCTGGCGATTTC
Organism: Bradyrhizobium sp. LA6.1; assembly: GCF_040547805.1. Taxonomy (NCBI): domain Bacteria; kingdom Pseudomonadati; phylum Pseudomonadota; class Alphaproteobacteria; order Hyphomicrobiales; family Nitrobacteraceae; genus Bradyrhizobium; species Bradyrhizobium sp. LA6.1. The sequence goes on along the minus strand of NZ_JBEPQK010000006.1, from coordinate 239,327 downwards.
GTTGTGATCGACATCGTCCGGCCGGGCATTTAGCGTGTAGGCCTCGATGACCCGATCGGCGATTCCCGAAGTCGTCTTGTGCGCCGTAAGGCCGAGTGGCGATCGGCACAGCTTTGCGGTTTCGGCGCTAACCCTGATCTCGCCTGCCGCTGCTTCCTGCTGCAGCTTGGCAGCAACGTGCACGGTCGCTCCGGCAACGTCGAAGCGGGCGATGGCATTTTTGCCGCCTATGCGTAAGCCGACCAGGCCGGAGTGAAGTCCGACGCGAAAATTGACCGGATCTCCCCTGGGGCCGGACGACTGGCTATGACTCTGAATGTCCCAGGCTGCGATGCACGCACGATCCGCATGATCCTCATATGCGGTTGGCCAGCCGAATATGGCAATGCCACCGTCTCCCGCATAGTGGACAATCTGTCCCCCGAGACGCTCCACGGAGTTGCGGATGTGATCCAGCCACTGGTCCAAAAACGCTTGAGCTTCATCGGGATCGCAAGCCGCGATGTGGCGAGTTGAACCCACCATGTCGACGGCGAGCACCGTTATGATGTTACGATCCGCAATATTGGCACCGCCCACGGACATCTTCGCGCCCCGCGTGCTCAAACCGGCTCTAAAAGGCAAAGGTAGCACGAAGGACAAGCCTTGGGCTATCCGCGAGACGCGGCCTTGAGCCGCGATATCCGGGGGCATTCCCCGTCTTTCACGACTGTCCGCTGTTCGGGAAATTCCAGAGGCGATCGTGATTGAATCGAGGGGCCGCGGCGTACTGGATGCTCCGGTCAAGCCGGGGCATGACAGCGGAATTTGCCGAAGCGGTGTCCGTTCCTTACCGCAGTGGCTTCTTCAGCAGCGAGAAGCGATCCGGGTCCAGCCCCATCGAGGGCTGCAGCATCGGCGCTTCGGCGGTCGCGAGCGTCTTTGCGGGCGGCTGCGAGAACACCGGGTCGTTCGGCACGTCGCGTTGCGAGGTGGCGCCGCGCCAGCGCTCGAGCACGGCGCCGACGAAATGCATGTCGTGACCGGAGGTGACCGACGGCACGCTTGAGATGGTGGCTTCGCCGCGCGGCAATTGGTGCGGCGGCACCTCCTTGAAGCGCAGGCGGGTCGGCAGCGCGACGCCTTCGCCGAACGCCAGGACTTCGCGGGTGCCGAGTGATGGCACGAAGGACAGCAGGTTCGCGGCGGCATCCGACACCGCGGCGCGCAGCAGCGCCTGGTCGCGCTCGTTGGCCAGACGCATCGTGAACAGCGTGTTGCACTGGGAGATGATGGTGGCGTCGAGCTCGGCTGGACGTTGGGTGATGAGGCCAAGATAGACGCCGTATTTGCGGCCTTCCTTGGCGATGCGCGACACCGCCTTGCGGGTCGGGCCGAAGCCGACATTGCGGTCGGCGGAGGCATATCGGTGCGCCTCTTCGCAGACGAACAGCATCGGCGACACGCCGTCGCTCCACAGGCCGAAGTCGAAGGCCATGCGGCACAGCACCGAGACGACGGAATCGATGACCTCGGCCGGGAAGCCGGCGAGCTGCATCACCGTCATCGGCTTGCCGTTGGCGGGCAGGCGGAACAGATGGCTGATCACCTCGGCCATGGTGTCGCCGCCGACATTGGCGTTGTCGAACATGAAGGCGTAGCGCGGGTCGTTGCGGACGGCCTCGATGCGCGAGATCAGCTTGTGATAGATGATGCGAGAGGAGCGGTTTTCCAGCTTGCCCATGCGCTCGTCGATCAGCGAGATCAGATCGACCAGGCGGTATGGCACCGGCGTGTCGACGGTGAAGCCGACCTGCTTGGGATCGATGCGCTTCAGGCCGAGCCGATCGGTGTTCTGATACTGGGTGTAGATGCCCTTGGCGATCGGGATCACCTCGGCGAGGACGTCGAGCTCCTCGGGCACGCCGGCGCGGCCGCCGAACAGCACGTCGACGATTTCCTCGAAGTTGAACAGCCAGAACGGCAGCTTCAGGTTCCGCGGGTTGAGCACCAGCGCGCGATCGCCGAAGCAGCGGCCATATTCGTTGTGCACGTCGAGCAGGAAGATGCGCAGGTTCGGGCGTGATTTCAGGATCTCGTTGAGCAGCAGCGACACGCCGGTGGATTTGCCGACGCCGGTCGATCCCAGCACCGCGAAATGCTTGGAGAGCATTTCCTCGACGTCGACATAGGCGACGACGGAGCGGTCCTGCTGGAGGAAGCCGACATTGATCTGGTCCGATCCGGTCGGCGCGTAGATCGTGCGCAGCTCCTGGCTCGTGATCAGGTCGACGGAATCGCCGATGGTCGGATAGTTGGTGACGCCGCGCTGGAACTTGGCCTTGTCGGCGGCATTGTGGATTTCGCCGAGCAGGTCGACCGACGCGATGGCGATGTAGTCGGAGCTCGAGAGGTTCTCGCAGGACACCTCGGTGATCATGGCGACGATCACCGAGCTGGCGCAGCGGATGCTGACGAAACGGCCGACGGTGGCCCGAATTTCTGAGACCGGCATCTGGCTTGCCGCCAGCAGCCCGACCCGGGCGAGCGACCCGCGTACCGAAATCACGCGTCCAAAGGATGTCACGATGAATGAACCTGGCATGAGCAAGGGGTTTAACCCTGACTATGCGTGCCGCGGCTGGACAAACGGTTAAACGGCAGGCGCGGGGGCTTTGTTAAATCTGCGACAATTCGGTTGAGAGATTTGCTCCTAATGCATACTTGCGGGCGGAATCGGTAGGGGGATGCCGCTTTTCTAGGCCGATAGGCCCGACAGCGCTTAAGGAAGATTTTACCATTCGGCCAGTCGGTCCGCCGTTCGGGGATGGAGGTCATCCCGGCTGGCGCGTCACTCGATCCGGACGGCCATGTTTTGATTTGTTGACGGGACCTAATCATTTGTACATTAGTACAAATGAACCTGCGGCCTGGATGCCGCCCCCGTACGCTCGAGCGCGTTTGCAGCCTTGCGTCCGGTTGCGCGATCCGGTCCGGCGGATCGCAGTCACGCCTGGAGGAAAGCATGCAGCCCGAACCGATCCTTGATCTTGCTCATCTCGGCCACATGGAGCTGCTGACGCCGAAGCCCGACGAGAGCCTGAAATTCTTCGTCGACGTCATGGGCATGACCGTCAGCGGGCAGAAGGGCGAGTCGGTTTACCTGCGCGGCTGGGACGATTATGAGCGCTATTCGCTCAAGCTGACGGCGTCGAAGACATCAGGCATGGAGCATATGGCGCTGCGCGCGCGCAGCCAGCAGGCGCTGGAGCGCCGCGTCGCCGCGCTGAAAGGCTCCGGCTTCGACATCGGCTGGATCGACGGCGACATGGGGCAGGGGCCGACCTTCCGCTGCCGCGACCCTGACGGCCATATCGTCGAGCTCTATTACGAGACCGAATGGTACCAGGCGCCGCCGGAGCTTAGACCCGCGCTGAAGAACCAGGCGCAACGCTTTCCCGCGCGCGGCGTCAATGTCCGCCGCCTCGATCACCTCAACTGCCTCGCCGTCGACATCAAGGCCAACCGCGAGTTCTTCGAAAACTATCTCGGCTGCCGCCTCACCGAGCAGATCGTGCTCAACGACGGGCGGGAAGCGGCGATGTGGCTGACGATGTCGAACAAGAGCTACGACTTCGCCTACTCGCTCGACCACTCCGGCACACCCGGCCGCTTCCACCATGTCACCTACGCGCTCGACAGCCGCGAGGAGATTTTGCGCGCCGCCGATATCTTCCTGGAGAACGGCGTGCACATCGAGACCGGCCCGCACAAGCACGCGATCCAGCAGACCTTCTTCCTTTATGTCTACGAGCCCGGCGGCAACCGCGTCGAGGTCGCCAATGCCGGCGCGCGCCTCATCCTCGCCCCCGACTGGAAGCCGATCGTGTGGACCGAGGAGGAGCGCAAGAAGGGCCAGGCGTGGGGATTGAAGACGATCGAGTCGTTCCACACCCACGGCACACCGCCGGTGGAGGCGAAGAAGCACGGCTAGAGCATGACCCGGACCCGAAGGGCCGCGTTAGCGCAAAGTGTGAAGCGGCTTTCCGATTAGGTCGTGCTCCATCAATGCGTTGAGGTGCGCACGCGCGCGATCGTCTCGCGGACGCCGGTCCAGGCCGGCTTGTCCGGCGCGAACTGCCGGCGCAGGAAGGTGACGAGCTCTTCGACTTGTGCGTCGCTCATGCTGTTCTTGAAGGCGGGCATGTAGCCGAGGTCGCTGGAGACGGGCTCGGTGACGCCGTGCAGGATCACCTGGACAAGATTGTCCGGCATTCTGCTGTGCAGATTGCTGTTGAGCGCGAGCGAGGGCCGGCTGCCGAACAGCGGCAGGCCGCCGACCTCGTGGCAGACGGCGCAGGCGCCCTGATAGAGCCGCGCTCCGGTGGAAGCGGCGGTCGCGACTTGCGTTGCGCCTTCGAGCTTCGCGGCGAGCGCATCCTGCGTCTGCGTATCGGTTGCGGGGTCGTTGAACGAGTTGAGGTAGATCGCCATCGCGCGGATGTCCTGGTCGGGTAGCGCCGTGAGATCCCTGACGATCGGCGCCATCGGACCGGCCGCCACGCCGTGATAACGCGACTGGCCGGTGCGCAAATAGGCGAAGAGTTCGTCTTCACTCCATGGAATCGGCGCATGCGAGAGCGAGGTCAGGGCCGGCGCTTCCCAGCCCTCGGCAAATCCACCCGCGAGATACGCATTGCGCTGCTCCGCGCCGAGCGCGTTGCGCGGCGAATGACACCCGGTGCAATGGCCGAGGCTCTCGACGAGATAGGCGCCGCGGTTCCACTGCTCGGATTTGGCGGGATCGGGCTTGAATTCGCTCGTCCTGTGGAACAGGGCATTCCAGCCCGCAAGCAGCGGGCGGAGGTTGAACGGGAAGGCGAGCGCATTCGCCGGCGCTGTGGCGCGAACCGAAGGCTGGGTCATCAGGTAGGCGTAGAGCGCCTGCATGTCGGCGTCGCTGGTCTTGGCGAAATGGGTGTAGGGGAAGGCGGGGTAGAGCTGCCGTCCGTCGCGGTGCAGCCCGTCGCGCATCGCGCGCTCGAAGGCGGGATAGGACCAGGCGCCGATGCCGGTCTCGACGTCAGGCGTGATGTTGGTTGAGTAGATCGTGCCGAACGGCGTCTGAAGTGCGCGGCCGCCGGCGTTGAGCACGCCATTGAGGCTGGTGTGGCACTCCGCGCAATTGCCGAGTGCTGCGAGTTGCTCTCCGCGCGCGATCGTCGCCGCGGAATAGACCGAGGCATCAGGCCGCGCGATCGGCGCGATGGCGCGTCCGGGCAAGAGGGCCGCGCCGACGCCGATCGCGGCGGTGCAGACGGCCGCGATCGTCGCGAAGATGCCGGCGCGCTTGGCGAACGGATTCTGCCAGATGCGTGACGGCGGCGGCGCAGCGGGCGCGGGCAGGGCTTGCGGCACGGGCGATGTTTCAGCGTGCAACCCCCTCAGGATACGCTCGGGCGTGAACGGCGGCTCGCGGAAGCGCACGCCGGTGGCATCGAAGATCGCGTTGGCGATCGCGGCTGCGCTCGGCACCGAGGCGGACTCGCCGACGCCGAGCGGCGGCTGGTCCTGACGCGGCAACATCAGCACGTCGATCTTGGGCACGTCGGGGAACGGGATGATCGGATAAGCGCCCCATTCGCGCGCCGCCACCGCGCCGCGCTCGAACGAAACCTCCTCCATCAGCGCGCGGCTGGTGGACTGGATGACGTTGCCGTGGATCTGGTGGCGCACGCCGTCCGGATTGATCATCAGGCCGGAGTCCTGCCCGGCGACGACGCGCGTGACGCTGACATCGCCGGTGGACTTGTTCACCGCAACGTCGGCAACCCAGGCCGACCACGCCGCACCATAGCCGGGAAACTTGCTGTGGACATAGAGCGCATAGGCAAAGCCGCGCCCGTGCACGATGTCGCCGTTTTTCTCTTCGCGGACAGGCCGGGGCGTCCAGCCCGCGCGCTCGGCCACCGCATTGACGAGATCGACGGCGCGCTGGTCCTTCAGGTAACGCAGGCGGTATTCGATCGGATCGACGCCGGCCTCGGTCGCGGCCTCGTCGATATAGGATTCATGCGCGAACGTGTTCGGCAGCGCCGAGACACCGCGAAACCAGGACGCGCGCACGATCGGCGCCATGTCGTGGGCGACGACGCGCATGTGGTCGTAGTCGTAAGGCGGAATCGCGGTGCGGTCGCCCATGTGGAGCACATCGGCCACCGGCGAGATTCGCCCCGTCAACAGCAGCGCCAATGTCGGCGCAGCGTTGGAAGGGTAGCGCGTGGCGAGGTCGTAGCCGGCGACGCCGCCGTCCGCGTCGAGCCCGCCATTGACGTCGATGAGCTGCGCCGTGCCCTTGGGCTCCCAGGCGTGCTCCTGCTCGCGCGTCAGCTGCACGCGCACGGGCCGGCCGACGGCGCGCGACAGCAGCAGCGCGTCCGCGGTGACGTCATCGGCGCAGTTGCGGCCGTAGCAGCCGGCGGCCTCCAGGCGGATCACCTCGATCTCGCTCTCGGGACGCTCGATCAGGAGCGCCAGATCGCTGCGCAGGACATGCGGGTTCTGCGTGCCGGACCAGACGCGGATGTCGCCGTCCTGGACATCGGCGACTGCGCAGGACGGCCCGATCGAGGCGTGCATCTGGTACGGCCACACATAAGTGCGCTGCATCGGCTTGGCCGCGCCCGATATCGCAGCATCGACATCGCCCTTGTCGATCAGCGTGCGCGGCGTCGATGGATGGGCGCGCAGCGCGGTCTCGACGTCGGCGAGATCGGTTAGATGAGGTGTCGGCTTCCAGCTCACCGCGAGCTGCTCCGCCGCGCGGATCGCGTTCTCCTCGCGCTCGGCGACCACGCCGACGAAATCGCCGATGCGCACGACGGCAATGATGCCGGGAATGTCGCGTACCGAGGCCTCATCCACCGCGATCAGGCTGGTGCCGACGAACGGCCCGGCATCGACGCCGGCATAGGGCGGACGCACCACCCGGCCGTGCAGCATACCGGGCACCCTAATGTCGTGCACGAAGGTCAACTCGCCCGTCGCCTTGGCGGGCAGGTCGACGCGGGGCGTCGACTGGCCCACGATGGCGTAGTCGCCAACGGGCTTGAGTGCGACGTCGTCGGCAAGCTCGAGGCGAATGGTCTCGCCGCCGATCAGTTCGCCATAGCTGACGCTGCGGTTGTGCCCGCGCACGAGGCCGTCTTCGATCTTGAGGTCGCTGGCCGGCAGCTCCAGCCGCTCGGCTGCGCGCGCGATCAGAAAGTGCCGCGCTTGCGCGGCGGCCTTGCGCAGGGGGACGGCGGTGATCTGGATGGTCTCGCTCGCGATCGTCGCGCCCTGGTTTGGAACCACGGCGGTATCGCCGAGCACCACGACGACGCGCGCAAAGGACACATCCAGCTCTTCGGCGACGATCTGGCCGAGTGCGGTGCGGATCCCGGTGCCGAGATCGACATGGCCGTTATAGGCCGAGACCGATCCATCCGCGGTGATGCGGACGAAGGTTTCGGACGTGACTTCGTCCACGGTGCGGACGACGACGAGCGAACCGGATTGCCGCTCAGCTCCGTTCGAAAGAGGGGAGGCCATCAATCAACGGCCTCAGTGATCTGGCCGGATGCGCGCATCACCGCGCGCAGGATCTCGACATGGGTGCCGCAGCGGCAGAGATTGTAGCGCAGCGCCGCCAGCGCCTCCTGTTCGGTCGGCTGCGGGTTGATCGCGAGCAACGCCTTGGTGGTCATGATCATGCCGTTAAGGCAATAGCCGCATTGCGCGGCTTGCTCGTCGATGAAGGCCTGCTGCACCACATCCGGCTTGTCGTGCGTGCCGAGCCCTTCGAGCGTCAGGATGTCGCGGCCTGCACAGCCGCTCACGGGAATCACGCAGGAGCGCGCGGCGGCGCCGTCGATCAGGACAGTGCAGGTGCCGCATTCGCCCAAGCCGCAGCCATATTTCGGACCGTTGAGCGCGAGGTCGTTGCGCAGCACATAGAGCAGCGGTGTCTGCGGCGCTGCCGTGATCTCGTGGATCCTGCCGTTCACGGTGAGGCGGATCGGTGTCTGCGTCATCCTCGTTCCCAAGCCCGTGGCCAAGTGCTCATCAAAACCTACGTCGCGACGATACCGTTTGTACACAAACGTGCAAGCCGCGCATGCCGCACTGCAGCGCGACTGCCTTCTTTGTGGACAGAGCGGATAGGCAAATGGGGTTTTATGCGGCAGCCGCATCTTTTGCGCCGCACCGCCGCTTGACAGCCTTCGGGAGGGCGCGCAACATCGTTCGTATACGAATGATAACCGCAGTCGACTGGCTTTGGACATGGTGACTGAAACGACGAGCGCCGCCATCGACAAGATCCGTTGCGATGCCTGTCCGGTGATGTGCTACATCAAGCCGGGCGCGGCGGGCGCCTGCGACCGCTATGCCAACCACGACGGCAAGCTCGTCCGCGTCGACCCGCACGTGATCCTGGAACGCACCGTCTCGCATGGCGGGAAGCTCGTTCCGTTCAGCCGCACCGAAGACTGGGACGGCAAGATCGTCCACGAGCCCTCTACCTTTGTCACCGCGATCGGTGCGGGCACGACCTATCCCGACTACAAGCCGGCGCCCTTCATCGTCTCGTCCGAGATCGATGGCGTCGACATGGTGACTGTCGTCACCGAGGGCATCTTCTCCTATTGCGGCATCAAGGTGAAGATCGACACCGACCGCTATCTCGGCCCGGAAACCGCGACCGTTCGCGCGCAGGGCGAGGCGGTCGGCCACGTCACCACCAGCGAATACGGTTCGCAGATGCTGTCGCTCGGCGGCGTGCATCATCTCACCGGCGGCTCCAAGAAAGAGGGCCGCGTCACCTGCGATACGCTGATGGATCTCGCCAATTGCAAGGCGGTCGAGCTCACCATCGACGGCGGCGCAAGCGTGGTGGTGCAGGCCGGCCAGGCGCCGATCGTCAACGGCATGAAGGAAGAGCGCATGCGCGTCGGCTGCGGCTCGGCGACGATTGGCATGTTCGCCAAGCAATGGCACGGCAAGGTCGACGAGGTCGTCGTCGTCGACGACCACATCACCGGCGTGCTCTCGGAGCACCAGGCCGGCAAGCTGCTCGACATCGCCGACACCGGCATCAAGATGAAGGGCCGCCGCTCGACGCCGGGCCGCTATTTCCAGGTCGCCGATCCCGGCACGGGGTGGGGCGGCACCAACATTTCCGATCCGCTGGCGATTCTCGGGCCGTTCGACGCCAAGGAAGCCAAGCCTGGTCTCTCCATGCTGATGGTCTCCACGACCGGCGAGCACTCGTCTTACTATGTGCTCGACGAGGCCCTGAAGCCGGTCGAAACCGAGATGCCTGATGACCTGAAGTTCTCGGTCGAGCGCATCCAGGAGAATTGCGAGCCGGCGCTGTGCACGGTGTTGTTCATGGCGGGGGCCGGCGGCTCCTTGCGCGCCGGCGTCACCGACAATCCGGTGCGGCTGACGCGTTCGGTGAAGGACGCGCTGACGCGCGTCACCAGCGGCGGCGCGCCTGTTTATGTCTGGCCGGGCGGCGGCATCACCTACATGGTCGACGTGACACAGATGCCTTCAGGCGCGTTCGGCTATGTGCCGACCCCGGCGCTGGTCGCGCCGATCGAGTTCACGATGAAGCTGTCCGACTATGCCGCGCTCGGCGGGCACATGGATTATGTGAAGCCGCTGTCCGAGGTGCAGAGCGGTGACGACGTCCGCCAATTGCCCTGGCAGAATCCGATTCCAGGGCGCTGGGCATGACCAGGCTCCCGCAAATCGCATTGCTGTCTGGTGGCCGGCGGCTGCATTTGCAGGATGGACCGATTGATCTGATCGTGGAGGCGAGGGGGCGCGCTGACGCAGTGCGTGCGGCCTATGAGGCAGCGGCGCAGCATTTCACCGGACTGCTCGACGAACTCTGCGCGGAATTGCCGGAACTGCGGACGGCCGCTGAAAAGCAAACTTCGCTAAAAGGCGTGGTGGCGCGTCGGATGCACGCTGCTGTCGCACCCTATGCCGCCGATTGCTTCATTACGCCGATGGCCGCGGTTGCCGGCAGCGTTGCAGAGGAGATTCTTGGCGCCATGCTGGGCGCTGCGACGCTCGATCAGGCCTATGTCAACAATGGCGGCGATATCGCGCTGCATCTCGGCGAGGGCGAGCATTTTTCGGTCGGCCTGATGGATCGGCCTGATCGTGCCGGCGTGCTGCGCAAGATGAGGGTCTACTCAGGTGATCCCGTGCGCGGCATCGCGACCAGCGGGCGTCACGGCCGCAGCTTTTCGCTCGGCATTGCCGACGCGGTCACGGTGCTGGCTGCCACCGCATCGCAGGCCGATGCGGCCGCGACGGTCATCGCCAATGCCGTCGATCTGCCCGGGCATCCCGCCATCATCAGAAAGTCTGCGAACGAGCTTCAGCCCGACAGCGACCTCGGCGCGCGTCTCGTCACCCGCGATGTCGGTGAATTGTCGCAGAGCGAGATCGCGGCCGCGCTGGAATCTGGCGCGGAATGTGCACGGCAATTGTTCGATCGTGGATTGATCGAGGGTGCCGTGTTGCAGCTTTGTGGTGATATGCTTGTCATCGGAACCAGGGATATGGAAGAGCAACGAACGCGCCCGCGCATGCTGGAGAACGCGGTCTATGCCTGAACAGGGAAGCGAAACATGAGCGCGATCATCCGCAAGATCGTCACCGTCGTCGAAGAGACGCAGATGGAAATGGGCCGCCAGGTCTCGCCGCCGACGCGGCGCGCAGCGGCGATCGCCGTGATCGAAAATCCCTTTGCCGGCAAATATGTCGAGGATCTCTCGCCCCTGATCGCGATCGGCGAGGAGCTCGGCGAGCTCCTGGCGAAGCGCGCGGTGGCGGCGCTGGGCATCGATGGCGCGAAGGCGCAAAGCTACGGCAAGGCCGCGGCTGTCGGCGAGAACGGCGAGCTGGAGCATGCGGCGGCTATCCTGCATCCGAAGATGGGCGCTCCGGTGCGCAAGGTCCTGAGCAAGGGCGCGGCGCTGATCCCATCGTCGAAGAAGCGCAGCGGCCCGGGCACGACGCTGGACATTCCGCTCGGGCACAAGGACGCAGCCTTCGTGCGCAGCCATTTCGACGGCATGGAGGTGCAGATCAACGACGCGCCGCGCGCCAACGAGATCATGGTCGCGGTCGCCGTCACCGATAGCGGCCGTCCCTTGCCGCGCGTCGGCGGGCTGACGGTTGCGGAAGTGAAGGGTGAAGACGGTTTGAAATAGAGTTTGAACCGGGGAGGCGGGCATAGCTTCTCCGACAAGATCACGCTGAAGACGTAGAGAGTTCAAAACTGGAGGTTGGGATGCGAGCGAGAAACACTTTTGTGGGCGCGGCCTTCGCGCTGCTGGCGGGCGGCATGGCTCATTCGGCCGTGGCGCAGGAGATCAAGATCGGCGAGATCAACAGCTACTCGCTGTTGCCGGCGTTCACCGAGCCCTATCGCAAGGGCTGGCAGCTCGCAGTCGAACAGGTCAACGCGGCCGGCGGCATCAACGGCAAGAAGCTCGTCGTCGTCTCCAAGGACGACGGCGGCAAGCCGGCCGATGCGCAGACCGCTGCCAACGAGCTCGTCTCCAGCGAGGGTGTTGCGATGCTGACGGGTACGTTCCTGTCGAACATCGGCCTCGCCGTCAGCGACTTCGCCAACCAGAAGAAGGTGTTCTTCCTCGCGGCCGAGCCGCTGACGGATGCCATCACCTGGTCCAAGGGCAACAAGTACACCTTCCGTCTGCGCCCCTCCAACTACATGCAGGCGGCGATGCTGGTGGAAGCAGCCAGCAAGCTGCCGGCCAAGCGCTGGGCGACCATCGCGCCGAACTATGAATACGGCCAGTCCGCGGTCGCGGTGTTCAAGAAGCTGATGTCGGAGAAGCGCCCCGACATCCAGTGGGTCGACGAGCAGTGGCCGCCCCAGGGCAAGATCGACGCGGGTCCGGTGGTGCAGGCGGTTGCCGCGGCCAATCCCGAAGCGATCCTCAACGTCACCTTCGGCGCCGACCTCGTGAAGCTCGTGCGTGAAGGCAACACCCGCGGCCTGTTCAAGGGGCGCGAGGTCGTATCGTTCCTGACTGGCGAGCCCGAATATCTCGATCCGCTCAAGGACGAGACGCCGGAGGGTTGGATCGTGACCGGCTATCCCTGGTACTCGATCAAGACGCCCGAGCATGACGCGTTCCTGAAGGCCTACCAGGCCAAGTACAACGACTATCCGCGCCTGGGCTCGATCGTCGGTTACCAGACCATCAAGGCGGCCGCTGCGATCCTTGCGAAGGCCGGCTCGACCGATCCGGAGAAACTGATCGCCGCGGCGGAGGGGCTGTCGATGCCGTCGCCGTTCGGCGAGATCACCTTCCGCAAGATCGACCACCAGTCGACGCTCGGTGCCTATGTCGGCAAGACCGCGCTGAAGGACGGCAAGGGCGTGATGGTGGATTCTTCTTACAAGAAGGGCTCGGACTATCTGCCGAGCGACGCCGAAGTCGATAAGCTGCGTCCGAAGGACTGATGTGAAGAGGAACCGGGGCCTCGTGGTTCGAGACGCGCGGCGTTGCCGCGCTCCTCACCATGAGGGTCCCGGACCTCATCCTGAGGAGGCGCGTAGCGCCGTCTCGAAGGATGAAGCCCCATACTGAGACTTATTCTTAACCCGGACCGCCGATGGCCTTTTATGTCGTACAGTTTCTGACCGGTCTCGCCAGCGCAGCGTCGCTGTTCCTGGTGGCCTCGGGCCTGTCGATCATCTTCGGCGTGACGCGGATCGTGAATTTCGCGCATGGCGCCTTCTACATGATCGGCGCCTACATCGCCTTCACGCTGACGGAGCGGCTTTCGGGTGCGTTCGGCTTCTGGGGCGGGATCGTCGTCGCCGCGTTTGCCGTGGCCTTGATCGGCGTCATCGTCGAGATGGTGCTGCTGCGCCGCATCTATCACGCGCCCGAGCTGTTCCAGCTGCTTGCGACCTTCGGCCTGACCTTGATGGTCGAGGATCTCGTCGTGCTGATCTGGGGCCCCGACGATCTCGTCGGCCGCCGCGCGCCGGGCTTCAAGGGCGCCATCGATTTCTTCGGCCAGAACATCCCGAGCTACGATTTGTTCCTGATCGTGCTCAGCCCGGTCGTACTCGGCATTCTCTGGCTGCTGTTCCAGCGCACGCGCTGGGGCGTGCTGGTGCGCGCGGCGACGCAGGACCGCGACATGGTCGCAGCGCTTGGCGTCAACCAGAAATGGCTGTTCACATCCGTGTTTGCGGTCGGCGTCTTCCTCGCCGCACTCGGCGGCGCGCTCCAGATCCCGCGCGATGCCGTGCATCACGCCATGGATTTGCGGATCATCGTCGAGGTCTTCGTCGTCGTCGTGATCGGTGGCCTCGGCAGCATCGTCGGCGCCTTCGTTGCGGCGGTGCTGGTCTCCGAGCTCAACGCCTTCGGCATCCTGATCTTCCCGAAGATCTCCATCATCCTGGTCTTCCTGGTGATGGCGGTGGTGCTGATCGTCCGGCCCTGGGGTCTGTTCGGCAAGCCCGAGGCGCCCGCGCGCAAGACACCAGGCCTCACTGTTAATCCCTGGCGGCCGCTGACGTCGAACGAGCGGCTCGCGGCGCTTGCCGCGCTCGTCATCGCGGCGACGTTGCCGCTGTTCGCCGGCAATTATGTTCTCACAGTCGGTTCGGAGATTGCGATCTTCGTGATCTTCGCCGTCAGCCTGCATTTCCTGATGTCGGTCGGTGGGCTCGCGTCCTTCGGGCATGCCGCTTATTTCGGTCTCGGCGCCTACGGCGTCGCCTTCCTCGCCAAGATGGCCGGGCTGCCGATGGTCGTGTGCCTGCTGCTCGGGCCGCTGCTGGGCTGCATGGGCGCTGCCGTGTTCGGTTTCTTCGCGGTGCAGCTTTCCGGCGTCTATTTCGCGATGCTGACGCTTGCGTTTGCGCAGATCGTCTGGTCGATCGCGTTCCAGTGGGTGAGTGTAACGGGCGGCGACAACGGCATACTCGGCGTCTGGCCGTCAAGCTGGGCGGCGAGCCCGGGGCATTTCTATTGGTTGGCGCTCGGCGTTGCGGCACTCGTGACGGTCGCGCTTCGGGCCATGGTATTCTCGCCGTTCGGCTACGCACTCAGGGCCACGCGCGACTCGCCTCTGCGCAGCGAGGCGGTCGGCATCAATGCCAAGCGCATCCAGTGGACGGCGTTCGTGATCGCAGGCACGACCGCCGGCATCGGCGGCGCGCTGTTCGCCTACCTCAAGGGCAGCGTCTTCCCCGACAATCTCGGGATCTCGCTGTCGGTCGACGCGCTCGTCATGGTGCTGCTCGGCGGCGTCGAGACGGTGTCGGGTGCGGTGATCGGCGCCATCGTCTACAAGGCGCTCAACATCTGGCTGGTCAGCCAGACCGACCTGTCAAAGCTCGTGCTCGGCGGCTTCATCGTGCTGATCGTCGTCGTCTTCCCCAAGGGCATCGTCGGCACGCTGGAGATGCTGGCGCAGCGGCGCAGGAAGACATCGCCGCCGGGATCTCCCTTGCTTGCCAAGCCGATCGAGTCCGTCGAATGAGCGTCGCACCCCCACTTCTCGCGGTTGAAGGCCTGTCCAAATCCTATGGCGGCATCCACGCCGTGCGTGGCGTCTCGTTCTCGCTGCGATCAGGCGAAATTCTGGCGTTGATCGGCCCGAACGGCGCGGGCAAGAGCACCTGTTTCGACATGCTCAACGGCCAGAACAAGCCTGATACCGGCCATGTCCGCCTGCTGGGCGAGGAGACCACCGGCAAGAAGCCGCGCGAGATCTGGCGGCTCGGCGTCGGGCGCACTTTCCAGATCACCGCAACCTTCGCGACGATGACCGTGCGCGAGAACGTGCAGGTCGCGCTGATCTCGCATGGGAAGCAGCTGTTCAATCTCTTCGGCTCGGCGCCGAACTTCGACCGTGGCGAGGCCGGGCGGCTGCTCGAGCTCGTGGGCATGGGCGGCTACGCCGATCGACCCTGCGGCGAGCTCGCCTACGGCGACCTCAAGCGGCTCGAGCTTGCGGTGGCGCTTGCCAACGATCCCAAGCTGCTGCTGATGGACGAGCCGACCGCCGGCATGGCGCCGCGTGAGCGCGTCGATCTGATGCGGCTGACGGCGCAGATCGCGCGGGAAAAATCGATCGGCGTGCTCTTCACCGAGCACGACATGGACGTCGTGTTCGAGCATGCCGACCGCATCATCGTGCTCAACCGCGGCACGCTGATCGCCGAAGGCTCGCCGGCCGAGGTGCGCGGCAATCCGCAGGTGCAGGCCGTCTATCTCGGCGAGGGCCTGCTTTACGATGCCGGGCATGGAGCCTCCGCATGAAGCTCACGGTGCAGGACCTCAACAGTCATTACGGCCCGGCCCATATCCTGTTCGACATCGGCTTCGAGGTCGGTGAGGGCGAAGTGGTGGCGCTTCTCGGCCGCAATGGCGCCGGCAAGTCGACGACGTTCCGCTCGATCGTCGGGCTCGTTGCCCAGCGCTCGGGGCGCATCATGTTCGAGGGCAAGGATGTCTCGGCGCGCCCGACGCATGAGATCGTGCGCGACGGGCTTGGTTACGTGCCCGAGGAGCGGCGCATCTTCACTGATTTGACGGTGGAGGAGAATCTCGAGGTCGGCCGGCAGCCGAAGCGTCCGAACGCCCCGCACTGGACCCGCGAAAAGCTGTTCGCGCTGTTTCCAAATTTGGGTGAGATGAAGAACCGACCGGGCGGCCGCATGAGCGGTGGCGAGCAGCAGATGCTCACCATCGCGCGCACGCTGATGGGCAATCCGTCGCTGGTGCTGCTGGACGAGCCCTCGGAAGGCCTGTCGCCGAAGATCGTGGAGCAGATGGTCGATGCCATCCTGACCATGAAGAAGGAAGGCGTCAGCATCGTCGTGTCTGAACAGAATTTGCATTTTGCGCGGCTGATTTCCGACCGCGCCTATATCATCGAGCGCGGCCGCATCTGCTTCGGCGGCACCATGGCCGAGCTCGACGCGCGTCCGGATATCCGCGACGCGCATCTGTCGTTGTGAGGGGCGGGGAGCGGATGGCGAGAAGCGTTGCGGCGAAGAAAAGCGTCAAACCGGCAAAATCGTCTTACGTGCTCGACGAGCAGGTCGGCTTCATCCTGCGTCAGGTCTGGCAGCGCCACAGCTCGATCTTCTCGCGCGACATCGGCACCAATCTGACGCCGACGCAGTGGGCGGCACTGTCGAAGCTGGCCGAGACCGGGCCATGCTCGCAGAACCAGCTCGGGCGGCTGACGGCGATGGATGTCGCGACCATCAAGGGCGTGATCGATCGGCTGACGGCGCGCGGGCTCACCGAGACCAGCCAGGACCCCGAGGACGGGCGGCGGCTGCTGGTCAGCCTGACGCGCGCCGGTCAGCAGCTTGCGGAGAAGGTCGCGCCGAGTGCGCTCGCGATCACCAGGGAAACGCTTGCGCCGCTCGACGCCAGGGAGCGCGAGATGCTGATGGCGCTGTTGAACAAGCTGCGGTGAGGACGGTCTCGTAGGGTGGGCAAAGCGAAGCGTGCCCACCGTTCTTCCTCAAGTCGCAAAGATGGTGGGCACGGCGCTTCGCGCCTTTTGCCCACCCTACGGCAGTTGAACAAGGGGCGGGAACTGGCGACTAACGTCGATGAAGGGTTTATCGAGGTTGTCGTCATGCGAGCAGTCACGCGATTTGCGATGGTTCTGAGTCTTACTGCCGCGTTGGCGAGCAGCTGCACTGCCGCCTTTGCCGTGCAGCCCTATGAGGGCTTCTGGGCGTCGACCAAAAAGGATTGCCGCGATCAGGACAGCGCCGGCCGGATGAGCATCGAAGGCGGCAACCGCCTCTATTGGTACGAGACGCGCTGCCGCGCCGGCGAGATCACCGCAGACGGCAAGCAAAGCTGGAAGATGCGGCTTGCCTGCGAAGGCGAGGGCGAAAAGTTTCGCTCCAATCCCCGAGTCTCCGTTGCGGCGGATGGCCGGCTGGTGATCGAGAATGGCCCGGTCGGCCAGGCCAAGCGCCAGACCTACGTGCGCTGTGAGATCGCAAAGAAGCGCTGATCCCTTACGTCTTCCCCGGCCATTTGGCGCGGTAGCGGATTTCGCTGCCATCGGCGAGCCGCCGCCACGTGCCGAACTCCGGCGTATGCGGCGCCCGGGCCGTCAAGTCGATCGGATAGATCCGGCTCGGCTGGCCCTGGATGTTGACGGCGAGCTGCCGGTGCGAGGTTCTAAAGGCAAGCTCGACTTCGCCTGCGATGACGGGTTGGTCGCCATCACGATAGAAGGCGGAGGGGGTCACTTCACCCGGCATGGTGTTGATGTCGGTCTGCAGCTCGATGGTAATGCCTTGCGGTGACGTCGGCACCGTTGCTTCTGCCGGAAGACGAACCTCGAACACGAGCAGTGGATTGCTGGCGTTCGGATTGAGCCAGGGCGTGGCGGTCATATACGCGTAGACGGCGCAAGTGACACCGGCGGCGAGGCAGAGCAGGACGACGACGCCGAGTGACTTCAGGCTGTTGCGTGCGAGGCCGCCGCTATCGTCGTCCTTGCGTGTCGCCAGCTTGGTGGCGAGCACCAGGCCGATGACTGCGCCGATGGGGGCGACGACGAACAGGGCGACCAGCCCCGTCGTGATCGGGTCTGCACGATTGCCGAAGCCGGTCAGCTCGAGCAGCCCCATCGTGGCGATGAAGCCTGCCGCCGCACCGGCGATGCCGGCGGCAATCCGCAGCGAACTTTTCATGTCTCCCTCGATGGTCCAGCAATGAACTGCCGCCGCCGAGGGCTGCCTGCGTTAGACGCAGCAGGCAGCAGACTTGTTCAACGCCTGCGAGGCTTGCGTCACTTCGCCACCACTTCCGGCACCCGGCCGGCCGGCGGCGTGTTGCGGCTGCGCTGGGTGCGCACGATGCCGTCGATGATGGTCATGCCGATGCCGGGGAGGTCGCCGAGCTGCACGCTCTCCAGGATGGTCTTGCCGGGCGAGTGCTGGGCCTTGTCCATGATGACGAAATCGGCGGAGCGGCCGACCTCGATCAGGCCGCAATCAAGCTGACGCATTCGCGCGGTGTTGCCGGTGGCAAGACAGAAGGCGAGCTCGGCCGGCAAATCACCGAGCGAGGACAGCATCGAGACCATGCGCAGAATGCCGAGCGGCTGCACGCCGGAGCCGGCGGGCGCGTCGGTGCCGAGGATGACGCGGTGCAGGTCGCCCATTTCGCGCGCGATGCGCAGCGTGAACAGGGCCGAGCGCTCATTGCCGTTGTGAACGATCTCGAGGCCGCGCTTGCAGCCCTCGCAGATGCAGCGGATCTGGTCGTCGGGCAGCGCCGTGTGGCCGCCATTGATGTGGCCGACCACGTCGGTGTCGGCCTCCAGCACCACGTCCTTGTCGATCAGGCCGGAGCCTGGGATCGAAGGGCCGCCGGTGTGGATCGTGCTCTGGATGCCGTATTTGCGGGCCCAGCCGACCATCTTGCGCGCCGTCGGGCCGTCCTTGACGCCGCCGAGGCCGACCTCGCCGAGCAGCTTGACGCCGGCGGCGGCCAACTCCTTGAAATCCTCCTCGACCATCTCGCATTCGATCACCGGTGCGCCGGCGTGAACCTTCACGCCGCCCGGGCGCAGATTCCAGAATGCGCGCTGTGCGAAGATCGCCATCGCCTTCAGCCCGACGACGTCGCGCGGGCGGCCGGGCATGTGTACCTCGCCGGCCGAGATCATGGTGGTGACGCCGCCATGCAAATTGCTGTCGATCCAGCCGATCTGGTTCTGGCGCGGCGTCCAGTCGCCCGCCACAGGGTGGACATGGCTGTCGATCAGGCCGGGCGCGACCGTGGTGCCGTTGGCCTCGACGATGGTGGTCGCGCCTTCGGTGTTGAGGTCCTTGAAGCGGCCGATCGCAGTGATCTTGCCGTTCTCGGCGACGATGGTGTCGCCGTCCAGGATCGGCTTTTCCAGGGCGCCGGACAGGATCAGGCCGATATTCCGGATCACGAGCTTCGAGGGTCCGGTGGCCTGGGGGGCGTCATGCGCCATGGAAGGGGCTCCTTGTTCCTAACTGCAACGCTCGCGATCTTGGGCAGCCTTGACCCCGGGAGCAAGCAGGATTATTCATTAGTACACGAATGATCGTGTACAAACGACGCATAGCTGCCCGCCTCGGAACCGCATTGGAAGCGACAGGGAAGGTGAGATGAGCAATTTCAATCAGGAAAGCGTTTTGAGCGTCCACCACTGGACGGACACGCTGTTCTCTTTCAAGACCACCCGCAGCCCGACCTTCCGTTTCCGCAACGGCGAATTCACCATGATCGGGCTCAAGGTCGGCGAGAAGCCGCTGCTGCGGGCCTACAGCGTCGCCAGCGCCAATTACGAGGACACGCTGGAGTTCTTCTCGATCAAGGTGCCGGACGGTCCGCTGACCTCGCGCCTCCAGCATCTGAAGGAAGGCGACGAGATCATCGTCAGCCGCAAGGCCACCGGCACGCTGGTGATCGACAATCTCGAAGAGGGCCGCAACCTCTACCTCATCGGCACCGGCACGGGCCTCGCGCCGTTCCTGAGCGTGATCAAGGACCCCGAGACCTATGAGCGGTTCGAGAAGGTCGTGCTGCTGCACGGCTGCCGGCATGTGAAGGAGCTTGCCTATGGCGAGATGATCACCGAGACGCTGCCGAAGGACGAACTGATCGGCGAGTACATCCGCGATCAGCTGATCTATTATCCGACCGTGACCCGCGATCCCTTCCGCAACCGCGGCCGCATCACCGACCTCATCACGTCCGGCAAGCTGTTCTCCGATATCGGCCTGCCGCCGCTGGAAGCCGCCCATGACCGGGTCATGATCTGCGGCAGCCCGGCATTGGTCGCTGACACCCGCGTACTCCTGGGCGAGCGTGGCCTCATTGAGGGCAATCACGGCGAGCCGGCCCAATTCGTGGTCGAAAAGGCCTTTGCCGAGCGCTGATCGCGGATTTTTCGCGCAATAAGACCGTATTTCCGCCGTTCGGCGGGCGTTGCGGCGCCGATTCCGTGCGCGATACACTGTGGGAGCGAATCAGCGGAGTTCCCACATGGTTGCGGACAGCGACAGCAACATCGCCTGGCACCGGGTCCAGTTGAAGAAGAACCGCGCCGAGTTGAAGGCGCTGGAGACCGCGCGCTTCACGATGGGCGAGATCGCGTCTTCGAAGCGGAATGGGGAGACCCAGAAGACGATTGCGGAACTCAAGCGCAAGATCTCGCTATCCGAGCGCGTCATCGCCGATCACGACAAGCGCACGCGCCGCCCCCTCGGCACCGATCTGCAAAGCCTCGCCAACGGTAGCTGGAGCCATTGGGACGCCTACACCAATCAGCAGCGCAAGACCGGCCAACGCTCGCCGGGGCGCGGATAGGCTCGCTTCTTCTCGCGCGGTTCCGGCCCTTGCGCGGCGCCTCGTACACACCATCTGGTTGAGGCGCCACCAACCAATACGGTGATCCCATGACACCGCGCCTCGATTTCACCAGCGAGGCCTTCTTCCGCGATCCGCCCAAGGCGATCGCGGCGCTGCGCGCGTCCGGCCCCGTGATCGCGACGCGATTTCCTCTGGTCGGCGATGTCTGGGTCACCACGACCCATGACGCCACGGCGCAGGTCCTGAAGGACGGCACCACCTTCACGCTGCGCAAGGGGGACGGCAAAGTCGCCGGCCTGCGCTGGTGGATGCCAAAACTCGTCACCACCATCGCCAACAACATGCTGACGATGGACGAGCCTGATCACACGAGGCTGCGCAGCATCGTGGACGAGGCTTTTCGCCGCCGCGCGATCGTGGCGATGGAGCCACGCATTCGCGCCATCGCCGATGGCTTGGCGAACGACCTGTTTGCCGATGGCAGCCCCGCCGACCTCGTCCAGCGTTACGCCCGCATCCTGCCGGTGTCGGTGATCTGCGAATTGCTGGGCCTGCCTGCGGCCGATCGCCCACGATTCATCGCCTGGGCCAACAAGATGTCGTCGCTGACGAATGTCGTCAGCTTCTTCCGCCTGCTGCTCGCGTTTCGCAAGATGCGCGCCTATCTCGAACAGCAGTTGCAGGTCGCGCGCGTGCAGGGCGGCGAGGGCCTGATTGCCGAGCTGGTTCAGGTCGAGCGTGAGGGCGGCCTGATCACGCCGGACGAAATGGTGTCGATGGTGTTCCTGCTGCTCGCGGCAGGATCGGAGACCACGACGCATCTGATCAGCGGCTCGGTCTACGAGCTCCTCAGAAATCCGGGCTTGCGCGATTGGCTGGAGCAAGACCGGAGCCGCGTCGGGCTCGCTGTCGAGGAGTTTTTGCGCTTCGTGTCACCGGTGCAGTTTTCCAAGCCGCGCTATGTGCGGCGGGATATCGAGCTTGCGGGCGTGCCGCTGAAACAGGGCGATCGCGTCATGGTCATGCTCGCCGCGGCGAACATGGATCCGGCGGTGCATGACCAGCCCGAGCGGCCCGACCTCACGCGCAAGCCGAACCGCCACATCTCGTTCGGAACGGGAATTCACTTCTGTCTCGGCCATCAGCTCGCACGGATCGAGGCGGCCTGTGCGCTGGAGGCGCTGTTTGCGCGATGGCCGAAGCTCGGTCTCGCCGTCGATCCCGCGCAGATTCACTGGCGCAAGCGGCCGGGCATGCGTGCCATCGCGGAGTTGCCGGTCGTCGCGGTGGACAGTCAGCCCGTCGATTTCCGTGACGCCACGACATCGCGCTCCCAGCCGAACACGGAGCGGCCGTCGAGATCGGGCGAAGCTTCACGCTCTCCGGCGATGTAGGCCTCGACCGACGGACCGCCGGCAGTCCGCTCCAGCCGCCGCGCCTGGTCGTCGAGGCGCCTGATCGCCTGCATCTCCTCCTCGCGTCCGAGCTTGGCGTTCTGGATCGCGCCCTTCAGTACGCGGATGGTCTCGTCATAGACCTTGATCGGGACGGGGTAGGGATGCCGGTCCTTGCCGCCATGGGCGAGCGAGAAGCGCGCGGGATCGTTGAAGCGATAGGGCGCGCCATGCACGACCTCGGCGACCATCGCCAGCGAGCGCACGGTGCGCGCGCCGACGCCGGGCGTCAGCAGCAATTCCGGAAAATCGACCGGGCCGCGTTCGGCCGCGGCGGCCAGCGTGCCGTGCAGGCGGCGCGCGAACACGTCCTTGGGCCTGACATCATGATGCGCGGGCATGATCAGATGCGGCAGCATCGCCTGCGCCGGCGCGGGCGCCGTCCCAACGAGGCGTTCGAATTCTGTGAGGATGCGATCGGGGCCGAGACCGCTCAACAGTTCGAGCTGCGCGGCGCGCGAGACATCGGCGCGGTGATCGGTGAGATTAACGATCTCGCCCTGCTGCGGTCCGTCGATCGCGCTATGCGGCGTGTCGACAAAACTCTTCAAGGCCTCGGAATGCCAGTGATAGCGGCGGGCCTGCCGCTTGTCGCCGTTCATGCCTTGCTGCACCACAGTCCATTTGGCGTCTGCAGTGACGAAGAAGCCATGCAAGTACAGATCAAAACCGTCCTGGACCGCGGCGCTGTCGACCTTGGCGACCAGGCGACTGGCCCGCGTGAGGCTCGCACCGTCGAAGCCGACGCGATCGCCGAGCTGCAACAGCTCGTCAGGCGTCTTGCGCGAATGCTGGCCGCGGCCGCCGCAGACATAGATGCCGAGCTCGTCCTGGAGCGGGCCTAGCCCGCGCTTCAGGGCGCCGATCACGGAGGTCGTGATGCCCGAGGAATGCCAGTCCATCCCCATCACGGCGCCGAATGACTGGAACCAGAACGGATGCGACAGCCGCTGGAGGAAGGCGTCGCGTCCATAATGATGCACGATCGCCTGTGTGACGATCGCGCCCAGTGACGACATGCGGCTCGCAAGCCATGGCGGAACCCGCCCGGTGTGGAGAGGAAGATCGGCGCCGCCGGTACGTCGAGTCATGATCGACGCAAATTAGCGCAGTTCGGCGACGGTTGCATCGAGGGAATACTGTATTGGGCCGGGCGGGAGGACACGTCACCCAAGTCGGCACCCAAGTCCGCGAGCTACTCGCGCGCCGCCTTGGTTGCGCCGCGCAGGCCCGCTTGCTGCTGGATCGTGTCCAGCGCGCCGGACGACTGCTCGTCCGTCACGAAGCGGTTGAGCAGGGGAAGGGCATCCTCACGCCCCTTGGGGATCGCAATGGCCATATGCTCGGCGCCCCAATTGCCGTCGAGGATTCTCGCGCCCGGCATCTGGTCGGACATCTCGAACAGCGTCGGCTTGTTAGTGGCGTAGAGGTCGATTTCGCCGCGGCCGAACATGGCGATGGCGACCTTGACGCTTTCGGCGGGAACGATGGTCGCGCTCCTGAACTTCGCCGGCAATGTCCGTTCTGAGGTCGAGCCTTTGGTGACGCCGATCTTCACACCCGGTCTGTCGATGTCCTCGATCCTGCCGATCGGCGAGTTCGCCGGGACGAGATAGCCGAGCTCGATCGCCAGCACGGGCTGGCTGAAGCTGACCTCGTCGGCGCGGGCCGGCGTGGCGTTGGTCACGGTGAAGTCGACCTGGCCGTCGTGGATCGCGGTGACGATGTCGGCGACGCGCTGAAACCTGACATAGTCGATGCCAACGCCGAGCCGTTTCGCCAGCTCGGCGCCGAGATCGTGGGCGAGGCCATGCGGCTTGCCGGCCGCATCCGTCACCATCGAGGTCGGGCTGCCCGGATAGATGCCGACACGCAACGTGCCGCTCGGCGCCAGCAGCCTGGCTTCGCCATCGGCGCGCGCGGGCGCGCCGAGCAGGCCGGTCATTGCAAATGCGAGCAGGGCGGTGCGCGCAAATCGCCGGGAAGAGGTCCTCATGTGAAGAGCCTCACTGCGCGCGGATGTCGGCAGCCTTCAGCACCGGCTCCCACTTGGTCGCCTCGGCGTGCATGTAGGCGTCAAAGTCCTTGGCGGACGAGCCGACCGGAGCCGCGCCGATCTTGCCCAGCGTCGACAGCACGTTCGCATCCTGCAGCGCCGCCTTCAGATCGGTTTCGAGTTTCGCCACGATCTCCGGCGGCATCTTGGCCGGGCCGAGAACGCCCCACCAGACCGAGACGTCGTAGCCGGGGACGCCGGACTCGGCGACGGTCGGGACATTCGGCAGCGCCTTGGAGTGTTCGGCCGAGGTCACCGCGAGCGCGCGCACCGGGCCGCCTTCGAGCTGGCCGATCGCTTCGGCGAGCGGATTGATGCTGAGCGGGATATCGCCGGCGATCACCGCGGTCAGCGCCGGGGCGCCACCCTTGTAGGGGATCGCGACGATCTTGGTGCCGGACATGTGCTTCAACAGCTCGCCGGCGAGATGCGCGGAAGTGCCGTTGCCGGACATGCCATACGAAAGCTTGTCCGGGTCCTTCTTTGCGGCGGCGAGGAGATCGCCGAGCGTCCTGTAGGGGCTGTCCTTGGCGACGACGATCGCGAGCGGCGAGGAGGCGACTTCGGTGATCGCGGTAAAATCCTTGAACGTGTCATAGGGCACGCTCGGATAGATGAACTGGTTGAGCGGATGTCCGCTCGCGACCAGGATCAGCGTGTAGCCGTCGGGGGCGGCCTGCGTCAGCGCCTGCGAAGCGACGATGCCGCCGGCGCCGGGACGGTTGTCGATCACCGGCTGCTGGCCCCAGGTCTTCGCCAGCGCCTGGCCGAGCGTACGCGCAAGCACGTCGACGGCGCCGCCTGCCGCGTAGGGCACAAGGATATGGACCGGCTTGCTCGGGTAATTGTCGGCGGCCTGCGCGGCGCCGCCGAGCAGCAGGCCGGCACCCAGCATCAAACCGCCGATTGTCTTGTTCAAACCCAGCATTTTCCAGCACTCCTTGCGGGCTTTCGCATCCTGCCTCGGTGTTCCGAGCCGTCCGGACGCCGCCCATGGTTCTTGTTGACGAGACCTGATCTTTTGTACGATAGTACAAATCACATGGTACGCAAGCCCACCAGCAAGGAAACGGCCCGCAAGCCGAACATGCGCGAGGCGATCCTCGCCGCGGCCGAGGAGCTGTTCGCCACCAACGGCTTCAATGCCGTCTCGGTGCGCGACATCGCGCAGGCCGCCGGCGCCAATCCCGGCAGCGTCACCTATCATTTCAAGACCAAGGACGGCCTGCTGCTGGAGATCTACCAGCGCCATTGCGGGCCGATGAATTTGCGCCGTTCCGAGCTGCTCGCCGCAGCCAAGCGCGTGCGCGACCTCCAGGACCGGCTGGAGGCGATCGTGCGCGCCTATGTGGTGCCGGCCTTCACCTCGGGCAGCGATCTCGCCGGGGGCGGGGCGCGCTTCACGCGGCTGCGCGCCGTGATGTCCGCCGAAGGCAACGAGGTCGTGCGAAAAATCATCGCGCAGACCTTTGACGACACCAGCCATGCCTTCATCGACGCAGTCCACGAGAGCCTGCCGCATATTCCGCGCACCGACATCGTCTGGCGCAGCCACTTCCTGCTCGGCGCACTCTATTACTCGCTGGTGACGCCGGATCGCGTCTCGCGCCTGTCGCGCGGCGAGGCCGACGGCAGCGATGCCGCCAGCGCCATCGAGCAGTTGGTGCAGGCCACCGTCGCCGCCTTCCAGGCGCCGGCGCTCGATCAGGCCGCGCCGGTACGGCGGCGGCCGGTCGTCAGCAGCAAGACTTGAAAGAAGCGATCTCGCTCGGCGGTTCACCTGATGACAACGATTTACACGCCGACCATTCCGCCGCCAGATCCGAACACGCGCACGCCGAAGTTCAAGCTGCCAAAGCTGTCCTGCGACGCGCATTGCCACATCTTCGGGCCCGGCGCGAAATACCCTTACGCGCCTGACCGTTCCTACACGCCGCCGGATGCGCCGCTCGAGGACTTTCGTGCGCTGCATGCCAAGCTCGGCGTCGAGCGGGCCGTCATCGTCAATGCCAGCGTGCACGGCACCGACAACACGGTCGCGCTCGATGCGATCGCGCAGAGCAATGGCGCCTATCGCGCGGTCGCCAATATCGACGACAGTATCACCGAGCGTGGCCTCCAGGTGCTGCACGAGGGCGGCTTCCGCGGCTGCCGCTTCAATTTCGTGCGCCATCTCGGCGGCGTCCCAGACAAGGGCGTATTCAACCGCGTCATCGCGATGGTCGCGCCGCTCGGCTGGCACATCGATCTGCATTTCGATGCGATCGATCTGCCCGAATATGCCGACATGCTGGCCAAGCTGCCGCTGAGCTACACCATCGACCATATGGGACGGGTGAAGGCGTCCGAGGGGCTCGACCAGCTTCCGTTCAGAATCCTGATCGAGCTGATGCAGCGCGACGAGAAATGCTGGGTCAAGATCTGCGGCTCGGAGCGGGTGTCCTCAGCCGGTCCGCCCTTTACCGACGCCGTGCCGTTCGCGCGAAAGATCGTCGAGACCGCGCCCGACCGTGTCATCTGGGGCACCGACTGGCCGCATCCCAACGTCAAGGTGATGCCGAATGACGGCGACCTAGTCGACCTGATCCCGCTGTTCGCGCCGGAGCCGGAATTCCAGCAGAAGATCCTGGTCGACAATCCCGCGCGTCTGTTTGGGTTCGACACATGACGGTGCTCGCGATCGATACATTGCTTATCAAGGAAAGAGGGGAGTAGTCCCATGAAAACAGGTCTCGTGATCACCGCCCATCCCGGCGATTTTGTCTGGCGCGCCGGCGGCGCCATCGCGCTGCATGCGAAGAAGGGTTATCGCATGAAGATCGTCTGCATGTCCTTCGGCGAGCGCGGCGAGAGCCAGTTCGCCTGGAAGGAAAAAGGCGCGACGCTGGAATCGGTCAAGGCCGGCCGCAAGGACGAGGCGGAGCGGGCGGCGAAGCTACTCGGCGCCAAGATCGAGTTCTTCGACTGCGGCGACTATCCGCTGAAGCTGACGGAAGCGCATTTCGATCGCATGGTCGACATCTACCGCGAGCTCAATCCGAGCTTCGTGCTGACGCACGCGCTGGAAGACCCCTACAATTTCGACCATCCGAATGCAGCGCATTTCGCGCAGGAGACCCGCGTGGTCGCGCAGGCGATGGGCCACAAGCCCGGCGCGCAGTACAAATATTCGGCGCCCCCGGTGTTCCTGTTCGAGCCGCACCAGCCCGAGCAGTGCAACTACAAGCCGGATCTGCTCCTCAAGATCGACGAGGTCTGGAAGGAGAAGTACGAGGCGTTCCAGATCCTCGCTGCGCAAAAGCATCTCTGGGGCTATTACGAGCGCGTCGCGCTCAACCGTGGCATCCAGGGCAGCCGCAACACCGGCGTGCCCATGACGTATGGCGAGGCCTATCAGCGCCTGTTCCCGACGGTTGCGGAGGAGCTGGCATGAAGCCCGTCGTCGTTCGCAATATCAAGCGTGCCGATCCCGCCGGGATGGCAGAGTACGGCGTCTCGACGGTGCACGAGGCTTACGGCCGTATCGGCCTGATGAAGCCGTACTTGCGGCCCGTGTGGCCGGGCGCAGCGATTGCTGGTCCGGCGGTGACCGTGCTCGCGCAGCCGGGCGACAACTGGATGATCCATGTCGCTGTCGAGCAGTGCAGGAAGGGCGACATCCTCGTCGTCGGCTGCACCACTGACAATACCGACGGCATGTTCGGCGAGCTGCTCGCGACGTCGCTGCAGGCGCGCGGCGTGCAGGGGCTGATCATCGACGCCGGCTGCCGCGACGTCAAAGCGCTGCACGAGATGAAGTTTCCAGTGTGGTCGCGCGCCGTCTCGGCCAAGGGCACGGTCAAGGCGACGCTCGGCTCGGTCAACATTCCCGTGGTCTGTGCCGGGGTCAACGTCGATCCCGGCGACATCATCGTGGCCGATGACGACGGCGTGGTGGTGGTGCCGAAACGCTATGCCGCTGAAGTCGCCGAGAAAGCGAAGAAGCGCAATGCGGACGAGGGCGGAAAGCGCAAGCGGCTGGCTTCGGGTGAACTCGGCCTCGACATGTACAACATGCGCGAGGCGCTGGCGAAGGCCGGGCTCGTCTATGTCGACAATCCCGAGGACGTCTAAGGCAATCAGCGGAGCGGGCGGATGGATCGTCTCAAGTTGAAGGCTGTGCTCGGCAGTCACCCTCACGTGCAGGCGGTGAAGGGCGGCGAGCTCCGCTCCAACCTGTTCGACCTCGATTTCATCGCGTACACGCCGACCAACACGGCGTTCAAGCCGATGGTGCGCGAGCAGGCGTTCGACGTCTGCGAGATGGCGATCGTCACCTATCTGATGGCGAAGGCGCATGGCAAGCCGCTGGTGCTGCTGCCTGCCACCATGCTCGGCCGCTTCCAGCATTCCTACGCGCTCTACAACCCTGCAAGGGGAGTGCTCGGGCCATCCGATCTCGAAGGCAAGCGCGTCGGCATCCGCTCGTTCACGACGACGACGGGCGCATGGATCAGGGGCATTCTCGCCAACGACTACGGTGTCAATCTCGACAAGATCCGCTGGATCACCTTCGAGGATCCGCACGTTGCCGAATATGTCGACAGCACCGAGCGTGCGCCGAAGGAAAAGAAGATGTTGCAGATGCTGATCGACGGCGAGCTCGACGCCGTCCTCGGCGAGGCCTCTGATCATCCCACGTTGACGCCGCTATTCTCCGATCCTGCCGCAGAGGCTGCCAAATGGTACACCCGTCGTGGCGTCGTCCCGGTCAATCATCTCGTGGTCGTGACCGAGCAGCTTGCGAGATCGCGCCCCGACCTGGTCACAGGCATCTATGATCTCCTGAAGCGGAACAAGGCGCAGGTGGGACCTGCGGCGACGCCCGACCTCGTTCCGTTCGGGATCGAGGCGAACAGAAAACCGTTGGAGCTGATCGTCGACTACGCATTCCAGCAGGCGCTGATCCCGCGCCGCTATGCGGTCGAGGAGCTGTTCGACGAGACGACACGAGGATTGAATTGATGGCAGGTGATCCCAGGCGCTGGCAGATCGGGCTCGTCGGCTACGGCGAGGTCGGCAGGATCCTGGCTGAGGATTTGCGGCAGCAGGATATCCAGGTAGCCGCTTACGACATCAAGCTCGCAGGCGAGCACGGCGCTCCGCTGAAGGAGCATGCGGCGAAGTTCGGCGTGACGCTGGCCGTGTCTCACGCCGAGCTGACCGCGAAATCCGATTTCATCATCTCCGCGGTCACGGCGAGCCAGGCCGTGCCTGTTGCAAAAGCCTGCGCGGCTGCGATCAACCAGGGCACCTGGTTCCTGGATTTCAATTCGGCCTCGCCGGGTGCCAAGCAGCGCGCCGCCGCTCTGATCGACGGCGCTGCAGGACGCTATGTCGAGGGCGCCGTGATGACCTCGGTGCCGCCTTATCGCATCAAGGTGCCGCTGCTGCTCGGGGGCCCCGGCGCTAGGGAGCTGGAGCCGCTGCTGAACGCGATTGGCTTTGCGGCCAAGGTTGCGAGCGACAAGCTCGGCGTGTCCTCGGCGGTGAAGATGTGCCGCAGCATCATGATCAAGGGCCTGGAGGCCATGGTCATCGAGAGCTTTACCACCGCGCGCGCCTATGGCGTCGAGGATGCGGTGCTGGCCTCGCTCGCGGAGACGTTTCCGGCGATCGACTGGGAGAAGCAGGGCGCCTATTGCTTCCAGCGCGTGATCGAGCACGGCCGTCGCCGCGCCGAGGAGGTGCGGGAGGTCGCCGAGACCGTGCGCGAGGCGGGGCTGACACCGTGGTCGGCGCAGGGCACCGCCGAGCGGCAGGCGTGGGTCGCCGATCTCGCTGATGACGGCCTGTTCGGCATCAAGGGGACGAAGGAATTTGCCCGCAGCGCCGATTGGCGTACCGAGGCGGATCGCATTCTGGCGAAGATCAAGCGCTGAGATCCAGCGCGCATTCAGCTCAAGACTCTGCCGCCGCCGCGTAGTCCGAGAGTTCGTCGCGCGCGAGCTCGATCAGGCTGATCAGGCTCGTGGCTTCGCGGACGACTTCTGTGGTGCGCTCGGTGCGGAACTCGGTGAGAATCGTGCGAATGCATTTGTCGGCCGTATCGAGCGTCAACAGCGCGCGGGCCATGTCGTCCTGCGTGTGGATTGCCGATATGTCGATGCCCGACAGGACTTCGCCGATGCCGGTCAGTCGCTTGATGGCCAACTCGGCGGGCGTGTTGGCCCGAATGGAATGGTAATCGATACTGCTGAACGCGCTGAACATTCCATACTTCCCCAAGAGAACGCAGATGTCAGTGCGGGTCTTAGTATGATCTCCTTGGCCCGTCGTGCAATGCGCGTATTTACGGTCAGGGATTCTACCGGATTGGGGAGTGAGGAAAGCTAGCGGTATAATCGAACGGAAAAGATCCGATCATTAGTCGCGCTTCCCGACAATCTTACCGTCGCATGCGACGAGCTTGCCTTCCTTGTACACGGAGCGCCCTTGCGGCACTCCGACAACGGCTTCAGGAATATGCTCGGCATTCAATGTCACGAAATCGGCCTTGGCGCCGACGCGCAGGCCATAGCCTTCGAGCCGCAGCGCCGTTGCGCCGGATACGGTGACGACATCGAACGCGACGCGCAGTTCTTCGTCGATATTGAAGCCCGAGCGATAGCCGAGCGTCGTGGCCCGGCGCAGCATGTCGCCGTCGCCATAGGGCCACCAGGAATCGCGGATGTTGTCGTTGCCGCTGAAGACGGTGACGCCGGCATTGCGCAGGGCCAGGATCGGCGGGAAGGGCCGGGCGCCCGGCGCATTGGTCATGATCGCGACGCCCGAGCGGGCGAGGGTGTCGGCGATCTTCTTGAGCTGATCCATGGGGATGTCGCCGAGCCCGTAGGCATGGCTGACGGCAACGCGTCCCTCCATGCCGAGCGCGCGCGTGCGCGCCGCGATCTGCTCGATTTCGAACGCGCCCAGCGTGCCCATGTCATGCAGATGGATGTCGACGTCGACGCCGTGCTTGCCGGCCACGCCGAACACGACGTCGAGATGCTTCTCGACGTCGCGATCGAAGCTCGCGGGATCGAGCCCGCCGACGAGGTCGGCGCCGAGCCCGATGGCCTCGTCCAGCAATTGCGGCGTGCCCGGGCTCATCAGGATGCCGCTCTGGGGGAAGGCGACGAGCTGGATGTCGATCAGGCCCTTGTATTCCTCGCGCACGCGCAAAATCGTCTCGAGCGATTTCAGGCCGACCGAGCCGTCGACCATGACGTGGCTGCGCATCTGCGTGGTGCCGTGGCCGATGCAGAGGTCGAGCTGGTTGCGTGCGCGCACATCCATCGGCGCTGATACGGCCACGTTCTGGGCCTGGAAGGCGACGCGCTCATGCACGTCGAACCCGTTGGTGCATGGCTTGTGCGGACGCCAGGCGTCGCCATAGAAGCTGGTGTCGAGATGGATGTGGCCTTCGACGAAGCCGGGAACGACGAGGACGTTGCCGAGGTCGATGGTCTCGTTTGCGGCGGGACGTTCATCGACGGACGTGATCGCGGCGATGCGGCCGTCGGCGATGGCGATGTGATGCCGGGCTCCGCCGTCGAAGCGCGCGTTCAGGAAGATCGTGTCGAAGGCCATCCGGTTGCTCCGTTGGTCGATTGTGATGATCATCGCGCAAGCTGCGGGTAGGGCGCAAGGCGCGGAA
Source organism: Bradyrhizobium sp. LA6.1 (assembly GCF_040547805.1). Taxonomy (NCBI): domain Bacteria; kingdom Pseudomonadati; phylum Pseudomonadota; class Alphaproteobacteria; order Hyphomicrobiales; family Nitrobacteraceae; genus Bradyrhizobium; species Bradyrhizobium sp. LA6.1. The sequence continues at coordinate 207,704 of NZ_JBEPQK010000006.1, read as the reverse complement.
ACTCGGTCAGCCAGGCCCGAACAACGTAGGCCGCTGCCGCTCAAACGTCTGCCGGCCAGCCTTGAAGCCCATCACGATGTCCGGCAGCTCGGCGATAGCGAAGCGGCTGTCCTGGGTTTCGAGCACGACGAGATCGGCGGGGTTGCCGACCTTGATGCCGTAATCGCCAAGGTTCATCAGCCGTGCCGGCAGTTCGGTCACGAGATCGAGGCACGTGTCGAAGTCGCTGACCGACGCGTGCGCGACGTTGGCGTAGAAGTTCGCCATCCGCAGCAGCGAGGCGTCGCCGAACGGCGTGAACGGGTTGAGCACATTGTTAGTCGCGACCGAACACAGCACGCCGTCGCCGGCGAGCTTGTGCGCAAGCGTCAGCCCGCGCGGCACGTTGTGGGTGGCTTCGCGGCCCATCAGATAGAGATCGGTTGCGGGCAGCACAGTGACGGCAACGCCTGATTTCGCCAGCTGCGCGGTGGCCGCCTTCATCCGCTCCGGCGGCAGTGCCGAGAGTTTTGTCGCATGGCCGATCGCCACGCGTCCTCCGTAGTTGCGCCGCTCGGTCTGGCGGCAGACCTCGTCGAGGTGCCACCAGGAGGGGTCGAGGTCGAAATCGAGATGGAGGTCGACGTCGACGTCGAATTCCTGCGCGAGATCGAAGATGCGCGCGAGATGGGCGTTGGGGTCGGTGTCCATATAGGGGCAGCCGCCGATCGCATCGCCGCCGTCGCGCAGCGCCTGCACCAGCAGCTCTTCGCTGCCGGGGTCGTTGGTCAGGCCTTCCTGCGGGAAGACACAGAGCGACAGGTCGATCGCCCAGGCATAGTCGCGCTTCAGCGCCTTGACGGCCTCGAAGCCGCGCAAGGCAATGCGCGGGTCGATCTCGACATGGGTCCGCATGCGCGTCGTGCCGTGCACGATGGCGCGTTCAAGCACCCGGGCGCCGCGCGCGTAGACGTCCTCGACCGTGAAGTCCTTCTTCATCCCGGCAACGGCGCGGATCGCCTCCGAGACGCTGCCGTGATTGTGCCCGCAGCGGCCGAGCAGGCAGGCCTTGTCGAGATGGATGTGGGTGTCCACGAACCCGGGCAGGGCGAGGCGCCCGCCGACATCGACCTCGACGGCCTCGCAGGCAAGCTGCGGCTCGATCGCGGCGATGCGGCCGCCCTTCACGCCGATATCGACGGGTGCGGCGGATGATCGCAACAGCGTGTTGCGGAAGATCAGGTCGAAGGCGGGTTGGGCGGTCATGGCGTCGGATTCAGCTGTGGTAGCCTAGCGGAAGCTGTAGAAGCTGGCAGCTCCAGATTGTGTGCAGTTATGCCACCAAATTGTCCAAAAAATGTGCATGCACTTTGGGGCGTGAATTGTAGAATGCCGGCACCTCGGAGAGCCCCACCATGTCTGTCCCCGCAAAAGCCGAACGCTCGATGACCGACGCCCAGATCGTGGAGGCCTATCTCACCGCCTCGATGATACCCGATCCCGATGCGGCCGCGGCCTATATGAAGCCGGGCACGGTGATCACGTTTACCGGCGGGCGCGAGTTCGATCATCCGCGCGGCCCGACCGGCTTCAACGCAAAACGCTACCGCTGGGTCAAGAAGAAGATGGACCGGTTCGACGTTTGCCCCGGCGCGGACGAGACGGTCGTCTATAGCGTCGGCACGCTCTATGGCGAGTGGATGGACGGCACGCCGTTCGAGGGCAATCGCTATGTCGATCGCTTTGTCGTGCGGGGTGGGCAGATCGTGAAGATGGACGTCTGGAACGACAGCGCCGAACGTATCCTGGTCCAGCGCGGGATTGAGGCCTAACCCCTGCGGGCTACTTTCGGCAGCTTGACGACGCGGTCGCTCGTCACTTCATCCGCATAAGGCGCGAGAATATCGAGCAGGTCGCGGCCACGTTGCGGGGTGGGGGCCACCAATGCACGATTGGCCACGGAATCCAGATGATGATGCATCAATTGCATCACCTTGGCTTCGTCGCCCTTGGCGAGCGATGCGATGATGGCGCGGTGCTCGTTGATCGCGCATTCGGTTGAGTGCGGTCGGCTGTAGAGCGACAGCGTCAGGCAGCAGCGATAGGCGACCTCGCTGACATAGCGCACCAGGATCGGGCTGTTCGTCATGTGTGCGAGCAGGATGTGGAATTCGGTGGCGAGCCGGATCGAAACTGCATCCGTGCCGCCGCGCGCGCGGTCCTCGGCGTCAACATGGGCATTCAGCTCGGCGATCTGGCTCTTGCTCAGCTTGCCCGCGAGCTGGCGGACGACAAGGCCCTCGAGCTGGATGCGGATGTCGAAGGCATCGCGCGCCTCCTGCCAGCTCGGCGTTGCCACCACCGCGATCCGGTTGCGGCGGAGTTCGACGAGACCTTCGGCAGCAAGCTGCCCCAGCGCGTGGCGCGCAATGGTGCGGCTGACGCCGAAACGTTCGCCGAGCGCATCCTCGGGCAGCTTTGCACCGGGCTCCAGCGCCTGCTCGATGATCGCGCGCCTGAGTGCGCGGCAGATCACGCCGACCTTGTCCGATGATTCAGACGTCTTGCTGGTGGTGCGCGCCGCCATCGGCGAATCCTTGCGGGGAGGGTCGAACACTCTTTAGCACAACTCCGCGCCAATCCAGCGCTCCAATTGCATGCAGTTTGGCGTCTGGATTGCCTAAATCGAATCCGGCCGTTTGGTGCGTCGTTTGGCCAAACCGTCGATTTTACGGGGCCGGTCGATTGGCACCCAGCTTGCATGCAGTTTGGCTGTGATGCGCATGCAACCCAACGCCCAATTTGACGGCCAGCCTGTTCCCGAAGGCTCCGGCCCTGTTGCCATCGAGCTGTCCGAGGCCTCCGTGACCTTCGGGCGCGGCGACCGCGCCGTGCCCGCCCTGTTGAAGACGACGTTGCGGATCGCCGACGGTGAGTTTGTCGCACTGGTCGGCCCATCCGGTTGCGGCAAATCGACCATTTTGCGTCTCGTCAGCGGCCTGGTGCAGCCGACCAGCGGCGTCGTCATCGTCGGTGGCCGCGAGGTCGCGGCACGGGCGCTGCGGGTCGGCATGGCCTTCCAGAACCCGACCATGCTGCCGTGGATGACGATCGAGCGGAACATCATGCTGCCGCTGAAGATCGTCGAGCCGTTCCGCTCAAATTTCCGCAAGCTGCGAAAGACCGAATTCCGCGACAAAGCTAACGCGCTGCTGGAGCAGGTCGGCCTTAGGGGATTTGGCAACCGCTATCCCTGGCAGCTTTCCGGCGGCATGCTTCAGCGCGCCAATCTCTGCCGTGCGCTGATCCATGAGCCGCGCATGCTGCTGCTGGATGAGCCGTTCGGCGCGCTCGACCAGTTCACCCGCGAGGAGCTGTGGGCGATCCTCCAGAACCTCTGGATGACGCACAAGCCGACGGTGCTGCTGGTGACGCACGATTTGCGCGAGGCCGGTTTCCTGGCCAGCCGCATCTGCGTGATGAGCGCGCGTCCCGGCCGCATCCTCGACGACAGCCGAGTTGAATTCGCGCGGCCGCGCACCGTCGCCATGACCTTCGAGCCGGATTTCGTCGCGCTGAACCAGAAGCTGCGCGCCTTCATCGAGGATGCGCGCAGTGCGGCCCAACAGGGGACAGGCTGATGTTCGGGATCGATGTCAGGCAGAAGGCGTGGTCGGCCGGGCTGATCGTGTTGTTCTTTGTCGCCTGGGAGCTGTTCTGCCTGATGACCGGCATGTCCGACCTGGTGCTGCCACGGCCGTCGCAGGTTTTTGTCACGCTGTTCCAGCGCTTTCCGGTGCTGTGGCCGCACATCGTGCAGACGCTCGCGACCACCATGTTCGGCTTCGTCCTCGGCGTTGCGCTTGGGGTCGCCCTCGGCGCCATCATCGGCGTCTCCAGGACGGCCTATGACACCTGCTATCCGCTGCTGATCGGCTTCTCCTCGATCCCCAAGGTCGCGGTGGTGCCGATCTTCGTACTGTGGTTCGGCTCCGGCACGGTGCCGGCGGTGCTGACGGCGCTGTCGATCTGCTTCTTCCCGATCGTCGTCAATATCGCTACGGGCCTCGCGACCACCGAGCCCGAGCTCGAAGACGTATTGAAGGCGCTCGGCGCCAGCAAGTTCGACATCCTCTGGAACGTAGGTTTGCCCAGGACCATGCCGTTTTTCTTCGCCTCGCTGAAGGTCGCGATCTCCTACGCCTTCGTCGGCGCCGTGCTGTCGGAGACGGTCGCCTCCAACCGCGGCATCGGCAATGTCATGATGACCGCGTCCTCCAATTTCAACGTGCCGCTCGTGTTCGCCGGCCTGTTCGTGCTCGCCGGCCTCGGCGTCGCGCTCTACGCCGTGTTCTCGCTGATCGAAGGGCGCGTCACCGGCTGGGCCACGCGCAAGAACGACGTGATCGCCACCTGAATTCTTGAACCGTCACGCAACGAAGCTTGAGGAGGTCTCGATGTTGAGAAAAGTAACTGTCGCGCTGCTGGGATTGGCTCTGTCCGCGGGCGCCGCCGTGGCCGAGGAAACCACGATCAAGTTCACGCTGGGCTGGAAGACGCAAGGCAGCGATGCGGCATTCTTCTATGCCAAGGACAACGGCTATTTCAAAGAGGAAGGCCTCAATGTCGTCATCGATCAGGGCGAGGGCTCCGGCGCCACTGCCACGCGCGTGATGTCGGGGGCTTATGACGCCGGCTTTGGTGACGTTAATGCCATCATCCAGAATGCCTCGACCAAGCCGCAGGAGGCGCCCGTCATGGTCTATATGATGTGGAACCAGCCGCCGTTCGCGATCGTCGCCAAGAAGACCAGCGGCATCAACACCATCAAGGATTTTGAGGGCCACACGCTGGGCGGCGCGCAGGGCACTCCGACGACGCGGCTGTTGCCGGTGTTCACCCGCAAGAACGGGCTCGACGGCGAGAAGATCAAGATCTCCAATATGGCCCCGAACCTGCAGGAGCCGATGCTGATCAAGGGCGACATCGACGCCGCGCTCGTGTTCAACATCACCAGCTATTTCAACCTGGTGCTGAACCGCCAGGACCCCGACAAGGATTTCAAATGGTTCTCGTTCGGTGAGTACGGCCTCGACCTCTACTCCAACGGCGTGATGGTCTCGAAGAAGCTGATCGCGTCGAACCCGAAGGCGGTGGCCGGGCTCGTGCGCGCCATCAACAAGGGCGCGATTGCAGTGGCCAAGGACCAGAACGCCGGCATGAAGGCGGCGCTGAACTACGACAATCTGATCGACGTCGCCGTCGAGAAACGCCGGCTGCAATATTCCTTCGACAAGCTGATCGTCTCGCCCGAGATGAAGGAGATCGGCATCGGCGACATCAAGGACGACCGCATGACGCGCGCGATCGGCATTGTGGTGGAGGGCTATCAGCTCGCCCGCGCGCCGACACCCGCAGAGGTGTTCTCTCGCGAATTCCTGCCGCCGCGTGCGGAGCGGGAGCTGGTGTATACTGCCAACTGATCTTCACAGATCTTTGGAGAGACCGTCATGGCCACGGAGATTGCGGCAACCAGCCTGTTCCGTGGCCCTGATCTCGGTGTGACCGACAATGTCGTGCTGCGGTACGATAACGGTATCATCACCGACATTCTTGAAGGAGCGGGGCCTGCTGGCGGGCCTCGCTCCTTCGTCATTCCTGCCTTCGTCAACGCCCATGATCATGCCCGCGCGACCGCATCATCTTTCGGCGCGGTCGGCATGCCGCTCGAAAGCTGGATCCTGCGGACCGCGCTCGGCACGCCGGTCGATCCATATCTGACCGCGGCCTCTGCACTGGCCCGTTCCGCCAAGGCTGGTTGCGCGGCGATGATGGTGCACTACACCCGCCCAAGCGGGACGATGCCGTTGCTCGATGAAGCCAAGGCGATTGCGAGGGCGGCATCCGATGTCGGCATCCACGTGGCATTTGCCCTCGCGGTGCGAGACCAGAATCCAATCGTTTATGGCGATGCCGAGCCGATTCTCTCCGACCTCCCCAGTGACGACCGCAAGACCATCGAAGACCTCTTTGTCCGCGCGCCGATGTCTCCGAAGGCCTATATCGAGCTGACCGATGCGATTGCCGCCGCCATCTTCGGCCCGATGGTCGACGTGCAGCTTGGACCCGCCGGCGTGCAATGGTGCTCGAAGCCGCTGCTGGAGGCGGTCGCCGAGAACTCGGCGCAGACGGGCCGCCGCATTCACATGCATCTGCTGGAGACCGTCTATCAGCGCGCCTGGGCCGACCAAAACTTTCCGGACATGGTGCGTTGGCTGCGCGATATCGGCTTCCTCTCGGAGCGGCTGACGCTGGCGCACTGCATCCACGCCCGTCCCGATGAGCTGGAGATGATCGCGGCCTCCGGCGCGCGCATCGTCACCAATTTCAGCTCGAACATGCATCTGCGCTCGGGGCTCGCCCCGATCGCCGCCGCACACAAATGTGGCTGCGCCATCGCGGTCGGCGTCGACGGGTTGGCGCTGGACGAGGACGACGACATCCTGCGCGAGATGCGGCTGGTGCAGATGGCCCATGGCGGCCTCGGCTTCAGGGCGACCTGGACGCCGGCCGAGATGTTCGCGCTTGCTGTCCGCAACGGGCGTCGTGCCACCGGCGCGCCCGGGAGCGGCGGGCTCGTCGCAGGCAATCCCGCCGATTTCGTCGTGATCGACCTCGACCGGCTGGACCGAGATCAGATCATGCCCGTCGACCCCATGGCGCTTCTGTTCGCGCGGGGCAATGCGTCGCTGGTGAAGGAGGTCGTCGTCGCCGGCAAGACGATCGCGAAGGACGGGGCCTGCATGGGCGTTGACCTGCCGGCCATCGAGCAGGAGTTGCGGGCGATGTACCGCGTCAATGTCGGCAAGCTCGGAAGTTTTCAGCGCATGTGGCCGTCCCTATCGGAGCGCGTCTCCGGTTGGTTCGAGCAGCAGCTCATTTGCGAGTAGGAGGCGACCAGGGAAACGCCCGCCTGACGATCGGGCGAGCGCTTCCAATGGCACGAATGCCGTCGTTACTGCAATGCCTTGAGCTTGGTGTTCTTGCCGTCGACCACCTCGAAAACGACATAGCGAGGCTGCATCTGGCCGTTCGGCAGGAATTGGACGTCGCCGAACACGGTGCCCTTGACGGGCTTGCCGCGGATCGCCTCTGCCACGGTCTTGCGATCGAGCGACTTGGTCTGTTCGACCGCCTGCGCCCACACCTGCACGGCGGCGGCGCCGAGCGCGGCGCTCTTGTCCGGATCAACGCCGTAGGCCTTCTTGTAGGCCGCGACGAACGCTACGCTCTCCGGCTGCGTCGTGAACGGCGGCAGATCGGGGAAAAAGATGTCGGCCGATATCACGCCGTTGTTGGCGTCGCCGGCGACCTTGTACACGGTGCTCAGCATGATGCCGACGGCGCCGACGAAGGTGGATTTTATGCCGGCCTGGCGATACTGGTCGACCAGCGCGGGAAGGCCTGAGGAATTCGACGAACTAGTGACGATGACGGCGTCTGGATTGGCGCCCTTGATATTGGTCAGCTGGACGCGGAAGTCGGTGTCCTTGAACGCGAACTTTTCGGTCATGATGACTTCGCCCGAAAAGTTCATCTTCTTGAACTCGGCCTCGACGGCGGTCTGAAAGCCGTTGCCATAGACGTCGTTCTGGGTGAGGAACGCGATTTTTTTCGCCTTCATCGTCTGGGCGACGTATTTTGCGATGACTTCCGCGTCGAAGCCGTTCGAGCTGTTGATGCGCATCGCGTAAGGGTTCGTCTCGCCGCTGAGGATCAGATCCGACTTCGAGACCGCGGTGAAGTCGAGAATGTTGCCGCGGGCAAGAATCGGCTGCATCGCCAATGTGACCGGTGAGTTCCAGCCTTCGATGACGATGTCCGCCTTCTCGGCAACCATCTCGTTGGCGCGGCTGACGCCGACCGCGGGCGTGCTCTCGTCGTCCTTGGAGATCACCGTCAGCTTGCGGCCGAGCAGGCCGCCCTTGTCGTTGATCTGTTGGACCATCAGCTTGACGGCGTTGGTCACGGTCTGGCCATCAGGGCCGGCGCCGCCGCTGAGCGGAAAGATGGTGCCGACCTTGATGTCCTGCGCCACGGCTGGCACAGATGCGAGACCCAACAATAGCGCGAGAGCCAGTTTCGTCTTGTGCATGCGCTTCCTCCCAATGCGTTCTACGTCTTCTTGGTGATACGGCGGTAGAGGCCCACGAGCCCGGCGGGCCAGAAGATCAGGACGAGCGCCAGCACCGATCCCAACACGATCTTGTTCCAGTCGCCGCCGAGCGACAGCAAGTTCTGCTGGGCAATCAGGAGGGCGGTGCCGATCAAGGGGCCGAGCAGGATACGGCGCCCGACCAGCACGATCGCGGTGAGCATCATGACGAGGAAGTAGGACTCGAACATGTCGGGGCCGACATAGGCGCGCTGATAGGCGTAAAGCCAGCCGGCAAGCCCGGTGATCGGTGCCGAGATCACGAACACGGCGAGCCTGATCCGGCGCGGATCGACGCCGAGGCTTGCGGCCAGCGCGGGGTTCATCTGCACCATCAGCGCGGTGGTGCCCAGCCGCGAGCGGCGGAAGCGCGCGATGAAGGCGAGGGTGAGCAGCAGCAGCGCGAAGGCGATCGGCCAGAGATCTTCCTGCATCGCGCCGGAGAAGTTGGTCACGAGCAATGGGAGTTTCAGCGGCGGAATGCCGACGATGCCGTCGGACCCACCGACGGCGTCCCAGTTGAACGCGATCTCGTAGGCGACCACGGCGGCCGCATAGGTCACGAGGGAGAACACGAACTCGCGGGTCCGCAAGGTGACGGCGCCGAGGAAGGCCGCGGCCGCGAGGCACAGCGCGATCGTCGCGGCCGCCGTCGCCCAGCCGTTCAGGCCGTATTTGACCGAGAGGTTCGCGGCCGCATAGCCGCCGATGGCCCAGAACACGGTGTGGCCGAGGCTGACCTCGCCGAGATAGGACAGCACGATGTCGGCGCCGTAGCACATCACCGCGAAGATCGCGATCGTGGTCAGCGTGGAATAGGCGACCGAGGTACCGCCCAGCAGGCGCGGCAGGAAGAAGCCGATCACGACGAAGGCCGCAACTACGGTGAGGCGCAGGAACGGGATCGAGGCGGGCTGCGGGGATTCGATCGCGGTCATTTGGTTGCAAGCCCCGCGGGACGGATCACGAGCAGCGCCAGCAACAGCGCAAAGGCCGCCGCCGTCGTATAGGCCGGCGCGACGAACGCGCCGAAGAAGGCGGTGAATAGGCCGAGCCCGAGCCCGGCCGCGAGCGCGCCGCCGATCGAGCCGATGCCGCCGAGCACGACCACGACAAAGGTCATGATGACCTCGTTGAAACCCATGCTGGTCAGGATCGGCGAGCGGGGCGCCACCAGCGCCGCCCCCAGCGCGACCGCGGAACATTCGAACACGAAGACGCCGAGATAGACGAACTTTGCGTTGATCCCGAACAGCTCTGCGAGCTTCGGGTCCTCGGCGACGGCGCGGATGACCGAGCCGAAGCGGGTTCGCTGGGTGAACAGCCAGACTGCGCCGTAAAGAAGAAGGGTTACGACCAGCACCAGCACGTCCTGCCAGGTGAACCAGAGCGGACCGATGTCGATCTTGGCGCGCGCCAATGTTCCGGGCAGCGTCTGCGGATTGCCGCCGAAGATCAGCGCGCTGCTGCCCTGCAGGACGTAGCCGAGACCGAGCGTCACGATCATCAGGCTGGTCAGGTTCTGCGTCATGACCAGGCGCATCATCGCGTTCTGCATCAGGAGGCCGATCACGCCGAGCACGATGATCGCCACCAGAATGGCGAGCGGGTAGGGCAGGCCCAGTTTGGTGATGGCGTACCAGGTGACGAAGGCGCCGAGCATGTAGAGCTGGCCATGGGCGAAATTCACCAGTCGTGCGACGCCGAGCAAAATGGTCCAGCCCAGCGCGATGCAGGCATAACCGGAGCCAAGCACGATGCCGTTGATGACCTGCTGCGCGATATTCATGCCGGCGTTCCATCGGCGATGGTGCCGAGATAGGCCTCGATGATGCGATGGTCCGCGGCCATGACGTCGGCAGGACCTTCGCCGACGATCTTGCCGCGTTCGAGCAGGTAGAGGTGGTCGACCACCTTCAGCGCCGCCTTGATGTTCTGCTCGACCAGCAGCACCGGCAGGCCGCGATCGACCAGCAGGCGGATGCGGGAGAGCAGGTCGGTGATCAGCCGGGGCGCGAGGCCCGCGGAAGGCTCGTCCAGCATCAGCACGCGCGGGCCGGCGAGCAAGGCGCGCCCGACCGCGAGCATCTGCCGTTCGCCGCCGGAGAGTGCTGCGCCCTTGTGCGAACGGCGCTCGGCGAGGCGCGGGAAGAACTCGAAAACCTCGGGGATGGTGAAGAGATGCCGGCCGGTCGTGTCCGCGGGCGGCCGCACCAGTGCCAGGTTCTCGTCGACGGTCAGCTCCGCAAAGATGTTCTTGCCTTCCGGCACCAGCGTAAGGCCGCGCGCCACCCGCTCGTGCGCGGCGAGTTTCTCGATGCTGCGTCCTTCGAGCTGGACGCTGCCGGTGACCACGGCGCGGCCACGGGACCAGCCGGCGAGCGCATTGACCAGCGTGGTCTTGCCGGCGCCGTTGGCGCCGACGAGGCCAACCATTCGCCCCGCGGGCACGCCGATATTGACGCCTGACACCGCGACATTGCCTGCGTAGCGGACTGAGAGACCGTCGCTCTGGAGTACGCCGCTCATTCGTCGCGTCCCAGATAGGCTTCGCGCACGCGCGGATCGCGCTGGATGTCAACAGGCGTTCCCGTCGCCAGCATGGCACCCTGGTCGATCATGACGATGCGATCGGCAATCGACATGATGAGGTCCATGTGGTGCTCGATGACGACGAGGGCGAGGTTACGCTTGCGGAGGCCAATCAGGACGTCGGCGAGCTTCTTCATGTCGCCGCCGCTGAGGCCGGCCGCGGGTTCATCGAGCAGGAGCACCTTTGCGCCGGTGCCATAGGCGAGTGCGACCGAGAGCAGGCGCTGCACGCCGTAGGGAATGTCGCCGGGAAGGTGGTCGTGGTACTGTCGGGCGATGCCGAAGAAGTCGAGCAGTTGTGCGGCCGCCAGTTCGGCTGCGCGGCGCGTGGTGGCCTCGCGCCAGGGCGCGAACAGGGATGTGGCGAGATCGGTCGAGAAATCGCGGAAGATGGCCGAGACCGCGTTCTGCAGGACGGTCAGCTCGCCGAAGAACGAGTTCTGCTGAAAGGTGCGGCGCAGGCCGCGGCCGGCGAGGTCGAACGTCCGGAGCGCCGAGACGTCGGCCTTGTCGAGGAATGTGTGGCCGCGATGGGTGACGGCATTGGTGACGGCGGCAAAGCAGCTGCTTTTTCCCGCGCCGTTCGGGCCGATGATGCCGAGGATCTCGTCGTTATGGACTGACCAGCTCACGTCGCGCAGGGCGACGAGCGCGCCATACTGCACGGTCAGCCCTTCGACGCGCAGCACCTCGCTCGCGCCGCGACGCGTTTCCCCGGAACTTGCCACCCGGCCGTCCATCCCTTGTTGTCCCGGCCGCGCTTACGGCAACCGGTTTTGGCGAGGCAGCGCACGGCAATCGATGTGGGATCAAACCGCAGGAGAGAGGCAGCCTCGCGAGAGGCAAGGTATTGCGCGCCAACTCTGAAAACTTGTGCTGACTGGTTGTCAGACCAGAGACGCCTGCGCTGCAGCGCGCTCAACCCTGACGGCGCGGCACGGTATTTTCTCCCGCAGTGGTACATACAAAACCGCAATAGCTGATAGACGGAACCTCGTCTGGCGATCATCCGGGCTGTGGGCTATGAACCCTGGAGTTGCGCTGCGGCGCAGCCCATGACCCCCTTGAGGAGCCCTGCGATGCGTCTTCCCACAATTATCCTGGCCGTCACATGTCTTGCGGGCGCAGCTTCGGCCGAGGACCTGTCCGGCACGCTCCAGAAGGTCAAGGAGACCAAGAAGATCACGCTGGGCTATCAGGAGGCCTCGGTTCCGTTCAGCTATCTCGACGGCAACCAGAAGCCGATCGGCTTTGCGATGGATATCTGCCTCAAGATCGTGGATGCCGTGAAGAAGCAGCTCGGCATGCCCGACATCGCCGTCGACACGCTCGCCGTGACGTCGTCAAACCGGATTCCGCTGATGGTCAACGGCACCCTCGATCTGCACTGCTCGGCGACAACAAACAACGCCGACCGCCAGAAGCAGGTCGCCTTCACCAACACGCATTTCCTCAGCGCGACCCGGTTTGCAGCCAAGAAAGCCGCGAAGATCAACACCATCGACGATCTCAAGGGCAAGGCCGTCACGGCGGTGGCAGGCTCGGTCAATCTGAATCAGCTCGCCAAGGTCAACACCGAGCGAAATCTCGGCATCAGAATCATGCCGGCCGTGGATCAGGCCGAAGCGTTCCTGCTGCTGGAAACCGACCGCGCTCAGGCTTACGCACTCGACGACGTCCAGCTTGCGGTCGCGATTGCGCGCTCGAAGGAGCCGGCGCTGTTCATGATCAGCGAAGAGACGTTCTCGAAGGCCGAGCCCTTCGGGATCATGCTGCGGCGGGAAGACGCGCCGTTCAAGGCGCTCGCCGACCGCGCCACCGCCGAGCTCTACGCGAGCCCGGAGATCGAGGTGCTCTACAAGCGCTGGCTGGAATCGCCGACGCCGCCGAACGGCCTCAACTACAATGTCCCGATGTCGGCGGCCCTGCGCAACGCCTTCAAGAAGCCGAGCTCGAGCTTCGATCCCGACGTCTACGTGGTGAACTGAGGCGAGGGCGCTAGCGCGCCCGCGGCGTGTCCAGTAACTGGCCCGCCAACGCCGCGCCGATCGCCGCGATGGCGGCCATAGCAAGCGCCCACGGAACGAACAGCCGATGACCGATCAGCGCGCCGCTCAGGAGCGGCGCGCTGATATTCGCGCCCGACATCAGCGACTGGTTCAGGCCCATAATCATGCCCTGACGATTGATCGCGGTCGAGCGCGAAAGCTCGGCCGTCAGCGTGCTGCGCGCGAACATGGTGCCGACGATGATCAGTGTCAGGTTGATCGCGAGCAGGCCGACATTGTCGCGGGCCGCAAGTCCGGCAAATCCGAGACCCATGCAAGCGAACGCGGCCATCACGATGCTGCGGTCTGACGCGATGATGCTCACACGCGTGATGAGCAGTCCCTGAACCACCATGTTGATGAAGCCGGCATAGGCGAACATCCAGCCGAGCTCGCGCGCGCCGAAGGGATGTCCATCCCAGGAGAACCGTGCCGACAGGAACAGGCCGATCTGCGACAGGAACATCGAGTTGACGAAGAAGAACACGATGAGCAGGCCGAGCAGCCGCCAGGCATAGCGCATGCCGAGCAGGCTGCGGGTCAGCGTCGGCTCGGGCACGCGATGCTGGTAGAGCGGCTCGGACGCCGGGTGATCCGGCGGGAGCAGGGCGATCGTCGCAACGATGCTGATCAGCGAGAGCGCGGCCGCGGCCCACACCGGCGCGGTCTGGCCGTAATGCACGAGGAAGCTCGAGAGAGCAGGGCCGAGCAGCAGCCCGGTTCCGATCGCACCGCTGGTCATGCCGAGTGCCTGCTTGCGTGTTGCCGGCGCGCTGTGCTCGGCGGCATAGGCGTGAGCAACCGAAATGTTGCCTGAGGTCAGGCCGTCGATGATGCGTGCCAGGAACACCAGCGTCAGGTTGCCCGCCAATGCGAGCAGGATAAAGCCGATGAAGGTCCCGATCTGGCTGACGACCAGAACCTTCCGCCGGCCGTAGCGATCCGAGAGCATGCCGACCACGGGGCCGGCGACGAGCTGGCAGGCGGCATAGACCGAGATCAGTGCGCCGAGCAGAAACGGCGTTGCGCCGAGCCGCTGCGAGTAGAACGGCAGCAGCGGCAGGATGATTCCCATGCCCGTCGCGTCCACAGCGACGACCACGAAGGTCGGGATCAGCGTCAGCGTGCTCTCGCCCGCTATCGTCTCCCTTGCCTCGGTCGCGGAACCCGGTCCCATCCAGCGCTGTCCTCGGTCGCATTTGCGTGATCGATTGCGACACGCCGGATTATATAGTTGCAGGCTAATAGTTCGCGTCCTATCTAATTTGCATGGCTCCCTCGCAGGCTCATATCCACGGTGAGATCGGCCGGCTGATCGCGCGACTGGCCCGCATCTGGCGCCGCGAGTCGGATCAGGCGCTGTCCGATCACGGCCTGTCCTATGCGACCGCGATTCCGCTGCTGGTGCTGTCGCGTCAGGGCGAGAACGTGCGCCAGGGCGTGCTCGCCGACGAGCTCGGCATCGAGGGGCCGTCGCTGGTCCGGTTGATCGATCTGCTCGAGGCCGAGGGGCTGGTTGAACGCCGCGAGGATCCGAGCGACCGCCGTGCCAAAACGTTACATCTGACCAAAGCGGGCGAGGCGAAGGTCGAAGAGACCAACCGGGTGCTGCGCCGGGTACGGGCGAGCCTGCTCAAGGATATCGGCGCGGACGAACTTGCGATAACCTTCGAAACTCTTCAGCGCATCGAACAGCGGGCCAGTCGCCTGCAGGACACCAAGACCGGTCCAGAGACGAAATAGCATGCGTGCGCAAGAGCCGTTCCTGGTCCGCCACGCGGACGTCATTTTTGCGTTGAAGACGTTTGCCGCGTCGATGCTGGCGCTCGTCATCGCCTTCGCCATGGACCTGCCGCGGCCCTATTGGGCGATGGCGACCGTCTACATCACCTCGCAGCCGCTGGCGGGCGCGACCAGCTCAAAAGCGTTCTTCCGCGTCATGGGCACGCTGGTCGGCGCCACCATGACGGTGGCGCTGGTGCCGAACCTGATCGATGCGCCGGAATTGCTTTGCCTCGCGATCGCGCTCTGGGTCGGGCTCTGCCTCTATCTGTCGCTGCTCGATGGCACGCCGCGCAGCTACGTCTTCATGCTGGCGGGATACACGGTCGCATTGATCGGGTTTCCCTCCGTCTCCGAGCCTGGCGCCATCTTCGATACCGCCATTGCGCGGGTGGAGGAGATTTCCCTCGGCATCATCTGCGCGAGCCTCGTCTCCACCATCATCTTTCCCCGCAGCGTCGCGCCGGCCGTTGCCAACCGCGTCGACGCCTGGATGTCGGATGCGCAGCGCCTGAGCCAGGCGGTGCTGCTTCGTCAGGGAACGAGTGAAACGCGCCGCGGCAGGCGACTCAAGCTTGCGACCGACATCGTCGAGATCGACACGCTTTCCACCCATCTCGCGTATGACCGGCTGACCGATCGCAATGTGGTGACTGGCCTCGGC
This sequence comes from Bradyrhizobium sp. LA6.1, assembly GCF_040547805.1. NCBI lineage: Bacteria > Pseudomonadati > Pseudomonadota > Alphaproteobacteria > Hyphomicrobiales > Nitrobacteraceae > Bradyrhizobium > Bradyrhizobium sp. LA6.1. The sequence continues at coordinate 192,424 of NZ_JBEPQK010000006.1, read as the reverse complement.
GAGATCCGGCTGCGCATGCTGATGCTGTTGCCGGTGATCGCCTCGCTGGAGGATCGGCTGGCAGCGCTGGGGGAAGAGGCGATGCGCCGGCAGCCCGAGCTGAAGCGGCTGCTGGAGGATCTTGCGCAATGGATTGCGAGCGATGTCGGCGCGCGGCAACCGGCCGAGCCGATCCGCGCCATGATTGCAGAGCGACAGGCGGTGCTCGATGACAGCGCCTCATGGGAGCGGATCATCACCACGAGTCTGCTGTTGCGGCTGCGCGAGCTGGTCGACCTCTCGCGCGACTGCCACGTGCTCAGCGAGGCCATCGCCGAGAGCCGCAATGTTTCGACGCTCGATCTGGCCTTCCGTTCCGAGGCCGGTGCCGCGCCGGTGCGCCATCGCGACCGCGGCCTTGCCTTGTGGTCGGCGGCCGGCGCGGCCACGGCCATCCTGATCTGCTGCGCGTTCTGGATCGGGACCGGCTGGCCGGACGGCGCCTCGGCGCCGATGATGGCGGCGGTCGCATGCTCCTTCTTTGCCGCGCAGGACGAGCCCGCACGTTTCATCCGCAGTTTCGGCCTGTGGTCGCTGGTCGCCATCGTGGTCGTCGCGATCTATCTGTTCGCGCTGGTGCCCGCGATCTCTCATATCGAGGTTCTGATCGTCGCGCTGGCGCCGACCTTCCTGCTCTACGGCTTCCTGATCGGACGGCCGGCAACGGCGGGAACAGGCATGGCGCTCGCGGCCAACACGGCCACGCTGCTGGCGCTGCAATCGACCTACAGCGCGGATTTCGCATCCTATGCCAATTCCGCGGTCGCCTTCTTCGTCGGCGTCGTCATCGCCGAGCTCGTGACGCGGATCGCGCGCGGGGTCGGCGCCGAGTGGATCGCCAATCGCCTGGTGCTATCGAGCTGGAAGACGCTCGCGGTCGCTGCCGAGCGCCGTGGCAAGCATGATCGGGCAGAGTTTGCGGGCCTCATGCTGCACCGTCTGGGCCTTCTGGTGCAGCGGATCGCCTTCCTCTCCGAGAGCGATCGCCACGATGCCGACAGCCTCGTGCAGCTTCGAATCGGGATCAATATCATCGACCTGCGCCGCGCCCGCTATGGGCTTGCCGCAACCACCATTGCCGTCATCGACGACATGCTTGATCAGCTCGCGATCGCTTGCCGCAGCCATGCCGGTGGAGGAATGCCGACCGAGCTGTTGACCAGCGTCGATCGGGCGCTGGCCAAGGCGGTGACGGATTCCAATGACCGCGCGCGCGAAGACGCTCTGATCGGCCTCGTCGGCATCCGCCGCGGCCTGTTCCCGGACGCACCGGCCTACCGGCCGCGTATAGGCGCGAGTGTTGCCGCATGAGATACGTGATCGACATCTATGGCGTGCTCGTGCCGGCGTTGCTGCTGTGGATCATCGTCGCCTATGCGCTGAGCGCGGTGCTGCGCCGGCTGTTGCAGCGCTTCGATCTCTACCGGCTGGTCTGGCACCGCGCGCTGTTCGATTTCGCGATTTTCGTCTGTCTTCTCGGCGGCGTCGTCTATCTCTCGGAGTTTTTGCCATGAAGGGGAATTTCGCCTGGTTTGGCCGCCTTGCGCTGACCGTTCTCGCCGTCGTCGCCGCGCTCGCGGTCGGCCGTGAACTTTGGGTCTATTACATGGAGCAGCCCTGGACCCGCGACGGCCGCGTCCGCGCCGACGTGGTGCAGGTCGCGCCTGACGTCTCCGGGTTCGTCACGGAGGTGCTGGTCAAGGACAACCAGAAAGTCCATCGCGGCGATGTGCTGTTCCGGATTGATCGCGAACGTTTCGCGCTGGCCTTGCGGCAAGCCGATGCATCGGTCGCGGGTCATCAGGCCACGCTCGACCAGGCCAATTCCGATTTGAAGCGCTACAGCGCGCTGACCACCGATGCGGTATCGCAGCAGAAGCAGGAGCAGGTGTTGGCCACCCAGCTCCAGGCCAAGGCGGCGTTCGATCAGGCCGTCGCCGACCGCGCGGTCGCCCAGCTCAACCTCGATCGCAGCGAGGTCCACGCCTCCGTGAACGGTGTCATCACCAACATGGATCTGCGTCCCGGCGCTTACGTCACGGCCGGCAAGGGCGTGATGGCGCTGGTCGACACGGATACGTTGCACGTGGAGGGTTATTTCGAAGAGACAAAGCTCGCGCGCATCCGCACCGGCGACAAGGTGCGGGTCCGCCTGATGGGCGAAACGGTTACGCTGTCGGGCCATGTCGAGAGCATCGCCGCCGGCATCGAGGACCGCGACCGCGCTGAGGGCGCGAACCTGCTTGCCAATGTCAACCCGACCTTCAGCTGGGTGCGGCTCGCCCAGCGCGTCCCGGTGCGCATCGCGCTGGACAATGTCCCCGACACCATCTCGCTCGTCGCCGGCCGCTCTGCGACGGTAGAGGTATTGGACTAACGCAGCGGGTCCATGGATCGCGCCTGGCTTGGGGAAAACCGCCAACAGGCGTTTCAATGCCAAATCGCAGGGCTAATCCTGACGCGCTTGTGTGAGTCGGGGGACCGTATGGGCGTTTGGTTCTTAGTCCTGGCAGCTTGCGTCGTCGGCGCGTTGCTCCTTTTGGCATTCTGCCGATAGAGCCGCGAGCGGACGCAAATGTTGCTGCGAAGCATCAGCCAGCCGTTGAATAGCGGTTCCAGACCGATGGTTTTTGACTGTGCATGGATGACCGCGTTCACTTCCGGGATCGGAGGCGGACATGAGCTGGTTGTTTGTGTTTCTCATTGCCGCGAGCGCAGTCGTTCTGATCGCCCATGCGATTGACGCGATGCGTTCCTGATACTGCCTGCGACTCGGTTTCGTCGGTAGCTAGGTAACCGACGAAATTGTTCCGAGGCGGGCGAGTGTCAATTTGAGGAACCCGGTCCTGCAGGCCAAGGTTGTCACAGCAGGAGGAATACGATCATGCTTGCGTTCTATCTGCCGATCATCATTTTCGGAGCGATGCTCGAAGCGATTTCGAAGCAAAATGTCTCTGCACCCATCCAGGAGCCGCCAAGCATCGATTAGACTTCGACGCTCAGGCGTTCCGCTCGGGACTGACGAACCAGCGTCTGCTCAGGCATTCGAGTATTTCTTCAGCTCGAACCGCGCGATCTGGTTTCGGTGCACCTCATCCGGCCCATCGGCAAGCCGCAGCAGGCGCGCGGTCGCGTAGGCCTGGGTCAGACCGAAATCGTTCGAGGTGCCGCCGCCGCCGTGCGCCTGGATGGCCCAGTCGATGATCTGGCAGGCCATGTTGGGCACGGCGACCTTGATCATCGCGATCTCGGCCTTCGCGACCTTGTTGCCGACGGTGTCCATCGCATAGGCGGCGTTGAGCGTCAGCAGCCGGGCTTGCTCGATCATGATGCGGGCTTCCGCGATTCGCTCCTGCGTCACGGTCTGCTCCGAGACCGGCTTGCCGAAGGCGACGCGGCTGCGCACGCGGCGGCACATCTTTTCCAGCGTACGCTCGGCAAGGCCGATCAGCCGCATGCAGTGATGGATGCGGCCGGGGCCGAGGCGGCCCTGTGCGATCTCGAAGCCGCGGCCTTCGCCCAGCAGCATGTTCTCCTTGGGCACGCGCACATTGGTGAAGACGACCTCGGAAGCGCGGTCGGGCACGCCGTAGAAGCCGAACACGGGCAGCGGACGCTTGACCTCGATGCCCGGCGTGTCCATCGGCACCAGGATCATGGATTGCTGCTTGTGGCGGTCGGGATTGTCCGGATCGGTCTTGCCCATGAAGATGCAGATCTTGCAGCGCGGATCGGTCGCGTTGGTCGTGTACCATTTCCGCCCGTTGATGACGTAATGGTCGCCGTCGCGCACGATCGAGCTTTCGATGTTCGTCGCATCGGATGATGCGACCGCGGGCTCGGTCATGGCGAAGCAGGAGCGGATTTCGCCGGCGAGCAGCGGCTTCAGCCAGCGCTCCTTGTCCTTCTCCGTGCCATAGCGCTCCAGCACCTCCATGTTGCCGGTGTCGGGCGCCGAGCAGTTGAACACTTCGGGCGCCAGATGCGTGCGCCCCATCACCTCGCAGAGCGGGGCATATTCGAGATTGGTGAGACCCGCGCCGTGGCCGGACTCCGGCAGGAACAAATTCCAGAGACTTTCGGCGCGCGCCAGCGGCTTCAGCTCCTCGACGACCGGATAGACCTTCCACGGTCCGAGCTCCTCCGCTTCGCGATAGAAGCGCTCCTCGTTCGGATAGATGTGCCGGTCCATGAAACTTTCGAGCTTGCGCTTGAGTTCGACGACTTTGGGCGACATCGGGTAGAGCATCTGGACCTCCTGTAGATCAAGCAGCGCCTGCACGCGGGGCCGGCCTGCATCAGAATCGAGTCGACGATAGCGGCGCTTGCCTCATCGCATGTTCATCGGCGCGGCTCTGCGCAAATCGCGTCAGAGCTCACCTGTTGCGTAGCGATATTAACGTCCATTCATGCGTTGTCTTGCGTTTGTGCACCGAATGAGAAACGCGCGGGAAACAATCAGCAACTGTGACTTTGACGCGACTGGCAATCCGAAAGGTCGTGCCTAAGATCGGCCTCAATCAAAAGTGGGGGCAGCAGTCATGACAACACAAGGGGACTACGGAAGCACATCCTTACGGATCGCGCGCCCCTAGTTCGCCAGTCGATAGGACGCGGAGCGCATTGTCCTAGACTGCGCACGGGTTCTTCCAACAACCGATAGTTCGTCCCGTCGATCCGCAAGCTGCGCGGTCGCCGGTTTCGTTCGTTCAAAAGCAAGCAAGGGCTTGATCCAAACGTTGCGTCTCAAGACACAATCTAAAATAGAGAAATATAATAACACCAATCTTGAATTCGAAAAGGAAATGGACATCGACATGCACACGCAATCAGGACGTTCCGTAACTCACCGCATCAGACTCGCCGCCACCGTTGCAGCGGTGAGCGCGATTATCACTTCACCTGCTTTCGCCGGCGGTCCGCTGCCTGCACCCGTCGTCTCCTGGTCCGGATTCTACGCCGGTGTCCATGGCGGCTGGGGATGGGGGAAGTCGGAGTTTCGCGATCCCCTCAACAGCCCCGCCAACAATCCGTTCTTTGCCTCCTACAACGGACCGCTCGCGGGCGGGCAGCTCGGCTACAATTGGCAGCTGGGCAACTATGTCCTTGGTGCCGAGGTCGACGGCTCCTGGTCCTTCGTGAAGGGCAACACCAGCACCTCGCCCCTTCTCACGTCGAGCACCACCAACGGGGTCGGCTACACCGCCCTCGCGACCGCGACGGGCCGTGTCGGCTACGCATCGGGGCAATGGCTCGCCTATGCCAAGGGCGGTGCCGCCTATGCCCGCATGGAGCTCTCGTCGCGGTTCACCCCGGAGATCACCAACTACAACCGCGAACTGTTCGGTGCCGTTGGCGGCGTCGGCCTGGAAGTGGCCTTCCTGCGCAACGTCTCTGCCAAGGTCGAATACAACGCGATCTTTCTCCCCACCGAAACGCTGCATTGGGTGAGCCAGGACACGACCTCCGAGATCAAGCATTTCGTCCAGGTGGTGAAGGCCGGCATCAACGTCCGTTTCAACGGCGACGGCGGCCTCCCGCGTTAATTCCCCGGCACATCGAAACAACATTCAACAGAAATCCTCGGAGACAACATCATGTCCACCATGTCCAAGATCGCCGCAGTCGTCACCGCCGGCCTCGGCGCCACGATCGCCGCACCAAGCCACGCCGCCGCTCCAGTCGAGTACGTCAAGGTCTGCTCCTTGTACGGCGCCGGCTTCTTCTACATTCCGGGCACCGACACCTGCACCAACGCCAACCAGATCGCGACGAACCAGTTCGATCTCGCGCGTGCGCAGACCCGCGCTTCGACCGGTACCGCGATGGCTGCGTCGCTCGTCGCGCCGTGGCTTCCGACCGGCACCAACTACGCGGTCTCGACCCACTGGGCGACCTATGACGGCCAGCACGCCGCGGGCTTCTCGGGCCTGGTGCGGGTCTCCGGCAATTTCGTGTTCTCGGGCGGGTTCTCGCTCGGCCTCGACAAGGGAAGCCTCACGTCCAACACCAACCGGACGCAGACGGAATTCGGCACGGCGATCCCGGCGCAATCGTGGAGTGACGTCCGCGGCCTCGGCCGCGCGGGCTTCATGTACGCCTGGTGAAGCGCCCGAAACCTCATCCGATAAATCAATTCCGTATTTTGAAAGATCATCCCATGACAACCTCTCTCTCGCGATCGGCGCGCCGCTTGCTCTCACGTGCCGCTGCCGTCACGCCGATTCTCGCGGCCATGTCGCTCACTGTTACATCGGCGAACGCAGCCGACATGACCGTGAAGGCTCCGGTCGTCGCTCCGGTGCCGCTCTGGAACGGCTTCTACATTGGTGCTCATGGCGGTTATGGCATGGGCAGCAGCCGGCTTGTCGACCCGAGCTTCGCTTTCGCGCAGGATCGCTTCACGATGGACACGCGTGGCGCAATTGCAGGTGCGCAGGTCGGCGGCAATTGGCAGTTCGACAACATCGTGGTCGGTGCCGAACTCGATCTCTCCTGGGCGTCGATCAAGGGCAATCGGCCCTTTGATCCAGCGAACCCCATTTTGTCCGGCCTTGCGGTGTCGTACCAGGCACTGGCGACCGGCACTGGTCGCATCGGCTACGCGTTTGATGGCGTGCTGGTCTACGCCAAGGGCGGCGTTGCATGGGCCAATGTTGCCTACCAGGCCTTCGTCGGCACGCCCGTTCCAACCGACATAAACCACCAGCGGACCGGTTTGACCGGCGGCGTTGGCCTTGAATACGCGCTGACGAGCAATCTCTCGGCGCGACTGGAGTACGACTATCTGTACTTCGGTCCGGCCGCGATCGCGCTGAGCACACGGATCAGTACCCAAAACGTCGACCATGACCTGCACCTCGTGAAGCTCGGCGTGAACTACCGCTTCAACGGCGATGCCATCGTTGCTCGTTACTGAGCCGCGTCAACGTCACTGATTGGAGACAAACATGTGGAAGCAAATCAACGCGGCACGAGACGTCTTCCGACGTCACCTGCGCGCTATCCTTGCGACTGCCGCTCTGGTTCTGGCGATCCCGACGCCCGGCCGTGCTGCGGTCGAGTACGAAAAGATCTGCTCGATCTACGGTGCCAACTTCTTCTACATACCGGGTACTGACACCTGCGTGAACGCGGGGCAGACGGTGCAGAGCCAGTTCGATCTCGCACGCCAGATTACCCGTGCAGCGACGGGAACGGCCATGGCGACTTCGCTCGTCAATCCGTTCCTGCCCGACGGGACCAACTATGCGATCTCGACGCACTGGGCCGTCTTCGACGGGCAGCATGCCGCCGGTGTGGTTGGAATGATCAGGATCCAGGGAAACCTGTCACTGACGATGGGCATCGCGTTCGGTCTCGATCGCGGCAGCTTGACGTCCACGTCCAACCGGACCGCGACGGAGTTTGGCGTGGCGCTTCCGGCGCAGTCGTGGAGCGACGTGCGCGCCCTTGGACGCGTGGGGCTCCAGTATTCCTGGTAGCCGGCGCCGAACACGAAGGCGCCGCCCGGACGATCTTCACGACGTCCGGGCGGCGCAAATGCTGTGAGCGCAGGGAAGGGCGGCTAGCCGATTTCGAGATAGTCAGGATCAGCCAGCTTCGGGAAGGGCGGGGTCGGCAGCGTCTGGTACCAGAACGCGACCGAGGCGATGTCGTCCTGCAATGGAAGATACTTCGCCTCCTTGACGCCCGGCAGCCAGCCCAGCGCCTGGATCGTCACGCGCAGATCGGAACGGAAGCGCACGGGATCGGGGATGTGCCAGCGGTACAGGCCGAAGCGTTGCTGCGACTTGTAGGCCCCATCGGGACGGATCACCTGCGGCAGGCCGGCATAGGGCGTGGTGAATTCCTGGTAGCGGGATTGCCCCTGACCGGCATGCGCGACATAGGGATCGAAATTATAGGCGCCGCAGAAATAATCCTCGGTGCCGGTGCCGCAGATGGTCGGGAATGCACCGTCGCCGTCGATGAAGAACTTGATCTCGCCTTCGCCCCACCAGCCGTTGTTGTTGACGCCCCAGGCCATATAGGTGCCGACGTAGTGGCCCGCACCGCTGACGCCATCGAGGATGGTGTAGACCTCTTTGTACGGTAGCGTGTTGGTACGCCGGAACTGCGCATGGAAATAGGCGCAGTCCTCGGGCACCTCAGTGAGAGTGTAGTTGATCTGGTAGTAGACGGTGAGCTGCTCCTCGCTGCGGTTCTCCAGCGTGAAGCGCGCGCGCGTGCGGAACGGCATTTCCCAGTAGCAGTTGAACGCGCGGCCGGGATTGACGCAGACCGCGAGCGAGGACACCTGCGCGAACTCCTCCCATCCGCAGGCGAAGAAATCGCCGGCCGGGCATTCCACGCTTGGCAGCATTTGGTCGTCCCAGTAGATGCGCAGGATCGAATGGCGCAGGCGCCCGCGCGCCAGCGTCATCCAGATCTGCTGGATCGCGCCCTGGCCCTGAATGTCGGCGAGCGTAAAGGTAGCGCCGGGCTCGATGACGACATAGGGCGAGATCTTCCAGCCCTGGCCGAGATCGCGGGCCTGGCGTGCGGCGGGTCCGTCGACGGACATGCCGCCCTTGCCCTTCTCGCCGGTGAAATTCTCGGGGCTGATCGAGCGCGTCTGCGCATTCGACAGGCGCGACAGATTGCCGAGATGCAGGCCCAATCCGGAAAACGCCATGCTGTCCTCTATCCCTGGAGTTAGCGACACCTCGATATATCGCCGTCGAATCTACCAAAAGATGAAGACCGCGCACGCAGGGTGCGCGTACTTCAGACGACGCGGTACTCCCTGAACTTCTCGCGCAGCGCGGATTTGAGCACCTTGCCGGTGCCGGTCATCGGAAATTCGTCCAGGAATTCGACGGCGTCGGGCATCCACCAACTCGCAATCTTCGGGCGCATGTGGTCGAGCAAGGTCTTGCCGTCCACGGTCGCGCCCTTCTTGCGGACGACGAGGAGCAGCGGACGCTCCTGCCATTTCTCATGGTTGATCGCGACTACCGCGGCTTGCAGCACGTCGGGGTGGGACAAGGCGACGTCCTCGAGCTGGATCGAGGAGATCCATTCGCCGCCGGACTTGATCACGTCCTTGGAGCGATCGGTCAGCGTGACGTGGCCTTGGCTGTCGATCACCGCCATGTCGCCGGTGATCAGCCAACCATCACGGTCGAGGCCTTCGTCGAGCTTCATGTAGCCCGAGGCGACCCACGGCCCGCGTGCTCGCAGATGTCCGACGGTCTTGCCGTCGCGCGGCAGCTCGTTGCCGCCGTCGTCGACGATGCGCAAGGATGTGCCGAAGCAGGCGCGGCCCGACACCTGGCGCCGGTCAAATTTCTCCTTGTCGCCGAGATGCTCGGAGCCGGGCCGCAAGCCCGGCATCGAGCAGCCCAGGGCTTCGGTCATACCCCAGGCCTGGACGTAGTCGATGTCATAGTCGCGCTTGAGCTTCTCGACCATCGCGCGCGGCGGCGCCGAGCCGGACGACAGCGTCGCGCGCAGGGTCGAGAATTTATTGCCGGTGCGCCCCAGCCAGTCGAGCAGGATCAGCCAGAAGCTCGGCACGCCGGCGGAGAGCGTCACCTTCTCGCCTTCGAGCAGCTCATAGAGCTTGTCGGGCTCATAGTTGCGGCCGGGCAGCACCAGCTTTGATCCCGTGTAAGGCGCGGTGAACGGCATGTTCCAGCCGTTGCCGTGGAAGAGCGGCGCCATCGGCATCATGACTTCGCGTACGCCTTCGAGATGTCCCGGCAGGAAGTCGAAATTGCAGCAGGTCATGGTCTGCAGGATGGCGGCGCGGTGCGAGTAGATCACGCCCTTGGGGTTGCCCGTCGTGCCCGACGTGTAGCAGATGGTGGAGGCGGATTTTTCGTCGAACTCCGGCCAGGCGAAGCCGGCGTCGTTCTCGCTGGCGAGGAGATCCTCATAGCAATGCACGTTCGCAAGCCTGGTCTCCGGCATCCGCTCGCGCGAGGACATCACGACATAGGCCTCGATCGTCTTCAGTTGCGGCGCGATCGCCTCGACCAGCGGCAGCGTGGCGCGGTCGATGAACAGCAGCCGGTCCTCGGCGTGGTTGATGATGTAGACGAGCTGCTCGGGGAACAGCCGCGGATTGATGGTGTGCAGCACATAGCCCATGCCGGGCGCGGCATAGAACATCTCGAAATGCCGGTGCGTATTCCAGGCCAGGGTGCCGACGCGGTCGCCTTGCTTCATGCCGAGCCGCTTCAGAGCCAGCGCCATGCGCTTGATGCGTGGATGGGCGTCGGCGTAGGTGTAGCGATGGATGTCGCCCTCGATCTCGCGCGCGACGATCTCGGCTTCGCCGTGATAGTCCGCGGCATACTGGATCAGGCCGCTGATCAGGAGCGGCATATCCATCATCAATCCCTGCATGGTCTCCTCCGCGGCCACGTCGTTGCGTGGCATATGTTGTGATTTGCGCGTGAGGTTAGCGGAACGTCACGGGACGTTCACGCAAAAAGCGATGGACGCGATTGCATGCGTCACTTTTTCGGGGCTAACTGATCCGAAGCAGCGTCCGCCGTGGAGGAAATCGATGTCAGCGGAAAGACACAAGACCGGTGCAGCCGGCGAATCTACGGTCGATATTTCCGCACTCCGCGCGCGCTATCGCGACGAGCGCGACCGGCGTTTGCGCGCCGAGGGCAAGGCGCAATATGTCGAGGTCGCAGGCGATTTCGGCCGCTATCTCGACGATCCCTGGGCCGATCCCGGATTTGCGCGCGCAGCTGTCAGCGAACAGACCGAAGTTCTCATAGTCGGCGGCGGCTTCGGCGGTCTGCTCTGCGGCGCGCGCCTGCGCGAGGCCGGCATCGAGGATTTTCGTATCGTGGAAAAGGCCGCCGATTTCGGCGGCACCTGGTACTGGAATCGTTATCCCGGTGCGGCCTGCGATACCGAGAGCTACATCTATCTGCCGCTGCTGGAAGAGACCGGCTACATGCCGGTGCGCAAATATGCGCGCGCGCCCGAGATCTACGAGCATTCCCGCCGCATCGGCCGTCACTTCGGCCTCTACGAGCGCGCGCTGTTTCAGACGATCATCTCGCGGATGGAATGGCAGGAGCAGGAGGGTTGCTGGCTGGTCGAGACCGATCGTGGCGATCGCATCCGCGCACGCTTCGTCATTCTCGCCGGGGGCCCGCTGAGCCGTCCGAAGCTGCCGGGTATTCCCGGCATCGAGACCTTCAAGGGCCACAGCTTCCACACCAGCCGCTGGGACTATGGCTACACCGGCGGCACGGCTGAAGGCGGTCTCACCGGTCTGGCCGACAAGCGCGTCGGCATCATCGGGACCGGCGCGACCGCCGTGCAATGCGTGCCGCATCTCGGCCGATCGGCGAAAGAGCTCTATGTCTTCCAGCGCACGCCATCGGCGATCGGCGTGCGCGACGACCGTCCGACGGACGCAAGCTGGGCGCAGAGCCTCGAGCCCGGCTGGCAGCGCGAGCGCATGGACAATTTCACTGCGGTCATCTCCGGCGAGCCGTTCGAACGGGATCTGGTGCAGGACGGCTGGACCGGCCTGCTTGGCGAGATCCTGCTGGCGCCGCGCCGCCAGCCGCAGCCGGTGACCTCGCTCGAAGAGGCGCTGAAGGTCATCGAGCAGGCCGACTACCGCAAGATGGAAGAGATCCGCGCGCGCGTCGATACCGTCGTGAAGGACGAAGCCGCCGCGGCGGCGCTCAAGCCCTGGTACAAGGCGTTCTGCAAACGCCCATGCTTCCACGACGAATATCTCGACACTTTCAATCGTCCCAACGTGCATCTGGTCGACACCAAAGGGCAGGGCGTCGAGCGGATCACCGAGAACGCCGTCGTGGTTGACGGCAAGGCCTATGAGCTCGACTGCCTGATCTATGCCAGCGGCTTCGAGGTCGGCACTGATTACGCCCGCCGCATGGGCTTCGAGGTTTACGGCCGTGACGGCGTGAGCCTGTCCGAGCGATGGCGCGATGGCGTCAAGACGCTGCATGGCTTCTACAGCCGTGGCTTCCCGAATTGCTTCCTGATCGTCACGGTGCAGGCCGGTCAGAGCGCCAATTTTCCGCACATCATCGACGAGCAGTCGCAGCACATCGCCTATGTGATCGCGGAGGCGCGCAAGCGCAAGGCGCGGACGCTGGAGCCGACGCTCGCCGCCGAGGACGCCTGGGTCGAGGAGGTCGTCAAGGCCGCGCTCGGCCGCCAGACCTATCTGGCCGAGTGCACGCCGGGCTACTACAACAACGAGGGCGTGTTCGATCCGATCGCGGCACGAAACAGCCAGTACTGGCGCGGGCCGGTGGCGTTCCTGCGGCTGCTCGACAAATGGCGCAAGGAAGGCAATCTGGATGGCCTGGAATTGACTGAGGGGACCGAGGCGGGCGGCTCTCAGGGTCCGGCTTCACCGGCATGATCCCGGGTCTATCAGGCGCGACGCGGCTCTACGTCATTGTCGGCGATCCCATCGCGCAGGTGCGCTCGCCGGCAGGCGTGACGGCCGCCTTCGCTGCGCGCGGCCATGACGGCATTCTCGTGCCGGTTCAGGTCGCGCCAGCGGATTTGCCGGATTTCCTCTCGGTGGCAACGCGGCTGAAGAACCTCGACGGCATCGTCGTGACCATCCCGCACAAATTTGCCTGCTATCAGGCCTGCGCCAGTGCGACCGAGCGCGCACATTTCCTGCGCACCGCGAACCTGATGCGCCGGCGCGCGGACGGTTCATGGCATGGCGACATGGTGGACGGCCTCGGCTTCGTCGGTGCGGCGCGGGCGAAGGGGATCGATCCCCGGGGCATGCGGGCGCTGCTCGTCGGCGCCGGCGGCGCAGGATCGGCGATCGCGCTTGCGCTGGTCGAGGCCGGCGTGAGCGATCTCGCGATTCACGACAGCGAGCCCGAGCGCCGCGACGCACTGATCGGCCGGCTCAACGGGCTCGGCAGAACGCCCGTGCAGGTCGGCACCGGGGATCCCGCGGGCTTCGATTTCGTCGCCAATGCGACACCCGCCGGGATGAAGGAGGGCGATCCGCTGCCGGTCGATGTCGCGCGGCTTGCGCCGACGGCCTATTGCGGCTGCGTCATCACAAAGCCCGAAGTCTCGCCCTTCGTCGCTGCCGCCCGCAGGATCGGCTGCGTGACCGGGACCGGTACGGACATGTACGAGCAGCACCAGGGCATCATGGTGGATTTCCTGCTCGGCCGCGACGGGGAAGGCTAGGCAGTCGTCCCGGTGTCAAGGCACAGGTTGCGCCGGATGGGGCTTGAGCGATCGGGGCCGACGTAGGATCATGGGCGCGCGCGAGCCGGTCGCGCACGTTTATGTGAGAGGACCAGGGAATGACCAAGGGCAGGACCGTTGCGACGGCCATGATCGGCGCTGCAGCGCTGCTTCTCTCGCTGGCGCCCATGTCCCTGATATCCATGGCCGAGGCCGCGCAATGCGGCAGCTCGCCGGCGGGCTTTGAGGCCTGGAAGCGCGAGTTCAGCGCGGAGGCGCAGGGCAAGGGCGTCGGCCAGACCGCGCTCGCGGCGCTGATGCAGACCAATTACGCCGGTGCCACGATTGCGGCCGACCGCGGCCAGCGCAGCTTCTCGCTGACGCTCGACCAGTTCCTCGCCAAGCGCGGCGCCACCACCATCGTCGCCAAGGGGCGGCAGCTCAAGCAATCGCAGGCCGCCTTGTTCGCCTCGATCCAGCAGCGCTACGGCGTCCCGCCCGGGCCGCTGATCGCGATCTGGGGCATGGAGACCGGTTTCGGCAGTCAGCGCGGCAACCAGAACATGCTGTCGTCGATCGCGACCCTTGCCTATGACTGCCGCCGTCCCGAATTCTTCACCGACCAGCTCTATGCCGCCCTCAAGCTGATCGACCGCGGCACGCTGTCCGGGGCGACCCGCGGCTCTATGCACGGCGAGGTCGGCCAGACCCAGTTCATGCCCAAGAACATCCTGGCCTATGGCACCGGTAATCTCGAGGTTGCCGCCAATGCGCTGAACTCGACGGCGAATTTCCTGAAAGCTCATGGCTGGCGCGCAGGAGCCGGTTACCAGCCGGGCGAACCGAATTTTGCCGCTATCGAGGCTTGGAATGCTGCCGGCGTCTATCAGAAGGCAATCGCCCTGATGGGACGGCAGATCGACGAGGGAGGAGGGGCGGCCGCGTTGCGTTGAGGCCGCATGAAGGCTCGGCCGCGCACGAGAAAGTTCTTGCGTTGAGGAACTGACGGCACGAGGTTTGCTTTGATCGGGGGCAGGGCTGGCATGAGGAGACTCAATATGGCTACCCAGATCGTGATGGACCAGACGGGCGACACGCGCCACGAGTTTGATCCTGACAATGCCGAAGCGCTGGCGCGAGCCGAACGGCGCTTTCGTGAGCTGACCGGAGCGGGCTTCACCGCCGCCTATCGTACTGGACCCGGTGAAGTCACCCGCATCAAGTCATTCGATCCGACCGCGCACGAAACGCTGTTCTATCCCCGCCTGGTCGGCGGTTGATCTGAGCTGCTCATGATCGCGGCAATTTGGCTCCGTGCGCCGGCGCGTGCGCGTCTGCATGCGCTGCGCGAGCTCTATCGGCGCTTCTTCGGCGAGAACACGCCGGATGCCCGCGGCCGCCGGCTTTTGGCCGAATGGCTGTCGCCGGCGCAGCGCGCGCAATTCGAGCAGCATCGGTATTTCGATGTCATCGGCTGCGATACCGGCAAAAGGTACCGCATCCACTACGGCACGGCCGCCAATGTCCATGAGATCGACGATGAGGGGCGTGCGGCGATGGGATGGTGCTTCGTCCCGTCAGGCTTTCTCGTGCCCGGCGACGTGATGCTGGCGCAGAAGGTCGCGCTCGAGACTGACGAGAACGCGGCAATCGCGCTCGCAAACCGGTTTCCGCCGGCCACGCACTCAGAGCACTTTTACCGGCGCCCGTTCTAGCGGCCGGAGGGCGTACAGATCAGGAGTGCTTGGTGCGGTAGGCATCCAAAGCATGTGCCGCGAAGACAGCTACGCTGCAAAGCGCGAGCACGGCTGAGATCAGCTCGATCATAGCTCATCCTCCCGTAGCGGCTGGGAGACGAGATTTTGGCAGCAGGCATAATCCAGGATGAGGTCGAGGAAGAATTGCATGGTGGCCGTCCCTGTATGATTTTGACAACCAGATAACCGGCAATCTGTTTCAGGCGTGTTTCGTCGTTTTGGGAAACGGGTTTCGCGGGGAACCCGGGGCTGGTTTGTGCACCGCAGACCCGCTACATCCCGCTCTGCTCAGTCCTTCAGCCGGGCCTTTCGGGTGGGCGGCAAGTCATATTGCGAGGCAAAATCATGGCGCAGGTCGAGTGGTTCGACGATCTCACCATCGGAATGCGGTTCAAATCCCCCGAGGTGCAAGTCACCGAAGCCGACATCAAGCGCTTTGCAGCCGAGTTCGATCCGCAGCCGATGCATCTCGACCACGAGGCCGCCAAGCAGACCTTGTTCAACGGCCTGGCTGCATCAGGATGGCACACCGCCGCGATCGCCATGAACCTCGCGATCCAGGCCCGCCCGTTCGGCCCGCATCCGCTGATCGGCGCGGGCGTCGACGGTCTGCGCTGGACCATCCCGGTACGGCCCAATGACCGCCTGCATCTGGTCGGCGAGGTCATGAGCCTGACGCCGTCGAAGTCGAAGCCGCAGGGCATCGCGCTGGTGAAATGGACCATGTTCAACCAGAACGGCGAGGAGGTTTACACCTTCACCCCGATCGCCATCATCCCCAGGCGGGTGTAGGGTCGGCGACGTCAGCATCGGCCAGGATCAGCCTCCTCGAGCCCTTGCGGGCCGCAGGCTGAGGTGGTCATCTCCGCGTGGGGAACGCTGGAGGCTGACATGAGACGATTCCTTCTTGCCGCTTTGCTGAGCGCGGGCGCCTTGGGCGCAGCCGTATCGAGCGCAGGGCCGGCGTTCGCGCAGCAATCCAGGGTCGGCGACTGGACCATCGAGAAGCGCGCGCAGGACACGCATTGCAATGCGAGCCGCGGCTACAAGGACAAGGAAGACGAGAACCGCAACTACGTCATCGTGATCACCTATTCCGAGAAGGCCATCGTGATCGTGATGATCTATGACGGTTGGGAGTGGGACAAGGTCGGCGAGATCCTCCGGGCCGACGTCGGCACCGATGACGCCGACATCATGAAGAAGGCGAAGTGGGAGGTCATGGACAAGACCACCGTGCGCGGCATCTTCGAATACGACCAGACGATCATGGATCGGCTGTCGAAGGCCAGGCGTCTCTCGCTCGATTTCGAGGACGATGACGAGGACAGCATCGAGATGCAGATCCCGCGCGCCGGCGAGGCGCTGGCCGCGCTGAAGTTCTGCGAGGAGAACCGGAAGTAAAGTGCTGCGCCGCGCACAGTGCGCGCGATCGAGCAAGCAGCGCGAGGGCGCGTGACCCACAGCACACAGCCCGCGCGCTGTTCGCTTTTATCCTAGTCTTTGGCGAAAACGTCCAAGCCGCACCCTGCGGTTGACGTTACGCAAGGACGATGTTCGATATTTTAGCATCTCGCTGCACTGCCTTTTCCACGCCGAAGGCGACGATTGACCGCTCCGTCGCCTCTGCCAATGTCCAATGCGCAAGCTCCCTTCGTCACCGGGGCCGCACGCCGATCGCATCGTCCTTCCGATGACGATCCTCCAGGCAAACCGGTTCTCGTCTCTCGTCGGCGAGATCTACGATGCTGCGGTCGATCCTGCGCTGCGCAGCGGCGCGCTGGAACAGGTTTCCCATTTCGTCGGCGGGTATGCCGCGACCATCCTGTCCCGCGATGCGGCAAGGCTCTCGATCGAGATTCACCAGCATTTTGGCACCGAATCCCGCTTTCGCCAGCTCTATCGCGACAGATATGTCGAGCAGGATCCTCTGCTCGATCGTCATCTCGCTTTTGCGGCCGGGCACGCCATCGGCGTGACCGATATCATGCCGCACGCGGACTTCGTGGCGACGAGCTTCTATCGCGAGTGGGTCGAGCCGCAGGGCGCGATCGACCTCGCGACCGTCGCGCTCGAGAGATCGGAAGCGCGCACCACGGTCTTGCAGGTGTTACGCCATCGATCCCGCGGAACCGTCGACGAGGCGATGCGCGAACGCATGCGGCTGCTCGCACCCCACATCCAGCGTTCCAGGATCATGGGCCGGCAGATCAGGGCGCGCTCGCACACCGTGGACGACCTTGCCGATGTGCTAGACGGCCTGAGCACGGCGATCTGCCTGCTCGACGCCGATGGCCGGGTCGTCCACTCCAACGCGGCGTGCCGGCAGCTGTTCGTCGATGCAAACCTGCTCGCGATGGTTGGCGACCGGATCGTGGCGCGTAACACTCAGACCGACAAATTATTCCGCGGCCTGTTCGAAGTTGTTGCGGATAGCGAAGCTCAGCCGGCTGGTCGCCGCCGCATCGAGCTCGCGACGTCGGCGGACGGTCAGCACTATCTCGTTCATGTCCTTCCGTTGAAGCGGGAGTGCAGCCTGCCGCGAGACGTCGCGGCCAGGGTGCTCCTCGTACAGAAGGCCGCGATGGTGCCATCGCTCGTGCCCGACGCCATTGCTGCGGCCTTCAGGCTGACGCGGTCCGAATTGCGCGTGCTGATGGCCATCGTCGAGGTCGGCGGCGTTCCCGATATCGCGGCAAAGCTCGGCATTGCCGAGACGACGGTGAAGACGCATCTCGGTCGCCTGTTCGAGAAGACCGGTGCCGGCAGGCAGGCAGATCTCGTGAAGATCGCCGCCGGCTTCACCGCGCCGTTTGTACAGCGAACGCGCCGCGACGATGACACCATGTGATTCATTTCACGGCGCGAGCCGCGCGGCGATGCAATCTCAATCCATTGTGATGAGCAGGATCGTCAGGTCCTCCGAACGTACGACGCGCGTCATTTGATACTTTCGTATATGACGCCACTTGAATGAGAAGGGCAGCGTGCGCCACGGAACAATGCGCGCCGGCACCGGACGCGGGAGACGACAGCGCGTGAGCGAGCTTGCCTGTCGGTTGGAGAAATTGCAGTGAGCGGCAAGGACGAATTTTCCATTCTCAATGTTTCGACGGACCACATTCCCGAAGACGAGCGTGTGCCGCTGCTGCGCGAATTCTATTGCCGCGGCGTGCTCAAGGCGGAGGTCGAGCCGACGGACGAAAAACCGTTCGCGGCGAGCCTCACATCCCATGGCTTGCCGGACGTCCAGCTGGTGATCGGCGGGCTGGTCGGAGCTCGGGTCATCCGTACCAAGCAACTGGTCGTCGACGGCAACGACAGCCTTGGCCTGATGATCAACCGATCCGGCATCGTCGAAGTATCTGCGCGAGGACGAGATCTGAGGCTTCATCCCGGTGACGCGGTTCTGACGAGCGCGGAGGACGCGACGATCTACGAACGCCTCTCGCTTGGAAATTGTCTGTCGCTGCGCGTGCCGCGGCGGGTGCTGGCGCCCATGATCGTGGACATCGACGACACCGTGATGCGAATCATTCCGGAGCGCGCCACCGGACTTCGCCTGCTGGTCGACTACGCGACGTCTCTGGTGCGCGAGCGCGCGTTCGCGGTGCCCGCATTGCGCCAGCTCGCCGTAGCACATCTCCATGATCTGATGGCGCGTGTTCTCGGCGCGACGGATGAGGTTCACGAGCTGGCCGGGCGCCGAGGCGTCCGGGCCGCGCGGCTGCGGAAGGTGAAGTCCTTCATCGTCAACAATTGCTGGCATCAGGACCTCTCGGTCGCGACCGTGGCGCAGGAATTCGGCGTGACCACACGTTATCTCCAGCGGCTGTTCGAAGCCGACGGCAAGACGTTCTCGTCCTTCCTGACCGGGCAGCGCCTCAAACGCGCCCATCGCATGCTGCGCGAGCCTGACTTCGCCGGGCGGCCGGTGAGCTCGATCGCCTACGACGTGGGCTTCGGCGATCTCTCTTATTTCAATCGTTGTTTCCGCCGGGCCTATGGCGCGACGCCCAGCGGCGTCAGGAGCGGCGAAGCGCTGTGACCGCGCGGTGCGCGGTTCGTGTGACCAGGCGGGTGCCTGTCGCAGTGCGCGTATTCGGCCGATTACGTCTTCTAAGCGCGCGGAGTAGAACGATGACGCTGCGTTTCGGACGGCGCCTGTAGTTGGAGTTGTGAATGCGCCGCTTCTTCTTTGATCTCCTGGTCGACAATGTCGTGAAGATCGATCCGGGCGGCATGGTCTTCGAGCAGGCCAGGGCCACGTTCGTCGTGGCCGACGAGATGGCGAGACATCTGTTCGTCTGGCGTGACGATCTGCGCGATCGCGACGCCTGGATCCGCGTCAGGGATGCCGGCGGACGAGAGGTCTATCGCGCCGCGGTCTGGTCAGAAAATTCTGAGAAGGTTGGCTGGGACCAGGCATGACTGTTCCGGCTTCACCTTCCGGGGCGGCAACGCCGACAACCGGTCGCGGCGCCAAGTGCTCAACAATGCTGCGGGGGCCGGCTTTGGCTTCGACTACCGCACCACCCAAAACGTGTCCGTGTTCGGCGCGGTCGAGGGCATGATGATGTCCGACCGGAGCCGCACCGGCACGGCGAAAGGGGGCGTTCGCGTCGCGTTCTGAGCCGGCATCAGCCCTGGCGGCTTGAACGCGATGCCCGCCGGCCGGGCCCCATCCGCCCGGCCGGCGCCTCCTCCGATCGGAGGACGTCGCATGCCGTGGTTATGGTATTCTTGGTGATATTGATCACTCAGGCCATTTATAGCCATGCATCGACCACCGAAGCTGCCCGAACTGGTCGAGTCCATCTATGACGCGGGGCTCGATCCTTCGCTGTGGAACCACGTTGTCGCCGGCGTTCGCGATTTCGTCGGCGGGCAGGCCTGCGGGCTGTTTTCCAAGGATTCGATCAGCAAATTCGGCGTCACTCATTATTATTGCGGGGCCGATCCGCGCTACATCCAACTCTATTCAGAGACTTATTCGAAGTTCGATCCGCTGACGGTGCTGCCGCCGCTTGGCGAGATCGTCAGCATCCCTGATCTCGTCAATTTCGATGAATACCGGAAAGGGCGCTTTTACCAGGAGTGGATGCAGCCGCAGGGTTGCAGCGACGCGGCCAACGTCGTGCTCGAGACATCGCATGCGAGCTGCCCCGTGATGATGACGGTGCTATCGGGCCGGCGCATGGTGGACCCAGCGATGAAGCATCGGCTTTCGCTGATTGTGCCGCACGCCAGCCGCGCGCTGCTGATCAACCGCGCCATCACCTCGCAACTGACACTGGCGACGGCGCTGGTGGATGTTCTGGACAATCTGGCGTCCGGCATCTTCCTGCTCGATGCCTTTTGCCGGGTGGTGCATGCGAATTCGGCCGGCCACGCCTTGTTTGCCGCCGCCGACGTGGTTCGGTCCGTTGCCGGGCAGCTCGTAACCAGCAGCGCGGAGGCCAACCAGACGCTACGCGAAGCGCTTGCGACCCGAACCGAAATCGGCCTGCTTGCCACAGGGGGCCATGCGATCCCGCTGCTTTCGCCGAGCGGCGAGCGTTATGTCGCGCACATCCTGCCGCTGTCGTCCGTGCTGCGAAATGGCAGCGAGGGGGTGGTCGATGCCGCCGGTGCGCTGCTCCTGCGCAAGGTGTCGCTTGGCGGGCAGTCCTATGGCGAGCTGATCGCACGGACCTTCGACCTCACGCCGGCCGAGCTGCGCGTGTTCCTGTCGATTGTCGAGGTCGGTGGCGTCCCGGAAACGGCGGCAGCGCTCGGTATCGCAGAAACCACGGCGAAGACGCATCTGCATCGGGTGTTCGCCAAGACCGGCGTTTCGCGTCAGGCCGATCTCGTCAAGCTCGCGGCCGGATTCTCCAATCCGCTCGTCAACTGATCGGTCAATCGCGGTCGGGGTTGAACCTTTTGCTCCCACGATAGACTCAATTGTGCCGCCGGGCATGACGAACATTTCGCGATCTCCAAGTCACCATTGGCTGTTCTGATGTCCCGACCTCCCAAACAGTCCGAGTTGATCGAGAATATATATGACGCGGGTCTCGACCCTGAGTTGTGGAGCGATGTTGTCGTCAAGCTCAATGTGTTCATCGGCAGCAAGGCTTGCGGGCTGATTTCGAAGGATCCGGTCAGCAAGTCCGGCGCGACGCATTATTACTGCGGTGTCGATCCGCACTACATCCAGCTCTATGCCGAGACCTACGCCCAGTACGATCCGCTGGCACGGCTGCCTCGCTATGGCGAGGTTCGTAACATCCCCGATCTCGTGAATTTCGACGAATATCGCCGCGGGCGGTTCTATCAGGAATGGCTGCGGCCCCAGGGCTGCGTCGATGTTGCCAGCGTGGTTCTGGAACAGTCGAAGTCGCCGTGTCCGATGCTGATCACCGTGATCCCCGGCAAGGGGATGCTCGATGCTGAGCAACGGGCGCGGATGCAATTCCTGGTTCCGCATGCGAGCCGGGCGCTGCTGATCAACCGGGCGATCGAGCGGAAGCAGCAGCGGGCGATCGCGCTCGCCGATGTCGTGGATCGGCTGAATGCCGGCGTCATCCTGCTCGATACGGCCTGCAACATCGTCCACAGCAATCCCGCCGCGGACATGTTGCTCGCCGCCGATGATGTCCTGCGGTCTGTCGCGGGCCGGCTGGCGGCACGATCTTCCGCGGCAAATTCGGCGCTGCGCGATATCTTCCGTGACGCAGGCGAGGTTGCCGTCGCGGCGGCCGCCGGGCGAAAGATTCCGCTGATGTCGCATGACGGCTCCTACTACGTCGCGCACGTCATCGCGCTGCCGTCGTTGTTGCGTGAGGGCGCGGCGGAGCGCACGTCGGCGGTCGGCGCCTTGTTCATCTGGAAGGCGGAACTCGACGGCCGCTCATGTGCCGGCCTCATCGACCGCGCGTTCGAGTTGACCCCTGCGGAGCTGAGGGTCATGCAATCGATCGTCGAGGTCGGCGGTGTGCCGGAGACGGCCGTGGCGCTCGGCATCGCGGAGACGACGGTGAAGACGCATCTGCATCGAGTGTTCGCGAAGACCGGCGTCTCGCGTCAGGCCGATCTCGTCAAGCTCGCGGCTGGATTCTCCAATCCGGTTCTGCACTGACGCGCTTTCCGAAGGCGCAGGCGAGTCGCTCCGGCTCGCGATAGGTTCAAACAGCAGCATCATTAGAAAGTTATCGCGGGTCGTTCGATCGAATGACGCGATTCTCCGCGCTCTCTTCTACGAGAACTCACGCGTTTTCTTGTTCGACGCGTTCGATCTTCGTGTGAAGCAACTCACAGCAAGCGGAAGTGAACCTCATCAATCTCTCGCACAAGTTGAGAGGAGATTGTCATGCCAAATGCGTCGCCAGCTCCGGCCGGCAAGTTCCGCGACATCGTCGCGCGCATCGGCGCGGCATTCCGCGCGCAGCGCGAGATTGACGCGAAGCGCGCGTTGCGGCGCTACAGCCATTTACTGGAGCAGTCGCATGAAACGTCGCGTTTGAATGAAATGATTCCCGTCTGCAATGAAGAGGATACTTTTGAAAATGCCAACAGAGTTGATCCGCGCGAGTGCGCGGCCGGCCGCACCCCGTTCGAACGCGCGTAACGTCAACATTGTCGCCGCCGCGCTGACGGCGGCGCTCGTCGCGCTTCAATTGGTCGGGCTGGCAATGCTGGAGCGTTCGCACGCGCAGCCGGTCGTTCGGCCTCTCCTGAATTCGCACGATGCGGAGCTCTGCACCGGGACTGCCGATGTCCCGGCGACGCAGACACCCTACGACTGAGCCGGAGAACGCATCGTGCCTGATATCACGACCAGCCTTCTCGTGAGCGTCGCCGTGTTCGCAGGCGCCTTCGTCTCGGGGCTCTCGGGCTTCGCGTTCTCGGCCGTGGCGGGCGCGATTCTGCTGCGCGTGTTTCAGCCGCTGGAGGCCGTGCCGCTGATGATGGCGTGCAGCATCGGCGTGCAGGCCACCAATCTGTGGGCGCTTCGGCGCAGCATCCGGTGGGAGGGCAGCCTGCTGCTGATCGTCGGCGGATTGATCGGCGTTCCCATCGCGGTGTCGCTGTTGCAGAGCACCGACACGCATCTGCTCCGGCGCGGCTTCGGCATCATCGTCGCGCTCTATGCGGCCTACATGCTGCTGCGGCCGACGCTTGTGACGGCCGGTGAGGCGGTCGGCCGGCACTGGGTCGCACTGATCGGGTTCGGGGGAGGGCTGGTCGGCGGCCTGACCGCGATGCCCGGCGCGATCCCCACGATCTGGTGCGACATGCGCGGCATGCCCAAGAGCGAGCAGCGCGGCCTGGTGCAGCCGTTCATCGCCGCGATGCAGGTCTTTGCGATTGCGCTGCTGGTCGGGCACCAGGACCTGTCGTCGAAGGTGTTCGTCGACCTCGCGATCAGCCTGCCGGCGCTGTTCGCCGGCTCAGCGCTCGGTGTGATCGCCTTTCACCGGGTCAACGAGACGGTCTTTCGCAAGACCGTGCTCGTTCTGTTGTTGCTCTCAGGGATTTCCCTGATCTAGTGGCCTGCGCCTTCGTGCTTGAGACCCTGGACCGGCGCCGCGCTGGTGTCGCTGCTGTGATGCACCAGCGGCTTGTTGCCGGTGACGGTCCGCAGCAGCACATAGAACACCGGCGTCAGGAACAGGCCGAACACGGTGACGCCGATCATGCCGGAGAACACCGCAACGCCCATCGCGCGCCGCATCTCCGAGCCGGCGCCGGTCGAGAGCACCAGCGGCAAGACGCCCATGATGAACGCCATCGACGTCATCAGGATCGGACGCAGCCGCAAGCGGCTCGCCTCGATCGCGGCCCGGATCGGCGTGCGTCCCGCGAATTCGAGCTCACGCGCGAATTCGACGATCAGGATGGCGTTCTTGGCGGAGAGGCCGACCAGCACGATCAAGCCGATCTGGGTGAAGACGTTGTTGTCGCCCTTCGAGATCCAGACGCCGAACATCGCAGCCAGCAGCCCCATCGGCACGATCATGATAATCGAGAGCGGCAGGGTCAGGCTCTCGTAGAGCGCGGCCAGCACCAGGAACACCAGCAGGATCGCCAGCGGAAACACCCAGAGGCCGGAATTGCCGGCGATGAACTCCTGATAGGTCAGGTCGGTCCATTCGAAGGCAAAGCCGGGCGGCAACGTCTCCGCCGCGATCCGCGTCGCGACCTCCTGCGCCTGGCCCGATGAAAAGCCGGGCGCAGCGGCCGCGTTGATGTCGGACGACAAAAAGCCGTTGTAGCGGATCGCACGCTCAGGCCCAGCGCTCTGGCGGATCGTGAGCAGCGCCGACAGCGGCACCATGTCGCCGGAGGACGATCGCACCTTCAACTGCCTGATGTCGTCGGCGCGGGCGCGGAACGGCGCGTCGGCCTGGACATAGACGGAGTAGGTGCGGCCAAACTTGTTGAAGTCGTTGACGTAGTAGGAACCGAGGTAGATCTGCAGCGTGTTGAACACCTCCGTCACGGGCACGCCCAACTGAAGCGCCTTGGTGCGGTCGATGTCGGCGAAGAGCTGGGGTACGTTGACCTGGAAGCTCGAGAACACGCCGGCGATCTCTGGCGCCTTCTGCATCGCCGCCATGAACGCCTTCGTCGCCTCGTTCAGCGCCTCATAGCCGAGACCGGCGCGGTCCTCGATCTGCAGCTTGAAGCCGCCGATGGTGCCGAGGCCGTTGACCGGCGGCGGCGGGAACATGGCGATGAAGGCTTCCTGGATGCCGGAATATTTCTTGTTGAGGTCGGCCGCGATCGCGTTCCCGCTCAGGGCCGGACCCTTGCGCTCGTCGAACGGTTTCAGCGTCGAGAACACGATGCCGGCATTGGAGGAGTTGGTGAAGCCGGCGATCGACAGACCCGGAAACGCGACCGAGCTCTCGACACCGGGCTGGGTCAGCGCGATGTCGCTCATCTTGCGGATGACCTCTTCGGTGCGGTCGAGCGCTGCGCCGTCGGGCAGCCGCGAGAAGCCGACCAGATACTGCTTGTCCTGGCCCGGCACGAAGCCACTCGGCACTTGCTGGAACAGGAAGGCGGTGACGCCGACCAGGACCACATAGAGGCCCATCACCGCGGCCTTGCCCGAGATCACCTTGGTGACGGTGCCGCTGTAGTTCTCCGAGGACCGCGTAAACGCCTTGTTGAAGCCGCGGAAGAACCAGCCAAGGCCCTTTTCCATGATGATCGTCAGCCGGTCCTTCGGCTCATTGTGGCCCTTGAGCAGCAGCGCGGACAGGGCCGGCGACAGCGTCAGCGAGTTGACGGCGGAGATCACGGTCGAGATCGCGATGGTCAGCGCGAACTGCTTATAGAACTGCCCGGTCAGGCCGGAGATGAAGGCGAGCGGCACGAACACCGCGATCAGCACCATCGCGATCGCGATGATCGGACCGGAGACCTCGCGCATCGCCTGGTAGGTGGCGTCGCGCGGCGAGAGGCCACCCTCGATGTTGCGTTCGACGTTCTCGACCACGACGATGGCGTCGTCGACGACGATGCCGATCGCGAGCACGAGGCCGAACAGGCTGAGCGCGTTGATGGAGAAGCCGAACAGATGCATCACCGCAAAGGTGCCGACGATGGACACCGGCACTGCCAGCAGTGGAATGATGGAAGCGCGCCAGGTCTGCAGGAAAAGGATCACGACCAGCACCACCAGCGCGATCGCCTCCAGCAGGGTGTGAATGACGGCCTCGATCGAGGAGCGCACGAACTGGGTGGGATCGTAGACGATCTGGTAGGACACGCCCTCCGGCATGTTCTTCTTGATCTCGGCCATGGTGGCGCGGACGTGGTCGGAAATCTCCAGCGCGTTGGAGCCCGGCGCCTGGAAGATCGGGATCGCCACCGCCTGCTTGTTGTCGAGCAGCGAGCGCAGGCCGTATTCGGAGGCGCCAAGCTCGATACGGGCGACGTCGCGCAGCCGCACCACTTCGCCACGCGTGCCGGTCTTGACCACGATGTCGCCGAACTGCTCCTCGTTGGCGAGCCGGCCTTCGGCATTGACGGACATTTGCAGGTCGATACCCCTGACGTTCGGCGACGAGCCGACCACGCCCGCGGCGGCCTCTACGTTCTGCGCCTGGATCGCCTTGACGATATCGCTTGCGGTCAGGCCGTGCTCGGCCGCCTTCTGCGGATCGACCCAGACCCGCATCGAATAGTCGCCTGCGCCATAGAGCTGGACGTCACCGACACCGTCGATCCGCGCCAGGCGGTCCTTGACGTTGAGCACCGCGTAGTTGCGCAAATACGTCATATCGTAGCGGTTGTTGGGCGAGAGCAGATGCACGACCATGGTGAGGTCGGGGGACGATTTCTTGGTGATGATGCCGAGCTGACGCACCACGGCCGGCAGGCGCGGCTCGGCCTGCTGCACGCGGTTCTGCACCAGCTGCGTCGCCTTATCAGGGTCGGTGCCGAGCCGGAACGTCACCGTCAGCGTCATCGCGCCGTCGGTGGTCGCCTGGCTCGACATGTAGAGCATGCCTTCGACGCCGTTGATCTGCTCCTCGATCGGGGTCGCCACCGTCTCGGCGATCACCTTGGGATTGGCGCCGGGATAGGTCGCGCGCACCAGCACCGAGGGCGGCACCACGTCCGGATATTCGGAGATCGGCATCGCGAACAGCGAGATCAGGCCTGCGAGGAAGATCAGGACGGACAGCACGCCGGCGAAGATCGGACGGTCGATAAAGAACTTTGAGAGATTCATGGCCTTGCCCCTGCAAGAGAGACAGCTCTCCCGTTACCCCGACGCGGGAAATACCCGCGAACCCGGAATCGAGATGCGATGTCTTGGTAGCTCTATGACGTCGTTATTCCGGGCACGCGGTCCGGAATGATGTAACTAGCGCTGCACCACGTCCTGGTTGCTGTGGTTGGAGGCCTGCTGCGGTCCACGCGCACCCATCGCCGCGACCTCCGTCTTGAGGAGCGCACCCGGACGCACGCGTTGCAAGCCATTGACGATGATGCGATCACCGGGCTTCAGCCCAGCCGTCACGATGCGCAGGCCGTCGACCGATCCGCCGAGCGTGATCGGCCGATAGACCGCCCGGCTGTCGTCGCCGACCCCCATCACGAACTTCTTGTCCTGGTCGGTGCCGATCGCGCGCTCATCGATCATCACCAGCGTCTGCTGCTTCGGCTGACCCATGCGCACGCGGGCGAACTGGCCGGGGATGAGACGCCCGTCCTCGTTCCGAAACACCGCGCGGACCCGGATGGTGCCGCTCTGGCCGTTGACCTGGTTGTCGATCAGCTGGATATGACCTCTCGCCGAGAGACCGCCGGATGTCGTCATTTCCACTGGGATCTGGTCGAGATTGCCGCGCTTGCCGGAAGCATCCGCGATCGAGTTCAGCGCGCGCAGCACGACCTCTTCATCCGCATCGAACGAGGCGTAGATCGGATTGACCGACACCAGCGAGGTCAGCACCGGGGAGGCGGTGCCGGCGGCGACGAGATTGCCGACGGTGATCTCGAACTTGCCGACGCGGCCGTCCACGGGCGCGCGCACCTCGGTGTAGTCGAGATTGAGCTTTGCGGTCTGGAGCGTCGCTTCTGCCGCCTTCACATTGGCGATGGCTTCGCGATTGGCATTGTCGCGCTGGTCGTAGTCGCGCCGTGTGACCACGGCATTGCCGACCAGCTGCGCGCCGCGCTCGAGCTCGCTCTGGGTGAACACGACGCGCGCCTTGGCAGCCTCGAGCTGGGCGTTGGCCTTGTCGACCTCTGCTGCGTAAGGCGCCGGATCGATCTTGAACAGCACGTCGCCGGCCTTCACCAGCGCGCCTTCGGTGAAGTTGGTCGCAAGGATCGCACCCGCGACGCGGGGACGAAGCTCGACACGGTTGATGGCCTCGAGCCGGCCGGAGAAATCGTCCCACAGCACGGTCTGCTTCGGTTCGATCAGCGCGACCGTGACAGGGACGGCCTGCTCAGCTGCCGCAGCCGTTGCGGTCGCCTGCGCGGCACGTAAGTAATGGCCGGTCGCGATCGAGCCGGCCACGGCGAGGGCGCCCACGATGGCAACGCCGCCGAGGAGGCGGCGGAAACGGCCGGTGCGGGGGGAGTTTTGCGAGGGATGCATTTGCGCGCTCCAGATATGTAGTGTTCACTACAGATGTGGAGCTGGATGTCGCAGTGCAAGATACTTATGTACCATTCACTAAGAAAATTGTAGCGGCATACCGCAAGAATTGGAAGACGGCAGAGAAAATAAAGCTAGAACAAATAGATAGGATTCGGCGTTAAGCTTCAGGCAGAACGTGAATTCCGAGGAGACAGGCACATGGGCATGGGACGCCCCCGCGAATTCGACGCCGAAACGGCGTTGGACCAGGCGATGGAAGTGTTTTGGCGCCATGGCTATGAGGGCGCCACCATTGCCCAGCTCACCGAGGCCATGGGCATCAATCCGCCGAGCCTTTACGCCTGCTTCGGCAACAAGGAAGGCCTGCTCAAGGCCGCGCTCGACCGTTACACCAAATTGCGTGGCGTCTGGATGGACGAGGTGGTCGCCGCGCCGACTGCCCGCGACGTTGCCGAGCGGATGCTGATGGGGATCGCCGACAAGCAGACCGATCCCGCCAACCCGCCCGGCTGCCTGCTCGTGCAGGGCGGCATCGCCTGCGGCAGTGGCTCCGAAAACGTCCCCTTCGAGCTCGCCGCCCGCCGCGCCGAGAACGAAGACCAGCTCCGCGAGCGCTTTGTTCGCGCCAAGGCCGAAGGCGATCTCAAGCCGAGCTCTGATCCCGCCGCGCTCGCGCGCTACGTCTCGGCCGTCTCGGTCGGCATGGGCGTGATGGCGTCCTCAGGCTCCGACCGCGAGGCGCTGCGTCAGGTCGCGAGCGTTGCCGTGCAGGCGGTCGAGGCCCAGTCGGCCGACAGAAGGTGACGGCCGCTGGCCGTTGTCATTTTGAGGATTGCAGCGACGGCGGCGCGACGAAGCCGCCGAACTCGCGTTCAATCAACCCGGCCAGCGCAATCGTCGTGCGGTCCTCGAGATAAGGCCCGATGATCTGAACCCCGATCGGCAGGCCCGACGCCGTTCGCTCGATCGGTACGGCGGTCGCAGGAAGTCCGCAGGTCGAAGCGGGGTCCGCCCAGATGAAGCACGCATCGGAGTAAGGGTGCAGCTTTCCGTCAATGTCGAGTTGCCGCGCGTCGAACGGCTCGGACTGGTCGTGCGGAAAGGCCGGTACGGCGGCGGCCGGGTAGATCACGGCGTCGAACTCGCGGAAGAACTGCTGCCACCGCTGCTGCAACTGCAGGCGCGCCGCGTCGGTCGCCAGCCATTCGCGATGGATCATGCCCCAGCCGCGGGCGCGCTCGGCCTGCAGGCTGCGGTCGTCGGCCGAGAGTGCCGCGGCAATTCCTTGCGCCTCCGCGAGAGCGGCCGGTGTCAGGCGCGGGCTTCTCGCTGCGTTCAACAGCTTCATGTAGAGCCGCGCGGAGCCGGCGAGATCAGGCAGCGAGGTGCTCGCGCGCGTGACCCGCGCGCCAGATTTGTCGAGCCGGTCGGCCAATCGCCCGATGGCTGAACGCACGGCATCACCCGTCGGCATCAGCGGATGGGTATCGATCACGAGGATCCTGAAATCCTTGAGATCGTTGTGCCGCGGGGCAGGTAGCGCAAGGCGATAGCCGATCCCGTCGCGCGTCTCGTCGGGGCCGGCAATCACGTCGAGCGCCAGCGCGAGGTCTGAGGCGGTGCGCGCCATCGGCCCGACGACCGCCAGATCGCCCTGGCCCGGGACGGGCAGTGCCGGCGGCAGGCTGTAGCCGCGCAGCGGCACCAGGCCGAGGCTCGGCTTGTGTCCGAACACACCGCAGAAATGCGCAGGCACCCGGATCGAGCCGCCGATGTCCGAGCCGATCGAGAGCGGACCGAAACCCGCGGCCAGCGCCGCGCCCGATCCGCCCGAGGAGCCGCCGGGTGACCGGCCGAGGTCCCACGGGTTGTTCGTCGTCCCGTGGATGTCGTTGTAACTTTGGAAGTCCCGCAAGCCGATCGGGATATTGGTCTTGCCGATGATGATGGCGCCTGCCGCCTTCAACCGCGAGACCACAAGGGCGTCTTCCGCCGGTTGGAAGTCCTTGAAATGCGGGAAGCCCCATGTCGTCGGCAGGCCGGCGACGTTGAACGGTTCCTTGAGGGTCACGGGGATGCCGAGTAGGGGCAGCCGCTCGCCGCGACCAAGCGCGGCATCGGCGGCGCGTGCGGCCTCTCTCGCACGATCGAAATCGCGAACGATGATCGCGTTGATCCGCCCGTCCAGCGCCTCGATGCGCGCGATCGTATGCGCGAGCAAGTCGGACGCGGACACTTTGCGAGCGTGCAGGGCGGTCAGAAGTGTGCTGATCGAGCCGTAGTCCAGCTCAGCGGCATCTGCGGTCATCACGAGCTCCATTGTATCCCGGCCGACACCTTGTAGCCCGGATGGAGCGCAGCGCAATCCGGGACATTTCCCGACGCGGATCCAGAACCCGGATTACGCTATCGCTTCATCCGGGCTACGACGCTATCGCATCTGGTCGTCATGCCCGGGCTTGTCCCGGGCATCCACGTTCTCAGTGCGGCGTCGCAAGGCGTGGATGGCCGGGACAAGCCCGGCCATGACGCGGTGGAGAGCCTCAGGAAGCTTCCTTCAGCACCGGCGCGGCAGATTCCTCCGCCTTGAGCTCCTCGAGGCTGCGATGCCGCGGTTCGATGCCCAGCGCCCAGACCGTGATGATCTGCACCACCAGCAGTCCGATCATCAGCGCCATCACGCCGGCCACGCCGCGCGTCTCGAACAGCGATACGACGAGGAACGGTGTGACGATGGTGGCGCCGCGCCCCAGCGTGTTGACGATGCCGGAGGCGCGCAGGCGGACCTCGGTCGGAAACAGCTCGGGGATATAGATGCCGAACAGAAGGGCGACCAGCACGTAGATCGGTACCGTCAGCGCGAAGCCCACAGCCGGCAGCAGGATCGGATCGGAGATCATGGGGTAAAGGATTCCAAGCGCCACCGTGATCAGGGATGCGCCGATGATGGTCGGCTTTCGGCCCCAGCGGTCGGCGGTTAGCGCGCCGATGGCCGAGCCGACGGGCGCGCCGAGCGCCATCAGCAGCGAATAGCCGAACGAGGTCGCGATCGAGAGGCCCTGCTTGACGAAGAACACGGGCAGCCAGGTCACGAAGCCATAGAGCAGGGTGTTGATCGTGATCAGGCACACCGCGCCGACGATCATCCGCGACAGCAAGGGCGCGGTGAACAGCGTGCCGAGATCCGCAGATGCCGGGACCGGTGTCGTGGCCGCGGGAGGAGGCAGAGGCTGACCCTGCGCGGCTTCCTTCTCGATGGCTTGCATCAGCGCTTCCGCCTCGGCGGTGCGTCCCACGGCTTCCAGCCAGCGCGGCGATTCCGGCAGCGACTTGCGCATGTACCACACCACGAGCGCGCCGACGCCGCCGAGCACGAACATGGAGCGCCAGCCGAATTGCGGCACCACCACGGACGCGATCAATAGCGCCACGGGCAGACCGGTGACGACGCACACGGTCGTGAAGCCGAGCCATTTGCCACGGGTGCGCGCGGGCACGAATTCCGTCATCGTCGAATAGCCGACGACGTTCTCCGCCCCGAGCCCAACGCCCATCACGAAGCGGCAGGCGATCAGGAAGGCCATGTTCGGTGAGAACGCCGCGGCCAGGGAGGCAACGCCGAAAAGGAGCAAATTGAATTGATAGGTGAAGCGGCGTCCGTAGCGGTCGCCGAGGAAGCCGGTGCCGAATGATCCCAGCATCATGCCGACGAAGGTCGCGGAGATGAAAACCGCGTTCTGGGCGAGGGTTGAAAAGCCTGTCTTCAGCGTGACGCTGAGCACGGTCCCGGCGATATAGATGTCGAAACCGTCGAAAAACATTCCGATGCCGATCAGCAGCATGATGCGGCGGTGGAATGGCCCGATCGGCAGCCGATCCAGACGGCTGCCTGCGTTCACCAATGTCGACATATACGCTCTCCCCTGACTGTTGTTCTGGTCGATGCGGCCCGCCTTCTATGGGCGGTCGGCCGCTTGTCGTTTTTTTGCTAGTTCAGGCGCAGTTGGTTGGCCGTGTCGCGATACCAGTCGAACGGCTGCTCGTGGGTCGCGACCATCACGCTCTTGGTGTTGAAGTGGTCGTTGAAGCTTTCGGTGCCGCATTCGCGGCCGATGCCGGAATCGTCGACGCCACCCCAGGGCGAAGCCGGGTCTAGACGGTGGTGATCGTTGATCCAGACGATGCCGGCCTTGACGGAGGCGGCGACGCGGTGCGCGCGGGCGACGTCACGGGTTCGGATGGCCGCAGCGAGGCCGAAGGGCGAGTTGTTGGCAAGCCGCAGCGCATCGGCCTCGTCCTTGAACGGCGTCACCGAGGTGAAGGGACCGAACACTTCCTCCTGGAAGATGCGCATGTCGGATGTGACGTCGGCGAACACGGTCGGCTCGACGAAATAGCCGTTGTCGTGGCCTGGCACCTTCGCGGCAACACCGCCGGTGACCAGACGCGCGCCATCCTCGTGGCCGTACCCTACGTAGGTGAGAACGCGGTCGCGCTGCCGGGCGGAGATCACGGGGCCCATCTGGGTGTTCGCATCGAAGGGATCGCCGACGCGGATCGTGCGGGTCTTGGCCTGCAGTTTCTCAACGAATTCGTCATAGATCGAAGCCTGGACGATGTGACGCGAGGCGCAGACGCAGGTCTGTCCGGCGCCGATGAAGGCGCCGAACGCGGCGTAGTTGACGGCGCGGTCGATGTCGAAATCGTCGAACACCATCACCGGCGTCTTGCCGCCGAGCTCCATGGTCTGATGCGCGAACACTTTTGCGGCCGCGCTGCCGGCGATGCGGCCGGCCTCGGTGCCGCCGGTCAGGACCAGCTTGTTGATGTCGCCATGCTCGGCCAGCATCTTGCCGGCGCTCTGGCCGAGGCCGAGAACGATGTTGAAGACGCCGGGCGGAAGGCCGGCTTCGGTGAAGATCTGCGCGAGCTTCAATGTCGTCAGCGGCGTGTATTCAGACGGCTTGACCACGGTGACGCATCCGGTCGCCAGCACCACGGCGAGCGACTTGCACAGGATCATCAAGGGATGATTGAACGGCGTGCAATTGGCGACGATGCCGATGGGGGTGCGGAGCGTATAGTTCAGATAGGCGCCTTCGACGGGGATGACGGAGTCGCGTCGCGCCAGCGCAACGCCGGCAAAGTAGCGGAAGAAGTCGGGCAGGCGGGAGAGCTGGGCGCGGGTCTCGTTGACCGGCCGGCCGTTGTTGAGGGTTTCCAGCCGGTACAGGCTGTCGAGATTGGCCTCGAAGGCATCGGCGAGCCTGTTGACCAGCCTGGCACGCGCGCGCGTGTCCATGCCGCCCCAGGCCTTGCCTTCGAACGCCGCGCGCGCGCTCTTCATCGCGCGGTCGATGTCCTCGGCGGTCGAATTGGGGATGCGGGCGATCACGTCGCCGGTCGCGGGATTGCGGACGTCGAGCATCACGCCGTTGCCGGCTTCGACCTCACGTCCGTCGATGAAATTGCCATGGATTTCGACGTCGATCGACGCAGGTTTCGATGGAATGTTCATGATGATCTCTCCTCGACGATGACGGCGTTGCGCTTGAGCGCCGGCAGAACGCGTTTTTCGGTCGCCCCGATATGGGCCTTGATGATGCGCGCGGCGGTTCGCGTTTCGCGGCTCTGCATGGCGTCGATCAAGGCGACGTGCTCGGCGACGAGCTTTGCCGGATCGTGACCCTTCAGATTGGACACACTGACGCGGACCAGCCGGTCGGCCTGGCCGATCAGGTCGCACAGCGCCGTCGCCATGCGGCGATTGCCGGACGCGTGAGCCAGCGCGGAGTGGAAGCCGCGATTGTAGGCGATGAAGTCTTCGTGGTTGCCGGAGAAGCGGCGAAATTCATCGAGCGATTTCAGGACGCTGTCGGGAGCGCTCTCGATCGCTTCAGCGACGCAGGCCGGCTCCAGCGCAAGACGGAAGCGCAGGAGGTCGCGGGCGTCCGACAGCGAGATCGGCGTGACCCGGTAGCCCTGCCGCGGCTGCACCGTCACCAGGTGCTCGCGCTGCAGCCTCAAAAGCGCATCCCGAACTGGTTGGCGGCTCACCGAATAGCGTTCGGCCAGATCCTGCTCCCGCATTTCATCGCCCGGAGCGAACCGGCACGCTAAAATATCAGACCTCAGAAGATCGTAGATGTTTTCGCGCAAAAGCATGATTCTAGGGACCTCGTTGGCTCCAATTTGGCAATCCTGATATTTCACGTCAAGAGCCAAATGCTTGAATTCCCTGACAGTTGATTTATCAATCGGGGGCCTCCACGGCACGCGAACGGGTGTGATCCCGCCGCCGAAGTTAAGGAAAGACCGGACATGGACAGGCTTCTTGCCAACGGGACCGTCAACGCCGCGCAATCGGGCGAGGGGCCGCCGCTGTTTCTCTTCCACTCGCTGTTGTCGGACCGTGCGAGCTTCGATGCGATCGTGCCCGAGCTTGAGGGATCGTTTCGCACCATCGTGCCGGAGTTGCCGGGGTTCGGCCGCTCACGCGCGGTCGAGGGCGGGCTCGTCGTTGTCGCAGACAGGATGGCGGAGGCCGTGAAGGAGACTGCGGGCGGTGCGCCGGCGATCGTGCTCGGCAACGGCTATGGCGGCTTCGTCGCCTTGCAGATGGCGATCCGGCACCCGGAGATCGCCAGCAAGCTCGTTCTCGCCGATTGCGGCGCGGCGTTCTCGGAGCCCGGCCGCGAGGCGTTTCGCAGCATGGCGAGGGTCTCGCGGGAGAAGGGACTCGAGGCGATCACTGACGTTGCGATGCGACGCTTGTTTGCGCCCGAGTTTCAGGAGCGGCATCCCGAACTGATGCGGGATCGTCGTGAAGCTTTTCTGCAGACGGATCCCGATGTGTTTCGCAGCGCATGCGACGCGTTGGCAAGCCTCGATCTCCGCGCCGAACTTGCCGCGGTGAATGTTCCTGCCCTCGTTCTGGTTGGTGAGCACGACGAAGCGACGCCTCCGCCAATGTCGCGCGAACTGGCCGCCGGTTTGTCGCGCGCCGAACTCAAGGTCATTCCAGGCTGCGCGCACGTGCCGCAGCTTCAGTCGCCGCGGCAGTTTCTCGGAGCTCTCAAGGGCTTCCTGCTTTGATCTGCGCCTGGCCGATGCCGATCCTGCGCTCGAAACGGCGATGCCTTCCGAACGGTTAATGGCTTCTGTGCGGCGGGAATTCACAAGCGGGGATGGTGCAGTCCTGCGCCTGTGTTGCCCGACGTGTCAAACGTCCTCGGGGGCCAGGCTCGCGCCATGCCGGAGCGAAATTCTTCAATGATTTGTACTGTGCGTGGGGTTGTTTTCGCATTTTTTGTTGGAGCAGCCCCAGGCAGCGAGGACCAGAGCATCAGCCGCCCGCATTGAAGCGGGCCTCCTAAGAGTTTTTATACACAGTTCTGGCACGCTCCGCGCGTCAATATCCGCAACCTGCATCGTCGCCTCTTATTGCGCGCACGAAAAGACGGGACCCGCGGGCATCGAGGGGGCGTGAGCCATGACTGCAGTTGCTTCGGACGCTGGTCGCGCGAAGGGCGGGATCGTGCCGATCCTGCTATGCGTGGTGCCGTTCAGCCAGATTCCGCTCGATGCCTATACGCCGGGCCTGCCGCAGATGGTGGTGGATCTCGCGACCGATTCCGCGTCGATGCAGAACACCGTCACCGCCTACATGCTCGGCATGAGTCTGGCGCTGGTGCCTGTCGGCATCGCCTCCGACACGCTCGGCCGCCGTAACGTTCTGCTTGCGGGGCTATCGGTTCTCATCGCGATGAGCATCGCCTGTGCGCTCGCCACCAGCGCATCGCTGCTGCTCGCGTTGCGATTCCTGCAGGGCGTCGGCGGCTGCACCTGCCTCGTCGTCGCCTATGCGGTTGCGGCCGACTGCTTTCGCGGCCGCGAGCTTACGGCGATCTCTGGGCTGCTTGGTGCCGCCTGGGGGCTTGCACCCGTGCTCGCACCGGCGGCCGGCGGTTTCATCGTCGAGCTGACGTCCTGGCGCGGGGTCTTCGTCATCATCGCCATCGCCGCGGCCATCGTCGCTGCGATCGTCGTGCTGCTTCTGCCCGAGACGCTGCCGGCCGAGCGACGCGCGCCGTTCGATCCGCGCCGCACGGCGAGCATTCTCCGCGAAGCGCTCGTCCGTCCGGGTTTCCTGGCCTTCGTGCTGGTGTTTGCCGCCGCGGCCAGCGCGCAACTGGCGTTCGGCGTCGTCGCGCCGTTCCTCTACCAGACCGGCCTCGGTTATTCTGCGGCCATCTACGGTCTCGTCGCGCTCGGCCTTGGCGGCGTCAATCTCGCGGGCGAGCTCGGCTGCGCGCATTTCGCACGCTTCATGCCGGCCCGCGTGATGGGCTTTGGCGCCTTCGCGCTGTTTCTCGCCGGCGCTGTGGTCTTGACCGCGACCGGCTTGGCCGTCGGTCTCGATTTCATGTCGATCACGATCGGCGGTGCGCTGGTGCTCGGCGGTTGCGGCGTGCTGTGCCCGATGATGTACGGCATGGCGCTCGGCCTGTTCGAGCGCGACCACGGCCTGATCGGCGGCCTCATCAGCGCGCTCTGCTATCTCGCGGTCAGCGGCGCCATGGCGATCGCGGCGGTGTTGCCCGAAGCGACCCAGGCGCCGATCGGATGGCTTTATCTCGGCCTCTGCGCCGTCGCAGGGACGCTGCTTGCGATCTCGTTGCCTGCGGCACGCCACGCCACACAGACTTAAGGAAGGAACCCATTCATGACCACCGTCGGTATTCGCGGCACGTTCTTCGACTTCGTCGACGATCCCTGGAAGCACATCGGCAACGAGCAGGCTGCCGCGCGCTTTCACCAGGACGGCCTGATGGTCGTCACGGACGGCGTCATCAAGGCGTTCGGTCCGTATGAGAAGATCGCCGCCGCGCATCCGGGCGTCGAGATCACCCATATCAAGGACCGCATCATCGTCCCGGGCTTCATCGACGGCCACATCCATCTGCCGCAGACCCGCGTGCTCGGTGCCTATGGCGAGCAGCTGCTGCCGTGGCTCCAGAAATCGATCTACCCCGAGGAGATCAAGTACAAGGATCGCAACTACGCGCGCGACGGTGTGAAGCGTTTTCTCGACGCACTGCTTGCCGCCGGCACCACCACCTGCCAGGCCTTCACCAGCTCCTCGCCGGTCGCGACCGAAGAGCTGTTCGAGGAAGCGGCCCGCCGCAACATGCGCGTGATCGCGGGCCTCACCGGGATCGACCGCAACGCGCCGGCCGAGTTCATCGACACGCCCGAAAACTTCTATCGCGACAGCAAGCGTCTGATCGCGCAGTACCACAACAAGGGCCGCAACCTCTACGCGATCACGCCGCGCTTCGCCTTCGGCGCTTCGCCGGAGCTGCTCAAGGCATGTCAGCGCCTCAAGCACGAGCATCCGGACTGCTGGGTCAACACCCACATCTCCGAGAACCCGGCCGAGTGCAGTGGCGTGCTGGTCGAGCATCCGGACTGCCAGGACTATCTCGGCGTCTATGAGAAGTTCGACCTGGTCGGGCCAAAGTTCTCCGGCGGCCACGGTGTCTATCTCTCGAACAACGAGTTCCGCCGCATGTCGAAGAAGGGCGCCGCGGTGGTGTTCTGCCCGTGCTCGAACCTGTTCCTCGGCAGCGGTCTGTTCCGCCTCGGCCGTGCCACCGATCCCGAGCATCGCGTAAAGATGTCGTTCGGCACCGACGTCGGCGGTGGCAACCGCTTCTCGATGATCTCCGTGCTCGACGACGCCTACAAGGTCGGCATGTGCAACAACACGATGCTCGACGGCAGCATCGATCCGGCGCGCAAGGATCTCGCGGAAGCCGAGCGCAACAAGCTCTCGCCCTATCGCGGTTTCTGGTCGGTCACGCTCGGCGGCGCCGAAGGCCTCTATATCGACGACAAGCTCGGCAATTTCGAACCCGGCAAGGAAGCCGATTTCGTCGCGCTCGATCCGAATGGTGGCCAGCTGGCGCAACCCTGGCACCAGTCGCTGATCGCCGACGGTGCTGGTCCGCGCACGGTCGACGACGCCGCGAACATGCTGTTCGCCGTCATGATGGTCGGCGACGATCGCTGCGTCGACGAGACCTGGGTGATGGGCAAGCGTCTCTACAAGCAGAGCTGAAGCGAACGGTCGCGATGAGCGCATCTCCGGATCCAGCGGCCCAGGCGGTCGCCCTCGTCATCCAGCGTCGCATCGCCGACGACGGCTTTGCCGCGTTCGCGCGGTGGAACGGCGAGGTCGGCGAGGCGCTGAAGGCGTGGCCCGGCTTCCTCAGCCAGGAGGTCGTGCCGCCGCAGCCGCCGGCGCATGTGGACTGGGTGACCATCCTGCGCTTCGCGAACCCGGCCGCTGCCCGCGCCTGGCTTCAGAGCGATGTGCGGGCGCGGTTGATCGCGGACGTGCAGCGCTTCTTCGTCGGGTCGGAGGACGTCCATATCCTTCCCGACACCGGCGTTCAGCGCGACAGCGCGGTCTCCGCCGTCATCTCCTTCAAGGTGCCGGATGGACTCGAGGATGCGTTCCTCAAATGGCAACAGCGCATCCAGGCCGCGGAGGCCGAGTTCAGGGGGTTCCTGCGCCACAAGATCGAGCGGCCTATCCCGGGCCTGCACGACGAGTGGATCGTCATCCTGTCGTTCGACAGCGATGCCAGCCTCAACGCGTGGCTGGACTCGCCCTTGCGGCAGACGCTGCTTGAGGAAGGCGCGCGCTTCAACGCCGGCATGAACGTGAAGCGGGCAAGCTACGGCTTCAATTTCTGGTTCCCGGCCGGCAAGACGCAGGCTCCGGAGCAAGGGCCCAGCCTGATCTGGAAGAGCAACCTCATCGTCCTGCTGGTGCTCTATCCCGTGGTCTATCTCTGGGGCTATTTCATCAGCGCGCCGCTGATCGACAGCCACGGCGTGCCGGTCTGGCTGTCGCTGTTCGTCGGCAATCTCGTGAGTACCCAGCTGCTCGGCTGGTTTCTCGTGCCGGCCGCCTTCAGGGCGCTCGACTGGTGGATCAAGCCGAAGGCAGCGCTCGGCCGCCAGATTGCGGGATATGCACTGCTTGCCGCGCTCTATGCTGGCTCGATGGGCTTGTACGCGCTGCTGCTCGCATGGCATTGGGGACGGTGAGGCCATCCACCGTGCGGACCGTTGCGGTGCTGTCGGGGAGAGGTCGGTCTCTGGACGCTGACGACCATGTTCGCCCTGACATTTCTCGGCACCTCGGCAAGCGTTCCCTCAGTGGAGCGCAACCATCCGGCCCTCCTGGTGGAGGCCGCGGGCAAGCGCATCCTGGTTGATTGCGGAGAGGGCACGCAGCGCCAGTTGCTGCGCAGCGGCGCCGGCTTTCGCCGGCTCGACCGCATCCTGCTGACGCACGGGCACCTCGATCACGTGCTCGGCATCCCCGGTCTCTTCTCGACGCTGGGGTTGCGGCAGACCTCCGACGTGATGACCGTTCATGCGGGCCCGGGCACGCTCGACATCGTCGTTCGCATGCTCGCCGGCTTGTGGGGTGCGGGCAGGGCGCCGATCCCTGTGGCGTTCGCACCGCTCACCCAGGGGCAAGTCATCGATGCCGGCGACTTCACCATCGACTGCTTTCCGGTTCGCCACCGCGACACCGACAGCTTTGGCTTCTCTTTCCAAAGCCCCGCGCACCGCCACCTTCTGCCCGAGCGGCTTGCGTCGCTCAGTGTCCCGGACGGGCCGATGCGCGGAGAGCTGGCCGCCGGACGGCCGGTCGTGATCGCCGGTCGAACCATCGATCCGGAGGACGTCCTGGGCCCGCCGGGCGGCGGCAGGAAGCTCGTCGTGGTCGGCGACACCGAAACCACGGATGGTCTATCTCGACATGTCGCCGACGCCGACATGCTGGTGATCGAGGCGACCTTCCTCGACCGTGACGCCGCGACCGCGCGGGACTACGGCCATCTCACAGCGACCGAAGCCGCTTCGTTTGCCGCCGCCAGCAACGTCAAGCAGCTCGTGCTGGTCCACATGTCGGGACGATACGAGGATGAAGAGATCTTGGCGGAGGCGACAAAGGTGTTTCCGAATACGCGGATCGCCGCCGACTTCGATCACATCGTGATCTAATCGCCATCACCGCACTCAGCTCGTCAATCCCGACTTGATCGCGAGATCCTGGACTTGGGCCGTCGCCTGCATGAGCCGCGGCAGCGCCTGATCGCGGAAGGCCGCCATGTCCATGCGCATCGCATCGACCGTGACGCTCAAGCCGCCGATCACAAAACCCTGAGCGTCGAAGATCGGCGTTGCCAGCGTGCGCAGGCCATAGGCATTCTCGCCGTCGGAGACCGCATGGCCTTTCTTCTTCACCTGATCGAGCCGGGCGAGCAGTGCATCGAGATCGGTCAGCGTTCGCTCCGACAGCTTTACTCGAGGACGCAACTCGAGCCGCTCGATCTGCTGGTCGCGTGGCAGATGCGCCAGCATGACATGACCGAGCGCGGCGCTGTAGGCGGGGATGCGCGTGCCCGGCCGGCGGTCCATCTTGTGACGGTCGAGGCCGGCACCGACGCGCGCGAGATAGACCACGTCGCCGCCATCGAGAATGCCGAGCGATGCCGCATCGCCGACCGCTGGGACGAGGTCGCGCAGCAGCGGCTCGACGATCGGCCGCAACGAGCCGTGCGACAGCACGGTGTAGCCGAGGTCGAGACAGGCGATGCCGAGACGGAACCGGCGACTTTGCGGAACGGCCTGGAGATAGCCGAGTTCGGTCAGGGTCTGGATCAGGCGGAACGCCGTCCCGCGATCGAGATCAGCCCGTGCGGCAATCTCACTCAGGGTCAGCTCGAAGGTTTCGCTGGTGAAACTCTTGAGCACGGCAAAGGCCTTGCCGACGGAGGCGACATAATTCTTGGGATTTTTGGCGCTAGTTTCCGATACGCGCTTCGCGGCCTTCCCTGCAGCCTTGGTCATGCTCGAATGCCCCGCCATGACAGCCATGCCCTTGACGTCGGGCCGAGCTGATTTTACGACTGCACCAGCAAATAACAAATGTTCGCATTCCGAACAACATCGTTCTGACGATCGGAGGAAGTTTTGTCGACATCATCGCTGCACCCTCATGGCGTGTTCTCCGCCGCGTTGACGCCGCTCGACGCCGAGCTTGCTCCCGATCATGCGCGCTTCGTGGACCATTGTCGCTATCTGCTCGACGAAGGCTGCGACGGCATCGCGATGCTGGGCACGACGGGTGAGGCGAACTCCTTTTCGGTGGCCGAACGCACGGCGCTGCTCGAGGCGGTGGTGGCCGCCGGCATCGCGCCGCGGCGGCTTTTGCCCGGCACCGGCGTTGCCGCGCTCAGCGACACCATCGCGCTGACGCGTCACGCGCTCTCGGTCGGCGTCAACACCGTGGTGATGCTGCCGCCGTTCTACTACAAGAACGTCACTGATGACGGAATCTATGCCTCATACAGCGAAGTGGTGCAGCGCATCGGTGATGCGCGCCTGAAAGTCGTCCTCTATCACTACCCGCAGATGTCGGCGCAACCGATCTCGCATGCGCTGATCGAGCGGCTGCGCAAGGCCTATCCGGCCACGTTCACGGGCATCAAGGATTCGTCCGGCGACTTCGCCAACATGACGGCGATGGTCGAACGGTTTCCGGGCTTCGCGGTCCTCGGCGGCGCCGATCCGTTGATGCTGCCGCTGTTGCGCAAGGGGGGCGCGGGCTGCATCACCGCGACCTCCAATGTCGTCGCGCGCAGTCTTGCCTATGTCTTCAAGCACTTTGGCGACAGCGACGACGATCCGGCGCTCAAGGCGGCGCAGGCGCGCATCGTGAAGGCGCGCGAGCTGGTCTCGCAATTTCCGCAGATGGCCTCGCTGAAGGCGCTTGCGGCTGATCGCACGAAGCACGCCGGTTGGCAGCGCCTGCGGCCGCCGCTGGAATCCTTGCCGCCGGACCAGCTGAAAGAGCTGCTTGCGAATGCTGCGGCATTCGCAGCTTCCGCCTAAGCTCGGTACGGACGACGAGGCGACCTGATGTCCGACTCATTCCAGGATGCATTGGCCGGGCTCGCCGCGATCGTCGGCGAGAAGCACGTCATCGCGTCCGGAGCCGACCAGGAGCCTTATGTGGTGGACTGGCGCGGGCGCTATCGCGGCCGCGCGGTCGCAGTGGTGAAGCCCGGCTCGACCGCCGAGGTCGCCTCTGTCGTCAAATACTGCGCCGACAGGCGCCTTACGATCGTGCCGCAAGGCGGCAACACCGGCATGTGCGGAGCCGCGACGCCGGACGATCACGCGGGCAATGTCGTGATCCGGCTCGACCGCATGCGAGCTGTGCGCGACGTCAGTCCGCTCGCCAACACGATCACGGTCGAGGCTGGCTGCATTCTCGCCGAGGTCCAGAATGCGGCGCGTAGCGTCGATCGCTACTTTCCCTTGAGCCTGGGTGCCGAGGGTTCCTGCCAGATCGGCGGCAACATCTCGACCAATGCCGGCGGCACGGCCGTGCTGCGCTACGGCCCGACGCGCGATCTCGTGCTCGGGCTCGAAGCCGTGCTGCCCGACGGGCGTATCTTCAACGGCCTGCGCGCGCTGCGCAAGGACAACACGGGTTACGCGCTCAAGCAGCTCTTCATCAGGGCGGAAGGCACGCTCGGCATCGTCACCGCGGCGGTGCTGAAACTGTTCTCGCCGCCGCGCAGCTCGGCGCTGGCGCTGGTGAAATTGCAGGGTGTCGCGCAGGCACTCGAGATCATGGCGCGCCTGCGCGGTGTGGTCGGCGACCGGCTCGGCAGCCTCGAAATCATGTCGCGCTCGCAGATCGAGGCGATCGCGGAGACCGTGCCGCATGTCACCATCCCGTTCGAGCTGACGACACCGTGGTATCTGATCGTCGAGTTGACGGACACGCTCGCGGGCGTCGATCTCGACGAGCCGCTCGCCACGGCTCTGGCGGATGCGATGGAGGCCCGCATCGCCGAAGACGTCATCCTGGCCTCGAACCTCGCACAGGCGAAGGCGATCTGGGCCGTCAGGCACAGCGTGTCCGAAGGCAACAAGCGCAGCGGCTATGTCGTCTCGCACGACAGCGTTGTGCCGCTGGATCGCCAGGCGGACTTCGTCACCAATGTCGAGGCGCGAATTATGGCCGCTGTGCCGCATGCCCGCGTGGTGATGCATGGTCATATCGGCGACGGCAACATCCACGTGATCGCCCTGATCGACCGTGCGCATTGTCAGGAGCCGGCGACGACGGCCGCCCTGGTGGCGCAAATCAATGAGATCGTCGATGACGAGACCGCAGCGCGGGGCGGGGCGATCAGTGCCGAGCATGGCATCGGGATCACCAATCGCGTGCGGCTGGCCCGTGTCGCCGATCCGCTCGATATCGAGCTGATGCGCGGCATCAAGCACTTGCTCGATCCGAACGGCCTGATGAACCCCGGCAAGATCTTGGGCGCGGGAGCAGCATGACGATGACGGTCGTGCGCCTGCTTGCCGACGATCTCACCGGCGCACTCGACACCGCGGCGGAGTTCGTCGGCCTGTGCGGACCGTTCGACGTCACCTGGGCGGATTCGCCCGCGACTCCAGGCGCGCAAAGCCTCGCGATCGACAGCGGCACCCGCGAGCGGTCGAAAGCCGACAGCGTCGAGATCGTCGGACGGCTGGCGCCGCAGCTTCAGGGTGGGACGATCGCCTACAAGAAGGTCGACAGCCTGCTCCGCGGTGCCTGGGCGGCCGAGCTCGGTGCCTGCCTGCGCGGCGGCCCTTGGGCGTCATGCGTGGTCGCACCAGCCTTCGACTATCAGGGACGCCGTACCGTCGAGGGCCAGCAATTCGCGCGCACTGTACAGGGTGACTGGCATCGCGTCGGCGACAACCTGCTGGACCAATTGAAACTGGAAGGTATCGATGCACGGCAGGGCGGCCCTGACACGCTCGCTCAAGGTGGCGTTCAGGTGTTCGATGCCGAGAGCGACATCGACCTCGATCGCGTCGTCGAAATGGCGGGGCAGATGCCGGGGCCCGTGCTCTGGTGCGGAAGCGGCGGGCTGGCCGGTGCGCTCGCCCGCGGCCATCGCGCCGATGCGCCGAGCCGGCTGAAGCGGCCGGTGCTTGGGCTGTTCGGTTCCGACCAAGCCGCCACCGCCTCCCAGCTCGCAGCATGTGGCGAAGCCACCATCGCGTTGGCCGAAGGTGAGGGGGGCGCGGGCGTTCAACGCAAGCTGGCTGACGATGGCGTGGCGCTGGTGAAATTCGCGCTCGCGGATGGCCTTTCGCGCGCCGAGGCCGCCCAGCGGATCGCGCGCGAGCTGACAACGCTGATTGCGGTGCTCAATCCGCCCGGAACCCTGATCGTTGCTGGCGGCGAGACCTTGAAGGCCGTATGCGTTGCGCTCGGCGAGCATGCGCTCCAGGTGACGGGGCGTATCGTGCCGGGATTGCCGCGCTCGGTGCTGCAAGGCGGCCGCTGGGCCGGCGTCGACGTCATCTCGAAATCCGGCGCGTTCGGCACCAGCGAGCTGTGGCGCGATCTGCTCCGGGACAATCATTTGCTCAATACGGGGAGCCCGACATGACCTCTCGTCATCTTGCCATTACCATGGGCGATCCGGCCGGGATCGGCCCGGAGATCATCGTCAAGGCCTGCGTCGGGCTGAAGGACCGGATCGCGAAAGGCGATCTGCGCATCCTGATCATCGGCAGCGGCGCCGCGCTCGAGGATGCCAAGGTCGCGCTCGTCGCTGCCGTTGCGATTCCGGAGGTGAGTGCCGACGATGCTGACTGGCCGAACCTCTGCTTTCTCCAGGCGGATGTCGAGGGCACCCCGAT
This sequence comes from Bradyrhizobium sp. LA6.1, assembly GCF_040547805.1. Taxonomy (NCBI): domain Bacteria; kingdom Pseudomonadati; phylum Pseudomonadota; class Alphaproteobacteria; order Hyphomicrobiales; family Nitrobacteraceae; genus Bradyrhizobium; species Bradyrhizobium sp. LA6.1. The sequence goes on along the minus strand of NZ_JBEPQK010000006.1, from coordinate 147,475 downwards.
CAAGCCCGGCGTCTTGAGCGCCGACGGCGGCCGCTTTGCCTACAAGGCGATCGAGCAGGGCGTGCGCCTGACGCAGGCCGGGCGGACCTCCGCGATTGTCACCGCGCCGCTCAACAAGGAAGCACTCAACAAGGCCGGCTATCATTTCCCTGGACATACCGAGATGCTGGCGCACCTCACTGGTGTGCGCGGATCGGTGATGCTGCTCGCCCACGGCAACATGCGCGTCAGCCATGTCTCGACCCACGTGGCGCTGGAAGACGTGCCGAAGCGTCTGACGCCGGAGCGTCTGCGCATGGTGATCGATCTCACCAACGAGGCCTTGCTGCGGCTCGGTATCGCCAAGCCGAAGATTGCAATCGCCGCGCTCAATCCGCATGCGGGCGAGGGCGGTCTGTTCGGCCGGCAGGATATCGACGTTTCGGCACCGACGATTGCCAAGGCCGTCGCCGATGGCCTCGACGTCGTCGGCCCGGTGCCCGGTGACACCATCTTCGTCAAGCTGCGCGCCGGCCAGTACGATGCTGCGGTCGCGATGTATCACGACCAGGGGCACATCCCCGTCAAGCTGCTGGGCTTCCAGGTCGATCCCGCGACCGGCCGCTGGCAGGAGCTCTCCGGCGTCAACATCACGCTGGGCCTGCCGATCATCCGCACCTCCGTCGATCATGGCACCGCCTTCGACATTGCCGGCAAGGGCATTGCCAACGAGCACAGCCTGATCGAGGCCATCGACTATGCCGAGCGGCTCTCCGCTGGCGTCTCCGCCTCCAAGTCATGAGATCTAGCGCACGATGACCAACGCCTTCACGCCCATCGAAATCCAACGTCCCACCATCCTGGAATTCGGCAACGGCACCATCACGGCTGCTGCGCGCTTCGCCGAGCGGATCGGCGCCAGGCGGCCGCTGGTGATTTCCGATCCGTTCAATGCGCGCCGCGTCGATGCGCTGGCGCTGCCGGGGGCAGTGAAAGTGTTTGGCGACGTCAAGCCTGAACCGGACCTGCCTAATCTGGAGAAGGCGGTGGCGATGGCGAAAGAGGTCGCGCCTGATCTCGTCGTCGGCTTCGGCGGCGGCAGCGCGATGGATCTCGCCAAGCTGGTCGCGGTGCTCTGCACCAGCGACGTGGCCTTTGCCGATATCGTTGGGCCGGAAAAAGTCGCCGGCCGCAGCGTGCCGCTGATGCAGATCCCGACCACGTCGGGCACCGGCAGCGAGGCCGGCACTCGCGCGCTCGTCACCGATCCCGTCAGCCAGAACAAGCAGGCGGTGCAGAGCCGCTTCATGCTTGCTGATATCGCCATCGTCGATCCTGATCTCACGATGACCGTGCCGAAGGAGGTCACTGCGGCCACCGGCGTCGATGCGCTGGCGCATTGCGTCGAGGCCTATACCAGCCGCAAGGCGCATCCGATGATCGACCTTTATGCGCTCGAGGGCGCGCGGCTGGTCGGGCAATATCTCAAGCGGGCGGTTGCCGACGGCGGCGATCGCGAGGCACGCGCGGGTCTCTCCCTGGCTTCACTCTATGGCGGCTATTGCCTCGGGCCGGTGAACACCACCGCCGGCCATGCCGTGGCCTATCCGCTCGGCACGCGCCATCATGTCGCGCATGGGCTCGCCTGTGCCTTGATCTTCCCGCACACGCTGGCCTTCAACATGCCGGCAGTCGAGGCGAAGACGGTCGCGGTGCTGGCGGCGCTCGGCCTGCCGGCGCAGAACGATGCGAAGCTCGCATTCGACGCCACTTACGATTTCTGCAAGAACCTCGGCATCGAGATGCGTCTGTCCGCGCTCGGCGTGCCCAAGGGCGATCTCGGCGTGATGGCCGACGAGGCACACGCCATTCGCCGCCTGCTTGACAACAATCCGCGGGACCTCGGCCGGGATGCGATCCTGAACATGTACGAGGTCGCGTTCTAGTCACCTCCGCCGCGCGCGGCACCCAATCAACAAAACAGTAACAATAGAGGAAACTTCGATGAGATCGATGTGGCTTGGTCTTGTGTCAGCCGTGCTGCTGGCGACGTTGCCGGCAAAGGCGCAGGACGGCTATCCGGCCAAGCAGGTGACGGTGATCGTGCCCTTCGCCGCCGGCGGCACCGCCGACATCTTCGCGCGCATGGTGTCGAACCATCTGCAAGTGAAGCTGGGCAAGCCGTTCCTGGTCGAGAATGTCGGCGGTGCCGGCTCGATCCTCGGCGTGACGCGGCTGGCGAAGTCGGCGCCTGACGGCATCACGCTCGGCCTTGCCAGCACCTCCGCGCTCGCGATCAACCCCACGCTCTACGGGCCCAAGCTCAGCTACCAGCCGGATAGGGACCTGGTGGCGGTCGCCCAGATCAGTGTCGTGCCGAACGTGCTCGTGGTGAATCCGAACAAGATCAAGGCGCGCACCGTGCCGGAGCTGATCGCCTATCTGAAGGCGAACCCGGACAAGGTCTCGTTCGGCTCGGCCGGCGTCGGCACCTCGCAGCATCTTGCCGCTGAACTGTTTCAACAGATGACCGGCACCAAGATGGTGCATGTGCCCTACAAGGGCTCCAGCCAGATGCTGACGGATCTGTTGAGCGGCCAGATCGATCTTGCCTTCGACAACGTGCCACTGCTGCTGCCACAGGTGAAGACCGGCCAGCTCGCGATGCTCGCCACTGCAACGCCCAAGCGCGCCGCCTTCGATCCGGAAGTCCCGGCCGTCGCCGAATTCCTGCCGGGCTTCGAAGCGGTGGCCTGGCACGGCTTCTTCGTTCCCGCGGCCACGCCGAAGCCCATCGTCGAAAAGCTGTCGGGCGAGATCCGCGCCTTCATGCAGCAGCCGGAGACGGTGCAGAAGATGGCCGAGCTCGGTGCGGCCGCGGTGGCGGTGGATTCGGAGCCGTTCAAGGCCTACATCGCCTCCGAGACCGAGCGGTGGAAGAAGGTGATCGAAGCGGCGAATATCAAGCTGGAGTAGGCGACGGTCGCTTATCTGGCGGACGGGTCGCTGTCGGCTCGGCTTCCTCACGAGCCCCCGCTGAGCGCGGGGCTCGCCCCTCATTCGAAGAATTCGCCAACCCAGTTGTGCCTGACAGCCTCGACGTGCCAGCCCATTGCGCGTTGCGCGTTCGGCAGGGGATCCGGCACGTCGCTGCGGACGTGACTGCCGAGGCCTCGCGCACGGTGCGCGTGGCGTCCTTCGCTCCGCAGGCGAAACCTGCCTTGTGACTCGAAAATCCGGCTGTAGCCGTCGGTCGGAAAGAAAGTTCCTGCGATCGGAAAGTGGGTCGGCTGCTGCCGAAGCATCAGGAACGTGATGTCCTCCGCGGTTTCCGAGAGACGTGTCATGACTGTCCTGCTGAGAAACACCTTCAAGGCCTGGATCGACCGGGCGCCGGGCGCGCCGCCCAAGCTGGTCATGGTCGGCGACGTGAGGGTACCGACCGATGGCTGGCAGGCCCGGCTGACCAGGCGCTCGCCGCAAGGTATCAATCCGAAGATCCTGATCCTCGACGTGAACACGCAGCAGCCGGGCGGCGAAGCGCAGGAAGCGATCACCACGATCCCGCTCCGTTACGAGGAGAGCCCGCCGCAGGACGAATACGGCCAGGTGATGATCGCGAACGGCAAGGCTGAGATCGTGGTCCGCGTCTGCGGCTCGAACTAGCCTTTCGATTGTTTGCCCGCGGAACCTTGTGATCTTCTGTGCCGCGTTGCATAACGAGGGTTGCATTCGGGGCTGTTCGCTCTCTCGTTGCTGCCGCTTTGTTCAGTCGATTTTGGGGGATTTCCTGTGCGCCTCGGAAGCCGCATGCCGGACGTGATGCCTATCGTGGCCGCTTCTGTCGCTCTCTTCATCCTGCTCTGGCTCGCATCCATCGCGCTCTATGCGATGCCTGAATCCGACGATTATTGCGTGACGAACCGCGTCAACAGCATGGGTCTCGTCGGAATGGTCAAATCCTATTATTTGCACCAGATGGGCCGACTGACCTCGCTTGTGGCGATCGCCGCCCCCGCCGTTGTCAGCAAGGTGACAGGCGTCGATTATTTGGTCGTCTATCCGGTCATACTCATTTGCGGCATGGCCATCTTCTTGGCAGTCAGCGTTTATTGGGCTGGTCGAATGTGGACCGGCCTGTCGTGGCCAGAGAGATTTTTGGCGGGTGCAATGCTCTGCGCGGCGAGCTTCGTTCTGGCGATCAGTCTGCGGGAGATGCTTTACTGGATCTCGGGCAGTGCGTCCTACATGGTTCCCGCCCTCTTCGTGATCATCATCCTCGTTGAGCTGGTGCGGTCCGCAGCGAACGAAACCGTGCTCTCGACCGGCCAAATCGTCGTTCTCTCCGCAATCGGCTTCCTGGGTGCTCTGGCCAACGAGTTCACGCCATTTTGGATCGTGGCCCTCGTCGCCGGTTCTGCCGTTTATCGAGCGTTCTACCATCCTCGCCCGCAACTGGCGGGCCATGCAGTGATGCTGACGGCGACCTTCATCGGACTTGCGATCCTGCTTTTGTCACCGGGGAATGCGGTCCGGATGGCGGCATATCCGGAGGGGGGGAAGATCGCCGCTTCTTTCTCGATGGGGTTGTACTATCTGTGGCTCGAGCTGGTTCGGCATTACACCGAATCTGCGACGTGGGCCTGGCTCGGTTTCGTGGCGTTGTTTTCGGTCTTCGTGGTGCCTTCGCAACCGAGGCCGACGGCGCGGCTGCTGGTCTTGATCGTCGGGTTCGTGGCGGCAGTGCTCGCTGGTCTCTACACCGCTTATGTCATTGCCTATTTTGCGACGGCGGAGGATCTCGCGACGCGAGGGCGGAATGAGGTGGTGGTTTTTCTTCTTGCCGGAGGGGGCTGCGTCGTCGCCCTGGCTGCCCGCTTCCTTCCCTCCCTGGGCCATCATGCCCATATTCGCATGACGGCCCTGGTGGCCTGCGGGCTCCTTTCTTTTTTGCTCCTCGATAGCGTCGCGCTGGGATACGTCCGCGCCGAGGAGTCGCAATTCGCGACCTTCTGGAGCGAGAGTTGTCCAGAGGCATCAATTTCTTCGGACGACCAAGGACCTGGATGTTGTCGTCCCCAAGAGATCGGTCAAGCCGTCCATGCTGATGGACGGTGAGCTAACCAAAAATCCGGGCCAGCTGCCGAATGATTGCGTCGGTGAATTCTATGGCAAGCGATCCGTGGTCTTGGGCGATTAAGTCAGCGGATCAGGCTGTAAACCCGCTCGCGCTTCGTGCGGGCGATCGCCGGCTGCGGCGTGCCGGCGTCGAGCGCGCGCATCATGCCTGGGTAAAGCCGACAGACCATCCCCATTGATCGACGTGAAGCGGCACGCCGGCGCGCCCGTTGATCGTGGCATGTGGACGTCGTCGAGGCAGGCGTGCCAGGTCTCCTGGTGCTGATTGCCGGAGCCGGCCGCGGGTGAGGGCGGACATGCCGCTACGGCGCGAACGCAGCGAGAACAAGCTGCGATGCTTACAGAGGGGCTAGACCGCGAACGCCGGCGCGGCTATATGAGCGCCAGCGCGCCGCTGATTTGCAAAACTTTTGCTGCGGCTTGCAAAGCTTCCGAAGAAAGTCTTGTGATATCAAGCACTTCGGTGGGGAATGGTGTAACGGTAGCACAACAGACTCTGACTCTGTTTGTCTTGGTTCGAATCCAGGTTCCCCAGCCAGTTCCGGGCGATTTACCCAGATCATAACCTGCTCTGAATCAGGCCCGCGCCGCGAGCCTGACGTGCCGTCGGCAGGCCTCCCCGTCGTCGGTGCGGCCTCGGCGCGTTGGCCCGACTTATCGCGTCCGCGATGCGCCGCGCGGCGATGCAAGGCGAAATGACTAGCGGCGCCTCTTCCGGCCCGTCTTGGCGGCACGCTTTTTCGTCGCCCGTCGCTGGCCGCGACCTGCATCTGCCGCGCCCCATGGAATTTTCGCGCTGACGCGCGTCTTGGCGCCAACGAGATTGGGCGTCTGGTTGTATTTGAGGCGACGGAGTTTGGCCGTGACGAGCTCGCTCAGCTCCTGGAACGACGGATTGGCGCTGCGGTCTCGTTGTTCGCGCAGCACCTTCGCCATGCAGAACGTGTAGGCGCCATACGACGTGACGCCGTCACGATATTCATAGGACAGCTCCTGCTCCTGGCAGGCCTCGAGGAGAATCGGCAGATAAGGACCGTGATGCCCGAGCTCGGCGCGCGTCTTGTTGTATGCCTTGTCGGGCTGGGTGCGGAGCGCCATGCTGCGCCCGAGCCGCTGCGTGGCGCCGTTGTCGCCGAGATAGTCGGCGCCGTTCTTGCTCTTGCTCAGACTTTCGTTCAGGGGAGGGAACTCACGCGGCACCCACATGCCTTCGCTTGCCTCCCACCGCAGCGCCCGGTGGCGGATATCGTCGGGCGGCGTCAGGCCGCGGATACGCGGACCACCGTCACGTGTCATGCCGCCGGAATGGCAGCAGTCGAGCATGGCGACGAAATAGCAGTCGTACGGAAGCTGTGAGTAGAGCTGGCTGAACTGGCGGTCGAGAATGGCGTGCTCGGGCGTCCAGTCGAAATCATAGGGAACGAGGCACTCGTCGACGCTATCCGGTGCGCCGCTCGGGCTGTATCTGGGAATCTGGGCGCCATGGCCCGAGTAGAACAGCATGCGCTCGTCGCCGTCGCGGACGCCCTCGAGCAGCCAGTGAAGCCTTTCCATGATGCCCTGCGCCGTCGCCCGCTCATTGAGCACGACGCGTATTTCGTCCGGCTTGAAGCCGCTCTCCTGTAGCACCGAGCTCATGAGGAATACGTCGTTGACGCATCCTTCGAGCCTGTCCGCGGGTTTGGGATAGTCGTTGATGCCGATCAGCAGGGCGCGGCGGGTCGGCCGGGCGTCAATGCGGGCAATCCCCCGCGCGGCGCTGACGATGGAGCGGGACGTCGGCACCGGGACCACGTCGTGCCAGACGGTGGCGACGGTCTCGGGGCGCGACAGGTACCAGGTCGCGTTGTGATTCAGGAGATCGTTGGGGACATCGAACGGTGTCAGCACCTGTTGAAAATTGTCTGCGGCGATCTCGAGCGGATAGGTGAGAACGCGATCTTCCCGGTTGAACAGATGGTACCATTTCCGGCAGGGAAGGTCCTGAATGCGGCCTGCGAAGATGTCGCGCACCGCGGGATTGCCGATCTGCGAACCGAACGTGACGAAGACCTTGTCCCTGATCGCACCGGGATTACGCACGAACGTGTCGTAGCAGATCAGCGAGCCGAGGCTGTGAGCCAGGACAACGTCGTAGTTGCCGCTCTTCAGCTTGTCGAGGACTGCGCCGCGCAGCGCGGCCTGCAGCTGTTCATCCACCGACCACTGGGCGACCATGCCCGCGGTCCATCTGATCAGGGTTGGTACATCTTCGAGGCTGCGTGTGCCCGCGAGCAGATCACCGACCCCGTGGACGGTCGCGCTCGCGAGCAGTTTTGCCAGCGCGATGCCATAGGTGATGAGGTTCGGCGGGCTCTTGTCGAACAGGTCGTCATACGAGAGGAAGTCGATGGCCGGGTTGAGGCTCTGATCGACGGACTGGACCGCGCGTATGATCGCCTCGGACCATGACTTTCGAAACTCGGCGTCGATCTCCGCGTGACCGACGCCGTGGACGCAAAGCAATGACAGGCGGGTGCTCATGAAAGCTGCCTTCTGCTCAATGCAATCTGAAGTAGCCGATGTTCGAGCGCAAACGTCCGGGATGATGTCACGGCGCCACGAGCTTCAAATATGAAGTAGCGCACGAAATCCTCGCGACAGTTTGCCTCACCTTGCGGGAGGCATGACGTGTCGGATCGTCCCGCGCCGCTTCGTCCTCGGGGCAGGCAACCCAAGGAGATCCGTGATGCCTTATGTCGATGGTTTCGTGCTGGCCGTGCCGAAGGACAAGATCGAGGCCTACAAGGTGCTGGCGCGTAAGGCCTGCGCCGTGTGGATGGAACATGGCGCGCTCGATTACGTCGAGTGCATCGGCGACGACGTGCCTTATGGCGAATTGACCTCGTTTCCGCGCGCGGTGATCGCGAAGGAGGACGAGGTCGTGGTGTTCTCCTGGATCGTCTACCGTGACCGGGAGACCCGCGATGCCGTCAACAAGAAGGTGATGGCTGATGAGCGGTTCAAGGGCGCCGACATGCCCTTCGACGGCAAGCGCATGATCTATGGCGGCTTCACGACGCTGTTGCGGGCGAGCGACGTCGTCGGCTGACGGCGTTTTGCAGGGTGGGTTGGCGGCAGCCACCGCCTCTGCGTTCGCGGAAACAGACGGGGGCCGGGTTACGCCAGCGGACCGCGCTTGGCGCAGTCGCAGCGTTAACCCACCCCTGCAGATGGCAATGACGTCCGCCGTTCGGGTTACCGCGTTCGCGCCGGACGACGCCGGATTTGAACGCTGCCCGCGCCGGCGCATTCGCTGCCTCTCCCATGCAGCATTGCGCAAGTCCGTTTCGTCTTGCCGGTGTCCGGCTGGCATGCCATCCTAGATCCACCAGGCATAAACAAACGGAAGCGGGCGCTTAGCCTGCAGCTTCCAAAATAGCTTGGTCGGGGAAACCCTTTGGGAGGTCTGATTTGATGAATTTCAAGCACGTCACCGGGCTGTTTTGCGCAGCCGCGATGTTCCTTACGCTGGGCTCCGGCGCGCAGGCCCAGGACAAGGTCATCAAGATCGGCGTCATCATGCCGATGTCCGGCGGCACCGCCTCGATCGGTGCGCACGCCAAGGCGGCGCTCGAAGTCGCCATGGACATCATCAACAACGCTCATCCTGAGCTTGGCAATCTGCCGCTGGCGAAGAACGCCGGCCTTGCCGGCCTCGGCGGCGCCAAGATCGAGGCTGTGTTCGCCGACAACCAGGGCAACCCGGCGACGGGCCAGAACCAGGCGCTACGCCTGATCACGGAAGAGAAGGTGGCGGCCGTGTTCGGCTCCTACCAGTCCGGCGTCACGCTGACTTCGAGCGCGATCGCCGAGAAATACGGCGTTCCCTTCCTGAACTCGGAATCGGTCGCCGCCAATCTCACCGAGCGCGGCTTCAAATGGTTCTTCCGCACCACGCCGATCGCGACCGATTTCGCCAAGATCTATGTCGACTTCCTCGCCGACATCAAGGCGCAGGGTGCCAAGACCGACGCCGTCGCGGTGGTCCATGACAACACCGAATACGGCACCTCGGTCGCCAACACGATCGCCGGCGCCTTCAAGGAAAAGGGCCAGCCGATCGCGCTCGACATCGCCTATCCCGTCAATGCGACCGATTTGCAGGGCCAGGTGCTGCAGCTCAAGGACAAGAAGCCCGACGTCGTCATCATGATCAGCTACACGTCGGATGCGATCCTGTTCGCCAAGACCATGCAGTCGCTCGACTACAAGCCGGCCGTGCTGCTGGCCGACGATGCCGGCTACTCCGATCCGTCCTTCACCAAGGCGGTAGGCAAGATCTCGCAAGGCGTCTTCAACCGCTCGTCCTGGGTCGTGGGACCGCCGGGCTCGGCGTCCGCCATCATCGCCGACATGTACAAGAAGAAGAGCGGCGAGGAGATGGACGACACGGTCGCCCGGCAGATGCAGGGCTTCTTCGTGCTGGCCGATGCCATCGACCGCGCCGGCTCGACCGAGCCTGCCAAGATCCAGGCCGCGCTGAAGGCGACGGACCTGAAGCCCGAGCAGCTCATGATCGGCTACAAGGGCGTGAAGTTCGACGACAAGGGCCAGAACATCCTGGCTTCCGGCGCCATCATCCAGCTCCAGGATGGCGAGAACTACGTCGCGGTATGGCCGAAGGCCAATGCCGAGAAGGCGCCGGTACTGCCCTACAAGGGCTGGTGAGATTGCCTGAAGGCGGGACCGCGCGTCCCGCCTTTCCCAGAATGTTTTGATCAGAGCAACGCAGCTCATGTCCTTCGTACTCGTGCAGGTGATTGCCGGCGGGCTTCTGCTCGGTGCCGTCTACGCCCTGTTTTCCTCTGGCCTCACGCTGGTGTGGGGCATGATGAACATCGTCAATTTCGCGCATGGCGACTTCGTCATGCTCGGCATGTACGTCGCCTATGTCGTCTATACCCTGATGGGGGGAGGGCCCATCCTCGGCGCCCCACTGGCGACACTGGTGCTCGCGACCGTCGGGGTCGTCGTCTATTTCGCCCTGATCCGCGACATCATGAAGGGGCCGATGCTGGCGCAGATCCTCGGCACGTTCGGGCTCGCGCTGCTGCTGCGCTATTCCGTGTTCTGGTGGTTCGGCGCCAACTTCCTGTCGATGCCGTCGAATATCGTCGGCGGCACCTATGCGTTTGCGGGCCTGCGCATCGAAGCCTCGCGGCTGCTTGCCGGTGTCGTCGCGCTGCTGGTGACATTCGGTCTTCACCTGCTCCTGACGCGCACATCGCTTGGTTCAAAAATGCTGGCGGTGGCGGAGGATCAGACCGCGGCTCAGCTCATGGGCATCAGGCCCGATACGATGCAGGCGATCGCCTGGGCCATCGCGGCCGGCGCCACCGGCCTTGCCGGCGCGCTAATCGCGAACTTCTTCTACATCGTGCCGACGGTCGGCGAGACGCTCGGCATCGTCGCCTTCGTCACGGTATCCCTTGGCGGCTTCGGCAGCGTGCCAGGCGCGCTCGTCGCGGGCCTGTTGATCGGCGTGATCGAGTCGCTCTCCGGCTATCTGATCGGTGCGGTCTACAAGGACATCGTCGTCTATGTCCTGTTCCTGTCCTTCCTCTGGTTCCGGCCGCAAGGCCTGATGGGCAAGCTCTGATGAGAAAGCTGCAATGCGGCGCTTGATCTGGCTCTCGATCGTCGCAGCACTGGCGATTGCCTATCCGTTGCTGCTGTCCTCGCCGTTCCAGCAGCGCCTGGGCGCACTGGTGCTGCTCTATGCCATCGCCGCGTCGGCCTGGAACATCGTCGGCGGCTATGCCGGCCAGGTCTCGGTCGGCCACGTCGTGTTCTTCGGCTGCGGCGCTTATGCCGCGATGGGGAGCTACGCCAAGTTCGGGCTGTCGCCGCTGTTCGGCATCCCCGGCGGGATCGTGCTGGCGGTGGGGCTCGCTGCGATCATCGGCGTGCCGACGCTACGGCTGTCGGGTCACTATTTCAGCATGGCGACGATCGCGGTCGCCGAGACCGTGCGGCTGATCGTCACCAACACCGACTGGCTCGGCGCGGCCGTGGGTCTTTCCGGTCCAACGGTCCCCCGCAACATCTTCGATCTCTCGTTCCTGTCGTCGCTGCCGTACTACTACCTCTTCCTGGTCGTCCTCGTGATCACGCTGTTCATCACCTGGTGGATGACCAACAGCCGCATGGGATTCTATCTGCGCGCGATCAAGGATTCCGAGAGGGCCGCACGTTCCCTGGGCGCACCCGCGAGCCGGACCAAGCTCTACGCCTACATGCTGAGCGCGGCGCTGACGAGCGTTGCCGGCGCGCTCTATGCGATGATGTTCGGCTTCGTCGATCCCGAGTCCGGGCTCGGCATCCTGATCTCGGTCAAAATCCTGATCATGGCGGCGCTGGGCGGGGCGGGGTTGCTGTTCGGTCCGCTGGTGGGAGCCGCGATCCTCGTGCCGCTGGAGGAGATCTCCAACAGCTGGCTTGGCGGCAAGGGGGCCGGCCTCACCTTCGTCCTGTATGGCGCGATCATCGTGCTGATCGCGCGCTTCCAGCCCGGCGGCCTGCTCAGCCTGTTCATGGGACGACGTAAGCCCGGCGCAGATAAGGGAGCCGGCCATGCTCCTTGAGGCGCGCGGGATCACGAAGGCGTTCGGCAGCTTCAAGGCGGTGGACGATGCGTCCGTCACGCTGGAGCAGGGCGATATTCTCGGCCTGATCGGCCCCAACGGCGCCGGCAAATCAACCTTCTTCAATTGCCTCACCGGCGACCTCAAGACCACCTCGGGCCGCGTGCTGTTCGAGGGGACCGACATCACCGACTTCGCGCCGGAGCAGCGCGCCGGGCTCGGGCTTGCGCGCACCTTCCAGGTGCCGCAGACCTTTGAAGGCATGACGGTGCTCGAGAACGTCATGATCGGCGCCTTCCTGCGCACCTCGCATCGCCACGAGGCCGAGACCAGGGCGCGCGCGGTGCTGGAGCGCGTCGGCATGAGCAGGCTTGCGGATGCGCCGGCGCGCTCGCTGGGCACGCCCGGCCGCAAGCGGCTGGAGATCGCCCGTGCACTGGCGACCGAGCCGAAGGTGCTGCTGCTCGACGAGGCCATGGCCGGGCTCAACGCCCACGAGGTGAGGCTCGCCATCGATCTCGTGCGCGACATCCACCGCTCCGGCATCACGCTCGTCATCGTCGAGCACATCATGGAAGTGATCATGTCGCTCGCGAGCCGCGTGATGGTGTTTCACCAGGGCAAGGAGATCGCCCGCGGCTCGCCGCGCGAGGTCACCTCGAACCCGGCGGTGATCGAAGCCTATCTCGGCAAACGCGCGGCGAAGGCCGCGGCCGGCCATACGCCGGTCGAACTGATGGGCGGGCGGGACCTATGAGCGGCGCGCTTCTTCGGATCGAGCACCTCGAGGTGCGCTATGGCGACCTCATCGGTGTCTCCGACGTCTCGCTGGAGGTGCCGGAGGGCAGCGTCGTCGCGCTGCTCGGCTCCAATGGCGGCGGCAAGACCACGACGCTGAACGCGATTGCGGGTCTCATTCCCGTGCATTCCGGCTCGATCAGCTTTCGCGGCGAGGACATCGCCGGCCAGAAGGCCTTTGCGATCGTGCGCAAGGGACTGGCGCTGTCGCCGGAAGGCTGGCGGCTGTTCGTGCAGCAGAGCGTCGAGAACAACCTCATGCTCGGCGCGACGCCGCTGCACGACAAGTCGCGCCAGGCCAATTTGCTTGAGCGCGTCTACGAGATCTTCCCGCGCCTGAAGGAACGCCGCAACCAGCGCGCCGGCACCATGTCCGGCGGCGAGCGGCAGATGCTCGCGGTCGGCCGCGCGCTGATGAGCGATCCGAAGCTATTGATGCTGGATGAACCGTCGCTCGGCCTCGCGCCGGCGGTGGTCGAATCCATGTACGAGACCTTCGGCCGCCTGCATCGCGAGGGCCTGACCATCCTGCTCGCCGAGCAGTCGATCGAGCTCGCGCTGGAAGTCTCGGACTTCGCGACCGTGCTCCAGGTCGGCAAGAGCGTGCTGTCCGGCACGGCCGCGGCGCTCGCACAGGACCCGCAGGTGCAGAAGGCCTATCTCGGCGTCGACTGATTGATCTCTGCCTGGAGCAACAGCAACAGGCAACCGGCCAGCCGCGTCTCCATCTCTTTTGATCCAAGCGACAGCGGCCCGGGATCGTTGAGGATCGCGTTCACCAGCGTGCCCAGTACGACCTGGAAGCCGAAGGCGATGGTGCGGGTCTTGGCGGCCTTGCGTCCCTTGCCCATGGCCGGGAGCAGGAGAGGGGTCGCGCGTTCCGTCGTTGCCTTCGCGAGAGCCTTGAACGGCGTCCATTTGTCCGGACGGGTGTCATCGTGCTGAAGCGCGGCGCGCAGCACGCCCTCGTGGTTGCGCATCCAGGCGATGATCCCGCTGACGATGGTGTGGCAGAGCTTGTCGAGGTCCGTATCCGGTGACGGTCGCCGCATTTCGCCCAGCCTCTGTTCGCCGTCGCGCGCAGCCAGCGCCATCAGTGCGCTGAAATAGGCCTCCTTGCTCTCGAAGCGGCTGTAGAAGGCGCCGACGGTGGCGCCGACCTCGGTGCAGAGCGCCTCGATCGACAGCTCGGCCAGGCTGCGCGTGCGCAGCATGTCGGCGCCGGCGCGCAGCAGCGCCAGCGTCGTCTCGCGGCTGCGCTTCTGCCGCGACGGGGCAACGCCGGGCAGGTCGAAATCGGGTTCGTCCGAGCTTGGCCGCATCAGCGCTTGCATCCAGCAAAAATCATAATCATAATTCGGATTATAATTTAAGCGTGGCCGAGCCGCGGGTCAACCGCAGCCGCCGGGCAACATCGGGAGGAGCAGATGAGCGCAAACAGCGGCACGCCGTTCCGCGGCACCGTCGGCAAGACGGTCGCGGAGTCAAAACCCTGGTGGCCGGATGCGCCGAAGCCGCCCGAGGGGGCGCCGAACATCCTGGTCGTGCTGTTCGACGATGTCGGCTTCTCCGATTTCGGTTGCTACGGCTCGGCGATCAGGACGCCGACGATCGACAGGCTCGGTGCGGAAGGCTTGCGCTACAGTGGTTTCCACACCACGGCGATGTGCTCGACGACGCGCGCGGCGCTGCTGACGGGACGCAATCATCATTCCGTCGGCGTCGGCTGCCTCGCCAATTTCGACTCGGGCTATCCCGGGTACCGCGGCAAGATCGCGCGCGAGGCGGGGACGCTGGCCGAGATGCTGCGCGGACATGGCTATCGCAACTACATGGTCGGCAAATGGCACGTCACGCCGCTGACCGAAAGCGGAGCCACCGGCCCGTTCGACGGTTGGCCGCTCGGCCGTGGCTTCGACCGCTTCTACGGCTTCCTCGATGCCGAGACCGACCAGTACGCGCCGGAGCTCGTCTCCGACAACACGCATATCGATCCACCGGGCACGTATGCGGACGGCTATCATCTGACCGAGGACCTGATCGACCAGTCGATCCGCTTCATCGGCGATCACGTCGCCGATCGTCCTGACATTCCCTGGCTCACCTGGGTCGCACTTGGCGCCTGCCACGCGCCGCATCAGGCGCCGGCCGATATCATCATGAGCTATGATGCCGAATTCGCGCACGGCTGGGACGTCGAGCGCGAACGGCGTCTGGCACGCCAGAAGGCGATGGGGCTGGTGCCTGAGGGAACGCGGATGCCGGCGCGTAACGATGGCGTAAAAGCCTGGGAGGAGCATTCGGCCGACGAGCGCCGCGTCTTCACCCGCCTGCAGGCGGCCTTCGCCGGCATGCTCGATCATTCCGATCGGCATCTTGCACGGCTTGTCTCGTTCCTGGAAACAGCCGGCATTCGCGACAACACCGTGATCATCGTGATGTCCGACAACGGCGCGAGCCAGGAGGGCGGGCCGCTCGGCTTCGTCAACGCGATGGGGCCGTTCAACTTCAAGCCGGAGCCGATCGCCGAGAAGCTCGGCCGCATCGACGACATCGGCGGGCCCCACACCCACAGCAATTTCCCGCATGGCTGGGCGATGGCGTCGAACACGCCGCTGCGGCGCTACAAGCAGAACACCCATGGCGGCGGCATCCGCGATCCCTTCGTCATCAACTGGCCGAAGAAGATCGCAGGCAAAGGCGAGCTGCGGCACCAGTTCGTCCACGCCTGCGATCTCACCCCGACGCTGCTGGAGCTGATCGGCGTCGAGTCGCCCATGACGATCGCGGGCTGCCGGCAGATGCCGCTGGAAGGCGAGAGCTTTGCGCGCTCGATCACGGATGCGTCTGCACCCTCAAAGAGCTCGCCGCAATATTTCGAGATGTTCGGCCATCGCGGCCTCTGGCAGGACGGCTGGAAGGCGGTCGCCTTCCATCCCTCGGGCACGCCGTTCGAGAACGACAAATGGGAGCTGTTTCATCTCGACCAGGATTTCTCCGAGACCGACGATCTCGCCGCAAAGGAGCCGGAGCGTCTGACAGCAATGATCGCGACGTGGTGGGCGGAGGCCGAGAGGCACAAGGTGCTGCCGCTCGACGACCGCTTCGGTCCGCGCTTTGCGGAGAATGCCGCGCGCTTCCATGGTGCGCGCCACCATTTCGTCTTCCACGCCGGCATGGGCCACGTGCCGACCGACGTCGCGCCGGATGTGCGCAGCCGCAGCTACACGATCGAGGCGCATGTCGAGATCGATGGGCAGGGCGCCGATGGCGTGCTGCTCTCGCATGGCGACGCGACGTCGGGCTACAGCCTCTACATCAGGGACGGCCATCTCGTGCACGACCTCAACATCGGCGGCAGCCACCAGGTCGTGCGGTCGGACCGCAAGGTGTCGTCAGGCGCGCGGCGGCTCGGCGTGCATGTCGAGCGGCTCGTGCGCAAGGAGCCGCCGGCGAAGGGTTCGCGCACCGGCGTCACCGAATACACGCTGCTGATCGACGGCGAGCCGGCGGGGTCGCTCCAGACCCAGCTCGGCTTCCACACGCTGATCTCGTGGTCCGGCCTCGACATCGGCCGTGACCGCGGCAGCCCCGTGTCGCATTACGAGGCGCCGTTCGAGTTCGAGGGGCGGCTGCTGCGGGTCACCGTCACCATGCACGACGACCAGAAGCTCGACGGCGATGCCGTCGGCAATGCGCAGATGGCGCGGCAGTGATAGGGAAGAGGCGGCGCAGCATCCGCGCCGTCATTGCGAGCGCAGCGAAGCAATCCAGACTGCCTCCGCGGAAAGATTGCTGGATTGCTTCGCTACGCTCGCAATGACGAGGTGAGAGAGCGTCCACTCCAACAGGAAACGGGAGCGGTCCTTACTTGATCTTGTCGTAGGCCGCCGCGAAATCGCCCAGCGGCATCGGGATCGCGATCGCCTCCTTGGCCATGTTCTGGAAGGAGACCTTCAGCTGCTTGCCCGACCGTAAGGCGGCGAGCAGGTCCGCCGCGATCGGCGTCGAGGCGTAGCAGCCGCGGTTCTCGCAGGTCTGGATCTGGAGGTCGAATGTCTTGCCCTCGTCGACCTGGAGCTTGGCCCCGACGGGCAGGTTGAGGCCGAGCGGCAATTGCAGCAGCGCCACCGGCGTGCGGGTGTCGGGCGCGATGCGGATGTTGATCAGGACGATGGTCTGGCCGGTCTTGGTCAGCACCGCGTTCTGCTCCATCGCGCATTCGAGCGGCGCATCGCGGCTGACGCTGGTGCAGCGCACGACCCATCCGGCTTGCTGCGCACCGTCAGCCGGCGGCTGGGTCGGAGCTGGCGCGGGCTGTGCGGCCGGTGCAGGGGAAGTGGCGTTCTTTTTGGCGCTCTGCTGGGCATACGCGCCGCCTGTCGACAGCAGAAAGGCGGCGGCGAGGGCGACAAGTCTGGATTGCATGGACATGGCGAAACCGCGTTGGCGTGAACCGAGGGCCTCGCTGTAGCGTCGCGGAAGCCGCGGTGCAAGCTTACTCGGCGGCCTGCTTGACGGTGCTGTGCTCGGGCGCCTCGTGACCTTTGCCGTCACCCGAACGGCCCCAGCCCGAGAACCAGTTGTTGAGCTCGTCGAGATAGAGATAGACCACCGGGGTGGTGAACAGCGTCAGCGCCTGGCTGACGATCAGGCCGCCGACCATGGCGTAGCCGAGCGGCTGGCGGATCTCGGCGCCGGTGCCGTGGCCGAGCATCAGCGGCACGCCGCCGAGCAGGGCGGCCATCGTCGTCATCATGATCGGCCGGAAGCGCAGCAGCGCGGCCTGACGGATCGATTCCTCCGGCGTCTTGTGTTCGTCGCGCTCGGCCGCGATGGCGAAGTCGACCATCATGATGCCGTTCTTCTTCACGATGCCGATCAGGAGAATGATTCCGATCAATGCAATGAGGCTGAAGTCGAAGCCGGCCGCCATCAGGATCAGGAGCGCGCCGACGCCGGCCGAGGGCAGGGTCGACAGAATCGTGATCGGATGGATGTAGCTCTCGTACAGGATGCCGAGGATCAGATAGACCACGACGAGGGCTGCGAGGATCAGCAGCGGCACGGTGCCGAGCGACTGCTGGAACGCCTGCGCGGTGCCTTGGAAGCTCGAATTCAGGGTCGGTGGTGCGCCGAGATCGGCCATCGCCTTCTGCACGGCCTCGGTGGCCTGGCCGAGCGCGACGCCCTGGGCGAGGTTGAAGCTGATCGTGATCGCCGGGAACTGGCCCTGGTGGCTGATCGAGAGCGGGCGGACCGGATCGGTGGTCCAGGTCGCAAAGGTCGACAGCGGCACCTGGTCGCCGGTCAGCGGCGATTTCAGATAGAGCTTGTTCAGGCTGTCGAGACTGCCCTGCATCTC
Organism: Bradyrhizobium sp. LA6.1; assembly: GCF_040547805.1. NCBI lineage: Bacteria > Pseudomonadati > Pseudomonadota > Alphaproteobacteria > Hyphomicrobiales > Nitrobacteraceae > Bradyrhizobium > Bradyrhizobium sp. LA6.1. The sequence continues at coordinate 129,568 of NZ_JBEPQK010000006.1, read as the reverse complement.
CGGCAGGATCTCGAGGATCACCTTGTAGGTGTTGAGCTGGGTGAAATACTGCGTGACCTGCCGCTGTCCGAAGGCGTCGTACAGCGTGTCGTCGATCAGCTGCGGCTGGATGCCGTAGCGCGATGCGGTGTCGCGGTTGATCTTGAGCTGGACCGTGGTGCCCTGCGTCTGCTGGTCGGTCGCGACGTCGCGCAGTTGCGGCAGCGTCTGCATCTTGGCGAGGATTTTCGGCGCCCAGTCGTTGAGCTCGGTGAGATCGGCATCCTGTAGCGTGAATTCAAACTGCGTGCGCGTCGGCCGGCCGCCGAGCCGGACGTCCTGGGCCGCCTGCATGTAGAGGCGGGCGCCCGACACCTTCTCGAGCTTGGGACGCAGCCGGGCAATGATCTCCTGCGCCGACGCGTTGCGCTCGTTACGCGGCTTCAGCGTGATGAACAAATTGCCGTTGTTGCCGGCGCGGCCGCTGCCGCCGATGTTCATCGCGATCGTGGCGACGTCGGGATCGTTCATCACGATCTTGCCGAGTTCGACCTGGCGGCGCTGCATCTCGGCGAAGGAGATGTCCTGGGACGCTTCCGAGGTCGCCGTGATCAGGCCGACGTCCTGCTGCGGGAAGAAGCCCTTCGGGATCAGGATGAACAAATAGATCGACAGGCCGAGCGTGGCGAAGAAGATCAGGAGCGTGGTGCGGCGCCAGGCCAGAGCATGATCGAGAACGTACTCGTAGCCGCGCAGCATGCCGTCGAAGGCGCGTTCGCTCCACTGGTAGAACTTGCCGTGGGTCACCTCGCCATGGGCGCGCAGGAAGCGCGAGGCCATCATCGGCGTCAGCGTCAGCGACACGAACATCGAGACGAAGATGGTCATCGCCAGCACGACGGCGAACTCGCGGAACAGGCGTCCTATGATGCCGCCCATCAGCAGCAGCGGGATCAGCACCGCGACCAGCGAGATGCTGATCGAGACGATGGTGAAGCCGATTTCCTTGGAGCCCTTGAAGGCGGCCGCCATCGGCGATTCGCCTTCCTCGATGTAGCGCGTGATGTTCTCGAGCATCACGATGGCGTCGTCGACGACGAATCCGACCGCGATGGTGAGCGCCATCAGCGATAGATTGTCGAGCGAATAGCCAACCACCCACATCAGGGCGCACGCGCCCAGTAGCGCCAGCGGAACCGTGATGGTGGGAATGACCGTCGCCCAGAAGCTGCGCAGGAAGACGAAGATGACCATGACCACGAGGGCAATGGTCAGCAGCAGCGTGAACTGGACGTCCTCGACCGCGGCGCGGATGGTCGTGGTGCGGTCGCTGATCAACTCGATCTTGATCGCGGGCGGAATCGCCGCGACGAGGCGGGGCAGGGTGGCCTTGATCCGGTCGACGGTCTCGATGACGTTGGCGCCCGGCTGCTTGAACACCACCAGGAACACGCCACGCTTGCCGTTGGCCCAGGCTGCCTGCTTGGCGTCCTCGGCGCCGCTCACCGCCTGTCCGATGTCGCGGATTCGAAGCGGACCGCCATTGCGATAGGCGATGACGACGTCGTTCCAGTCCTTGGACTGGGTGAGCTGGTCGTTGGCGTAGATCGTGTAGGCGCGCTTCGGCCCGTCGATATTGCCCTTGGGGCTGTCGACTGTGGTGATCGCGATCTGGCTGCGCACGTCCTCCAGCGACAGGCCCTTGGCGACGAGTTTCGCCGGGTCGATCTGAATGCGGATGGAGGGCTTCTGCTGGCCGCCGATGAAGACCTGCGCGACGCCCGAGAGCTGGCTGATCTGCTGGGCAAGCTGGGCGTCGACGGCATCGCTGACGGTGGTCAGCGGCAGTGTATCGGATGTTGCCGAGAGCAGCAGGATCGGCGCGTCGGCCGGGTTGACCTTGCGGTAGGTCGGCGGCGAGGGCAGATTCTTCGGCAATTGACCGCTTGCGGCGTTGATGGCGCCCTGCACGTCGTTGGCGGCGCCGTCGATGCTGCGGTTGAGGTCGAACTGGATGGTGATCGAGGCGGTTCCCAGATAGCTCGTCGAGGTCATCTGGGCGATGCCGGGAATCTGGGCGAATTGCCGCTCGAGCGGCTGGGCCACCGACGAGGCCATCGTCTCGGGGCTGCCGCCCGGCAAATTGGCTGTGATCTGGATGGTCGGGAAGTCCACCTGCGGCAGCGGCGCGACCGGCAGCAGGGGATAGGCGACGAGACCGACGAAGAGGATGCCGGCCATCAGCAGCGAGGTGCCGATGGGATAACGGATGAAAGGTGCCGAAATCCCGCCCTCGGTCATTCCTGTCGTACCTTATTCTGGCTCGGATCCGAGCTTGCTACGGCCGTCGAGACGAGGCTTCCGGGCTGGACCTTGAACTGGCCGCCGGTGATCACCTGTTGACCCGGGCTCAAGCCTTCGTCGACCACCGAACGGCCGTCGATGGCGTAGCTGACCTTGATCTTGTGCACTTCCGCCTTGTTGTCCTGATTGACGGTATAGGCGTAGAGGCCGTTGGTCGAATGCTGAACCGCGTCATCCGGAACCACGGTCGCGTCCTTCAGGGTGCGTACCAGAAGGCGCGTCGAAACCGACTGGCCCGGCCACAGCGTGTGTTCCTTGTTGTCGAACACCGCCTTGAGCCGAATAGTCCCGCTGGTCGTGTCGACCTGATTGTTGATGACCGCGAGCTTGCCCTCGGCCAACGTTTTCTTGCCGTCGGTGGTGAACGCGATCACCTTGAGCGCGCCGGCCTTCTGGCCTTCGCTGATATAGGGCAGCTGGTCTTCCGGCGCGGTGAAGATCACCGAGATCGGCTCGACCTGCGAGATCGTCACGATTCCCGTCTGCGTGGAGGCGTTGACGATGTTGCCAACGTCGACCAGGCGCAGCCCGGCCACGCCGGTGAACGGCGCCTTGATCTGGGTGTAGTCGAGCTGGGTCTGGGCGTTGGAGATGGCGGCTTCGTCGGCGGCGATCTGGGCGGTCAGCTGCGCGACGGTGGAACGCTGGGTGTCGACCCGCTGCGCAGTCGCGAACTCGCCAAGCTTCATGGCGCGCTGGAGCTCGAGGTTGGCGTTGGCGAGATTCGCCTCGTCCTGCGCCTTCTTGGCCTTGGCCTGGTCGAGCGTGGCTTGATAGGGCCGGGGATCGATCGAGACCAGAAGCTCGTCCTGCTTGACCATCTGGCCTTCGCTGAAGGCGATCTTGTCGATCTGGCCGTCAACCCGGCTCCGGACCTGTACCGTATTGAAGCCCTGAACCGTGCCGAGACCGGTCAGGTAAACCGGGAAGTCGGCCTTCTGGACCGGTGAAACGCTGACGGGGATAGCGGGCGGGCGCGGCGGACCCTTCTGAGCCGTCTGGGTTTTTCCGGCCTCGGGCGAGCCGAATTTCTGCCAGCCATAGTAACCCGCGGAGGCCACAGCCGCGATGATCAGTATCCAGAGGATCGGCCGTGTTTTTTTCATGTCGGCTCGTTGGCTTTTACGCCCAAAACTACGAATTGTGGAGCAATCATAGGGTTCCAGCGCGCTTGTATAATACACGCCAAGTTCCAGTGTAAACAGCACTATCGGTTCGGAATCCTAAACAATTGGAAAGCTTTGCACTGTCTAGGCAGCTCCGTGACACTACGGTGTGCAGTGCTGCATTTTCCCGGCGCGAACGATCCGCGCGTAAATCTTGGGCAATGCCCGGAACCGGTGTGGGCGGCCTGCAGAGCTGTCCGCAAGGGCGCCCCGGCAGCGCTGCGAAGTGAGCCGGAAACAACTCCCGTGAGAACGGTTCTAATTCGCCTGCACGGCGTTTCGGTTGTCAGGAAATCCGGCATCGGTCATATCGGCCCCGCCACAACGGGAGCGCAGGATGGACGAACTGAACGGCAAGCTGATCGCGTGCCAGATTCTGATCACGGGACTGATCGCGCGCGTCGCCAACGAGCAGCGCGATCCCTTGCGATTTCTGACCGACTTCCGCGACGAGATCAAAGCCGTCGTTAGCGGCGTCAACATCGCCGGCATGGACAACTCCGATCGCGTGCGCGCCGTCGCGCAGAAAACCGTCGACGAATTGTTCTCGCTGATGAAGCCGCCGAGCAGCGATTGAGAGCGGCGCCGCTGCTCGCGCCTGCGCAGCTCTCGCATGCGCCCATGTTTCCAGATTGAAATCTGCACCGAGTCCGATCTGGATGAATTCAAATGTGCAGGCAGATCAATCGCATTGACCTGCTTTTCTCCGACCGATAGCACCGCCCCATCGTTCGCGTTTCTGCATCGACGAAGCGCATCAGCTCGAAGGTTGATGCGGTACGACGAGATCGCAGCGATCAATGTCCAGATTAGAACGGTTCAAGTTTAGAACCATTTAAAACTGCGGCGCACTCAACCGAGTTTAGAATTGCTTTGAAATGGTCGGATTCAAACGGAGTGTTGCAGAGATCGCGTTGACCCCCATGAACACGCCCGATAGCACCAATGCGTCGCGTTGTCGCAACGCGACCAATGGAAGCATAAGCACTGTGGGGCGTGTGATGGGCATGATGAAGACACCGCGATCATTGCGTTCGGTCGCGGATCGGAAATCCTTCGGCAACAATTTCGACACTGCGACCGGCAAGACTGTGTCCACGGTCGCCAGTCTGATTGCGGTCGCGACGGTCTCGACCGGCGCACAGGCGCAGCAGACCAATCTGCCCCCCGTGAACGTCGATGCGCCTCAGCAGCGTCCGCGTCCGACCGCTTCGAAGCCCACCGCCGATCAGATTCGTGCGCGCAACGCGCTGCGGCGCGCGGCGCAGCGGCAGCAGGCCGCACAAGCGCCTGTCGCCAATCCGAGCCCTGGTCCTGCCGATCGTGATCCGTACGCAAATCCCGCCGCGCCTTACATGGCCACCCGAGTGCAAGCGTCGGGTAAATTCCCTGAGCCAATCCTCAACACGCCAAAATCGATCACCGTGCTTACAAAGGATGTGCTCGCGGACAAGAACGCCACGACGCTGAAGCAGGCGATCCTGAGCACGGCAGGCGTGACGCTCGGAACGGGTGAGGGCGGCAATGCCTTCGGTGACCGCTTCTTCATTCGCGGCTTCGATGCCCGCAACGACATCTTCATCGACGGCGTGCGCGACTCCGGCGTTAGCGTCCGTGAAAACTTCTTCACCGAGCAGGTCGAAATTCTGCGTGGTCCGGGCTCAACTTTCGCGGGCCGCGGTGTCGCCGGTGGTGCGATCAACATCGTCACCAAGCAGGCGACGACGCAGAACAGTTTCTACAACATGGACACGACGTTTGGCACCGACCAGACCAAGCGTGTGGTGCTCGACGTCAACCAGGTGATCAACCCGACGCTGGCCGTTCGTGCCGGCGGTCTGTTCCAGGACGCCGATGTCGCCGGTCGCGATTTCGTCAAGGATAATCGCAACGGCGCGTTCGTCGCCACGACCTGGAAGCCGACCGACACGATCAAGGTGACCGGGGGTTACATCCACACCGAGTTGACCGGCGTGCCGGACTTCGGCGTGCCCTACTACCGGCCGAGCACGGCGACGACCGCCGGTGGGCCGTTCCCGGACTTCGGCTCCAACCGCAACAACTGGTATGGCCAGATCAACCGCGACTTCTACCGGACCGGCCAGGACATCGGCTCGTTAAACGCGGAAGTGCAGATCACGCCCGACTTGATGGTCAGCAACAAGTTCCGCGTATCTCGTTCGACCCAGAACTATGTCGGAACGCTGCCTGAGCAGCCGGTGATCGCCAACCCGCTTTCGAATTCGACGCTCACGATGAATCCGCAGAGCCGTCTCCAGATCACTGACGTGCTCGCCAACCAGACGGAAGCGACCTACAAGTTCCAGGACTGGGCCGGCTTCAAGCACACCGCGCTGGCCGGGATCGAAGTCGATCGCGAGCGGTCGTCGATCGACAAGTATCTCGGGCTCACCTCGGAAGGGAACGGAGTTCCGATCACTCCAGGCGGCTCGCCGACAGGTGTCAGCGTCTTCTTCCCTCAGGACACGTTCTTGCCCGGGAAGGCGCTCGCACTGGCCGGTCTGCCGGCCAAGATCGGCATCGACACTGTCAGCGGCTACGTCATGGACAGTGCGAACTATCGTGACCTCGTGATCCTCAATGGCGGCTTCCGCTACGACAACTACAACCTCGATACGTCTGCATACGGGGCGGGCAACGCTCTCAAGCAGCAATCGGCAAACTTCCTGATTCCCAACTTCAATCTCGGTTTGACCTTGAAGCCGGCGCCAAACGGCAGCGTGTACGTGGCCTACGCGACCTCAGCGAACCCGGTGGGCGCCGAGTTCGACGGCACCAGCACCGCGTATGGCGGCGTCAATCCCGCTCTGGCCGGCGGCAACAATCAGATCTTCGGGCCGGAGAAGAACACGGCCATCGAACTCGGCACCAAGTGGGAGCTGTTCGACCGCCACCTGCTCCTGACGGCTGCGCTGTTTCAGACCACCAAGGACAATGCGCGCGAGGCACAGAACGTCAATAGTGTGGCCACGGCGTCCGCGTTGGGATGCGTCTATCCCGCCGGCACGACCGGCAACATATCGTGTATCACCGCAGGTTCCGCTTATCGTATTCGCGGCATCGATCTCGGCGTGAGCGGCAAGATCACCGACAAATGGAGTGTGTTCGGCGGCCTCGTCCTGATGCAGTCGGAGGTTACGGCGTCCAACGTGAAGCCCGCGAACATGCCCGCGCCGCTTCTCTACACCACCAATGTCGGGCTTCCTCTGGCCAACGTTGCCCATCAGTCGTTCAGCATGCTGTCGAAGTACCAGTTCAACGATATCTGGGAACTGGGCGGGCAGGCCGTCTACCGCTCGAAGATCTACGGTGGCTCGTTGCTTGCGGCCAACGCAGGCACGTCGCTTCCGAGCTACTGGCGCTTCGATGTGTTCGCGGAAGCCAAGATCAACAAGAACTGGCAGTTGAAGCTGTTCGTGAACAACATCTTCGACAAACGCTACTATGACGCGCTGTACCAGAGCGCCGCGCCCTTCGTGCTGGAAGCACCGGGACGCGCCGCCTATCTGGTGATCTCGGCGCGCTACTGATGGAGTAACGACGAGGTGCCATGCTGACATGCATAGACGGCGTCCTGAGCAAGGATGATGTGGCGGAATTCCGCCGCATCATGGACGCCAGCGAATGGGAAGACGGCCGTTCCACCGCGGGCGCGCAGTCAGCAATGGTCAAGCGCAATGAGCAGTTGCCGCCTGACAGCGAGGTCGCGCGCAAGCTCGGCAACCGCATCATCTCGGCGCTGACGTCGAATCCGCGGTTCCTGGCAGCGGCGATCCCGCTCCAGATCTTCCCGCCGCTGTTCAACCGCTATGCGGCGAACAGCGGCCATCATTTCGGGCTGCATGTCGACAATGCGATCCGCGGCGACCGCCTGACCGGCCTTCGCATCCGCACAGACCTGTCGGTCACGCTGTTCCTGGCCGAGCCGGAAGAGTATGACGGTGGCGAACTTGTGATCGAGGACACCTACGGTTCGCACGAAGTGAAGTTGCAAGCCGGGGACTGCGTGCTCTATCCCTCGACCAGCCTCCATCTCGTCACGCCGGTGACGAGGGGGACGCGGGTTGCGTCTTTCTTCTGGCTTCAGAGCATGATACGGGACGATCAAGCCCGGAGCATGATCTTTGACCTCGACACCGCGATACAGGCGCTGGTGGAACGGCTCGGGCGTGACGATCCCGAAACGGTCAAATTGACGGGTATCTATCACAACCTCATTCGCTACTGGGCCGAAGTATGAAGATCATGTCCTTCCAAGCAAGCCTTGCCGCCGCCTTGATGCTGGCGGCCGCCTGGCTCGTATCCCCTGTTTCTGCCCAGACACAGACCCCGCCGGCGGCACCTGCACCGGCACAGGCGACGGCTCAGCCGGCCACCGCCAGCCCGGCTCCGGCTGCCGCTCCGGCGGTGGTGGCGCCTGCGGCGAAGCCCGACGCGGCCGCCATCGCGCCGGCCATGAAGGAGCTGTCCCCCTGGGTGATGTTCATGTCGGCGGACGTCATCGTGAAGGCGGTGATGATCGGGCTTGCCTTCGCATCGCTGATGACCTGGACCGTCCTGATCGCCAAGTCGATCGAGCTGTCGGTCGCGTCCGGCAAGCTTCGTTCGGCACTGAAGAAGATCTCGGAGGCGCGCTCGCTCGCGGAAGCGCAGATGGCGCTCGGCGCCAAGCAGGGCATTCTGCCGTCCTTCCTGGCGGCGGCGCTGCGTGAGGCGCGGATGTCGGCCGGCCTGTCCAGCGATGCCGGCATCAAGGAGCGTGCGGCCTCGAGCTTTTCCGAGATCGTGCGCGCGGAGGCGCGGCGCATCCGCATCGGCATGGGCGTGCTCGCGACCATCGGCTCGACATCGCCCTTCGTCGGCCTGTTCGGCACGGTCTGGGGCATCATGAACAGCTTCATCGGCATCTCGAAGTCGCAGACCACGAACCTCGCCGTGGTCGCGCCCGGCATCGCCGAGGCGCTGCTCGCGACCGCGATCGGCCTCGTCGCCGCCATTCCCGCCGTCATCATCTACAACCACTTCTCGCGCGTGACGAAAAGCTATCTCGAGCTCGTCAGCCGTGCCTCGGGCGCGGCGGCGCGGCTGCTCTCGCGCGATCTCGACCGCAGCCACGGCAGCGCGCATTCGCGCGCGGCGGAGTGAACCATGGGCGTCTCGCTCGCAGACAATGATGACGACGACGATTTCGGCGAGACGCATGACATCAACGTCACGCCGTTCATCGACGTCATCCTGGTGCTGCTGATCATCTTCATGGTCGCAGCTCCGCTCTCCACGGTCGACCTGCCGATCGATCTGCCGACCTCGAGCGCGACCCCGCAGAAGAAGCCGGACAAGCCGACCTATCTCAGCATCAAGCCTGACCTGACGCTTGCGATCGGCGAAAACCCGGTCCACCGCGCCGAGTTGATCGGGACCCTCGACGGCCTGTCCGACATGAGCAAGGACAAGTATGTCTTCCTGCGCGCCGATCGCTCGGTGCCGTATGGCGAATTGATGAGTGTCATGGAGCTCTTGCGCTCAGGCGGCTATTCCCGGGTGAAGCTGGTCGCGCTGGAGGGCGCTCCCGGAGCGCCTGCGGCAGGCGCCGGTCAGCCTTAGAGGCGCACGATGTCGGACGAAGCCAGACCATCCCGGAAGCTCTGGATTTTGGCGGCGGTGGCGGCGCTCGCGCTCCATCTGGGCGGTGCCGCGCTTGCCCTGGCCCATCTGCGGACCGATGACGACGACGATGGCCTGGGCGCGTCCGGCGCGGAGTTCGCCGTCGAGATGGCCTCGCCCAAGGCGCCCGAGACCGACCTTCCGCCGGGACCGGACAGCGAAGCGATGCAGGAGCAGCAGGCGCTTCCCGAGCAAAAGGCCGAGACCAAGGAAACCGAGCTTCCAAAGGACCAGTCGCAACAGGTCGACGATCCCGATCGAGTCGTCACCGAAAACATCTCGAAGAAGCCGCAGGACGAGGATCCCAAGATCGCGGCGGTCGAGACACCCGCTGCCGAGGCTTCGCCGCAGTCGGTTGCAACGGCGCGGCAGACACTCGACGAGGACGCGCGCGAGGCCGAGAAGGCCCTGGCGCCGGTGCTTGGCCTTGGCAAGGACATCCTCAGGATCACGACCGACTGGAATCGCAAGATCAGCGCGCACCTCACGGCCCACAAGGTCAACCCGGAGGGCAAGCAGCCCAATAATCAGAAGGTGAAGGTCAGCTTCGCGATCAACCGCAGGGGCAACGTGCTGTCCGTCGACGTCGTGGAGTCATCGGGGGATGTGGCCTACGATGCGGCCGCGCTCTCGATTGTCCGCAAGTCCGATCCCATCCCGCAGCCCCCGGCCGGACTGACCGAAGACCGGTTCGAGCGGACCGTCGACATCATCTTCACGCCGCCGGACGAGAAGAAAAAGAAGAAATCGGCTCAGCGCCAGTAGAGCCGGATCCCGACATAGACCACGACCAGGCAGACGAAGATCAGCGCCACCGGGAGCGGCCGTTTCTGGGCTCCGCTAAACGCCGCCGTAAAGGAGGCCGTCTTCGTCGGTTTCGGAGGCGGGCGGCGGAAAGCGGTAACATTGTCCGCCGCCGGCTCGGGCGGACGGGTGCGGACGTCGGGCGGAGTTCCCGCGCCGCCCATCTCGGCATAGTAGGCCTTGTAGATCGCGCCGATCGTGGCCTCGGTGGCCTCGCCCTCGCTCATCCGCGCCAGTAGATTCTTGTAGCTGACCAGGAACTCCTGCGCCTCTGCAGGCAGCGCGGAGGCCCCGTTGAGCTTGGCCATCATCTTCCAGGTGGCAAAATCGGCGCGGGCACGGGTGTCCGCGCGTCGCGCGATCAGCATATCGGCAGCTTTGACCAAGTCGGCCTCGAGCCCTTCGGCTTATGTTCGGGTGTTCTGTTGAACTACGCGTTGCCGGTCAGGAAGAGAACAGCCTGAATCACATAACCGGTCAACGTTCGCAGTATTCCTGAAATAACATCAAGATTTAGACCGAACTGCGAGCCCGCGAGCGGCAGCAGGATCAACAGGCCGATCAGGATCAGCATCCCGAACGGCTCGAGCCGGGCCAGCGGCAAAGCGAGCGGCCGGGGCAGCAGCCCGACCGCGACGCGCCCGCCGTCGAGCGGCGGGATCGGCATCATGTTGAACACCGCCAGCACCGCGTTGATGACCAGCGCGTTCTTGAGGTTGTCGAAGATCCACTGGGCCGAGCCGGCCGGTGCAAAGGGCACGGCATGGAGGGCAAGAGCCGCCGCGAGCGCCAGCAGGATGTTGGTGGCGGGCCCGGCAAGGGCCACCCAGACCATGTCGAGCCTGGGATGGTTGAGCTTGCGGAAATTGACGGGAACCGGCTTGGCATAGCCGAATAGGAACGGCGAGTGCGCGAACAGCAGCATCGCCGGCAGGATCAGGGTGCCGAACGGATCGATATGCTTGATAGGGTTGAAGCTGACGCGGCCGAGCTGCCAGGCCGTGTTGTCACCGAGACGGTACGCGACGAAAGCGTGCGCGGCCTCGTGGAAGGTGATGGCGAGCAGCAGCGGTAGCACCCATACAGAAAGCTCATAGAGGGAAATGTTCACGGCTCGTCCGTCCCGGTTTGTGCCTCGTGGCCTTGCAGCCAACCCGGCCGATCCGGTGATGGGGCAACGCGTCAGGTCAGGATATGGGACGCGGGTTCCGAAATCCCAAGCCGTAAATGATCCGCCAGCAGCGCCGCCGGCTGCGACAGGTTGCGCGCGCGGTGCAGGCGGATGTCGGCAGCCGGCAGCGGCGGCAGGCCGTTCGACAGGGCGCGCAGGCGAGGCGGCAGGGTGCCGGCCTTCACAACCGTGATCGCAAGGCCCTCCGCCGCGATCGCTTCCACCGCCGCAAGGGTGCGACTGACGAAGGCAAGGCGCCAAGGCCGGCCTGCGGCATCGAGGGCCTCCGCGGCCCATTGCCGGAACAGGCAGCCCGGCGGGTAGAGCGCGACGGGCAGCGTGTCCTGTGCTTCGGCCCGATACGTTCTGGCCGCAGCCCAGACCGCCTGCTCGCGCCGCAGCAGTTCGCCATCGCCGCGTCCTTCCGGATGCATGGCGATGACGAGGTCATAGGCCTCGCCGAGCCGGGCCGGCATCGTCGCGGTCAGGCCGGTCTCGATCTCGACCCGGATCTCCGGATGGCCTTTTGCAAAATGCGCTAGCAAGGGCGGAATGACGATCGTGCCGTAATCGTCCATCACGCCGAGGCGGACCACGGCGTCGCGCTTGCGTGCGCGGAGCACATCGATCGCCTCTGCATTGAGGTCGAGAAGCCGTCTCGCATAAACGAGGAGTTCATCGCCCGCCGGGGTCAACGCGACACCGGCCCTGGTGCGCTGAAACAACTTGGTGCCGATCCGCTCCTCCAGTCGCCTGATCTGGACGCTGACCGCCGACTGGGTCCGGTTGAGCAATTGGGCTGCGCGCGTGAACGAGCGATGCTCGGCGACGGCGAGAAAGGCCTTCAGCAGATCGGGATCGAGAACAGGCGTGGTCATGACGAAAACTTATCCCAGCATGACGGAAACTCCATTCCCTGTTTCGGCGCGCCTCGTATGCTGCGTTCAGGGCTCGTCAAGGGAGGGAGTGTGGGCGAAATCTCCGGCGTTCTGGCCGCGGTGCTGTCGAGCGGCCTCGGCGGCACCTCGATCGGCGCCACGCGCTATCTGGTGGGCAGCCTCGATCCGCTGGCGATCGGCTCGTTCCGGTTCGGCATCGGCTTCTTGCTGCTGCTGCCCCTCACGCTGCTCCGCGGTGACCGCTGGCCGGGGCGAGGGGACTGGGCCGCCGCGACCGGGCTCGGCATCCTGTTCTTTGCGCTGTTTCCGATCCTGTTCAACGCATCGCTGATCTTCACGACCGCCGCGCGCGGCGCGCTCGCCTTGTCGACGCTTCCGCTGCTGTCGCTCGTGATCGGCGCCGCGCTCGGCGCCGAAGCCCTGAGCTGGCGCAAATCGATCGGTGTCGTGATCGCGACATTTGGCGTTGCCGTCGCGCTGCTCTCCGACCTGACCTCGGCACCATCCGGCGCCTGGCGCGGCGATCTCCTGATGATGGCGGCCGCGCTGTGCATGGCGCTGTACGGCATCTGGTCGAAGCCGCTGATCCGGCGCTCCGGCCCGATCGCCTTCACGACCATGAGCATGGCGGCCGGGGCGGCCTGCCTCATCCTGCTCTCGTATGTCCGCGGCAGTTTTGCGCCCGTCGCCGGCTTCGGCGCGCCGCAATGGCTGGCGGCTTTCTATCTCGGCGCCTTTGGCGCAGCGCTGACCTTCTATCTCTGGGCCTTCGCGCTGGAGCGGACCACGCCGACGCGCGTTGCGATCTCGGTCACGGTCAACCCGATCACGGCATCGCTGGTCGGCGCCTGGCTGCTGAACGAACCGCTGCGCTGGAATCTGGCGGCCGGCATTGTCGCGGTGTTTGCCGGGATCTGGATCGCGACGACGACGGGACGGCGCGCTCAGGCGGCGAGAGTGCCTGCGTCAGGGCAAGCCTGACGTCACGCCGGGATGGTGCCCTGATATTGCGTCAGGCCGTCGTCGAGCTTCAGCCAGGCGACCTTCTCCGAGACCCAGATGTGCTCGGTCGGCGCGAAGGCGTTGCGATCGTCGAAGGTCGTGAGCGAAACACCCGCCAGCGTGCCGTTGCGCCGCCAGGAGAACAGGCGCGTGCCGCAGCGCTTGCAGAAAACGCGGTCGATGTTCTCGGACGAGGCATAGCGCTCGATGTCACCCTCGACGGTCAGCGCGCGTTGATCGAATTGCGCGCGGGCGAAGTAGGGCGAGCCCATCGCCTTCTGGCACAGGCGGCAATGGCAGATGCGGACGTTGAGCGGCTCACCCTCCGCCTTGAACCGCACCGCGCCGCACAGGCATCCACCTTCCCGGATCATGGCTCAGGCCACCCGCCATTCGCCGACCTGGCGCGCCATGCTCCAGTTGAGATTGTCGAGATCGCCATCCATGTTGGAATTCCCGCGTCTGGTGTTGGTGAAGGCGGCCCAGCAGAAGCCGCCATGGGTGCGCACGGCAATCGTGCTCGTGCCCGGCAGGCTGCCATTGTGCCACCAATTGTCGAATTTGTTGACACAGAAGCCCTTGGCGTAGTTCGGGCTGTAACTGGGCGCGGTGGTCATGACCTCTATGGTGCGCGGCCGCAGGATGTCCGCGGGCCTCGTGTAGCCGTCGACATGCATCAGGAACTGAACCAGATCCGTTGGCGTCGCGATCCAGCCACCATGGGAATCCATCCGCCTCACCTTCATCTCATACGGACTTTCGCCCTGACCGTAATAGGCGACTTCGCCGGCCTGACGCTGGTCGCGGGTATTACCGGCGATGGTCATGTCGGTGACGCCGCAGCGCGCCAGCACCTCGGTGCGGACGTGCTCGGCATAGGCCTGGCCGGTGAGCTTCTCGATCACGCGGCCCAGAACACAATAGCCGAAATTGGAATAGGCGTAGTGCTGGCCCGGCGGCCGGTCCAGCGGCCGGTTGGCGAGCGTCCAGGCGATCAGCTCGGCATGATCCATCCGCGGATGCGTGAACATGGGATCGCGGTTGTCGTTGCTCCAGCCGCCGGCAGCGTGCGTCAGCAGATGCTCGAGCGTGATCTGGTCGATGCCGGCGGAGTAGGGCGGTGACCCGTAATCGGTGCCGAGCAATGCACCGGGGCCGAACACGCGATCCGTGAGCTTGAGGCGGTTCTCCTCGATCAGGCGGAAGATCGTGACCGAGGTGATCATCTTGCTGACGCTGGCGATCCGGAACAGATGCCGCGGCGTCACGGTCTCGTTCCGCTCGCGATCGGCAAGACCGAAGGCGTCCTCGTGGACAACAGTGCCGGCATAGCCGATCGCAAAGGACAGCGCCGGCACGTCGTATTTGTCCATGTAGCTGCGCGCGAGCCGCGCCATGGCGCCGCGTTCGGCCGGCGAGGGCGGACGGATGCTCGGCGGGCTGGGCGCCAGTTGCGCGGGCGCAACACGCGACAGCAACGGCAGCGCGCCTGCGCCCGCTGCGAGCTTCACGAAATCCCGACGCCCAAAATCCCGACGTCCAAGCCGCATGGTCCACCCCTTCAAGGGGCGGCCAAAGCTTCAGTAAGTCGCCCGTCCGCCGGAAATATCAAACACCGCGCCGGTGGAGAAGGCACAATCTTGGGATGCGAGCCAGCTCACCATCGCGGCGAGCTCTTCCACCAGCACGAAGCGTGCCTTGGGGATTTTCGACAGCATGAAGTCGATATGCTGCTGCGTCATCTGGTCGAAGATCGCGGTCTTCGCCGCGGCCGGCGTCACCGCATTCACGAGGATGTCATGTGCCGCCAATTCCTTGCCGAGCGATTTCGTCAGCGCGATCAGTCCGGCCTTGGAGGCCGAATAATGCGAGGCGTTGGGATTGCCTTCCTTGCCGGCGATCGAGGCGATGTTCACGATCCGCCCGTACTTCTGCTTGAGCATCGTCGGCACGATCGCCTTGCAGACGATGAAAGGGCCGTCGAGATTGATGCGCAGGACCTTGCGCCACTCCTCGAGATCTGTCTCCCAGACCGGCTTGTTGACGCCGGCGATGCCGGCATTGTTGACGAGGATGTCGATCTTGCCGAAGGCGGCAAGCGTCGCATCGCGCGCCTGCTCGACGGCGGCGGGGTCGGTGACGTCGACCTTGAAGACTTTTGTCTCGCCGCCGACTTCATTCGCGGTCTTCTCGGCGAGAGCCGAGTCGAAATCCCAGATCGCGACCTTGCCGCCGGAGTCGATGAAACGCCGGGTGATGGCACGGCCAAAGCCCTGCGCGCCGCCGGTGACGACGGCAATGCGGCCGTTGAGATCGATCTTGTTCATCGAGAACTCCCTTATCTATCCCTCATGGTGAGGAGCGCGCACTTGCGCGCGCCTCGAACCATAAGCCCGTGGCCCATCCCTCGAGAGGGCGCTGTCGCGCCTCCTCGGGATGAGGAGCGATCAGAGCATGTAGCCGCCGTCGACGACAAGGTCGACGCCGGTGGTGAATGCGCTTTCGTCGCTGCCGAGATAGACCGCCATGGATGCGATTTCGTCGGCGGTGCCGAGCCGGCCCATCTTCTGGCGGGAGACGAACATCTCCTTGCCCTGCGGACCCTGCGCGGCGGCGCGGTCGAGCATCGAGGGCGTCTCGACGGTGCCGGGGCAGATGCTGTTGCAGCGGATGCCCTTGGTGATGAAGTCGAGCGCCACCGCGCGCGTCAGCAGCGACACCGCGGCCTTCGACGCGCTGTAGACGTAGCGGTTGGCCGGTGGCCGCAGCGCCGCGCAGGACGAGATGTTGACGATGCTGCCGCCGCCGCCCGCCAGCATCTCGGGCAGGAACGCCCTGATGGTCCGGTGCATCGACTTGACGTTGAGGTCGAACGAGAAGTCAAAATCCTCTTCCGTGCACTCCAGGATGGTGCCGTGATGCACGAAACCGGCCGCGTTGAGCAGGATGTCGACCTTGCCGATGCGCTTGGCGAAGGCGTTGACGTCGGCGGTGTTGCGGACGTCGAGCTTTGCGACCTCGGCGATGCCTTCCTTGGTCAGGCCCGCGATGCCGGCCTCGTTGATGTCGGTGGCGATGACGGTTGCGCCTTCACGCGCGAATGCGATGGCGCATGCGCGCCCGATGCCTGCCGCTGCAGCCGTGACGACGGCGCGCTTTCCCTTGAGGCGGTCTGCCATGTTGTTTTTCTCCTTGGCTTGAATTTGTCTAACGGCTCGTCATTGCGAGGAGCTCGTGACAAAATTGCGCAGCAATTTTGCACTGTTGCGACGAAGCAATCCAGACTGTCTCCTTGGAGATATCTCTGGATTGCTTCGCTTCGCTCGCAATGACGACGTGGCTGTTAGTGGTTGTCTCTGGCGACACCAAATGTGCCGGCGACGTTCTGGTAGCGTGTGGCGAGCTCCATGCAGGCGCCGGTCGATTGCTGGCCCACCGTGTTGCGGTAGATCTCCTGCCACGGCGTCTGGTTCGCCGGATGCTTGAAGCCGCCATTGGCCATCAGCTCGGCGTGGCGCTTCTTCACCTCGTCGTCCGAAATGAGAATATTGGCGCTGCCCTTGTTGAGGTCGATGCGCACCTTGTCGCCGGTCTTGAGGATCGCGAGCCCGCCATTGGCGGCAGCTTCCGGCGAGGCGTTCAGGATCGACGGCGAGCCCGAGGTGCCGGACTGGCGGCCGTCGCCGATGCAGGGCAGGGCGAGAATGCCGCGTTTGATCAGCGCAGCCGGCGGCTGCATGTTCACGACCTCGGCGCCACCGGGGTAGCCGATCGGGCCGGTGCCGCGGACGAACAGCATGCAATTCTCGTCGATGTCGAGCGAGGCATCGTCGATCCGCTCGTGATAATCCTCCGGGCCCTCGAACACGATGGCGCGGCCCTCGAAGGCGTTGAGGTCCTTCGGGTTGCTGAGATAGCGGTCGCGGAATTCCTTGGAGATCACGCTGGTCTTCATGATCGCGGAATCGAACAGATTGCCCTTCAGGACCAGGAAGCCGGCGTCCTTCACCAGCGGCTTGTCGTAGGCCCGGATCACGTCATTGTCGGGCGCGGGCGCATTGGCGCAGTTCTCGCCGATGCCGCGGCCGTTCACGGTAACCGCGTCCTCGTGGATGCGCTTGTGCTTCATCAGCTCGCGCACCACGGCCGGCACGCCGCCGGCGCGGTGGAATTCCTCGCCGAGATAGAAGCCGGCCGGCTGCATGTTGACCAGCAGCGGCACGTCGTGGCCGAATTTCTGCCAGTCGTCGATCGACAGCTCGACGCCGATGTGGCGCGCCAGCGCGTTGATGTGGATCGGCGCGTTGGTCGAGCCGCCGATCGCCGAGTTGATCACGATGCAGTTCTCGAATGCCTTGCGGGTCAGGATGTCCGACGGCTTGAGATCTTCCCAGACCATCTCGACGGCGCGCTTGCCGGTCTCGTAGGCGATCTGGCCGCGCTCGCGATAGGGGGCGGGGATCGCTGCGCAGCCCGGCAGCGAGAAGCCGAGCGCTTCGGCAAGCCCGTTCATGGTCGAGGCGGTGCCCATGGTGTTGCAATGGCCGACCGACGGCGCCGAGGACGCCACGATCTCCATGAATTCCTCATAGTCGATCTCGCCGGCGGCGAGCCGTTCGCGCGACTTCCAGACGATGGTGCCGGAGCCGGTGCGCTCGCCGGCATGCCAGCCGTTCAGCATCGGCCCGCCCGACAGCACGATCGCGGGCAGGTTCACGGTCGCCGCCGCCATCATGCAGGCGGGCGTGGTCTTGTCGCAGCCGGTGGTCAGCACGACGCCGTCGAGCGGATAGCCGTAGAGGATCTCGACGAGGCCGAGATAGGCGAGGTTGCGGTCGAGCGCCGCGGTCGGGCGCTTGCCGGTCTCCTGGATCGGATGGGTCGGGAATTCCATCGCAATGCCGCCGGCTTCGCGGATGCCTTCGCGGACGCGGTGCGCCAGCTCGATATGGTGACGGTTGCAGGGGGAAAGGTCGTTGCCGGTCTGGGCGATGCCGATGATCGGCTTGCCGGACTGAAGCTCGGCCCGGGTGAGGCCGTAATTCAGGTAGCGCTCCATATAGAGCGCCGTCATGCCCGGATTATGCGGATTGTTGAACCATTCCTGCGAGCGGAGGTGACGGCGAGCGCCGTTGCTGGCGGGCGCATGCCCATTGGTTGGTTTTTTTGTCATTGGTTTCTCCTGCAATGCAAACGCACTGGCGTCGGGAGCTCAGCTTCGGCTGGTGCGATGCCCAACGGCGCGATCCATGGTTCAAAGGCCCGTTGGCGGGTCATTCCCTCACAAGTGCGATACTAGTCTTGGCCACTTGGTAACGCTATCATTTTGTTCGCGGCGCCCGCGCCTGATGCGGTAGGCCTGTCGTCCGAACGCCGCGACGACGAGCTTTGCCGCTCGATCACCTTGAAGCCGAGATCGAGCACCGGCTGCTCGGGGCGCCGTCCGTCGATCGCTTCGATCAGCATGGTGGCGGCCGTGTTGCCCATCTCGTAGCGGTTGGTGCGCACGCTGGTGAGGGTGGGTACCGCGGAGGCCATGAATTCGAGGTCGTTGAATCCGACGATCGCGATCTGCTCGGGGACCGCGATCTCCCGGCGCCGGCATTCGAACAGCACGCCGAGCGCGAGGTCGTCATTGGCGCAGAACACCGAGTCGATATCGGGCTCGCGCGCCAAAAGATCGGTGAACAGGGTGCCGCCGAGCGTCACCGAGGTCGGTGTCGCCGTCGTGACGACCAGGCGCTGCTCGAACAGCGCGGCGTCCTTCATGGCCGAGACATATCCGTCCAGCCGCCGCTGCACCCGCGGATCCATGCGCGCGCCGACGAAGCCGATCTTGCGATGGCCTTGCGCGAACAGGTGGGCGATCGCCGCGCGGGCCGCATCATAGTGCGAAAAGCCGATCATCATGTCGACTGGATTGGGCCCGATCTCCATGATCTGCACGATCGGGCAGTCGGCGGCCTCCAGCATCGCGCGCGATTCCGCGGTCTGGTCGATGCCGGTGACGATCAGTCCGGCCGGCTTCTGCGCAAGAAACAGGCGCAGCAGCTTCTCCTCCTGGAGAATACTGTAGCGTGTGTTGGACAACTGGATCGAGTACCGGCTGCCTTCGGAGGCGTCATAGATGCCGCGCAGCACGTCGGAAAACACGTTGTTGGTCAGTGACGGGATCAAGACGCCGATCACTTCGGTGCGCTGCGAGGCCAGCGCTCGCGCCGCCAGGTTCGGCACATAGCCGAGCTCGTTGGCCGCGCTCTCGACCCGCGTCCGCTTGGCGACCGACAGGGCCTCCGGATTGCGGAAGAACCGGGACGCCGTGATCGGGCTGACGCCGGCAAGCTCGGCAACTTCCGCCAGCCGGATTTTACCTGACTTGGTGCGTTTTCGACCCATTAGTTGCTCTTATCACAGTCGGTCCGGCAAACAAAGGAACGTTGACAGCGCTACCAGCAACGACTAACCAAAGACAAATTGCCAAAACCGCACAAACTGCCGACAATGTCGCTCGCTAAGATCGGGCTTCGTTCGGTGAAGTCTGAAAAACAAGACGGTCGCGGCGCGTGAGGCGTCGTGGACTTTCGAGGAGGGAGCTAGATGTCGTCTGTGCAAATCCGCGACGTGCGGAAATCGTTCGGCAATTTTGAAGTCCTGCACGGCGTTTCGATTCCGATCGAGGACGGCCAGTTCGTCGTCCTGGTTGGCCCCTCCGGCTGCGGCAAGTCGACGCTTCTGCGCATGCTTGCAGGCCTCGAGAACATCACCTCCGGCACGATCTCGATCGGCGACCGCGTCGTCAACAATATCCAGCCCAAGGAGCGGGATATTGCGATGGTGTTCCAGAACTATGCGCTCTATCCGCACATGACCGTCGGCGAGAACATGGGCTTCTCGCTGAAACTGCGGAACGCGAGTTCCGACGAGATCAACAAGCGCGTCAAGCGCGCCGCCGAAATTCTCGCGCTGTCGCCGCTGCTCGAGCGCTATCCGCGCCAGCTCTCCGGCGGTCAGCGCCAGCGCGTCGCGATGGGGCGCGCCATCGTGCGCGATCCGCAGGTGTTCCTGTTCGACGAGCCCTTGTCGAACCTCGACGCCAAGCTGCGCGTCGCCATGCGCACCGAGATCAAGGAGCTGCACCAGCGGCTGAAGACCACGACCGTCTATGTCACCCACGACCAGATCGAGGCCATGACCATGGCCGACAAGATCGTCGTCATGCATGACGGCATCGTCGAGCAGATGGGCACCCCGCTCGAGCTCTACGACAAGCCCGACAACCAGTTCGTCGCCGGCTTCATCGGCTCGCCGGCCATGAACTTCCTGAAAGGCCATGTGCGCGTCAACGGCGTTGCGACCTTCGAGGGGCCGAACGGCGTCAAGCTGCCGCTCAAGAACGCGCCGGCGGCGTCCGACGGTCGCCCTGTCGTCTATGGTGTGCGACCCGAGCATTTCACCATCGCGGACGACGGCGCCGATGCCGAGATCATCGTGGTCGAGCCGACCGGCTCGGAGACGCAGGTGTTCGCGAAGGTGGGTGGCGAGCAGGTCGTCGCCGTCTTCCGCGAGCGTCACCAGTTCAATCCGGGCGACAAGGTCAAGCTGAAGCCTGACCCGTCACTGGTTCATCTGTTCGACGAGGCGACGGGCAAACGCATGTAGCCGCGCCGAAGGATTGCCCAACGACTGTTCAAGAACGACCCAAATACAAATATAAAATTCAGGGAGAGAACGATGAGCAATTTCGACAGGCGAAGTGTGCTTAAGGCCGGCCTGGGCGGCGCAGCGTTGCTGGCCGGCCCGGGCATCGTGCCGGTGCGCGCCGCGGAGTGGACCAACACGCCCGAACCGAACGCGTCCATCCGCGTCTTGCGCTGGAAGCAGTTCATCCAGGCCGAGTTCGACAAGTTCGCCGAGCAGACCAAGAAGTTCTCCGAGAAGACCGGCGTCAAGATCAAGCTCGAGGCCGAGAGCTGGGAAGACATCCGCCCCAAGGCCGCGGTGGCCGCCAATGTCGGCGCCGGCCCCGACCTCATCATCGGCACGCTCGACGATCCCCACAAATTCCCGGAAAAGCTGATCGACATGACCGATGTCGCCGACTATCTCGGCGCGCAGTATGGTGGCTGGTATCCGGTTGCCGAACGTTACGGCAAGAAGGGCAACAGCTGGATCGCCATTCCGCAGGGTGCAACCGGCGGCTGCCTTAACTACCGCATCAGCCACGTGAAGGCTGCGGGCTTCGAGGAATTCCCCAAGGACACCGCCGGCTTCCTCAAGCTCTGCCAGGCGTTGAAGAAGAACAACACGCCGGCCGGCTTCGCGCTTGGCCATGCCACGGGCGATGCCAATGGCTGGTGCCAGTGGGCGCTCTGGGCGTTCGGCGGCAAGGTCGTCAACGACAAGAACGAGGTCGTGATCGACTCCCCGGAGACCATCGCCGCGCTCGAATACGTTAAGCAGCTCTACGAGACCTTCATCCCGGGCGTGCTGTCGTGGAATGACTCGAACAACAACAAGGCGTTCCTGAACGGCGAACTCAGCCTGACGCTGAACGGCATCTCGATCTGGACCGTCGGCAAGAACTCTACCGATGCGAAGCAGCAGGAGATCGCCAAGGACATGAACCACGCGCCGATGCCGATCGGCCCCGTGGGCGTGTCGACCGAGCAGCAGAACGTGCTGGTCTACTACGGCTACAAGCACTCGAAGTATCCCAAGGCGGTCAAGGAATTCATCAAGTTCATGATGGACAAGGAGAACTACGACGCCTGGGAGGTCGCTTCCAACGGCTACGTGTCGCCGCCGCTGCCGGCCTACAACGACAACCCGGTGTGGACGTCGGATCCGAAGATCACCCCGTATCGCGACTGCCTGAAGCGCTGCCGCGACAACGGCTTTGCCGGCGATCTCGGCTATGCCTCCGCCGCGGTGATGGGCGACTTCGTCGTCGTCGACATGTTCGCGGAAGCAGCCTCCGGCTCGGCGACGCCGAAGCAGGCGGCGGCGCGCGCCGCCGAGCGCGCCAAGCGCTACTACCAGGTCTGATCAACGCCAATCCGCGCGGCGTCCGGTTCGCCGGACGCCGTGACTTTTCTCCCGAGGGGAATCCGACATGGCAGTCATGGCCGAGTCCGCTGTCGCGCAGGTCAAGCGCGCCAGCCTCTGGACCAGAGCATTCGAGAGCCGGAATTGGCTCGGCGCGATGTTCATGGTGCCGGCGATCGCGATCCTCATCCTGTTTCTGGCTTATCCGCTGGCACTGGGCTTCTGGCTCGGCATGACTGACACCAAGATCGGCGGGGCCGGGCGCTATATCGGCTTTGCGAACTTCGTCTCGCTCTCCAAGGATTCGGTGTTCTGGCTCTCGGTCTTCAACACCATCTTCTATACGTTCACCGCGAGCATCGTGAAATTCGCCATCGGCCTTTACCTCGCGCTGCTGCTCAACGAGCGGCTGCCGTTCAAGTCGATGATCCGCGCCATCGTGCTGCTGCCCTTCGTGGTACCGACGGTGCTGTCCGCGATCGCGTTCTGGTGGATCTATGACAGCCAGTTCTCGATCATCTCCTGGGTACTGATCAAGGCCGGCCTGATCACGCGCTACATCGACTTCCTCGGCGATCCCTGGAATGCGCGCTTGTCGGTCGTCGCCGCCAACATCTGGCGTGGCGTGCCCTTCGTGGCGATCACGCTGCTGGCGGGATTGCAGACGATTTCGCCCTCGCTCTACGAGGCCGCCAATCTCGATGGCGCCACCAACATGCAGCGCTTCCGCCACATCACGCTGCCGATGCTGTCGCCGATCATCGCGGTCGTGATGACATTCTCGGTGCTGATGACGTTCACCGACTTCCAGCTGATCTACACCATCACGCGGGGCGGGCCGATCAATGCCACGCATCTGATGGCGACGCTTTCGTTCCAGCGCGCCATCACCGGCGGCAATCTCGGGGAGGGCGCAGCGATCTCGAACGCGATGATCCCGTTCCTGGTCGCAGCGATCCTGCTCAGCTTCTTCGGGCTTCAGCGCTCCCGCTGGCAGCAGGGCGGGAGGGACTGACCATGAGCACCGCAGACGACCAAAGCGTCGGAATGGATTATCTCGAGAGCTTCCCGCGGAAGTTCTTGCGGGTCTACTTTCCGCTCGGCCTGATCATCTTCTTCCTGCTGTTCCCTTTCTATTGGATGGCGGTCGCGACGTTCAAGCCGGACGCGGAGATGTACGATTACGAGAAGTACAATCCGTTCTGGATCGTGAATCCGACCATTGAGCACATCAAGAAGCTGTTGGTCGAAACCGACTATCCGCTCTGGATGTGGAACACCGTGATCGTCTCGGTGTCCTCCACCTTCATCTCGCTGTTCGCCAGCGTCTGCGCCGCCTACGCGATCGAACGTCTCCGCTACAAGGGCTCGCGCTATGTCGGCCTTGCGATCTTCCTCGGCTATCTCGTGCCGCCCTCGATCCTGTTCATTCCGCTGGCGGCGATCGTGTTCCAGCTCGGCCTGTTCGATGGCAATCTGGCGCTGATCCTGACCTATCCGACCTTCCTGATCCCGTTCTGCACCTGGCTCCTGATGGGCTATTTCCGCACCATTCCCTACGAGCTGGAGGAATGCGCCCTGATCGACGGGGCGACGCGGCTCCAGATCCTGGTCAAGATCACGCTGCCGCTGTCGCTCCCGGGGGTGATCTCGGCCGGCATCTTCGCCTTCACGTTGTCCTGGAACGAGTTCATCTACGCGCTGACCTTCATCTCCTCGTCGGAGAACAAGACCATCCCCGTCGGCGCCATCACCGAGCTCGTCAGCGGCGACGTCTACCATTGGGGCGCGCTGATGGCGGCGGCCCTGATCGGCTCGGTCCCCGTAGTTATCCTTTATTCCTTCTTCGTGGAGTACTATGTGTCGGCGATGACCGGCGCCGTGAAGGAATGATCGCGGGGCCTGCCTTGAGAGCGTGCCAGGAGAACGTGTCAGGAGCGGCGCGCTCCGGCCAATAAGAAGGAGTAGGCTCTTGCACATTCTGGTTCTGGGCGCCGCCGGCATGGTCGGCCGTAAATTGTGTGAACGGCTGTTGCGCGACGGCCGGCTCGGCAAGAGCGACATCACCAAGCTGACCATGCACGACGTGGTCGAGCCCAAGAAGCCGGAAAAGGCCGGTTTCCCCGTCGAGACCGTGTCAGGCGATTTCGCCGTGCCGGGCGCAGCCGAGAAGCTGATCGCCGGCCGCCCCGACGTGATCTTCCATCTCGCCGCGATCGTCTCCGGCGAAGCCGAGCTCGATTTCGACAAGGGCTACCGCATCAATCTCGACGGCACGCGGATGCTGCTCGATGCCGTCAGGCTCGTCGGCGGCGGCTACAAGCCGCGCGTGGTCTTCACCTCGTCAATCGCGGTGTTCGGCGCCCCGTTCCCGGATGCGATCGGCGACGAATTCTTCCACACCCCGCTGCTCAGCTACGGCACCCAGAAGGCGATCGGTGAATTGCTGCTCGCCGACTATTCGCGCCGCGGCTTCCTCGACGGCATCGGCATCCGTCTGCCGACCATCTGCATCCGGCCCGGCCTGCCTAACAAGGCGGCATCGGGCTTCTTCTCCAACATCCTGCGCGAGCCGCTGGCCGGCAAGGAAGCGGTGCTCCCGGTCTCCGAGGATGTCCGCCACTGGCACGCCACGCCGCGTTCCGCCGTCGGCTTCCTGCTCCATGCCGGCACCATGGACCTCGCCAAGGTCGGTCCGCGCCGCAACCTGACCATGCCCGGCTTCTCGGCCACCGTCGGTGAGCAGATCGCAGCCCTCCGTCGTGTTGCGGGCGACAAGGTCGCCGCGCGCATCAAGCATGAGCTGGATCCGTTCATCGTCGGCATCGTCGGCGGCTGGCCGCGCAATTTCGAGGCGAAGCGGGCGCGCGAGCTCGGCTTCACCACCGAAGAAAAGACTTTTGACGACATCATCCGCATTCACATCGAAGACGAGCTCGGCGGCAACTTCGTCGCCTGATCGAACTGATGAACAGCGTGGATATGACGATGGCGAGCGTTGCTTGCATCGGTGAATGCATGGTCGAGCTCCGGCAGGCCCACGGTGGACAGTCCGCTGGACAGTCCAGCGGGCATGGCCAGGGCGGCGGCCTGTATTCGCGCGGCTTCGGTGGCGACACCCTCAACACGGCGGTGTATCTGGCGCGGCTCGAGGTCAAGGTCGACTATCTCACCGCACTCGGCGACGATGCCCTGAGCGACGAGATGATCGCGGCCTGGAATGCGGAGGGCGTCGGGACCCGCCGCGTCTCCCGGCTGCCGGGCAAGCTGCCTGGCCTCTACATGATCCAGACGGATGCGAAGGGCGAGCGCCAGTTCTTCCACTGGCGCGACAGTGCGGCGGCGCGCCAATTGATGAGCCTGCCGGAGACGGACGAGCTGCTCAACTCGCTGATGAGCTACGACATCGTCTATCTCTCCGCGATTACGCTCTCGATCTACGATGCGGCCGGGCGCGAGCGCCTGTTCGCGGCGATCAAGCGGGCGCGCCTGCTCGGCACCCGCTTCGTGTTCGACACCAATTTCCGCGCGCGGGGATGGCCGGACCGCGATGTCGCCCGCGAGGTCTTTGCCACGGCGTTTGCGACCGCCGACATCGTGCTGACCTCGACCGAGGATCTGCTCGCGCTCTATCCCGGCGAAAGCCACGAGCAGTTGATGGCGCGCATTCCCACGCCCGAGCTGGTGTTCCGTCTCGCCGAGCCCGTCAGCCTGCTGCGCTTTCCCGGCGGCACCAGCGAAGTCCGCGCCGAGCCCATGACAAACCCGGTCGTCGACACCACAGCGGCGGGCGACAGCTTTGCCGCGGCCTATATCGCGGCCCGGCTCGGCGGCTCCGATCCGGTCGAGGCGGCCCAGGCCGGGCACCGCCTCGCCAGCCTCGTGATCTGCTATGCCGGCGCCATCATTCCGGGCTATGCCATGCCGCCGAAGAAGCGGCACCGGCCGGCGACCACGCGTCAAGCGACCAAGTGAAACGAAAGCCAAGATGACCACGACTGCCCAACAGAACCACCTCGTCGCGCTGTTCAAGGCCGCGACCGTCATTCCTGTCCTCACCATCGAGCGGATCCAGGATGCCGTGCCGCTGGCGAAAGCGCTGGTGGCCGGCGGCGTCCGCACGCTGGAGGTGACCATGCGCACCCCCGTTGCGATCGAGGCGGCGAGGGCGATGATGGCCGAGGTGCCCGAGGCGGTCGTCGGCATCGGCACGATCCTCAATCCGGCCGATTTCGTCCGCGTCGAGAAGCTCGGCGTCGCGTTCGGCATCAGCCCGGGCCTGACCCCCGATCTCCTGAAGGTCGCCGCCGACAGCTCCTTGCCGTTCGCGCCGGGCATTGCCACGGCGTCCGAACTGATGCTGGCGCTGTCGTACGGCCTCGACGTCGCAAAATTCTTCCCGGCCGAGCAGGCCGGCGGCATCAAGGGCCTGCGCGCGCTGGGCGGCCCGTTCCCGAACGTGCGGTTTTGCCCGACCGGCGGTGTGGGCGAGGCCAATGCGGCAACCTGGCTTGCCGAGCCCAACGTGGTCGCGGTCGGCGGTTCCTGGCTATGCCCGTCGGCGGAGATCAAGGCCGGGAACTGGGCCGGCATAACTGCCATCTGCCAGCGCACCCTCAAGGCCCTGAAAGCCACGTGAAGTCTTGCGGTTGGTGGGCTAAGACTTAGGTCAGTAAGAGACCCCAGGGAGATGACCATGACCGCCAGCATCGTCGGATGGGCGCATACGCCGTTCGGCAAGTTCGACACCGAGACCGTCGAAAGCCTCGTCACCCGCGTGGCCAACGAGGCGATGGCCGATGCCGGCATTTCCGCGTCCGACGTCGACGAGATCGTGCTCGGCCATTTCAACGCCGGCTTCTCGCCGCAGGATTTTACCGCCTCGCTGGTGCTCCAGGCCGACCCGAAGCTGCGCTTCAAGCCGACGACCCGCGTCGAGAACGCCTGCGCCACCGGCTCCGCCGCGGTCCATCAGGGCCTGCGTGCGATCGACGCAGGCGCGGCCAGGATCGTGCTCGTCGTCGGGGTCGAGCAGATGACCCGCACCCCCGGGCCTGAGATCGGCAAGAACCTGCTCAAGGCATCCTATCTGCCGGAGGACGGCGACACCGTCGGCGGCTTCGCCGGCGTGTTCGGCAAGATCGCCAGCTCCTATTTCCAGAAATACGGTGACCAGTCCGATGCTCTGGCGCTGATCGCGGCCAAGAACCACAAGAACGGCGTCGCCAATCCCTTCGCCCAGATGCGCAAGGATTTTGGCTTCGAGTTCTGCCGCGCCGAGAGCGAGAAGAACCCCTATGTCGCGGGTCCCCTGAAGCGTACCGACTGCTCGCTGGTCTCCGACGGCGCCGCGGCGCTGGTGCTGGCCGATGCCGAGACCGCCAAGGGCATGAGCAAGTCGATCGGCTTCCGCGCCACCGCGCACGCCCAGGACTTCCTGCCGATGTCCAAGCGCGACATCCTCCAGTTCGAGGGCTGCACGGTCGCCTGGCAGCGCGCGCTGGAGAAGGCGGGCGTTGCGCTCACCGATCTCTCCTTCGTCGAGACCCATGACTGCTTCACCGTCGCCGAGCTGATCGAGTACGAAGCGATGGGCCTGACGCCGAAGGGGCAGGGTGCCCGCGCCATCAAGGAAGGCTGGACCCTCAAGGATGGCAAGCTGCCGGTCAATCCGTCCGGCGGCCTGAAGGCCAAGGGCCACCCGATCGGCGCCACCGGCGTCTCCATGCACGTGATGACCGCGATGCAGCTCGCTGGCCAGGCGCCCGAGGGCATGCAGCTCAAGAACGCCAAGCTTGGCGGCATCTTCAACATGGGCGGCGCAGCGGTCGCGAATTACGTTTCCGTGCTGGAGCCGCTGAAGTAAGTTCTCGTAGGGTGGGCAAAGGCGCGTTTGCGCCGTGCCCACCTTTTTGTTGCGCTAGATCATGGTGGGCACGCTACGCTTTGCCCATCCTGCGGCTCTTCATTGATTGGCAGGGAATGCATCATGGGCAATGACTACGAAGACTCGCTGTCGATAGACGCACTCAACGATCGCATCGCGATCCTCGAGGACAATATCCGGCAGCTCATCGAGCAGGCCGCGGCCGCCTCCGGCGAGCAGAACGAGTCGCGGATCGCCGACCGGATCAACCAGCAGAACGATGAGCTCGACCGTCTCATCAAGATCCGCGAATCCCGCCAGAAGAAATAGCGGCCGCGGCACCGCGCATGCGGCCATACCCCGGCCGCCCTTGCGCGCGCGGCGTCGCTGCCCTTAGCTGGACCGAAATCGCAGGGCCAGGTTGAGCCCGCGCAATCGGGAGCGAACGGATGGGGCCGCTGAAGGGCATCAAGGTCGTGGATATGACCACCGTGCTGATGGGTCCCTATGCGACCCAGATGCTCGGCGACTACGGTGCCGACGTGATCAAGGTGGAATCGCTCGACGGCGACGTCACTCGCCTGATCGGCCCGATGCGCCATGCCGGCATGGGCCCGGTGTTCCTCAATACCAACCGCAGCAAGCGCTCGATCTGCCTCGACCTGAAGAAGCCCGCTGGCCGCGATGCCGTGCTGCGGCTGCTGAAGGACGCCGACGTTCTCGTCTACAATGTCCGCCCGCAGGCGATGGCGCGGCTTCAGCTCGGCTACGACGTCGTCTCCGCAATCAATCCGCGCCTCGTCTATGCCGGGGTGTTCGGCTTCGGCCAGGACGGGCCATATGCCGCCAAGCCCGCCTACGACGATTTGATCCAGGGCGCGACCGCGCTCCCCGCCTTGATGGCGCAGACCGGTGACGGCGTGCCGCGCTATGTGCCCAATGCGCTGGTCGACCGCATCGTCGGTCTCACTGCGGTCGGCGCGATCTGTGCCAGCCTCGTGCATCGGGATCGCACCGGCCGCGGCCAGCGCGTCGACATCCCGATGTTCGAGACCATGGCCGGCTTCGTCATGGGCGACCACATGGGCGGGCTCACCTACGAGCCGCCGCTCGACAAGGGCGGCTACGCCCGCCACCTCTCGCGCGACCGCCGGCCCTACAAGACCTCGGACGGCTATCTCAGCGTCATCGTCTACAACGACAAGCAGTGGGAGAACTTCTTCAAGGCAACGAGCCGCGACGATCTGCGTGCCGACCCCAAATTCGCGACCTTCGCCGGCCGTGCCGCCAATATCGACGTCGTCTATGCCGAGCTCGCGCGCATCTTCGAGACGCGCACCACGGCCGAATGGATCGATTTGCTGACCAAGGCCGACGTGCCCGTGATGCCGATGCACGACCTCGCGTCGATCCTGCACGATGAGCATCTGGAAGCCACCGGCTTCTTCCCGGTCGTGAACCATCCGACCGAAGGCCCGATCCGCAGCATGAAGGTGACGGCCAGTTGGTCGGAGACCGAGGCCGAGCCGGCAAGGCTGGCGCCGCGGCTCAACGAGCATGGCGCGGAGATCCTGCGTGAGATCGGCTATTCCGCGGACGAGATCGACGCGATGGTCCGCGATGGCGTCACGCGTTCGCCGCCGGAGCAGGGAGGGGCATCATGAGCTTCATCACCGGCGTCGGCCTCACACCTTTCGGCAAGCACGAAGGCTCGTCCTCGCTCGACCTGATGAGCAAGGCGGCGCAAGCCGCACTCGACGATGCCGGTTTCAAGCGCGCCGACATCGACGGCATCCTCTGCGGCTACTCGACCGTCTCGCCCCACATCATGCTGGCCACCGTCTTCGCCGAGCATTTTGGCATCCGTCCGTCTTACGCGCACGCCGTGCAGGTCGGCGGCGCGACGGGCCTTGCTATGACCATGCTGGCCCATCACCTCGTCGAGGCGGGCGTCGCGCGCAACGTCCTCGTCGTTGCTGGCGAGAACCGCCTCACTGGCCAAAGCCGCGACGCTTCGATCCAGGCTTTGGCGCAGGTCGGGCATCCCGACTACGAGGTGCCGCTCGGCCCGACCATTCCCGCCTATTACGGCCTGGTCGCCACCCGCTACATGCACGAATACGGCGTGACGGAAGAGGATCTCGCCGAATTCGCGGTGCTGATGCGCGCGCACGCCTGCACCCATCCCGGCGCGCAATTCCACGATCCCATCACGGTCGCCGATGTCATCGCCTCGAAGCCGGTGGCAATGCCGCTCAAGCTGCTGGACTGCTGCCCGGTGTCGGACGGCGGCGCGGCTTTCGTCATCAGCCGTGAGCGGACCGGCGAGGCCGGCGTGCGCATCCGCGGCTGCGCCCAGGCGCATACCCATCAGCACGTGACGGCCGCGCCCGCGCTCAGCGAGCTCGGTGCTGAAATCTCCATCGCCCGCGCCAAGGAGGCCACCGGCCTTGCGATCTCCGACGTGCGCTACGCCGCGATCTACGACAGCTTTACGATCACGCTCGCCATGCTGCTGGAAGACCTCGGCCTCGCCGGCCGCGGCGAGGCGGCTGCGCGCGTGCGATCAGGCCATTTCAGCCGCGACGGCGCGATGCCGCTCAACACCCATGGCGGCCTGCTCAGCTATGGCCATTGCGGCGTCGGCGGCGCGATGGCGCATCTGGTCGAGGCGCATTTGCAGATGACGGGGCGGGCGGCTAGCCGCCAGGTGCGCGACGCATCGATCGCGCTGCTGCACGGCGACGGCGGCGTGCTGTCGTCCCACGTGAGCATGTTTCTGGAGCGCGTGCGATGAGCGAACGAATCGCGGACTGGACCAAGGGTGAGCAGGCCATCACCTTTCAGACCTGCGGCGCATGCGGCCATGCGCAGTATTTCCATCGCGCCTTCTGCGCGGCCTGCGGCGCGCCCGATCCGCGCGATGCGCGCGCCTGCGGCAAGGGCAGCGTCTATGCGACTTCGCTGGTCTGCCGCGCCGCCACGCCCGAGACCCGGGCGCACTTGCCCTACAACATCCTGCTGGTCGATTGCGCAGAGGGATTTCGCATGATGGCGCACGGCGAGACGAATCTAGCTATCGGCGATGAGGTCACTGCGAGCTTCCCGACGTTTGCCGGCAAGCTCGTGCCGTTTTTCAGCAAAAGGAAATAGTAGGATCCGTCATTCGGGGGCGGTCCGAGGGACCGAGCCTGGAACGGGATTCTGAGCCTGGCTTGTGCGAGAGCCACCCCGGAATGACGAAAACACTCTACGCAACTCTTGCTAACGCCCGTAGAACAATATGCTGGCGATGACGAGCATCGCCGTCACCGCCAGCATATGCGCGAGCGCTCCCGAGGCCGCCCCCTTGGTGGCTTCCTTCATGCCTTTTTCTCCCTAGACTTGGGCGTGACTCATCGTTGCGCGGCTAGCGCACCCGACGGTCAATTGTTTTTTACTCGGAACACCCCTTGCGAGTATTCACCGTGATTTGTCCCCACACGGCGAATATCGACTGTCCCAAGGTCGATCAGCAATGCGGCGGCATTTTGACTCGATGATGTTGCTGTTGCGGTCACGCCAGAA
The DNA here is from genome assembly GCF_040547805.1 of Bradyrhizobium sp. LA6.1. Classification (NCBI taxonomy): domain Bacteria; kingdom Pseudomonadati; phylum Pseudomonadota; class Alphaproteobacteria; order Hyphomicrobiales; family Nitrobacteraceae; genus Bradyrhizobium; species Bradyrhizobium sp. LA6.1. Next base: position 98,020 of record NZ_JBEPQK010000006.1, on the reverse strand, counting down.
TACAGTTTCGTGGGACTCTCGCCGCTAACGACAAAAAGCATCAAAGGCCCAAGGAAATCGTCAAGGAAATCTTCAGGTAAATCATGGCCCGCATCAACTACAGCGACCCGTTCAAGGCGTCCGACCGCACCCGCGAAATTCTCGACAAGAACCGCAACGCCAACATCTTCCGCATGATGGCGCACTCGCCGAGCTACTTTGAGCAGTACTGCCGGCTCGGCGGAGCCATCCGCCACAAGGGCGAGCTCGATCCCATCGTGCGCGAGCTCGCGATCACCCGCACCGGGATTTTGTGCGAGGCGCCGTATGAGATCGTCGCGCACAAGCGCATCGGCAAGAATGTCGGCGTCACCGACGAGCAGAACGAGGCGCTGGAGAACTGGCAGGCCGCGACCTGCTTCAACGAGGTGCAGCGCGCCGCACTCGCCTTCACCGACGAGATCGTGAAGCTGAAGAAGCCGACGGATGCGACGTTCAAGGCGATCGCGTCGAAGCTGACACCGGCCGCGCTGGTCGAGCTCCAGCTCTCGGTCGGCTTCTACATCATGACCTCGAAATTTCTGGAGACTTTTGAAATCGACCTCCAGCCCGTCACGGAAGTGGTGGGCTGATCCAAAAACTGTGGCGAGGTTTGCCGATGACGATCGATGAATACGCGGTCTGGGCCGCGAGCATTGCGAAAGTCGATGAGCATCCGTCCAACGAGCGGCTGTCCTATCTCGGGCTCGGCCTCGCCGGCGAATCCGGCGAGGTCGCCGACCACATCAAGAAGCTGCTGCGCGATGACTGGCTCGACAAGGCGGGCCTCGTCGATGAGCTCGGCGATGTCATCTATTACTGGGCCTGCCTGTGCGCCGCGACCGGCCAGCAGCCGTCCGAATTGCTCAAGGCCAGCGCTGCCAAGATCAAGCGGCGACTGAGCGAAGCCGCGAGCCGCTGACCCGGATCAGCGCGCTCACGTCGACGTCAGAATGTCGACCTTGGCATTGGCGACGATCAGGCGGTCGGCGAGCAGCTGCGCCAGATTGCGCATGATGCGCTCGGAAGCGCGCGGGTGCTGCTTGCGGAAGCGCTCGAAATCCTTCAGCGGCACCTCGAATGCGGTCGCCGCCATGTCCGCGAAAACATCGGCCGAACGCGTCGGCTCCAGCAGCGCCATCTCGCCGAAGGCCATGCCGGCGGTCAGCGTCGCCAGCCGCACGCCGTCGGGCAGGGTGACATGTACGGCGCCGCTGCGCAGGAAGAACAGGAAATCGGCGGGGTCGCCGGTCGTGATGATCTTTGCCCCGGATGGAAAGGTCCGGATCGTGCAGATCGAGGCGAGGTCGGTCAGCTCTTCCTCGCTCATGCCTGATAGCAGCGGCTGCTCGGCAAGCTCGGTGGTCTCGTGGAAATCGATCGAGCCGCCGTAGCGGTAGACGATCTGGTCTTCCGCCCATTCGATCGCGGTGTCGAGCAAATAGAAGTCGCGGACGTTCTTCAGCTCCGCCGTCCATTCCCGCAGGCTGTCCCATTCCTTCGACGCACGCCTGACCCCCGACAGTACGACGGTCACGTTCAGCGCTGCCAGCTCCTCGAACGCCTCGGCCACGAGCCGCGCCCCGGCGCGGGTGGTGGAGGTGACGCGGTGGAGATCGAAGATCACGATTTGCGGCCGCGGCTGTCCGGCCAGCCTGCGCGAGACATAGTCGACCGCCGACAGCGACAGCGTGCCGACCAGCTCGATGACCCGCACCTCCTGCTCATGCCCGGCCAGAATCTCGCGCTCCTGCGGCCGGCGCACGCGCCGCGACGGGCTCTTGCCGATGTCGTAGTCGGCGATGACGGCGTTGCGGGCGTCGTCGCTGCGGTTGAGCATGTGCAGGTCGTAATGCGAGGACAGCGCCTCGCAGACCTTGATGCCGCGCACGCTGTTGCCGTGCTTGTCGAGCTTCGGCGAATAGCTGCCGAGGCCGAGGCGGGCAGGGAGTGCGGCCAGGATGCCGCCGCCGACGCCGCTCTTGGCGGGGATGCCGATCCGGTAGATCCATTCGCCGGCGTAGTCGTACATGCCCGACGACGTCATCACCGAGAGCGTCCGCGAGATCGCGTAGGGCGTCAGCACCTGCTCGCCCGTCACGGGATTGACGCCGCGATTGGCGAGCGTCGCCGCCATCACCGCGATGTCGCGCGCCGTGACCAGCACCGCGCATTGCCGGAAATAGACGTCGAGCACGCCGGCGACATTGTCCGAGATCACCGCATTGGTCTTGAGGAGGTAGCCGATGGCGCGGTTGCGGTCGCCGGTCTGGCTCTCCGAGCTGTAAACGGCCTCGTCCACCGCGAGATCGCGCCCCGCAAAGCGGCTGAGCGCAAGCCGGATCTGCTCGAAGGCTTCCGTGCCCTTGTTGTCATAGATCAGCCCGGTGCAGGCGATCGCGCCGGCATTGACCATCGGGTTGAACGGATGGTTGTCGGAATTGAGCCGGATCGAGTTGAAGGGATCGCCCGAGGGCTCGACGCCGATCGCGCTCTCGACGCGGCCGGCGCCCAGGAGGTCCAGGGCCAGCGCGAACACGAAGGGCTTCGACATCGACTGGATGGTGAAGGGCACCCGGCTGTCGCCGACCTCGTAGACATGGCCGTCCAGCGTCGCGAGGCTGATGCCAAAATGGGCAGGGTCGGCCTTGCTCAGCTCGGGGATGTAGTCGGCGACGGCGCCGGAGGTCTCGGCCGAGAATTCGTTGAGACAATTGCCCAGAAACCGCAGCAAGGGCGGCTTCGAGCGGGTCCAGGCGGAGGCGGCAGGCGAGTGCGTTGTCATCGCCTGTCTTTGTGCAACGCAATCAGGGCACGCGCAACCCGTCCGGCACCACGGCCTGCCGCCGGACCAGCAGCAGGGCGATCAAAACCGTGGGCACGAGGATCGCGAGGCCCAGCAGCGTGACCTGCATCTGCGACAGCGGCATGATCCCGCCGCCCGGGGTGGCCACGACAAAACCGCCGATCACCAGCAGCACCCGCAAAGGCCACTCCATCAGGCCCGCGCCGCGAAGGTCGCCGACAAAAGCCTGGTAGCCCTGGATGCCGCCGCAGATGAAGACGATGCCGAAGCAGGCAAGTCCGGTCAGCCCGAATGCCTCCAGATACGGGTTGCTGCCCTGAAGCAGCAGCGCCGGATTGAGCACGAAGAAGAACGGGATGAAATAGATGATGCTGCCCACCCACATGCTCTCCCAGCCCGTCTTCATCGCGGGAGCGCCGGCAATGCCGGCCGCCGCGAAGGAGGCGATCGCCACCGGCGGCGTGATCGAGGACAGCATGCCCCAGTAGAAGATGAACATGTGCACCGCCATCTTGTTGAGCCCGAGCTTCTCCAGCGCCGGCGCCACCAGAATGGCCAGGAAGATGTAGCAGGAGGTCGTGGTCAGCCCGAGCCCGAGGATCAGGCTGGTGATGGCGCACATGATCAGCAGCAGGAAGGCATCGCCCCCGGCGATACTGAGCAGGTCGTTGGCGAGGCTCGAGATCACGCCGGTGAGCGAGAAGGCGCCGATCAGCAGGCCACAGCCGGCGAGGATCGCGATCAGCTCGACGAAGGTCTTGCCGTTGAGTTCGAGGAAATGCAGCCAGCGCGCGCCGCCCCAGTTCTTGCCGGGGAAGAATTCGTTCAGTGCTGCCAGCAGGCACATGCCCCACAGCGCGGCGTTGAGCACGCCGAACCAGAACATCGCAGCCGTTGCCGCGATCGAACCGGCGAGCACCAGCGTATTGCCGAGCCTCCAGCGCGCCGGCCCGGACCATTGATGCAGGATCACGAGCAGCACGGAGGCGTAGAACGGCGCGTGGCTCTCGCGCTTGAAATACAGCAGCATGACCACGAGCACGACAATCACGAAGAGATAATACCAGCCCTCCTTGAAAGCGTCCCAGAAGCGCGGCAGCTCGGCGCGTGGCAGGCCCTTCAGCTTGTGGCGGGCGGCATAGGCGTCGACCTGCGCGAACAGGCCGACATAATAGAGGATCGAGGGGATGGTCGCGGCGAGCGCGACGTCGGCATAGCCCGTGTTCATGAACTGCGCCATGACGAAGGCGGTGGCGCCCAGCACGGGCGGGGCCAGCACGGCGCCGGTCGAAGCGCAGGCCTCGATCGCGCCGGAATAGGACGGCGTGAACCCCGTCTTCTTCATCGCAGGGATCGTCATCGTGCCCGCCGTCAGCACGTTGGAGACGATGCTGCCGCCGACGGTGCCGAGCAGGCCGGAGGCAAACACGCAGACCTTTGCCGCGCCGCCGCGGAAGGTGCCGCACATCGCGAAGGCGATGTTGATGAAGAATTTGCCCGCGCCCGTCATCATCAGCGCGGTGCCGAAGACGAGGAAGCCGATCACGGTGTCGGCAAAGGCCTGGATGGGAATGCCGAGCAGGCTCTCACCGGAGAGCATGTGATAGGACGTGGTCTGCTGCAGCGTCGACTGCGTGCCGCGGAACGGCCCGAGCCAGGAAGAGTCCGCAAACAGCGGATAGAGCGTGAAGGGCAGCACGCTGAGCAGCAGGCTCCAGCCGCCGGTGCGCCGCAGCGCCTCCATCAGCACGAACCACATCACGAGCCCGGCGGCGATGACGTTGCCAGGCGCGCCATCGAACTCCCAGCCGAATTGCGCGGCCTTGCGGATGTTGAGCATCAGCCAGATCGCCGAGCCGAAGGTCGCGGCGAACAGCAGCAGGTCATACCAGGGGATGCGGTCGAGCGGCGCCTTCTCCGATCCCGGAAAGATCAGGAAGGTGAACGGGAGCATCAACGCGATCAGCAGGTAGAAATATTCGGTGTTGAGCTGGGTGTAGTCGATGAAGAACCGCAGCGAGAATTGCTGGTTCACACACAACAGAATAGTGGCTGCGGTGGCCGCCATCAGCACCCAGCGCCACGCGCCCTTCAATGTGCGGACGCGCGTGACCTCGGCTTCCTGCAAGTCGGCGGCGGCGCCGAGATGCGGATCTGCGAACTCAACCTTCGTCGCCGGCGCTGCCGCAGTCTCTGACATCGGCGCTCTCCTAAAACAGTTCTGCGGCAGGCAGCTTGACGGTCAGTCAAACCCGTTCGGCATGTCGGCCTTGGCCAGCGCCGTGGCGCGCGCCTTCATCCAGCCCTCGAGGAAGGCCTTTTCGTCCGACGGCGGATTGGACTTGCCGTAATCCGCCCACGCCGCGCCAAGCACTTCCTGTCGCTTGAACAGCTTGTTGTTGTGGGCGTCCTGCGCGTCAGACCATTGCCCGGCTTCTTTCAAGGCCTTCACCGCGCCGGGATGCACGGGCACCACCCAGTTCTTGGTCTGCCGGTCGGCGGCGAGCCCGCCGGCGCCGGGCGCGGAGTCCTTGTAGGCGTCGTAGCTGACGATCATCGCCTTGGTCATCGCATAGACCTGGTCTGCCGGTTGCGAGGCATAGGCGACGAAGATCGGATAGGGGTAGTTGCCGAGCTCGATCGGCTTGTCCAGCGTGATGCCGGCGCCGCAGGTTGCCGTCTGCGGGAAGAAGAACGAGCCGACCTTCTGCATCCGCGCCCAGCCTTCCTTGTCCTTGGCGGGCAGCGGCGGCCAGACCAGACCGCGCGGCGAGGTCTCGGCTTCCTTGGCGGGGCCGGTGATGGTGGTGCCGAAGGCGGCGTCGGTGTCGTTGTTGATCAGGCCCTTCCACATCGCGCCGTAGCTCGCGAACTCGACGACCTTGACATCCTTCTGCGTCAGGCCTGCGAAGGCGAGCACCGCGAGCGAGTTCTGGTTCAGCGCGGGCGAGCCGACGACGAAGCCGACGCGCTTGCCTTTCAGGTCTTTCAGATCTTTCACGCCGCTATCGGCTGCGACCCCAAGCGAACCGCAATTGCAATCGACGCTCGAGAGCATGATCTGGAGCGGCTGCGGGCCCCATTCCTTCGAGCCGAACTCGAACACGCCTTCCTGCGCGAAATAGGTACCCGATCCCATCGCCGATGACGCCGCGCGCTTGGCGCGCAATGGTGCAAGCCGCGCGACGTCGTTGCCTGCGGGCAGCACGCGCACATCGGTGCCGTATTTGTCCTTCATCATCTTGCCGACGCCGACCGCGATGTTGAAGCCGGCGGTGCCGGTGTCATAGGCGGTGAACGTCAATGTCGCCGGCAGCTTGATGTCTTCGGCGATTGCATAGCTTGTAGACGCAAAAGAAATGCCCGCAACCAAGGCAGGCGCGAGCATGGTCAGCTCACGAAGCATTTTTCCCTCCAATGATCCTCGCGTTTGCCGCGAAGAGTTTCATTCTTTGTTTGAAACAGTTTTTTGTTTGAAACGGATCATGTCATCGCGATCAGGCGATGGCAACGCCGTACCGCGAACGCGGCGATGAGGCAGACAGATTGTCGCGGAAGCCACGGATAATGCAGTCAGTTCGCGACGATCGCGATCGCCTGTCCTTCGGCGACGACATCGTCGAGCTTGACGAGCAGCGATTTGATCGTGCCGCTCGCGGGCGAGGGCACAGGTATCTCCATCTTCATGGCTTCGACGACTACAACGTCATCGCCATCCGCAACGGTTCCTCCAACTTGCACGGGAGTTGCGCAGATGCGACCCGCGACCTCCGTGACGATCTTAATTTCTGGCATGCCATCGCCTTTTTGTTGTCGTTGCAAAATGCCTGAGGTAGCGTCGTCTGCAAGTGGAATTTAATTCCGCAGAGCGGAACGAACGGTAGGGAACATGGGACGACGATCGGAGCGGTTAAGCAGGCAAGGTGCGCTCGCTGGCGATGCCGGCGAGGGTGATGTCATCCAGGTGGTGTCGCGCGCGTTCGACGTGTTGCGATGCTTCGAGGGCCATGAGGCCCGACTCGGCAATCTCGAGATTTCAAATCGCTGCGGCCTGCCGCGCTCGACGGTGTCGCGGCTCACGCACACGCTGACGCGGATGGGGCAACTCGTGTACCTGCCGCGCGACCAGAAATATCGCATCGGCCCGAGCGCGGTGGCGATGAGCGCCTCGATGATGAAGGGCGCGCAGCTGCGCAGCATGATCCGGCAGCGGCTGCAGGAAGTCGCCGAGCAATTGCCAGGCACTGTCGGCTTCGTCGTCCCCGATCGCTTCCATCTGGTCTATCTCCAGTTCGCGCGCTCGGCGACTGCGCTCGGTCTGCATGAGGGCACCGGCAGCCGCATCTCGATGGCCTCGACGGCCGCGGGCGCGGCCTACACCGCGGCGCTTTCGCCTGAAGTCGGCGATGCCTTCATTACGGACATGGAACGGGAAGCGCCCGAAGCTGCAAAGATCCTGCGGCCCCGCATCGAGGCCAACAGGCAGTCGTTGCTCGAGCGCGGTTATGTCACGGCCTGCGGCCTGTGGAGCCCGCACATCAACGGCCTCGCGGTGCCGATCTGGTCGCCGCAATACCAGACCTTCGTCGTCATCACGATCGGGCTGTTGTCGTCGATGTATGACGAGCAGCGTCTGCATGCGGAAGTCGCGCCGTTGATGGTCGCGCTCGGCCGCTCGCTCGGAAGCCTGATGGAGGGCGCCGAAGGTGATGTCTTCAACAACCGCCTCTCGCGCAAACCGGTCGCAATGGCCGTGCATAACAATAACAAGCCGATCAATTCGGAGGGAGTGAATGAACTGGAAGCCGGAACTCGACGAGCTCGCCCGGCGCGAAGCCTTCGCGCGGGAGATGGGCGGCGTTGACAAGGTCAAGCGTCAGCATGACCAGGGCCGACTGACTGTTCGGGAGCGTATCGACAGACTGATCGACAGCGGCACCTTTCACGAGATCGGTGCCGTCTCCGGCATCGGTGAGTACGATTCCAGCGGCGAGTTGCAGAAATTGACGCCGGCGAACTGCGTGTTCGGCCGCGCGCGCGTCGAAGGCCGCACGGTCGTCGTGGTCGGCGACGATTTCACCGTCCGCGGCGGCTCGGCCGATGCGTCGATCTCGGCCAAGCCGTTGATGGCGGAGGAGATGGCGCACGACTTCCGTCTGCCCATCGTCCGCATCATTGAGGGCTCCGGCGGCGGCGGCTCGGTCAAGACCATCGAGACCAAGGGCGCGGCCAATCTGCCGGGCGGCATCGGCGGCACGCGCTGGTATCGCTTCACGACGGAGAATTTGTCGCGCGTGCCGGTCGTCGCGCTCGGTCTCGGCTCGGTCGCGGGCCTTGGCGCGGCGCGCCTTGCCGCCAGCCACTATTCCATCATGACCAGGAAGTCCGCGATGTTCGTCGCGGGGCCGCCGGTGGTGAAGGCGCTCGGGCAGGACCTCTCGAAGGAGGAGCTTGGCGGCGCCGACATCCAGACTCGCGCCGGCGCGGTCGATCACGCCGTCGATACGGAAGAAGAGGCGTTCGCCTGCGCGCGACGTTTCCTCTCTTATCTGCCGTCATCGGTCTACGAACTGCCGCCGACCTTGCCCTGCACCGACAATCCGGAGCGCACCGAAGAAGCCCTGATGAATGCGGTGCCGCGCAACCGCAAGCAGGTCTACAAGATGCGGCCGATCGTCGAGCAGGTCGTCGACAAGGGCTCGTTCTTCGAGGTCGCCAAGAATTTCGGCAAGCCAATCATCGTCGGTCTCGCCCGGCTCGAGGGCAGGGCGGTGATGGTGCTTGCGAGCGACAGCTTTCACTATGGCGGCTCGTGGACTGCGGATGCGTGCCAGAAGGTGGTGCGCTGGGTCGACTTCGCGGAAACGTTTCATCTGCCGATCGTCTATCTCATGGACTGCCCGGGCTTCATGATCGGCCTCGATGCCGAGAAGGCCGCCACCATCCGCCACGGCGTCCGCGCCATGGCCGCGGTCAACCAGACCACCGTGCCCTGGTGCACCGTGATCCTGCGCAACGCCTTCGGTGTCGCCGGCGTGGTGCATCAGCCCGCCGACCGCTTCTCGATCCGCTACGCCTGGCCGTCAGCCTATTGGGGCTCGCTGCCGCTCGAAGGCGGCATCGAAGCCGCCTACCGTGCCGACATCGATGCGGCCGAGGACAAGGCGGGCAAGCTCAAGGAGATCCAGGAACGTCTCAACAAGCTGCGTTCGCCGTTCCGCTCCGCCGAAAAATTCTGGGTCGAGGAGATCATCGATCCCCGGAAGACGCGGTCGCTGCTGTGCGAGTTCGCGAGGCTGGCCGAGCCGCTGCGGAAGGCGGGGCCGCCGGAGAACATGACGATCAGGCCTTAGGTTGCGGTCATGGCGAGCAACCGGGGGCGCGCGAAGCGAAGTCCCGATGACGGGCTCCGCGAAGCAATCCTGACTTTACCCGCGGAGGCCGTCTGGATTGCTTCGTCGCTTCGCTCCTCGTGGAGCGGCGCGGTGCAAGTCGTGATGCGTGGAACCATTTCCGGCGCTGTGCATTCAAACGCGCATGAGGAACCTGTATTTCGGCATCGGGGCTCTCGCCGCCGCGCTGGTTCTCTTTACGGTTTGGCTGGGCCAGCATGAACGGGAGGCATCAATCGATCGCCTCGAGCAATGGGTGATTCCACGCCCGCCACCTGAGCGCTAAAGGAATCGCGGCCGTCACTGACGGCCCTATCGAAATACCCGCAAACACATTCGTTGTAAGCCGCCACGGAAACGGCCACGCCTTCGGCCGGACAGATCGACATTTTAGACCTGCCGGGGATGTCACTGCCGCCGGTCTTCAGCGGCAGCGACATGAGGATTGACGATTAGCGCTTGGGCAGCGAGGCCATCACTTCGCCCGCGTCGCCATCCTCCAGACAGGGTGTGACGGTCAATGGGAGCAGGTCAGCCCACTGTGCGAGCCACCGATACATCGCCTTTGGATCGCTCGATTCAGAGATCGCAAATCCCTGTCCGTTCATGCCATGCCACCGGCCCAGCATCTTGACGCCTTCGGGTGGCGCTCCGCCGGTTTCCAGAAAACGGCTGACGGCCGCATTGAAGGTGCCTTGAGGTACGCTCCAGGTTGTAATGAATTTCATGCGATTCTCCCATAATCTGAATTATTGGATGAATGCCGCGGCTGCGCCGCCCGCGCACAATAGCGCTGGCGTGTCGAATAACAACGGCGAATGAAGCCGCGGGTTAGTGCGATGGAGGCGCCGTAGCGGACTTGGTCGTGTGTCACCGGCGTCCGCCGGAGAACATGACGATACGGCCGTAGCGGCGCGAACGGGGAACTCATTGGGGCTGCCGACCTATCCCGTCTCTGATAAGATCATCTCGGGAATGAGACCGGGAGGGCTCGCTCATGTCGGCTGTCGATGCGAAGATCGTCCGCACCATGTGTCCGATGAACTGCCACCCGACGTTTTGCGGAATGCAGGTTGAGGTCGAGAGCGGTCGGCTCAAGACGCTGAGCGGAGACAAGGATAATCCGGACAGTGCCGGGTTTCTTTGCGTTCGCGGGCGCGCGACCAGCGAGATCTTCGGCAATCCGAAGCGACTGCTCTACCCCCAGATTCGCGACGATCGCCGCACCGACATCTGGCGCCGGGTAAGCTGGGACGAGGCGCTGGATTTCATGGCGAAGCGGATGCGGTCGGCTGGACCCGAGGCGGTGGGTCTATGGGCGGGGCATGGCGGCTTCACCGTGGGCAGTGCCGTGACGGTGCAGTTGATGCAGCGTTTCGCGCATATGTATGGATGCCAGAACTGGCATCCTGCAATGGTCTGTTGGGGGCTTGGCGGTTTTGGAGTGGGTCTGACGGGCGCGCTCAAGGTCAATACCAAGGAGGATATGGCTGAGAACTCGAACATGATCGTGCTTTGGGGCGCGAACATTTCGAGTCAGCCCAATACCGCCCGTCATATCGTCGCGGCTCGGCGTCGCGGGGCAAAAGTCATCACGATCGATGTAAGGAGAACGGAAGCGGCGGCTCAATCGGATGAAGTTTTCCTGATCCGCCCTGGATCGGACGCTGCGTTCGCTTTGGCCGTCATGCACGTCATCGTCACTGAAAAGCTCTACGACTCTGAGTTTATCGAAGCGCATACCGTCGGCTTCGCGGAATTGTCGTCTCACGTTCTGCCCTTCACGCCGGCCTGGGCAGCAGCCGAGACCGGTCTTGAGGAAGGCCAGATTGCGTCGTTCGCCAGAGCGTACGCGTCCACGCGACCAGCCATGATCCTTCTCGGCGGCAGCTCCATGCACAAGAGTGCCAACGGCTGGCGCGCGGCGCGTGCGATCAGCTGTCTGCCGGCGTTGACCGGCAATTTTGGGGTTGCAGGCGGCGGTCTCGGCCCACGTCATGGCGCCCACAGTGCGGCCATGTGCAATCTGAATACGGGTGTGGCACGCGCGTCGGGCAATTATGTTGCCAATCAAATGCCCGACATCGCAAAGGCCTTGTCCGACGGGCAGCTCAAGGTTTTGCTCCTGCTGGGGACCAACATGCTGTCGTCCTTCGCGGACGCCGGTGAAATCTCCCATGGTCTCGACAAGACGGGTCTGGTCGTTTGCGTCGATCTGTTCATGAATGAAACGGCGCGGCGTTTCGCCGATGTGTTGTTGCCTGGAACCGCCTGGCTCGAGGAATTGGGATTTAAGGTGACGAACACGCACCTCTATCTGATGGAGCGTGCACTAGAGCGGGAGGGAGAGACGCGCCCGATCTATGAAATCCTGAGTTCTTTGGCAGACTCCCTCGGGCTTGCTGACTTCTTTCCGTGGGCGTCGATCGAAGAGGTGATCGATGTCATCTTGAATGACACGACAACCGGCCATGCGACTGTTGCGTCGCTGCGCGCTGCCGGCGGCTTTTTGCCTCTTAACGTGCCCGCGGTCGCCTATGCGGATCGGAAATTCGATTCACCGTCCGGGAAGATCGAATTCTGCTCGCCGCAGGCGGCAAGGCTCGGGCTTCCGCCACTTCCGGTGCATGGCGGCGACCAGGCTTCGCCCTATCCGTTGTCGCTGAGCTTCGGAAGGACGCTGACACATTTTCATTCGTTCTATGACGAGGGTCAGGCTCTCCCGGCATTGGCAAAGCACAATGTCGCCCCGCAACTCTGGATATCGCCGGTGGATGCAGAGGCGCGTCAGCTCAGCAACGGGGATGCGATCAGGATTTACAATCAACGGGGCGAGTTCGCGGCAAAGGCCTGCGTCACCGACGACGTGAAGCCCGGGGTGGTCTGGATGCGCGATGGCTGGGTTGGCCTCAATCATCTCACGTCCGGCGACGCGGTCCTGACCGGAGACGCTCTCAGTCTTTTTCACTTCTCCGTTGGCCAGTCCGACTACGGCGCCCGCGTGGAGGTCGCGCGAAGGCAGGCATCGTTGTAGACGAGGCTATCCGGCGTCGATCAGAGCCGCAGCACCTTGCCCGGATTCATGATGTTCTGCGGATCGAGCGCGCGCTTGATGGTGCGCATGATGTCGAGCTCGGTCTTCGAGCGGTAGTGACTGAGCTCGTCGAGCTTGTCGATGCCGATGCCGTGCTCCGCCGAGATCGAGCCGCCCATCGAGGTGATGAGATCGTTCACGGCCCGCGTGATGGCGGACGAATATTGGGTCAGCGTCTGCTGATCCATGCCTTTGGGGCCCATGAACGAGAAATGCAGATTGCCGTCGCCGATGTGCCCCAAAGGATAGGGGCGAATGGTCGGGAGAATGTCGAGCACGGCCTTGAGCCCCTGGTCGATGAAGCCGGGAATCCTGGAGATGGCCACCGACACGTCGTAGCTCAGTCCCGGCCCCTCGGCACGGGAGGCCTCGGCGACGCTTTCCCGGATGCGCCACATGTTGCGCGATTGATTTCCGGTGTGCGCGATCGCCGCGTCGAGCACGCGGCCGGCCTCGAGCTGATCGGCGAGAAACTGCTCCAGCTTCTCGGTCATGCCCTCGGTCCCGTCCTGTCGGGCCCGCGAGGACGACCATTCAAGCAGGAGGTACCATGGCGTGTCCGCCTTGAGAGGATCCTGGGTGCCGGGGATATGGCGCAGCACCATGTCGATGGCGCTGCGGCTCATCAGCTCGCAGGAGCCGACATTGTCCCCTGATGCCGCATGCGCTTCCGACAGGATCTCCAGCGCCGCGCGCGGATCGCGGATCGCCAGCCACGCCGTGCAGACGTCCTTTGGCGCGGGCCATAGCTTGAGGACGGCCTTCGTGATGATGCCCAGCGTTCCCTCGGCACCCATGAAAAGGTGCTTGAGGTCGTAGCCCGTGTTGTCCTTCTTGAGCGCACGCAGTCCGTCCCAGACATCCCCGTTGGCCAGCACGACTTCGAGCCCCAAGACGAGATTGCGGGCATTGCCATAGCGGAGCACCTGCACGCCGCCGGCGTTGGTCGACAGGTTGCCGCCGATCATGCATGAGCCCTGGGCGCCAAGGCTGAGCGGCAGGAACCTGTCGTGACGGCTTGCGGTCTCCTGAAGCGTCTGGAGAACGCAGCCGGCCTCGACCGTCATCGCGTAGCCGACGGCATCGACGTCCAGCACGCGGTTCATGCGGCCGAGCGACAACACGATGCCGGTGTGCGCCGGCCAGGGCGTGGCCCCGCCCATCAGACCGGTGTTGCCACCCTGCGGCACGATCGCGACGCCGTGCTCGTGGCAAAGCCGGACCACTTTCGAGACTTCCTCGGTGCTGCCAGGACGAACGACGGCGCCCGCGCCGCCAACCAGCAATCCGCGCCAATCCGTCACGAACGGCTGCTTGCCGTGCTCGTCCTCGATCAGGCCCTTCTCGCCGACGATCGCGCGCAACGCATCGCGCATCCGGGCGGTCAAAGGAGCGGTCGGGATGGTGGGTAGGGAGGACGGGAAGGCAGCCGGCATTTTGTTTCCCCTGGCGCATCTTGGTGTGCACTGCGCACGTAACGTGCGGGGGCATTCTCCACGTTTGCGGCGCGGAGTCTAATGGCAATATGTCTCGAAGCGGGGACCGTGGACGAACGCGTCGAGCAGCTGCCGTCACCGACGGCGCTTGGTCTCGGCCGAGCGGGATTCTAGTGGATGATCTGGTTCAGGAAACCCTTCGCCCGTTCCGTGCGCGGAGCCCGGAAGAATGTCTCCGGATCGGCCTCCTCCACGATGCTTCCGCGATCCATGAAGACGACCCGATCGGCGACCTCGCGGGCGAATCCCATCTCGTGCGTCACGCAGACCATCGTCATTCCATCTCGCGCCAGCTCGACCATGGTGTCCAGCACTTCCTTGACCATCTCGGGGTCGAGAGCGGACGTCGGTTCGTCGAACAGCATGATCTTGGGCTGCATGCACAGCGCCCGCGCGATGGCGACGCGTTGCTGCTGACCACCCGACAATTGCGCGGGATACTTGTCCGCCTGATCCTGGATGCGGACCTTCCGCAGCAAGCCGAGTGCGCGATCGCGCGCTTCCGCTTGCGAGATGCCGCGAACCTTCATCGGAGCCAGCATGCAGTTCTCGGCGACCGTGAGGTGCGGAAAGAGGTTGAAGCTCTGAAAGACCATCCCGACCTCGCAGCGCACGCTGTTGATGTCGGCCATGCGGTTGCTCAATTCGAAACCGTCGACGACGATCCTGCCGCCGTCGTGTTTCTCGATATGGTTGATGCACCGGATGAGCGTCGACTTGCCGGAGCCCGAGGGGCCGCACAGCACGATCTTCTCGCCCTTGCCGACCCTGAGATTGACGTCGTTCAGCGCATTGAATGCGCCGAATCGCTTCATCACATTCTCGACGAGGACGATTGCACTGGGCTGCGTGGCATTGCTGACAGTCGCTTGAGGCATGTTCGTCTCCCGAATACGAGGCCGTTGGGTATCCCGAGGATCACCGTGCTGTGGCAAGGCCATATCGCTTGCGAAGGGTGGCGACGCACTGGGAGGCCACCGAGCTGATGGCGAGGTAGGCCACCGCGACGACGAGGTACATCTCGACGAGACGTCCATTGAGCTGTGCGAGCTTGGAAGCCGCGCCCAGAAGATCCGTCAACGACAGCACGTAGACGAGAGACGTGTCCTGAAACAGGATGATCGTCTGGCTAAGGATGATCGGGCTCGCCACGCGAAGGACTTGCGGCAGAACGACATGACGGTAGGTGTCGTAGGTCGACAGCGCGAGCGCCTGGCAGGCCTCGAACTGACCCTTGTTCACGGCCCGCAGTCCGACGCGGATGATCTCGGAGTAGTAGGCGGCTTCAAACAAGCCAAAGGTGATGAACGCCGTGTAGGTCGCCCCGATCGGAATCGGGCGGCCGTTGCCGCTCAGGTGCCCAAGCACGATCGGCACCAGGAAGAAGAACCAGAAGAGAACGAGGATCAACGGGATCGACCGGATGATCGCGACGTAGCCGCGGACGATCTGCGCGAACACCGGGACCTCGAAGTGCTGTACCAGCGCAAGACAGGTTCCGAGCACCATGCCGATGGCGAATGCGGCCGCCGTGAGCGAAAGCGAGAAGAGCAGGCCCGACCAGAGATAAGGCCACGACTGCGCGACGATCGAGAAATCGAGGGTGTTCATTTCACGGTCTCCATGGTGCCAGGCAGAGCGCTGCCTTGCTGCATGTCGGCGGCGAGATCCTGTTCAGCAGTGAGCTTCACCGGGGCGCTACCCGGAATCCTGAAGGCCTTGTCGATGAGCGTCATGATCTGATACGCAACCAGCGCCAGGCAAAGATAGATGATCGTCGCCGCGCCGAATGCCGAGAATGTCTGGAACGTTGCCTCGCTGATCTGGCGCGCCTGTGCGGTCAGCTCCATCAAGCCGATCGTGAGTGCGACGGAGGTGTTCTTGTATATTCCCATCACCTCGCTGGTGAGGCTCGGCACGATCAGGCGCAGAGCCTGCGGCACGACGATGTACCGATAGGTGAGGTAGCCACTGAGGCCGAGAGCGTTGGCGGCCTCAATCTGCCCCTTCGGAAGCGCTTCGATGCCGGCCCGGACCTGCTCGGCTATTCGAGACGCTGTGTAGAGTCCGAGGCAAAGGAGAGCCGGGAAGAACGATGCCCAAGGCGGCGGCATCTGCTTGATGGCATTTCCGAGCGCGGTCGGCACCACCTCCGGGAAAACGAAGTACCAGAGGAACATCTGCACCAGGACAGGGATGTTCCGGAATATCTCGACGTAGAGCCGGGCCGGAATCGAGACGAAACGATTCTGGACTGTGCGGCCCACGCCGACGAATACGCCGATGCCGAAGGCGATCCACCAGCCGAAGAAGGCCAGAGCCAGGGTCCAACCGAGACCCGACAGAAGCCAGTCGATATAGCGCTGGCCGTCTGCCGCCTGTTCAAAAAGCACTCCGAACATCGCGAGCCTCCGGGTTGCAGGTGCGGACGAGGATGACTTTCCGAGACGATCAGCTCCGTCAATCAGTCGACGGCATCGCTGGGATGTGCGATCCGCTCCATCAACTCGTCGGTGAGCGGGAATGCGAGGTTCTCACCCTTGGGCGGGATCGGCATGGTGAACCATTTTGCGTAGGTCTTCTCGAACTGGCCGGATGCCATCTGCTTGGAGAGAACGTCGTCGACGAGCCTCTTGAAGCCGGCATCGCCCTTGGTGAACATCAGTCCATAGTAGATCTTCGCGTAACCCTCGGAAAGGAACAGGAGCGCGTCCGGATTCGGCGCCGCAGCCTTGAGCCCGGCGAGAAGGATATCGTCCTCCATGAAGGCGACGGCACGGCCGGTGTTCAGCATGAGGAAAGATTCCGCATGGTCCTTGGCCTGGACGATGTTGAGGCCGAGCTGCTCCTTGGCGTTGACGCTCTGCGCGAAACCGACCGCGTTGGAGCCTTGCGTAGCGACAACCGTCTTGCCTTTCAGATCGCCGGCGGTCTTCACGCCACTGGCGGCCTTGACGAGCCAGCGCGGCTGGCTGACGAACGTTGCGACCGAGAACGAGACCTGTTCCTGCCGCTTCTTGTCGTTGGCGGTGCCGCCGCATTCGATGTCGACAGTCCCGCTCTGGATCAGGGGAATCCGGTTCGAGGAGTTCACCGGCGTGTAGTTGACCTTCAGACTGGGCAACTTCAGCTCATCCTTGATGCGATCGACGATCGCCGCGCAGAGCTCGAGCGAGAATCCGATCGGCTTCTGATCCGGCCCGAGGTATGAGAACGGTATCGAAGCCTCACGGTAGCCGATCGTGATCGCGCCGCTGGATTTGATCTTGTCGAGCGTCGCGCTGTCGGCTGCCGCGGACGGGCTTGCGTTGACAGCCAGGAGCGCCGGGAGAAGTCCCAATACCTGAACGAGCTTCTTCATGGTCTTTGCCTTCCCATCGTTTGTCAAACTCAAGCTGCGACGGACGGGCGTCCGAGCCCTCGCCGACGGATGACGTCGATCAGGCGATCGATGTCGGTGGCGGTGTTGAACATGCCGAGCGAGACGCGAATGCCATCTCGTTCGGGCGACACGCGCACGCCGTTCTCCTCGAAATGGCCGAGCCAGTCTGCTGCGGGCAGGGCGATGACGTAGATGTGCGGAGCGCGATGCTTGCGCTCGCGCGGACCAACGAGGCGGACGCCCAGCTCGTCCAGGCGTGCAATCAGGTGATCGCCGAGATCGAAGCAATGGTTCTGGATGTTCTGCACCCCAATCTGCTCGATCATGTCGAGCGAAGCACCGAGGGCGTGGACTGCGGGCAGGTTGAAGTTGCCGAGCTCGAAGCGCTTGGCGGCCGGCGAGGGCGCCATCCCGTCGGCACGCGCGATGAGGTCGCTCGGGATCTCGGCGAGGCTCGCAGCCGCCAGATAGGTCGGCTCGAGCTCTTTGAGCGTCTGGTCCCAATAGAGCAGCCCGAGCCCTTGCGGAACCAGTAATCCCTTGTGGCTGCCGGAGCCGATGAAGCTTGCGCCGATCGCCTTGGCGTTAACAGGCACGACTCCGATGGCCTGCATCACGTCCACCACGAAGTGGAGTTTGTTCCTGACGCACATCGCGCCGACGCTCTCGATGTCAAAGCGGTGACCGGCGTGAAAAGTCACATGCGACATCGAGATCGCACGCGTCCTTTCGTCAATGAAGGGAGCAAAGCTGTCGGCGTCGACGACGTCCGTCATCGGGATGAAGCGGATCTCGACGCCTTTCCGTTGCAGATTGAGGAACGCGTAGGCGTTGTTCGGGTGATCGCCGTGGATCATCAGGACGTTGTCGCCGGCCTGTAGCGGCAGTGCGTTTGCCGCAATGTTCATGCTTTCCGACGTGTTTTTCGTGAAGGCAATCTCATCCGCCGTCACGCCGAGAAAGCGGGCGACCTTGGCACGGGTCTGCTCGACCCGATCGAGCCAGATGCTCTTCGGACCGGCTGTCTCGAAGCCCTCGCGAAGGAAAAGCTCGATCGCGGCCTTCACGGGACGCGCGAGCGGCGTTTGAAACCCGGAATCCAGATAGACCATTCGTTCGACGGCGGGGAATTCCTTCCTCACGGCTTCCACGTCGTAATGACGAGACATGCACATCTCCTGTTGAGCGCGCCGGCAGAACTTGGCTCCCGGCCAAGCGGCGGAGCGCGATTTTCGGAACGGCGAGACCGCACTGCACAATTTCTGGTCAATCGCCGGTGACGCCAAGAATATGAGCTTTCAGGATTTCGACAATTGATTTTGTCGAATTTCAATATATTTTATTCCGAAAAATGATAATACTCGGCGTTGATCTTGATTTCACTTCCAGTTTTGGCCGGGTGGGAAATGACGAAGCGAATTGGGAAGGAAGGACCGTTGGATCGTGCTTTCGCGATCGTTCGGCATGTTGCCGACCAACGCAAAGCCGTCTCGGCCGCAGAGATCGCAAAGGCTCTTTCGCTGCCGCTTCCAACGGCACACAGGTTGATCGGAAACCTCGAAGACCGCGGACTGCTTCAGAAGGCGTTGGGTACCAAGCGGTACGTTGTGGGAAACCAGCTCGTCACACTGTCCGCGACTGTCATCGGCGCTGCATTTCGCACTGCGCGGCGGCACGCGGTGCTTCGGGCGGTCGCGGAAGAAATCGGCGAACAGTGTGAGATCGGCGTCGTACGCGACAACGTCGTTGCCTATGTCGACAGCGTTCGCGTTTCGGAGCCGCAAGGTCTTCAGTTCAATCCGGGGGAAGCGGCGCCGTTACACTGCACGTCGACCGGAAAGATCTATATGAGCAGACTGCCCGAGCGGATCCGGGCGAAGCTGTGCCGCGCGCTACCCCTCACCAAATTCACCAAAACGACGATCGTCGATGTCCAGGCGCTGATGAAGGTTCTCGAGGAGACGCGACAACGCGGCTGGGCCAAGACAAACGAAGAGTACGTCAAGGGGGTGGTGGGGTGCGCTGTCCCCATTCTGTCACCGGATCGGGAGTTGATCGCTTGCCTCGGCGTCTCTGTACCGGTGGCCCGCGTGAGCTTCGCCGAACTGGACCGGTTCATAGCGCCGCTTCAAAAGGCCGCCGCTCTGCTATCCGACACCATTCTGCAAGTTGAAGACGACGATGGCGCAGATGCCCGATGACGGCATGATGCCTTGGCCTCTGTGCCATAGCCGTCCTTAACCAGACCGACGTGCCTGCTGCGCGGTGATGCTGCGCAGCCCACCGGACGCACCCGCCAGCGCCGGCGTTGAGGCCGTATCGACCGCACCTGAGGCCGCTTACCCCTCAATCTCTGCGATCGCGTTTAACCGACGTTAATGATGTCTTCTCGATATGGAACATCCCACTCCGTTGCACTCCCTGTTTGTGGATTGCCCGTAAGTGTTGATTAAGAAGGCCATATCCATATTCCAGCCTGCGATTGGCGGGCTGACCGGCAGCGGTAATCCCACCGGTTGCCCCGATCAAAAGACTTTAGGAATTGCTCTCTGCCGCCACGACGGCAATCAGGATGAAGGTCATGCTCCGCCGGGTAGTGCTCCGTTTCGCAAGAGACCGGAAGGCCAACATCGCCGTTATCTTCGCCCTCACGATGGTGCCGATCGTCTTTCTCCTGGGCATGACGCTCGACTACACGCAGGCCGTCCGCAAGCGGGAGCAATTGAACGCAGCCGCCGACGCGGCCGCGATCGCAGCCGTGCGGCCGGCGATGCTGACCCAGACCGACAAGACGGTCGTCCAGGCGACCGCCGCAGCCGTCTTTGCAGCGAAGGCGAATCTTCCCGGTCTGACGGCGACGCCGACGCCGACCATCACCGTCACGGATTCCGGCCTCGCACGAAGCATCACGGTTTCGTACACCGCGCAGTCCGTCAATAATTTCCCCAGCGTTCTCGGCAAGCAGACCTGGGACGTCTCTGGCTCCTCAACGGCGAAGGCGTCGAGTGCGCCCAACATGAATTTCTACCTGCTGCTGGACGACTCGCCGTCGATGGCGCTTGCCGCGACGCAGGCCGACATCACCAACATGATCGCGGCCACGAAGAACCAGCCCAGCTACGCGAAGAATTGCTCGTTCGCCTGCCATGAGGCGCGTCCCAACAACGCAACTGCCAGCTCGACGAACAAGGACAATCTCACCGTCGCACGCGCAAACAACATCACGCTGCGCATCGATCTCGTGACCAACGCCGTTACGCAATTGCTGAAGGGACCCTGGACGTGCCCGCAGGCGGGTGTGACGGGCGGCGTCATGCAGTGCATGTCGGCGCTCAACAACACGACCTACAAGGCCGCCATCTACACCTTCGACTACGCCCTCAACACGATTCAGGTGCTGACCACGCCGGACACCGCCGCCACGAAGATCAACAACATTCAGCTCCTGACGGTCGACCACCAGAACTGCCCCATTGTCGATAGCAAGGGCAACTGCACCTACACCACCGACTACGGCACGGATATCTCGGGCGGGCTCACGGGCGTCAACACCGTGATGCCTGCGCCAGGCACCGGCACCAATCAGGCGGGCGATACGCCGCAGGAAGTGGTCTTCCTCGTCACCGACGGCGTCGAGGACAAGCTCATCCCGAAGACGGGGGGCTCCTGCGACCCCAATGCCACCTATGCGCTTCCGACAGCCAACTCGACGACCTTGCGGTGCCAGCAACCGCTCGACACGACGGTCTGCACGACGATCAAGAACCGCGGCATTCGCATCGCGGTCCTCTACACCGAGTATCTGCAGCTGAGCGACAGCTGGTACACGAGCCGCATCTCGCAGTTCAACAATCCATCCTCGTCAACCGGCACGATCGCGACACGGCTGCAATCGTGCGCATCGCCCGGTCTGTATGCGAGCGTGCAGACAGGTGGCGACATTTCCGCTGCGCTGACCAACCTCTTCATCAAGGTTGCGTCCAGCACGGCCAGCCTCGTGCAGTAGGGAAGGCGCCATGACCCGACAGGTCACGACAACGAAAAGACGCCGCAACCGCTGCGCCGCCTTCGCCGGCGATAGCCGCGGAGCCACGGCCGTCGAATTCGCGCTCGTTGCCGCGCCGTTTCTCGCCCTCATCATCGCGCTCATCCAGACGTTTCTGGTTTTCTTTGCCCAGCAGATGCTTGAAACCGTGGTGCGCCAGTCGGCGCGTCTCGTCATGACGGGGCAGGTTCAGTCGGCGCAGATGAACCAGGCGGTTTTCAAGCAGAAGGTCTGCGATCAGATCGTGATCCTGTTCAATTGCAGCGGTCTGATGGTCGACATGCAGGTCGCAACGTCCTGGTCTTCCGCGAACACGGCGACGCCCACGCTGACCTTCGACGGCTCGGGCAATGTGACCAACAGCTGGCAATACAATCCGGGCGATTCCGGCGATATCGTCGTTCTCCGCGTCATGTATGTCTGGCCGGTCGTGCTCGGGCCGCTCGGCTTCAATCTCTCGAACCTTAGCAATGGCAACCGGCTGCTCATGTCGTCCGCCGCGTTCCAGAACGAGCCAGGAGCTACCTGATGATCTCCGCCCTGTCGTCTCGCGCTCGGCAGATGTTGACCGATGTACGCGCTGTTGCAGCGACGGAGTTCGCCATCGTGACGCCGTTCATGCTGGTGCTCTATGTCGGCGGCGTCGAGCTCGGGAACGGGCTCGCCATGAACGTCAAGGTCAGCGCGACTGCGCACAGCGTTGCCGACATGATCTCGCAGAACACGGCCGTCACGTCGACCCAGATGGACGGCATTCTCGCTGCGGCGAGCTCCATCATGGCTCCCTATCCCATCAAGAACGGCAGCACCTCGCTGATGACGATCACGGTCTCCGAGGTCTCGACCGACAGCAATGGCAACGCGACGGTGCAATGGAGCAAGTCGACCAGTACGTCGGGGGCGAGGGCCGCCGGTCAGCAGATGACCTTGTCGTCCTTTACCGCGCCGGGCGGCACCAGCAATGCCAACATCTCGCTCATTCTGAGCGAGGTGTCCTACGACTACGCGCCCAACCTCGGCTTCACGATCGCCGGCACGGTGAAGCTGTCCGACAGCTATTACCTGTTCCCCCGCTGCTCGACGAACACCCCCGCCACGTCGAGTTTTCCCTATTACGACGTGAAATATCCGGCGGCGAAGACCTGCACCTGCGTGCAGCACTTGCAGCAGAAGACCTGTTAGTTTCACGGAACGCGGTCCGAAAGAAGCCGGATGCCGCTGAGGCACGCTTCCGTCCCGATTTCCTCCCGGCCCCTGTGCGCAATTGCGCACCGGGCCGGATGACATTGGAGTAAACGCTTACGCCGCCACAGTGGCGCGGTCGAGCGCTGCGATCAGCTTTGCCGCGATGGGATGGTCGGACCGCGGATTCTGGCCGGTGATCAGCTCGCGGTCCTCGACGACGTAAGGCTCGAAGTCGACGGCGCTTCGGCTGACCTCGGCACCCGCAGCTCCCAGCGCGTCCGGCATGGTGAAGTAGATCTTGCCGTGCAGGAACTGCTCCTCGATCGGTATCTCTTCCGAGGCGGTGAACACCGTCATCTTATATCCCGCATATTGCCAGCCCTTGCCCAGCTCCGCGACCTTGGCCTTGTCGCCGGCGATCAGGGCGGCGCGATAGGCCTTGGCGTCGGGCAGGGCGGCCAGAGTTGCGATCGGTCCGTGGCAGAGCAGCGCCGTGATCTTCTTCCGTTCGTGGAAATATCGCAGAATCTTGCCGAGCTCGGGATCCTGCATGAGGTCGACGACCGGGCCCTGCCCGCCGGGGACAAAAACGGCGGCGTATTGATCCAGTCCTCCGTCCACGATCGCGCGCAACGTATGGACGTTGGTCATCGCCGGGTCCTTGTCGAAGAAGTCGCGTCCCCGCCGGTAGGCCTTCTCGTCGCCGTCAAAATGGGCCGCATGATCGGAGGCCGGATCGATGTACGGTTGCTTGCCGTTCGGCGTCGCCAGCACCACCTCGTAGCCGGCATCGATCACGGCCATCGCCGGCACGACGGTTTCATTGAGGTATTGGCCGGTCGGTCCGGTGCCGCCGCCCTGGATCTCGATACGGGTGGCATTGGAGCCGACAACGAGCACTTTTCCTTTGGACATGGTGTCTCCTGCGATTTGCTTGATCGTCTTGCGGTTAGAACTTCATAACAATCCGGCCGACGCGAACGGCAACCTGACGCGACGACCGTTCTGGCGTTTCAAGCAACGACTGGAGCAGATCGGGCGGAGCACGCCGCTTCGCTCCGCAAGCTCGCCCCGAAGGCTCCTGCGGAGGGAATAATCTGTCGCTGCTGAAGAAGTAAGCGGCTTCGCTGATGGCGCGCAAGCCAGCCTCCCAACGTCATTCCGCGCGCAATTTAGGGGATGCGGCGTAGTCTGACCATGTGGCGCGATCGGCCTGGAGCGGATGCATCGTGCGATTTTGCAATGATGCCATCATGCTCCTGTTTTGCCCGACGAGTCAAGTTTACTTCGGTAAAACGTAAGTCATTGATCCGCCGCGCGCCGGCTACTGTGCATGGGGTTGTTTTCGCAGTTTTTGTTTGGAGCAGCCCGCGCGGGGTGCTTTACGCGCTCTCCGTCTCCCGGTGCACGTCGTGCACCACGAGGCCCATGCCTTCGTCCGGCATCTTGATCCAGTCGCGGCGCTTCAGCGTGCGCTTGGTGTCCTCGTAGCCGCTCGTCCAGTGCTCGCGCATCGAGGTGCCCGAGAACTCATGGTCCTTGGCGTCGCCCTCATAGGCCTTCTGCTGGTAGATCAGGTGCAGGATCGCGATCTCCGGCATGCGGCGCAGGCTCGACTTGAGCTGGCGATCCTCGTCGGAGAGTTGCTCGTCCGGGACTTTCGCCAGGGCCTTGTAGAGCAGAACCTTGAGGTTGTGCGTGCGGCGGTAGACGTCGGTGTTGTGGCGCGTGCGCGAGGAATACATGATGTCCTTGTGGCGGGCCATCACGTCCTGGATCGAGCGCGGCAGCACGCCCCGTGCGCTGAACAGGTCGACCTGGAACACCAGCGAGTTGAGCGCATCCTCCTGGTCGAGCAGATGCTGGAGCGGCGTGTTGGAGACGATGCCGCCGTCCCAGAAATGATCGGTGCCGATCCGCACCATCGGCAGCGCCGGGGGCAGGGCGCCGGAGGCCATGATGTGCTCCGGCTCGATCTCGTCATGGGAGTTGTCGAAATAGATGAAGTTGCCCGAGAGCACGTTGACCGCGCCGACCGCGAAACGGACCTTCTTCTCGTTGATGAGGTCGAAGTCGACGAGCTCCAGCAGGCTCTCCTTCAGCGGCATCGTGTCGTAATAGCTGGTGGCGGTGCGCGCGCCGACCGGGCTGAACCAGGGATTGACCTGGTGCGGGGTGAAGAAGCCGGGCTGGCCCATCGCCGACGTCATCCACGCACTGGTGAGATTGCGCCACTGGCGGAAGATGTCGCCGTCGGGCGTGTAATGCCAGATCTTGCGATTGGTGATGCGCTCCCAGAAGATGCGCAGCGCCTCCAGCCGCTTCTCCGGCTTGTTGCCGGCGATGATGGCGGAGTTGATTGCACCGATCGAGACACCGCAGACCCAGTCGGGCTCGATGCCGGCTTCGTGCAGCGCCTGGTAGACGCCGGCCTGGTAGGCGCCGAGCGCGCCGCCACCTTGCAGCACCAGCGCGACGCGGTCGCAGCGTTCGGGGCGCCAGCCCCGTGCGGGAGGCTGATGCGTCTGATGAGCCGGTTGCGACGTGCGGGCGTCCATGGGTGCCTCCTAGCGTGGACCAAACGATTGCGTCCGGCAGTGACGGCGTGATGACAATTTCAGCGCCGATGCGTCGTCTGCATGCAGGCCGACCGCAGCGGGAATGGCGGGAGGTCGTGCGCCTGACGGAAATCCTTCACATCGCAGTCAATGACGGCGGCTAGCAATTTGCGATCCGGGCCTGACGCCGCCGGGCGGGCATCACACACAGGAGATCAGGATGCGCAAGGAAGACGTGCTGAGACTTCCGTCCATGCCGGCGGCGGGGCCGAGCTATCCGGCCGGGCCCTATCGCTTCGTCAACCGCGAATTCCTTGTCATCACCTACGAGACCGATCCGGAGCTGATCCGCGCCGGCCTGCCTGAGCCGCTGGAGCCGATCGACCAGCCGATCGTGCACTACGAATGGATCAAGATGCCGGACTCCTCAGGCTTCGGCAGCTACACCGAATCCGGCCTCGTCATCCCCGCGCGCCTCAACGGCGAGGAGGTCAATTTCGTCTCGCAGATGTATCTGGATGATGATCCGCCGATCGCGGCGGGCCGCGAGATCTGGGGCTTTCCCAAGAAGTACGCCCATCCGAAACTCGAGATCGTCAAGGACACGCTGACTGGCACGCTGGAATATGCCGGTCAGCTCGTCGCCATGGGCACGATGGGCTACAAGCACGAGAGCATGGCCGGCAACGGCGATCGCACCCGTGCGACGCTGTCGAAGACGCAGATCAATCTGAAGATGATCCCGGGCGTCGACGGCCGTCTCGAAGTCTGTCAGCTCGTCGCGATCAACCTCATCGACATCGTGCCGAAGGGCTCCTGGATGGGGCCCGGCCGGCTGCATCTGGTGCCGCATGTCAACGCGCCGGTCGCGGATTTTCCGGTTCGCCGCTGCCTGGGCGCGCACCACTACATCGCCGATCTCACGCTGCCGTTCGGCCGCGTCGTGCACGACTACGTCAAGGAGGCCGAGGCGATGGCCGCGACGGGGCTGGCCGCGGAGTAGGGCGGCCATCATCAAACTGTAACAAAGCCGTAATTGAGTACCCGTGAGAGGTCCGGAAGATGCCGTCAGCCATCTTCCGGAAGCGGGGCATTTGTTGACGGTTGGGGTTGGCCATGGCTGAGCCGGCGAAGCTTGTCAGCGCGATATCGGATTCCGTGCCCGCCATTCCCGGCCTGGTCTGGGCGTTCCGGCTGCACGGCGACGGCAGCGCCGAGGCGCTGCCGATCGACCAGCCGATCGAGTTCAGCCATGACGGCCGGCTCTGGCTGCATTTCAACCTGACCGATGCGCGCGCACGGCCCTGGATCGCGGCGTCACAGCTGCCGCCGCTCGCGCGTGACCTCCTACTGTCCAACGACACTTTCCAGCAGCTTCACGTCATCGACCACTGCGTCTACGGCGTCTTCTCCGATCTCGTGCGCGACATCGACAGCGCGACGGAAGAGACCGCGTTCCTGCGTTTCGCCATGACCGAGCATCTTCTCGTCAGCGGCCGGCATCAGGCGCTGTGCTCGGCCGATGCGACGCGCCGCGTGCTCGAAGGTGGCTACCGCGTCGACAACGTCGCCCATCTCCTGGAAAAGATCGTCGACGAGGTCGCCGACACGCTGGACCGGATGGCGGACAAGCTCGGCCAGGAGATCGACGACATCGAGGAACGGATTTTGGCCGACGACGCCAAGCCGGAGATGCGCCGCAATCTCGGCCGGCTGCGCCGGACCTGCGTCAGGTTGCATCGCCAGCTCACCGGCCTGCGCGTGCTGTTCCACCGCCTCGATCAGAAGAACACCGATCATCTCGCGCCGGCCTTGCGCATCCACGCCGGCAAGCTGGCGCAGCGGCTGGACGGGCTCGATCACGACATCGTCGAGCTTCGCGAACGCAGCCGCCTGCTCGAGGAGGAGGTGCGCTTCAAGAACGAGGAGGAGAGCAACCACCACCTCCACACGCTCTCCATCGTGACCTCGCTGCTGCTGCCGCCGACCTTGATCACCGGCATCTTCGGCATGAACACCAAGGGCCTGCCGCTCACCGATGTCGAGAGCGGATTTCTCTGGGCGGCGCTCCTGATGGCCTCGTCGGTCGGCGCGGCCTATCTGTTCATGCGGCGCACGGGTATCTTTAGGTAGCGTACGCAGCCGGTATCAGCCGTGATCGGGACGTCCCACAGATTTCCGCTGCGAAATGCGGCCGCGATTGTGCTGGTCTCAACGTTGGCGAGCACCGGCGCGCTCGCCGGCGCCAAGGACGAAAGCGCGGCCGCATGGCTGGCGCCAAAATGGTTCAACGAATGGCATGACGGGCTCGCCAACAAGGGGCTGAATTTCGGCGCCACCTATATCGCCGACAACATCGCCAACGTCTCCGGCGGCGTGAAGCGTGGCGCCATCCATTTCGGGCGCCTCGATCTCTCGGTCGATGCCGATCTCGACAAGCTCGTCGGCTGGACCGGCGGCCGCTTCTACGCCAATGCGTTCGTGATCTACGGCCAGGGGCTCTCCCGCAACTACGTGATGAACCTCGCCACCATCAGCGAGATCGAGGCATTGCCGGACCAGCGGCTCTACAACGCCTATTTCGAGCAGAGCTTCTTCGGCGACCGCCTGAACATCAGGGCCGGCCAGCAGGCCGCCGACGTCGAGTTCTTCGACAGCCAGACCGACGACCTCTTCATCAACGGCACCTTCGGCTGGCCCGCGATCAAGGCAAGCAATCTTCCAGCCGGCGGCCCGGCACCGCCGATCGCGGTGCCCGGTATCCGCATCAAGGCGGCGCTGACCGAGACCATCACCGCGTTCGGTGCGGTGTTCAACGGCGATCCGTCAGGTCCGGGCGATCAGGATCCGCAGCTGCGCGACCATCATGGCCTGGCGTTCCGCGTCAACGATCCGCCGTGGGTGATCGGGCAGGTCCGATTCAACTACGACATCGATATCGGCGGCCGGCCGCTCGCCGGCAATTTCACGCCGGGCGCCTGGAAGCATTACGGCTCGTTCGACAGCCAGCGTTTTACGGCCGAGGGGCTCTCGATCGCCGATCCCGGCGGAAGCGGTGTACCTGCAAAACTTCGCGGCAATTACGGTGTCTTCGCCGTGATCGAGCAGGTGCTCTATCGCCCGCCGGAGGTGAAGGACAACACCACGTCAGCCTCGATCCCGGGCGTCACCGCGTTCGGCCGCATCGCCTACAGCCCGCCGGACCGCAATCTGATCGACCTTTATGTGGACGGCGGCATCGGCTTCGTCGGCTTCACGCCAGGCCGTCCGCTCGATCGCTTCGGCGTGGCGATGGCCTATATGCGGATTTCGAACACCGCGCGCAATCTTGACATTGATACGCAGGCTTTCACCGGCATCCAGAGTCCGGTGCGCAGCAACGAGACGCTGATCGAGATGATCTACGAGGCGCATATCAAGCCGGGCTGGCTGATCGCGCCTTACTTCCAATACGTGTTCCGCCCCTCCGGCGGCATCCCCAATCCGAACGATCCGACCGGTGTTTCGCGGATCGGTGACGCCGCAGTCTTCGGCGTCACCACCACGATCAGGTACTAGGCCATCGCCGGCTTCGGCTCGGCCTTCGGTTGCCGCGACAGCGCCAGCACGATCAGCGAGGCGAACACGCAGAGCGCGCCGGCGATGAAGAACGCGGGCAGGTAGCTCTCATAGACCGTCCGCGAGAAACCGGCGCCGAACGCCGCTGTGCCTGCGCCGAGCTGATGGCCGGCGAAGATCCAGCCGAACACCAGATTGGCGCGCTCGGGCCCGAACTTCTGCGCGGTGAGCCGCACTGTCGGCGGCACCGTGGCGATCCAGTCGAGGCCGTAGAACATCGCGAAGATCGACAGCCCGTAGAACGAGAAATCGCTGAAGGGCAGGAAGATCAGCGAGAGCCCGCGCAGGCCGTAGTACCAGAACAGGAGGTAGCGGTTGTCGTAGCGGTCCGACAGCCAGCCCGACATGATGGTGCCGAAGAAGTCGAAGATACCCATCGCGGCGAGCAGGCCTGCCGCCTGTACCTGCGGGATGCCGAAATCGAGGCACATCGGGATCAGGTGCACCTGGACGAGGCCGTTGGTCGAGGCGCCGCAGACGAAGAAGGTCGCGAAGAGAATCCAGAACGCGCGCGACTTCGAGGCGTCGCGCAGTGTGCCGAGCGCCACGCCGGTGATCGAACCATGGCTGACCGGCGGGGCCGGCAGGGGCTCGGTGCCTTCGTCGCCGAACGGGCGAAGGCCCACATCGCTCGGCCGGTCGCGCATGGCGAGGAGAACCGCCACGGCGGAGACGCCGAGCGCGATGCAGACGAAGCCGAGCGCGAGCCGCCAGCCGTAACGTTCGGTCAGGCTTGCGAGCAGCGGCAGGAATACGAGCTGGCCGGTGGCGACGCTCGCGGTCATGATGCCGACGACGAGGCCGCGCCGCGCGGCGAACCAGCGCGTCGCTATGGTGGCGCCCAGCACCAGCGCGGTCATGCCGGTGCCGATGCCGATCACGACGCCCCACAGCAACACGAGCTGCCAGACTTGCGTCATGCCGAGCGAAGCCACCAGCGCCGAGACGACGATGAGCTGGGCGGTCAGCGTGACGTTGCGCAGGCCGTAGCGGTTGAGCAGGGCGGCCGCGAACGGCGCCATCAGCCCGAACAGGATGAAGCGAATCGACAGCGCGGAGGAAATCTGCGCCGTGCTCCAGCCGAACTCGTGCTGAAGCGGGACGATGAAGACGCCGGGCGCGCCGACCGTGCCGGCGCTGATCAGCGCGGTGAGGAAGGTCACGCCGACCATCACCCAGCCGTAGTGGATATTGCGGCGGCCGAGTGTCGCCGCGAGCCAGTTCGAGATCATTGGGCCTCAATGTTTGATGGGCAGGCTTTGAGACACCTGCACGAGCTTGTAGAATGGCACGGGACGCGTCTGTCGAAAATGACAGAGTTCCCTCATTTTCGGACGTATCTAGGTCAGTGCGTCAGACGCTCCACGGCGATGGCCGTGGCTTCACCGCCGCCAATGCAGAGTGCCGCAACGCCGCGCTTGAGGTTTTGCGCCTCGAGCGCGTGCAGCAGCGTCACAATCAGCCGCGCGCCGGTGGCACCGATGGGATGGCCAAGCGCGCAGGCGCCGCCGTTGATGTTCAGCTTCTCGCGCGGGATGCCGAGGTCGCGCTGCGCCGCCATCGCCACCACGGCGAAGGCCTCGTTGATCTCGAACAGGTCGACATCGCCGGCGCTCCAGCCGACCTTGTCGAGCAGCTTGCGGATCGCCGGGATCGGAGCCGTCGTGAACCATTGCGGCTCCTGGCTGTGGGTGGCGTGGCCCTTGATCTCGGCGATTGCCGGCAGGCCGTTGCGATCAGCCAGCGAGCGCTTCGTCAGCACCAGCGCCGCGGCGCCGTCGGCATTGGCGGAGGAGGCGGCCGGCGTGATGGTGCCGTTGGCGCGGAACGCCGGCTTCAATCCGGGGATTTTCGCAGGATCGACCTTCAGCGGATGCTCGTCATTGGCGACGATGCGCGGGCCGGCTTTCTCGGTGAGCGTGATCGGCGCGATCTCGGCCTTGAACGCGCCGCCCTCGACCGCCTTGCGCGCGCGGCTCAGCGTCTCCATCGCGTAGGCATCCTGGTCCTTGCGGGTGAACTGATAGGCTTCCGCGGTGGCCTCGCCGAAATCGCCCATGGAACGGCCGGTCTCGTAGGCATCCTCCAGCCCGTCCATCATCATGTGGTCGATGATGCGGTCGTGCCCGGCGCGGTAGCCGCCGCGCGCCTTGGCGAGGAGATAGGGCGCGTTGCTCATGCTCTCCATGCCGCCAGAGACGACGATCTCGGCCGAGCCTGCGCGGATGATGTCGTGCGCCAGCATGGTCGCCTTCATGCCGGAGCCGCAGACCTTGTTGACGGTGGTGGCGCCGGTGGCGTCGGGCAGGCCGGCCGCGCGCGCCGCCTGGCGCGCCGGTGCCTGGCCTTGTCCGGCCGGCAGCACACAGCCCATGAAGACCTCGTCAACTTTCTCAGGCGCAAGCTTCGCCCGTTCCAGCGCCGCGCCGATCACGTGCGATCCGAGCTTGTGTGCCGCCAGCGGCGACAGCTCGCCCATGAAGCGGCCGAGCGGGGTGCGGGCGGCGGAGACGATGACGACGGGATCGGCGGCTTCGGCCATGATGAAACTCCCAGCGATGACGGAAAAGATTATGATCATCATATGATGCGGCGCAAAAAATGCAACCGCGGCCGGCATGAGAAATTGTCGTGGTTCGGATGAGATTTGGTCGTTCGATTGGAGGAGGGGTGCGGCTTGGGGGGGGCGGTAGCCGCCACACCAAACACTGTCATCGCCCGCGAAGGCGGGCGATCCAGTACTCCGAGACAGCTGTGATGAATCGAGGGGCCGCGGCGTACTGGGTGCCCCGCCTTCGCGGGGCATGACACTGTCTTTGGATTACCTCTTCCTGTTTACGAAAGCCTGCATCAGCCGCGTCGGCTCGTCTGTCAGGAACGACTCGCCGAACACCTTGACGCTGAGATTTACCGACTCCGTCAGCGGTAATTCCTCCCATTGCCGCAGCAGCGCCTTTTGCGACCGCAGCGCCTCCGGGCCGCATTCGAGCAGCGCCTTCACGACGTGTTCGACCTCGGCATCCAATCCGCCCTCCGGCGCGACCTTGTCCACCAGTCCCCAGGCCAGCGCGGTCGGCGCGTCGATGTTCTCCGCCGTCATCACCAGCCAGCGCGCGCGGGCCCAGCCGATGAGGCGCGGCAGCAGGGCGGCGTGGATCACCGAGGGGATGCCGACGCGGACCTCCGGCATGCCGAAATGCGCATCGTGTGCAGCGATTCTGAAATCGCAGGCGGCGGCGACTTCGAGGCCACCGCCGAGGCACCAGCCCGGCATCCGCGCGATCACGGGGGCCGGGAATTGGCGGACGGCCTCGCAGAGATCACGCAGGCGGCTGATGAAGGCTTCGGCTGACTTCTGGTCGAGCTTGGCCATCTCCTTGATGTCGGCGCCGCCGATCATGCTCTTCTCGCTCTGGCCGCGCAGCACCACGACGCGGATGCTGCGGTCAGTCGCGAGGGTCTGCAGGCCTTCGCGCACGGCATCGGTGACGGGCGAGCCCAGAATGTTCAGCGAGCCGGCGTTGCAGATCGCGACATGAACGACGCCGCGCGCATCGCGCGTCACGCCGCAGTGATTGTTGAGCATTTCCATCGGAGCATCTCGGAGTTTCGTGGACATGCGCGAGGGGCGCGGGTCGGGATCACTTCGGTGCCGAAACGCTCTGCTTGTCAAGCGGGTGGGGGGCGGAGTTGCCATGGCGAAGTTCGTGACATAGTATGACATACATCATACAAAGAGGCCGCCATGACCTGTAACGATCAACTCGACCTGTTTTCGCCCGCGCAGCGGCGTGAGCGCGTGGTGGACTGGCAGGTGCCTGCGCCGGTTGCACAAGCAGCGATGGGGCTTTCAGGCATGGACGCGATGCTGGGAATCCGCGACGGCCGGTTGCCGCCGCCGCCCTTCGCAAAATTGATCGGTTTCACCATGGCGGTGGTCGAGCCGGGCCGGATCGTGATGGAACTGGAGCCGCGTGAGGATCTCGAAAATACCATCGGCCTCCTGCACGGCGCGACCGCCGCGGCGCTGATTGATACCGCCATGGGCTGCGCCATCTCGACGCGGCTGGAGCCCGGGCAATCGTCCGTGACGCTCGACCTGAAAATGACGTTCCTGCGCCCGCTGTCGGTCCGTTCCGGGCTGATCTCGGCTGAAGGCAAGATCATCAAGCTGGGGCGTCAGACCAGTTACACGGAAGGTTTCGTGCGCGACGGCAAGGGCGCGCTCGCAGTCCATGCAACTGCAACCTTTTCCATGATCGGCGCGACAACTTAACATGAATTAATGCACCGCCTGGTCCATTTCTGTGTTATGAGATGATCTCCGACATTCAATGAGACCCGCATGCGCTATTCCCGGGAACACAAGCAGGAAACCCACGACCGAATCGTGAAGAAGGCCTCCGTGCGGCTGCGCGAAAAAGGCGCTCACGGCATCGGCGTCGCCGACCTCATGAAGGAGGCGGGCCTGACCCATGGCGGCTTCTACGCGCATTTCGACTCGCGCGAGGCGCTGGTGATCGAGGCCTTTGCCTACGCCATGGACCGCTCGATGGAGCACTGGCGCAAGCAGTCCGATCAGGTCGCGCCCGAAAAGCAACTGACCCAGATCGTCGAGACTTATCTTTCGGCGCTGCATCGGGACAATCCTGGCCACGGCTGCTCTATTCCCGCGCTCGGCGCCGAGATCGCCCGCGAGAGCCCGAAGACGCGCAAGGCCTTTGCCGGAAAGCTCGACGAGATGGTCGAGATGATGACCGATTTCATCCCCAACCTGCCGCGCAAGGCCGCGCGCAAGCAGGCGATCGCGACGCTGGCCACGATGGCCGGCACCATGCTGCTGGCGCGCATTGCAGGCTCGAGCGAACTGTCGGACGAGGTGCTGAAGGCCGGCAAGGACAGCGCGCTCGATGGCGCGAAGCGCGAGCCGAAGGTGACGGCGGCGAAGAAGGCGAAGCAGAATTAGGCCAACTACGCTCTCAGAACCTCATCCTGAGGAGACCGCGAAGCGGTCGTCTCGAAGGATGGCTGCGGGCGAGATGTCGGCCTGCATGGTTCGAGACGGCGCTTCGCGCCTCCTCACCATGAGGGTTTGGCAGTGCCGTAGGGTGGGCAAAGCGAAGCGTGCCCACCATGTAGCCGCGAGTGTGGAGAGATGGTGGGCACGGCGCTAGGGCGCCTTTGCCCACCCTACGAGACCGTCGTTACCTTCCCGCAAACAACGCCCGCTCGCGCTCCACGATCTCGCCGATGTAATCGGCCACCGCGCGGATCCGCGCGAGATCCTTGCTGTCCGCGTGCATCAGCATCCAGAACGTCCGCGTGATCGATATCTCCTCCGGCAGCACCGCGACAAGCTGCGGATAATCGCTCGCCATGAAATGCGGGAGCACGGCGATGCCGAAGCCCGCGAGCGTCGAATTGAGCTGCGCGATCAGATTGGCGCTGCGGAAGCGCGCCGAAATCCGCGGCGATACCTGCGGGAGGTAATCGAGCTCGGGCGTGAACAGGAGCTCCTCGATATAGCCGACGAAGCGATGCTGCGGCAGGTCCTGCCGCGAGGTGATTTTCGGGAAACGGTCGAGATAGGCCGGCGCCGCATAAAGCCCGAGGCGGTAGTCCAGGAGCTTGCGGCCGACGATGCGGCCTTCCTTCGGCATGGTCAGGCTGATCGCGATATCCGCTTCGCGCTTGGAGAGACTGAACAGCCGCGCGGTGGCCACAAGTTGCAGATCGAGGTCGGGATAGCGGTCGGCGAACGGCGCCAGCCGCGGCGCCAGGAAGGCGGTGCCGAACCCGTCGGGCGCGCCGATCCGCACCGTTCCGGTCAGCCGTGCCACCGAGCCGCCGACCTGCTCCTGGTTGGCGACGATGGTCGATTCCATGGCTTCCGCGCTGTCGGCGACGCGCTGGCCAGCCTCGGTGAGGAGATAGCCGGTCTTGCGCCGGTCAAACAGCTTTGCCGAGAGGTGTCTCTCCAGCCGGTCGACGCGGCGGATCACGGTGGCGTGGTCCACTCCGAGCTGTTTAGCCGCAGCCGAAACCGAGCCGCCCCGCACGATGGCCAGCACGAAGCGGAAGTCGTCCCAGTCGATGCTACCTTGATCCAGCATTTTCGCACATCTATGGTGCATTATCTCAGACTTGAATCCTATAAAATGCAGGTCGATAGGATTTGTCAAAGCGTTCACGCTCGACCTCAGGAGATCATTCCATGCGTTCAATCGGACATTTCATCGGTGGCAAGGAGGTCAAGGGCACCTCAGGCCGGACGGCGGACGTATTCGAGCCGATGACCGGTGACGTCCAGGCCAAGGTGGCGCTGGCGTCAAAGGCCGAGGTCCGCGCTGCCGTCGAGAACGCCCGCGCCGCGCAGCCGGAATGGGCCGCGACCAACCCGCAGCGCCGGGCCCGCGTCATGATGAAGTTCGTGGAACTGGTGCAGCGCGACTACGATAAGCTCGCCGAGCTACTCGCGCGTGAGCATGGCAAGACCGTGCCGGACGCCAAGGGCGACATTCAGCGTGGCCTCGAAGTCGCCGAGTTCGCCTGCGGCATCCCGCATCTGATGAAGGGCGAATACACCGAAGGCGCCGGCCCCGGCATCGACATCTATTCCATGCGCCAGCCGCTCGGCGTGGTCGCCGGTATCACGCCGTTCAACTTCCCGGCGATGATCCCGATGTGGAAGTTCGCCCCCGCCATCGCCTGCGGCAATGCCTTCATCCTGAAGCCGTCCGAGCGCGACCCCGGCGTGCCGATGATGCTCGCCGAGCTGATGATCGAGGCGGGCCTGCCGGCCGGCATCCTCAACGTCGTCAACGGCGACAAGGAAGCGGTCGACGCCATCCTGGATGATCCCGACATCAAGGCCATCGGCTTCGTCGGCTCCACGCCGATCGCGCAATACATCTACGAGCGCGCAGCCCAGACCGGCAAGCGCTGCCAGTGTTTTGGTGGCGCCAAGAACCACGCCATCATCATGCCCGACGCGGACATGGACCAGGCAGTCGACGCGCTGATCGGCGCCGGCTACGGCTCCGCCGGCGAGCGTTGCATGGCCGTCTCCGTCGCCGTTCCCGTCGGCAAGTCCACCGCCGACCGGCTGATGGAAAAGCTGATCCCGCGCGTCGAGTCGCTCAAGATCGGCACCTCGATCGATCCGTCCGCCGACTACGGTCCGCTGGTCACGCGCGAGGCGGTCGAGAAGGTCAAGAGCTACATCGACATCGGCATCAAGGAAGGCGCGACGCTCGCCGTCGACGGCCGCGGCTTCAAGATGCAGGGCTACGAGAAGGGGTTCTATCTCGGCGGTTCGCTGTTCGACAACGTCACCAAGGACATGCGGATCTACAAGGAAGAAATCTTTGGGCCCGTGCTCTCGGTCGTGCGCGCGCACGACTACAAGGAAGCGCTGGCGCTGCCGTCGGACCATGACTACGGCAACGGTGTCGCCATCTTCACCCGCGACGGCGATGCCGCGCGCGACTTCGCGGCCAAGGTCAATGTCGGCATGGTCGGCGTCAACGTGCCGATCCCGGTGCCGATCGCCTACTACACCTTCGGCGGCTGGAAGAAGTCGGGCTTCGGCGATCTCAACCAGCACGGCCCGGACTCGGTCCGCTTCTACACCAAGACCAAGACGGTGACCTCGCGCTGGCCGTCTGGCGTCAAGGAAGGTGCGGAGTTCTCGATCCCGCTGATGAAGTAACCCTCTCAAGAGCGAGGCCGGGGATGCAGTTCGCTCTGAACGAGGATCAGGTCGCGGTTCGCGACATGGCGTTGGCGTTTGCGGCCGAGAAGATCGCGCCGCACGCGTTGCGCTGGGACGAGGAAAAGCATTTCCCCGTCGACGTGATGCGCGAGGCGGCGACCCTCGGCATGGGCGCCATCTACATCCGCGAGGATGTCGGTGGTTCCGCCATGACGCGGTTCGACGCGGCGCTGATCTTCGAGGCGCTAGCGACGGGCTGTCCGACCACCTCGGCCTTCATCTCCATCCACAACATGGCGTCCTGGATGATCGATGCCTTCGGCAGCGACACCCAGCGCCACAAATGGTTGCCAAAACTCTGCTCGATGGAGCTGATCGCGAGCTACTGCCTGACCGAGCCGGGCGCCGGCTCCGATGCGGCAGCGCTGCGCACCCGTGCCGTGCGCGACGGCGACCATTACGTCCTCAACGGCCAGAAGCAGTTCATCTCCGGCGCCGGCGGCACGGATCTCCTTGTCGCCATGGTGCGGACTGGCGGTGACGGCCCCGGCGGCATCTCGACCCTCGTGATCGACGGCAACACGCCCGGCGTCTCCTACGGCGCCAATGAGCGCAAAATGGGCTGGAATGCGCAGCCGACCCGCGCCGTGATGTTCGAGAACGCGCGCGTGCCGGTCGCCAACCGCCTCGGCGAGGAGGGCATCGGCTTCAAGATCGCGATGGCCGGCCTCGACGGCGGCCGCCTCAACATCACCGCATGCTCGCTCGGCGGCGCGCAGACCGCGCTCGACAAGGCGCGCGCCTACATGAAGGAGCGCAAGGCTTTTGGAAAACGTCTCGACGAATTCCAGGCATTGCAATTCCGGCTCGCCGACATGGCGATCGAGCTCGAGGCCGCGCGCACCTTCCTGTGGCGTGCAGCGGCGGCGCTCGACCGCAAGGACCCCGATGCCACCATGCTGTGCGCGATGGCAAAGCGCTTCGGCACCGATGTCGGCTTCGAGGTCGCCAACCAGGCGCTCCAGCTCCACGGCGGCTACGGCTATCTCAGCGAATACGGTATCGAGAAGATCGTGCGCGATCTGCGCGTGCACCAGATCCTCGAAGGCACCAATGAAATCATGCGGCTCATCGTGGCGCGCAAACTGATCGAGGGCGCGCGATGAGTTCAGTGGAGG
Organism: Bradyrhizobium sp. LA6.1; assembly: GCF_040547805.1. Classification (NCBI taxonomy): domain Bacteria; kingdom Pseudomonadati; phylum Pseudomonadota; class Alphaproteobacteria; order Hyphomicrobiales; family Nitrobacteraceae; genus Bradyrhizobium; species Bradyrhizobium sp. LA6.1. The sequence continues at coordinate 60,534 of NZ_JBEPQK010000006.1, read as the reverse complement.
AGGGCGATCTGGTCGCCCGCGTCGAGGGTGCGGCCGGCGTGATCCGGCTCAACCGCCCCAAGGCCATCAATGCCGTGACGCTGGAGATGTTTCGGGACATCGAGACCGCGCTTGACCGCTTCGAGGCTGATCCGGCCGTCGCCGTGATCCTGCTGGAGGGGGCCGGCGAGCGCGGCCTGTGCGCCGGCGGCGATATCCGCACGCTCTGGGAAAGCTCGAAGGTCAACGGCGACCTCGGCAAGATCCTGTGGCGCGAGGAGTACATCCTCAACGCCCGGATCAAGAAGTTTCCGAAACCGTATGTCGCGTTCATGGACGGCATCGTGATGGGCGGCGGCGTCGGGCTCTCCGCCCATGCCAGCCACCGCGTCGTCACCGACCGCACCAGGCTCGCGATGCCCGAGGTCGGGCTCGGCTTCTTCCCCGATGTCGGCGGCACCTTTCTGTTGTCGCGCTCGCCGGGCGAGATCGGCACGTATTTCGGCCTGACCGGCCAGACCATGAACGGGCCCGATGCGATCCACGCGAGGTTCGCCGATGCCGTGGTGCCGGCCGCCAAATGGCCGGAGCTGCGCAACGCGCTGACGAAGGTTGGTCAGGGGGCGACTGCGGCCGACGTGAGCAAGCTCATCAACGGTTTTGCGACTGGTGAGACAGCGGGGCCGGTCGCCGCGAAAGAGCCTGTTATCGACGCGCTGTTCGGCTTCGACCGCATGGAGGACATCGTCGCTGCGCTCAAGCGCGACGGCTCCGAATTCGCGCAGGCGACGCTGAAGACGCTCAACGAGAAATCGCCGCGCGGCATGGTGGTGACGCTGAAGCTGCTGCGGCTCGCGCGCGCCGCATCGAGCCTGGAAGAGTGCCTGGTGCGCGAGTATCGCGCCGCGCTGGAGGTCTTCCGCAGCGACGATTTCCGCGAAGGCGTGCGCGCGGCCGTGATCGACAAGGACCGCAATCCGACCTGGTCGCCGCCGCGCATCGAGGACGTGACGCCGGCGATGATCGCGCCGTATTTCGCCGAGATCGGCGCCGACGAGCTGAAGTTCAACTAAACAACGAAACGTCTAGCGGAGGATATCGATATGGCCACGATCGCATTCATCGGTCTCGGCAACATGGGCGGCCCGATGGCGGCCAATCTGGTCAAGGCCGGCCACAAGGTCGTCGCGTTCGATCTCGTCGAGGCCTCGCGCGCGCAGGCCAAGGCCGATGGCGCCGGCATTGCCGACAGCGCCGCGGGTGCAGTGAAGGGAGCCGATGTCGTCGTCACCATGCTGCCGGCTGGCAAGCACGTGCTTGGCGTCTGGAGCGAGGTTGTTCCGGCCATGGCCAAGGGCGCGCTGATCATCGACAGTTCCACCATCGACGTCGAGAGCGCGCGTCAGGCGCATGCGCTGGCGGCCAAGCACGGCGTGCTCTCGGTCGACGCGCCGGTGTCCGGCGGCACGGGGGGTGCCAAGGGCGCGACGCTCACCTTCATGTGCGGCGGCGAGGAGAGCGCGTTCGCGGCGGCAAAGCCCGTGCTGGAGAAGATGGGCAAGAAGATCGTGCATTGCGGCGGCGCCGGCGCCGGGCAGGCGGCAAAGATCTGCAACAACATGATCCTCGGCATTTCCATGATCGCGGTCAGCGAGGCCTTTGCGCTCGGTGAGAAGCTCGGGCTCTCGCATCAGGCGCTGTTCGACGTCGCCTCGACCTCGTCGGGCCAATGCTGGTCGCTGACGACCTATTGCCCGGTGCCGGGCCCGGTGCCGACCTCGCCCGCCAACAACGATTACAAGCCGGGCTTTGCCTCGGCGCTGATGGTGAAGGATCTGACGCTGGCGCAGGACGCCGCCAAGGCCGCGGGCGCGGCCACGCCGCTCGGCAAGCATGCGCAGGAGATCTATCAGTCCTTCGATGCCGCCGGGCAGGGCGGGGTGGATTTTTCCGGAATTATCAAGCACGTTAGGGGGCTAGCCGGGAAAGCCTAATGACGACATTTCAGGACGCGCGCGCGTTTCTGCTTAAACACCGCACGGATTACGAGACAGCGGTCAAAGACTTCCGCTGGCCCGATCCAGTTCCCTTCAATTGGGCGCTCGACTGGTTCGACGAGCTCGCGAAGGATGCGGACGCCAAGGACCGGCCCGCGCTCTGGATCGTCGATGCCGCACAGGACAAGCAAACCAAGCTGTCTTTCGCGGCGCTCTCGCAGCGCTCCAACCAGGTCGCAAACTTCCTCCGCGCGCAGGGCCTGAAGCGCGGCGACCACCTGCTGCTGCTGCTCGGCAATGTGGTGCCGTTGTGGGAGACGATGCTGGCGGCGATGAAGCTCGGCGTCGTCGTGATTCCCGCCACCACGCTGCTCACCGCGGACGAGCTGCGCGACCGGCTCGATCGCGGCAAGGCGAAGGCGGTGGTCGCGGCGCAAGACCAGGTCGCGAAATTCGCAAGCCTCGGTGCTGAGAATATCGTCCGCATCGTCGTCGGTGCGGCCTCCGATGGCTGGCTTGCCTATGACGAGGCAACGAAGGCTTCGGAGAGCTTTACGGCTGACGGTTCGACCAACGCCGACGACCCGATGCTGCTCTATTTCACCTCGGGCACCACGGCGAAACCAAAGCTGGTGCTGCACAGCCAGCGCAGCTATCCCGTCGGCCATCTCTCGACCATGTACTGGATCGGGCTGAAGCCCGGGGACGTCCACCTCAACATCTCATCGCCCGGCTGGGCCAAGCACGCCTGGAGCTGTTTTTTCGCGCCCTGGAATGCCGGCGCGACCGTGTTCGTGGTCAACCAGCCGCGCTTCGATGCCAAGGGTCTGCTCGCCACCATCGGCCGCTGCGGCGTCACCACGCTGTGCGCGCCGCCGACGGTGTGGCGGCTGTTCATCCAGGAGAACCTTGCGGCGTTCAAGGTGAGCTTGCGCGAGGTCTGCGGCGCCGGCGAGCCGCTCAATCCTGAAGTGATCGACCAGGTGCAGGCCGCCTGGGGTCTCACCATCCGCGACGGCTACGGCCAGACCGAGACCACCGCACTGGCCGGCAACTCGCCGGGCCAAAAGATCAAGGTCGGCTCGATGGGCCGGCCGCTACCGGGCTATCGCGTGCAGGTCAGCGACGCCGACGGCCATCCTGCGACGGAGGGCGAGGTGGCTCTGGTGCTGGGTGCTGACCGTCCGGCCGGCCTGATGCAGGGCTATCAGGGCGACGACGGCAAGCTTTCGGGCGCGGAAGGCGCGCTCTACCGCAGCGGTGACGTCGTGTTCGCGGACGAGGATGGCTATCTCACCTTCGTTGGCCGTTCCGACGACGTGTTCAAATCCTCCGATTATCGCATCAGCCCGTTCGAGCTCGAGAGCGTGCTGCTCGAGCATGAGCTCGTCGCAGAAGCTGCGGTGGTGCCGAGCCCGGACCCGATCCGGCTCGCGATCCCCAAGGCCTTTGTGCTGCTGACATCAGGTGCGGAGCGCTCGCCCGAGACCGCGCTCTCGATCTTCAGGCATCTGCACACGCGCCTTGCGCCGTTCAAGCGCATCCGCCGCCTTGAAATCGTCACCGAGCTGCCGAAGACGATCTCGGGCAAGATCCGCCGCGTGCAGCTCAGACGGCTGGAGCGCGACGACGACCGCAACGATCCCCTGCGCGGTCGCGAATTCCGGGAAGAGGATTTTCCGGAGCTGCCGAAAACACGGAGTGAGACCTAAGTGAACGAAGTCTGGAAGAAGCCGCCGATTTCCCTCGAAGCCTATCAGGCCATGGTCGGCAAGGAGATCGGCGTGTCGTCGTGGCACCTGGTCGACCAGCCCCGCATCGACACCTATGCCGACGTGATCGAGGATCACCAGTTCATCCATGTCGATCCGGAGCGCGCGAAGAAAGAGACCGCCTTCGGCACCACCATCGCCCACGGCTTCCTGACGATGTCGCTGCTGTCGATCATGTCGTACGAGGTGATGCCGGTCATCGCCGGCACCACGATGGGCGTCAATTACGGTTTCGACAAGCTGCGCTTCATCTCGCCGGTGCGCTCGGGCAAGCGCGTCCGCGGCCGTTTCGTGTTGGCCGAAGCCAAGCTGCGCAAGCCCAACGAGTTGCAGTCCCGCACCAACGTCACGGTGGAGATCGAGGGCGAGGACAAGCCGGCGCTGGTCGCCGACTGGCTCGGGTTGATCTATTTCGCCTGACTCGATGCGTCGTTGCCGGGCTTGACCCGGCAACCCATCGCTGCTCAAAAGCTGACCAAATCTCGTGCGGAGCGCTCTTACCCTCTCCCCCTGTGGGAGAGGGTGGCTTCGCGGAACGCGAACCGGGTGAGGGGTATCTCTCCACGAGCTCGGCTGCCGAGAGATACCCCTCATCCGGCGCCGTAGCCGACGCTACGCGCCGGCGTATTTCTAGGACGGCGGCCGTAGGCCGCCTATGCCACCTTCTCCCACAAGGGGAGAAGGAAGAAAGGAAGCACATGGCAATCAGGTTCGACGGACGTGTCGCCATCGTCACCGGCGCGGGTAATGGCCTCGGACGCGCGCATGCGCTGGGGCTGGCCAGCCGCGGCGCAAAAGTCGTCGTCAACGATTTCGGCGGCGCGCGTGACGGCAGCGGCGGCTCGCTGTCGCCGGCCGAAGCCGTCGTTGAGGAGATCCGTAAAGCCGGCGGCACCGCGATGGCCGACGGCGCCGACGTCTCCAATTTCGAGCAGGTCACCGCCATGGTGGAGCGCGCCACCAAGGAGTGGGGCAGCGTCGACCTGATGTGCGCCAACGCAGGCATCCTGCGCGACAAGTCGTTCGGCAAGATGGAGGCCGCCGATTTCCAGAAGGTGCTCGACGTGCATCTCGTCGGCACCTTCTATTGCTGCAAGGCGGCCTGGGCCGGCATGCGCGACCGCAATTACGGCCGCATCGTGCTGACGACCTCGTCCTCCGGCCTCTACGGCAATTTCGGCCAGGCCAATTACGGCGCGGCCAAGTCTGGCATGGTCGGCCTGATGAACGTGCTGGCGGAAGAGGGCCGCAAGACCGACATCCGCGTCAACATCATCTCGCCGACCGCGGCGACCCGCATGACGGAAGAGCTGCTGCCGCCGCAGGCGCTGCAACTGATGAAGCCGAACGCGATCACGCCCGCTGTCGAGTACATGTTGAGCGAGGACGCACCGACCCGCACCATCATGGGCGCCGGTGCCGGCTCCTTCGCCGTGATCAAGATTGTGGAGAGCGAAGGCATCAACCTGCCGGAATCCGAATGGACGCCGGATGCGGTCGCCGCGCATTTCGCCGAGATCAGCGACATGTCGAAAGCGAAGGCGCTGCAGGGCGCGTTCGAGCAGACGCAGAAATACGTGGCGCAGGCCGCGGCACGGGCGGGGATCAAGCTCTGACTGACATCGTCGTCATCGGCGCCGGTCCCGCCGGGCTGATGGCGGCGGAGGTGCTGGCGCAGGGCGGCGCCCGCGTCAGTGTCTACGACGCCATGCCGTCCGCGGGCCGCAAATTCCTGATGGCCGGTCGGGGCGGGCTCAATCTCACCCACAGCGAGCCGCTGCCGCAGTTCATGGCGCGCTATCGCGAGGCGGCGCCGATGCTGCGAGCGGCGATCGCAGCGTTTTCGCCGGATGCGTTGCGCGTCTGGAGCGATGCGCTGGGGGAGCCGACCTTCGTCGGCAGCAGCGGGCGCGTGTTTCCAAAGGCGTTCAAGGCCTCGCCCTTGCTGCGCGCCTGGCTGCGGCGCCTCGATGCCGCCGGCGTGCGGTTCGCGTTTCGTCATCGCTGGACCGGCTGGGACGGTGAGGGGCGGTTGCTATTTCGCACCACCGATGGGCAACGGCCGATTGAAGCCAAGGCCACAGTCCTCGCGCTCGGCGGCGCAAGCTGGCCGCGGCTGGGCTCCGACGGCGGCTGGGCCGATATCCTTGCGTCCAAAGGCGTGGCGGTCTCAAGGCTGCGGCCGGCTAATTCCGGCTTCACCGTCGCATGGTCCGACGTGTTCCGCGACCGCTTTGAGGGCCAGCCGCTCAAGGGTGTGGCGCTGACGATCGGGGCGCATACGGTGCGCGGCGAAGCCATGATCACGCGCAGCGGCATCGAAGGTGGCGCCATCTACGCGTTGTCGGCCGAGCTGCGCGAGGCGGTGCTGGGTCTTGGGCAGGCGACGCTGACGATCGCATTGCGGCCCGAGCTCGACGTCGCCGCGCTGACCACGCGGCTATCAGGCACGCGCGGCAAGCAATCGCTCGCAAATTTCCTGCGCAAGGCGGCGCAGCTGTCGCCGGTCGGCATCGGCCTGATGCAGGAGGCCGCCATCGCATCCGGCCGGCCGCTGGCGTTGTTCTCGCCGGCGGAGCTTGCGAAGCTGATCAACGCCATTCCCGTTCAGCTCACCGGCGTTGCCCCGATCGAGCGCGCGATCTCGACGGCGGGCGGGGTGACCTTCGACGAACTCGATGACCACTTCATGCTGCGAAAGCTGCCCGGCGTGTTCGCCGCCGGCGAGATGCTGGACTGGGAGGCGCCGACCGGCGGCTATCTGTTGCAGGCGTCGTTTGCGACGGGGGCGGCGGCCGGAAGGGGCGTGTTGCGATGGCTCGCGTCGTCCTGATCACGACGTGCCGGTCCTGGTCAGAAGATCGGTGAGAAGACCTAGCACACCAAAGCTCGCCGCGACCACGCAGACAGCGGTCCAGCCGCCAAAACTCCAGGCCAGCGAGGCCGCTGCGGAGCCGACGCCGCCGCCGATGAAGAACAGCGCAACGAACAGGCCGTTGATGCGGCCGCGCGCCTCGGGGTGCAGCAGATTGACGGCGCGGCGGCCGAGCGTCTGGTCGGCGGTGATGCCGACGTCGAGCAGGATCGTGCCGAGGCTCAATACCAGCAGTGCCGCCATGCGGGACTCCATCGCACCGGCCACGGCGCAGAGCGCGAGCGAGCCGATGATGAGCAGATGCGCCACAAGAAACAGCGGGCGCGCCCAGCCCTTATCGCCCCAGCGGCCAGCGAGCGGTGTCGCCGCGGCGCCTGCGACGCCGATCAGCGCGAAGGCCGCGATGCCCTTGGAGTCGAGGCCGAATGGCGCCTCCGGCAGGCGGAGCGCGACCGCCGACCAGAAGGCGGTGAAGGAGGCCATGACCAGCGATGCGGTCCAGGCCCGCACGCGCAGCACAGGTTCTTCCCGCAGCAGCTTTGGGAACGAGCGGAGCAATTCGCCGTAGCCGACGCGGGCTGCCGGTCGCAGCGTCGGCAGATAACGGCCGAGCGCACCCGCGAGGAACGTCATCAGGATGGCTGAGGCGAGATAATAGGCACGCCAGCTCCAGAGATCTGCGATCAGGCTCGCTGCTGGCCGCGACAGCAGGATGCCGATCATCAATCCACTCATGACTTCACCGATGGCCTGGCCGCGACGCTCGGGCGCCACCATCGAAGCCACGAGCGGAACCATCATCTGGATCGCGGCGCAGGAGGCGCCGAGAACGAACGTGGCGAGCAATAAAAGCGACGGCGTCGGCGCCAGCGCCGTTGCCAGCGCCGCGAAGATCGCGCAGCCGAGCGTGCGCAGGATCAGGCGCCGGTTCTCGATAAGATCGACCAGCGGCACCAGCAACAACAGGCCGAGCGCATAGCCGAGCAGCGTTAGCGTGCTGACGAGGCCAGCCTGCCAGGCGGTCATGGCCAGCGACCGGCCGATCAGTCCAACCAGGATCTGCGGCGCGAACAAATTGGTGACGACGACGCCGGTGGTGATGGCGCCGAGCCAGATCAGGGATCGCTCGGCAAGTTGCTTCGGGGATGCGTGCTTGGTGGTTTCGGAGATGGTCATGGGACCTCGCGGGCAGGGTACGGGGTCCCCTTTAAGCGGGGTGACTAATATGCTACAATTCAATTAAGCCTATAAAGAATATGCGAGTTCGTTATGAATACCCATGACCTTGTCGCCTTCGTCGCTGTGGTCGAGACCGGATCAATCGTTGCCGCCTCGACGCGCCTCAATCTCACGCAGCCTGGCGTAACCCGGCGCATCCAGAATCTCGAGGAGATGCTGGGCGCGCAGTTGTTGGACCGCCTGTCGAAACCGTTGAAGCCCACGGCCGCAGGTCGTGAGGCCTATGAGCAGGGCCGGCGCCTTCTTCGGATGCTGGACGACCTCAAGTCAGGCGTCGCCAATGACGGCGTTGTACGCGGCGAGTTCAGGCTCGGCCTCACGCCGTTTCTCTCCGAAGCCGGACTCAGCGCGCCGCTCGACGCGGTGCGTGCCGAATTTCCGGCACTGAGCGTGCGCGTCGTCTCGGGCTGGTCGCCCAACCAAGTCGAGCGGGTCAGCCGCAACGAGCTGGATGCCGCCGCGATCTGCCTGCCTGACGGGGCAACGCCGCCTGCCGATCTCGTCGCCGACGATCTCGGGTCGCAGCCGGTGGTGTTCGTCGTCGCGCGCGACATGAAGATTCCGCGCACCGTCGACCTGGAGCGCCTGTCGCAGCTCTCGTGGGTGATCAATCAGGACGGTTGCGGATTTCGCGACACACTCAAGCGTCGCTTCGATGCAGAGCATTTACCGTTCACCGTCGCTGTGGAGGCGCTGGACAGCGAGCTTCGGCTGTCGCTGGTGTCACGCGGTCTGGGCGTCGGCCTGGTCACGCCGATCGGGCTGAAGCGCAGCGCATTTCGCGACAAGCTCAAGCCGGTCGCTGCGCGGGAGTTCAATCCCGCCGTCCGCGCATGGCTGGTGCATCGCCCGCCGGCCGGGCGACTGACTCGCCCGATTAACCTGTTCCGCGACGGACTGGATCGGGAGCTGCAAACTCTAATTCGCGCCTAGCGCAGCTTCCCGCGCGCGGCCACCGGCAGCGTGCCGATGATCTCATCGCCGCGCACCATCACGACCTCGTCCATCATGTTGACGACGACGCAGACGTGATTGGGCACGATGCGGACGACGTCGCCGACATTGGGGCGCGTGTTGCTGCGGGAGAGGTCGAGGAAGCCGTGTTCTTCCGCGAAGCGCGCAATTTTGGCCTCGGGGTGCTCCAGGATCAGGCCGTGGCCGTCGAGGCCGCCGGTGTCCGTCGTCAGCGTCTTCGAGCCGGCGTCCAGAATGCCGCGCTCGGGTGCGGCGCGGCTGACGACGGTCGAATAGATGTGCAGCGCGCAATCGTCCCAGGTGGCGGAGCCGGCCGCGACCTGCATGCGGTCGTTGTAGATATAGGTGCCGAAGCGATGTTCGGTGCCGCCCTTGAGCTTGCCGAGATTCTTCAGGTTCGGCGTGCCGCCAGTCGAGACGATTTTGGCGTCCAGTCCGTGCGCGCGCACGCCGGCCAGCGCCTCGTCGTAGAATTTCTGCGCGTCGGCCCAACCGGTCTCGGTCGGGTACAGCATGAAGCCGGCGAATTCGAGCCCCTTGGACCCGGCGATCTCGCGGGCCAGCGCAATCGCCTCAGCCGGGGTCTCGACGCCCGCGCGCTTGCGCCCCGTATCGCATTCGACCACGACCGAGAGCGGACGACCCGAGGCTGCGGCTGCCTTGGGCAGGCCGGCGACGACCGTCGAGTTATCGGCAGCGACCGTCATGTTCGCCTTCGCCTGCAGCGCGCCGAGGCGCGCCATCTTCTCTTCGCCGAGCAGATTGTAGCTGATCAGGATGTCGTCGATGCCGGCATTGGCCATGATCTCGGCCTCGCCGAGCTTCTGGCAGGTGATGCCCTTCGCGCCGGCCGCAACCTGCAGCTTGGCGATCGTCGGGTTCTTGTGCGTCTTGATGTGCGGCCGGTTGGCGACACCCGCATCGTCGCAGGCCTTCTGGATCCGTGCGATGTTGCGCTCGACCCGGTCCATGTCGATGACGGCGCAGGGCGTGCCATATTCACGGGCGATTTTGGCGGCGAGGGGAGTGGTCATGAGTTAAGCCTGTTCAATCTCTTCGCGGAGCATTTCCAGTTCGAGCCAGCGCTCTTCGGCGGCGGACAATTCGTCGTGCGCCTTGGCGATGGAGGCGGAGGTGTCGTCGAATTTCTTGCGGTCTTTGGTGTAGAGATTGGGATCATCAAGGAAGCGCTGCAGCTTGGCAATGTCGGCGTGCAGGGTCTCGATCTTCTTCGGCAGCGTTTCCAGCGCGTGCTTCTCGTTGAAGCTCAACCGACGTTTTGCCGTGGCGGGCGGAGCAGCCAGCCGCTCCTCTTTCTTCTCCGCGGGGGCTTGCGCCTTCGTCGTCTCGCGCTTGAGATCGGCACCGCGCTGCGCCAGCATGTCGCTGTAGCCGCCGGCATATTCGGTCCACTTGCCGTTGCCTTCGGGTGCGATCACGGACGTGACGACGCGGTCGAGGAAGTCGCGGTCGTGGCTGATCAGGATCACGGTGCCCTCGTAGTCGCCGAGCATGTCCTCGAGCACGTCGAGCGTCTCGAGGTCGAGATCGTTGGTCGGTTCGTCCAGCACCAGCAGGTTCGAGGGCTTTGCCAGCGCGCGCGCCAGCATCAGCCTGCCGCGCTCACCGCCCGAGAGCACCTCGACAGGCGTGCCGCGCTGCTCCTGGGCGAACAGGAAGTCCTTCATGTAGCCGACCACATGCTTCGGTTTGCCGCCGACCATGATCTGGTCGCCGCGGCCGCCGGTTAGCGCCTCGGCCAGCGTCGACTTGGGATCGAGGCTTTCGCGGTGCTGATCGAGCGTGGCCGTCTCAAGATTGGCGCCGAGCCGCAAGATGCCGGAATCAGGCTCCGCGCCGCCGGTCAGCAGGTTGACCAGCGTGGTCTTGCCGGCGCCGTTCGGTCCGACGATGCCGAGCCGGTCGCCGCGCTGGATGCGGGTGGAAAAATTGTCGACGATCACGCGGTCGCCGAAGGCCTTGGTGATGCCCTTGGCCTCGATCACCAGCTTGCCGGATTGCTCCGCTTCGGACGCAGCGAGACTGGCGGTGCCGGCCGTGCCGCGATAGTTGCGGCGCTGGTCGCGCAGTGCATGCAGATTGCCGAGCCGCTTGACGTTGCGCTTGCGGCGGCCGGAGACGCCGTGGCGCAGCCAGTGCTCCTCGTCGACGATCTTGCGGTCGAGCTTGTGTTGGTCGCGCTCTTCCTCGGCGAGCACCTCGTCGCGCCAGCTCTCGAACGAGGCGAAGCCACGATCGATCTGCTTGATCTTGCCGCGGTCGAGCCATGCGGTCGAGCGCGAGAGATTGGTGAGGAAACGGCGGTCATGGCTGATGATCACCAGCGCGCCGCGGCGGCTGTCGAGCTCCTTTTCCAGCCATTCGATGGTGGAGAGGTCCAGATGGTTGGTCGGCTCGTCCAGCAGCAATATGTCGGGCGAGGGCGCCAGCACGCGTGCCAGCGCGGCACGGCGGGCCTCGCCGCCGGAGACGTTGGCCGGGTTCTCGTTGCCGGTAAGCCCGAGCTGCTCCACGAGGTAGCGTGCCTGGTACGGGTCGTCGCCGGGCGCGAGGCCCGCCTCGACATAGGCGAGCGTGGTCTTGTGGTCGCCGAAGTCAGGCTCCTGCGGCAGATAGCGAACGGTGGCGCCCGGCTGCACGAAGCGCGTGCCGCCGTCGGGCTCGACGAGGCCGGCTGCGATCTTCAGCAGCGTCGACTTGCCGGAGCCGTTGCGGCCGATCAAGCAGACGCGCTCGCTCGGCGCGACGTTGAGCTCGACGCCGCTCAGCAGCGGCGTGCCGCCAAAGGTGAGCTTGATGTCTTTGAGTTGGATCAGGGGCGGCGCCATGACTAGCCTTGATTCAAATTCTGGCTCGTCGCGGCCTGGTCGGCACGGCGGCGCTGGATCCGGCGCAGCGTCTGGTCGAGCGCGGAGAGGAACGCGGAGCGGTCGCGCGGCGCGAACGAGCGTGGGCCGCCGGTGACCTCGCCGGCCGAACGCAGATCCGTCATCAGATTGCGCACCGCCAGCGTCATTCCGATCGACTCTTCCGTGAACGGCTTGCCGTTCGGTGCGATCACGTCGGCGCCCGCTTTCACGCAACGGCTCGCCAGCGGAATGTCCGATGTCACGACGACGTCGCCCGGCTTGGCCCGCTCCGCGATCCAGTCGTCGGCGGCATCCATGCCGGCGCCGGCCGCGATCCGCTCGATCATCGGGTCTTGCGGAACGCGGATGAAGTTGCCGGCGACCACGCTCACGGGCACTCCGTGCCGGAGCGCGACGCGGTAGATCTCGTCCTTCACCGGGCAGGCGTCGGCGTCGACATAGATGCGGGTGGGGGTATCAGTCATTCGCCGCGTGGTACCCCATTCGGGCCGCAAAGGCGAGGGGATTGACCGGTGTTCCCGGGGGCCTACGATCAACCCTGAAACAACAAGAATTCAGGGAAAGGCCCGCCATGCCGAACCGGCTCGAAACCTACCGCGTCGAGGCCTACAACACCGCCAAACAGTCCGAAAACAAGATGCATGACGACACGGTGGCGCGCCGCTTCGGCTTTTCCGGCGGGCTGGTCCCCGGCGTCGATGTCTTCGCCTACATGATGCACGTGCCGGTGGCGCGCTGGGGCCGCGATTTCCTGTCGCGCGGGCTGGTCGAGGCCCGCTTCATCAAGCCGGTCTATGACGGCGAGACCGCCGATGTCGATGCGACCGAGCACAACGGCCTGCTCACGATCGAGGTGTTCAGCCGCACCGAACTCTGTGCCACGGGCACGGCCTCCCTGCCGGTGGCCGCGCCTGTGGTGTCGCTGAACGACTATGTGGCGGTGCCGGTCGTAGCCGAACGCAAGCCGGTCAGCCCAGCGACTTTCGAGACCGGCAAGTGGCTCGGCACGATGCCGCGCCGCTGGGCCGGGCAGGACGCGACCGATTATCTCGCCGACGTCAGGGAAACCGATCCGATTTTTGCGCGCGAGGGGCTCGGCCATCCCGGCTTGATCCAGCGCGTGATGAATCGCGTCCTCGTCGACAACACGATTTTGGGCCCGTGGATCCATGTCGGCAGCCGCATGCAGCTGCTGTCGGCCGCGCGCGCCGGCGACGAGATCACCGCGCGGGCAAAAGTCATCGCGAATTACGAGAAGAAGGGCCACCGCTTCGTCGAGCTCGACGCGCTGGTCGTCGCCAACGGCACGACGCCGCTGGCGCACTGCCAGCATACTGCGATCTACCAGCCGCGCGAGCAGGCGGCGGCCTGAAAGCCAGTTGAGGTCTCCTTGCGCGCCCTCGTTTGTTTTGGAATAGCACTCCTTTTGTCACTCCAGGCGCTTTGCGTCGTGCATGCCGCCGGACCGGTGTCCGATAGTGTGTCGCTCAGCGAGCAGACGACGACGTGGAGCACCGTCAAATTCGCCGGCGATGCGGAGAATGGCTTTGTCAGCGGGTCGCTCGACAAGAGCGTGATCGTCGAACGCAGTTTCAAGTCCTACGTGCTTGAGAATCGATATCTGAGGGTAACGCTCGTGCCCGAATTCGGAGGGCGTATTCTTTCCATGGTCTACAAGCCGACCGGCCACGAGCAGCTCTATCGAACGGAAGTCGGAGTGCCCTACGGCATGAAGGCCGGAAATTTCTACTACGACTGGCTGATGGTGTACGGCGGAATCTTTTCAACGTTCCCGGATGCCGAGCACGGCAAGACGTGGCTGAAGCCGTGGGCTTTCCGGGTGGTGAAGCAGGGCGCCGACGAAGTCACGGTCGTGATGTCGTTCCGGGATGACTTCGACTATTCCGCGCGGCCGAGCAAGTTCAGGGGCGCGACCGGCATCGAGGCGAGCTACTACGTCACGCTGAAGGCCGATCGTGCCGCACTCGATGCGCGCGTGGTGCTGAAGAATCCGAACGACGAGGCTGTCCAATACGAATACTGGACGTGCACGACGCTCGCTCCGGGATCGGAGCCGAAAAATCCCAAGGCAACGGGCGGCGCCGAAATCATCGCGCCGATCCGAACTTTCACGACGCCTGCCTGGTCGGCCAATCTGGCCGACGGCGACGAGAGCGCGGGTATGGGCAGGCGGCGCTTCGAAAACCTGCGCTACTTCAAGAACTGGCCAACGATGGGCATCGCCTATGCTGCACCAGATATGCAGGGCGGGAATTTCTGGGGCGTCATCAACCATGACAATGCAGAAGGAATTATTCGCATTGCGGACAATACCCTCACGCGGGGCCTGAAAATGTGGACGTGGGGGTTTCCGTCGTTCACCGGCGAAACCGATGCCCGGAAGGATCCGAACGAGTGGCGGCCGTATGTCGAATTATGGGCGGGCGTGTCAGACCAGTTCTTCCACAGCACAGATTTTCCCGCACGCAGTGAGGTGTCGATTCCGGAAACCTACAGCCCGACCGTCGGCATGAGCAACGTGACGCATGCGAACGAGAAAATCCTGATCAATTTCTCGGCCGAGGCGTCTCGCGCTGTTCTCGAGTTCTTCAGCGTCGAACCGGCCATCCCGTTGCTTGTCACGTTGAAACAGGGTGACACGGCTCTGTTCAGCGGGGTCGTGAGCGCCGATCCGAACAACGGAAATCGCATTTCGGCAGCGATTGCCGACGGCCGCAGCGGGGAAAAGATACGGCTAACGATCACGACCACGGAGGGAAAGGAGTTGATCGCCGCCGAAACAGCGATCAAGTGATCTCTTTCGGAATGCCGGTCGAACCCCCGGCGTTGTCACGATCGCGGAACTCCCCCTACGCCGCGTTGCCCTTCGCATCCTGGATGGCGCGCCACACCCGCTCCGGGGTCAGCGGCATGTCGATGTGCTTGATGCCGTAGTCGGAGAGGGCGTCGAGCACCGCGTTCACCACCGTCGACAGGCTGCCGGCGCAGCCGGCTTCGCCGCAACCCTTGCTGCCGAGCGGATTGGTCGTGGCCGGCACCGGATGATCGCCGACCGTCATGTTCGGAACGTCCTCGGCGCGCGGCAGCGCGTAGTCCATCAGCGAGCCCGTGATCGGCTGGCCGCTCTCGTCGTAGCGGACGTGCTCCATCAGCGCCTGGCCAATGCCCTGGACGACGCCGCCATGAAGCTGGCCCGCGACCAGCAGCGGGTTGATCACCGTGCCGAAATCGTTGACCGCGCTGTAGCGCACGATCTGCACTACGCCGGTATCAGGGTCGATCTCGACCTCGGCGACGTGGCAGCCGTTCGGGAATGCCGAGGGCACCGGCTCGCTGGTATGGTCGACGTCGAGGCTGTCAGGCACGCCGTCCGGCACCTTGCCGTCATGCAGCTTCCTGGCGAGCTCCATGATGTCGATGCTGCGGTCGGTGCCGGCAATGGTGAAGCTGCCGTCGGCGAACTCGATGTCGGCCTCGGAGGCCTCCAGCATGTGCGCGGCGGCGCGCTTGCCCTTCTCGATCACGAGCTTGGCGGCGCCCACGATGGCCATGCCGCTTGCCGTGATGGAGCGCGAGCCGCCGGTGCCGTTGCCGGTGTGGACGATGTCGCTGTCGCCTTGCTCCAGCTTCACGCTCTCGAACGGCACCCCTAACTGCGCGCACAGCACCTGCGCGAATGCGGACGCGTGGCCCTGGCCGTAATCGAGTGTGCCGGTGATGAGCTGTACCGAGCCATCGGGATCGAACACGATCTTGCCGAGTTCGGGGCTCGGCGGCGCGGTGACCTCGAGATAGGAGCCGACGGCGATGCCGCGCAGCTTGCCGATCTTCTTGCTCTCTTTCTTGCGCTTGGTGAAGTTCTCGTGGTCGGAGATTTCGAGCGCCTTGTTGAACACCGCCTGGAAGTCGCCGCTGTCATAGGTCACGCCGGAGGAGGCCGGGAACGGCATCTGGTTCGGCTTGATGAAGTTGCGCTTGCGCAAGGTCAGCCGGTTGATGCCCATCTCGTCGGCGGCGCGGTCGATCAGCCGCTCCATGTAGTAGTTCGCCTCGGGCCGGCCGGCGCCGCGATAGGCGCCCATCAGCGTGGTGTTGGTGAGCACCGTCTTGATGTCGACCGCCATCAGCGGCGTGCGGTAGACGCTCGAAAAGTTCTTGCCGGTGTTGAGCGAGAGCGGTCCCGGCGCGACGCCGGTGATGTAGGCGCCGAGATTGCCGTAGCCTTCAAGCTTTGCCGCGAGGAAATGCCCTTCGGCGTCGAGCGCCAGCTCGGCATGGATTTTCTGCGCACGGCCGTGGCTGTCGGAGAGGAAGCTGGTGGAGCGTTCGTCCAGCCACTTCACCGGGCGACCGAGCTCCTTGGCCGCGTACAGGATGCACATGTATTCGGGGTAATTGACGTTCTTCATGCCGAAGGAGCCGCCGACATTGGCGGTGAGGACCCGCACCTTCTCGTTCGGCACCTTCAGGTTCTTGGCGAGGTTGGCGCGGTTGCCCGCAACGCCCTGCGTCGGCATCTGGATGGTGTAGCGCTCGGTCTTCTTGTCGTAGGAGGCGAGCCCCACGCGCGGCTCCATCGAGACGACGGCGACGCGGGTGTTCTCGATGTCGACCTTGGTGACGTGGGCGGCACTGGCGAAGGCCGCGTTCACCTTGTCGATGTCGCCATAGTGGTAGTCGAGCGCGACATTGTTCGGGATGTGGTCATAGAGCAGCGGCGCACCGGGCCTGGTGGCTTCCTCGGGATCGGTCACCGCCGGCAGCGGCTCGATATCGAGCTCGACGGCTTCGGCGGCGTCGCGCGCCTGCGCCAGCGTGTCGGCGACCACGAAGGCGACGGGATCGCCGACGAAACGGACCTTGTCGGTCGCCAGCGGCTGCCGGTTGGTCTGGAGCAGGGGGGAGCCGTCGCGGCTCTTCAGCGGCAGGCCGCAGGTGAAGGGGCCGTAGCCGGCGGCATCGAGGTCCTTGCCGGTCCACACCCCCAGCACGCCGGGCATCGCCCTGGCGGCGTCGGTGCCGATGCCGCGGATGAGCCCATGGGCATGGGTTGAGCGGACGACCACGGCATGGGCCTGGCCGGGCAGGTTGAAATCGTCGGTGTAGCGGCCCTTGCCGCGCACCAGCGTATCGTCTTCCTTGCGACGGACCGGCTGCCCGACGCCGTATTTTTGCAGTGCAATAGCGTTTTCGAGCGTGGACGATTTGGTGTGTTCTTGCATGGAATTGACCTGAAAAGCCGGCAATCGCGCGTTTTGGGGGGCGCCTGGAGGACCGGACCCTCCAAAAATAACCCACGGTCCCGTTCACGACAACGCACGAATGGGCATGGTCCCATGTGATGCGTTGTTGCGCAGGCTTGCCGCGCTGCTAATGTTTCAGGCGAAAAAGCAATTCCAGATCGGCCCCATCGGGCCGCGGAAAGACAATTTGTATGAATGACCACACGCGGCTCCGCGACGGCCATGCGCCGCACGGTGGGCTGGAGGGGTCGATGGCGGCGGTGGCGTTGGCCCCCGAACCGGCCGTCGCCGCGCAAGCGCCGGGAACCGGCGTCTATGCGGCGCTGGACCTCGGCACCAACAATTGCAGGCTCCTGATCGCTTGTCCGACCAGCGACGGCTTTCGCGTGGTCGATTCCTTCTCGCGCATCATCCGGCTCGGCGAGGGCGTCTCGGCGACCGGCTGCATCAGCGAGGCCGCGATCGAGCGCGCCGTCGCCGCGCTCAGCATCTGCCGCGACAAGATCAATCTGCGCAAGGCCAAGCGGCTGCGGCTGATCGCGACCGAAGCCTGCCGGGCCGCCTCGAATGCGGAAGGTTTCCGTAGCCGCGTCGCGGCCGAGACCGGTATCGAGCTCGAGGTGATCGACCGCGAGACCGAGGCCTCGCTCGCCGTGCTCGGCTGCGCGCCGCTGGTCGACCCCCGGGGCAGGGGCGCGATCCTGTTCGACATCGGCGGCGGCTCGACCGAGCTGGTGCGGATCGAGCGCGATCCGCAAAATCCGGAGCCGCGCATCAAGGCCTGGATGTCGATCCCGCTGGGCGTCGTGACGCTGGCCGAGCAGTTCGGCGGCCGCGACGTCACGCCGGAAATCTATGCCGCGATGGAGCAGGAGGTCGCCAACCACGTCGCGCCGTTCGCCGAAGCGCACGGCGGCGATCTCGCCGACATGCACCTGCTCGGCACCTCGGGCACGGTGACGACGCTCGCCGGCATCCATCTCAACCTCGCGCGCTACGACCGCCGCCGCATCGACAGCATCTGGATGAACGTTTCCGACATCACCGCGACCATCAGCAAGCTGCTCGGCATGAGCTACGAGGAGCGCGCCAACAACAGCTGCATCAGCGTCGAGCGCGCCGATCTCGTGCTGGCCGGCTGCGCCATCCTCGATGCCATCCGCCGCGCCTTTCCGCTGCCGCGCCTGCGCGTCGCCGACCGGGGCCTGCGCGAAGGCATGCTGGTCGAGATGATGCGCGAGGACGGCGCACTCAGGAGCTGGTGAGATGGCCAAGGACACCACCGGCCGCTTGCACGTCCAGGTCAAGACCGGCGGCAAGCGCAAATTGTCGTCGAAGCTGTGGCTGGAGCGGCAGCTCAACGATCCCTATGTCGTCAAGGCGAAGGCGCTCGGCTATCGTTCGCGTGCCGCGTTCAAGCTGCTCGAGATCGACGACAAATACCGCCTGCTCAAACACGGCATGGCGGTGGTCGATCTCGGCGCTGCGCCGGGCGGCTGGAGCCAGATCGCCGCCAAGCGCGTCGGCTCGGTCGACGGCAAGGGCAAGGTCGTCGCGATCGACCTGTTGGACATGCCCGAGATTGCCGGCGTCGACTTCGCGCAGCTCGACTTCATGGACAACGACGCACCCGCGAAGCTCACTGCGATGCTCGGGGGCGGCGCCGACATCGTGATGTCCGACATGGCCGCCAACACCACCGGCCACCGCAAGACCGACCAGCTCCGCATCGTCGGCCTGATCGAGACGGCGGCCGCGTTCGCCTGCGACGTGCTGAAACCGGGCGGGGCATTTCTGGCCAAGACGTTCCAGAGCGGCGCCGACGCCGATCTGCTGGCCCAGCTCAAGCGCGATTTTGCGACAGTGCGGCATGTGAAGCCCGCGGCCAGCAGGCAGGATTCCTCCGAGCGCTATGTGCTGGCGACGGGGTTTCGCGGCGGGCAGCCGGACCCGGGCTGACGTGTCACGCTCACATCAGCATGACATTCACATCGATAACATCTTGAGCTGATAGATTCATCATCTGCAATTTCAGCGGGTGAGATCAATCCATGCCGTGCCTTCATCGACAACGCTTGCGCGTTTGCAAGCATCGCCTGTCCCTTGCCTCGGTCTCCTTTCTGGCGTTGGCGTCGCTCGGCTTTGCTTCGGCGACGACGTCGCGTGCAGGGACGTCGATCACGGTCAGCACCCAGAGGCCTTACAATATCGGCCTCAGCGGCAACGACGATCTCGGTGATCTCAAGAAGATCTACCAGAGCGCGAACAGCCCGTCCGAGCAGGCTCTCGACCAGTTCAACCAGATCATCACCGATACCGGCATGAAGCGGACGCGCCTGCTGCTCAGCGATGTCTATTGCGATGTCGATCAGACCGGCGATGTGTTCGGGTACACGCAGGACGGCGTTTTCCATCCGGGGGACTGCCAGCCTCTGGCCTGGCATCTTGAGTGGGCCCTGGGTCGCGGGCTCTCGCCTCACGTGGCGGTCGCGGCCTTCATGCCGCCGCGCCTGGTGCAATACGGACCTGGCGAGAGTTGGAATCGGAACGGGCCGGCTCCGGCACTTTTCCAGAAATACGCCAACGCTCTCGTGCGATATATCGCGAAGAAATCGTTCGACGGCGGGGCGTCATCCGTCATCTTCGAGGTCAGCAACGAGGCTGATATCGCCGATTCAGCCCCGGAGAACTGGAGCGACACCAATCCATCCGCCTACAGGCTCAAGCCATTGGGGTCATGGGGCCGTTGGCTGTGGTGGATGGATCCGGCCAAGTATGTCCTCAACCAGTGGACCCCGCTGCAGACCCACGTGATGTCCAAGGCCGAGGATCCGACCTTGTCGTACCCTTACGGGCTCGATGCGCGCCGTCTGCCCAGGCAACTCTTGCCGGTTCAGAAGGTCTTCTCGCAGGCGATCGTGAACATCAGAAACGAACTCGCCGCCAACCAGAGTTATAGCGGCAAGACGCTGGAAATGGCCGGGCCGGCCCTGGTCGGACTGAGCTTCAACTATTATCCGGCGGAGAATCTTCCGACGCTGGAGGAAGTCTTCCTCGACCAGACCTTCAATCCGCTGGCAGACACCTACTTGGCAAAATTCAACGCGCGGCTCGATCGTTTTTCGTTCCACTATTACGGCTCGACAGACGGCACCGGCGGTTTCGCGTTCTTCGACAATCTGGTCGACAAGGCCAAGGCCAAGCTGGACGCCTTGAAGAAGAACAATGCCAACATGCCCGACGTTAAACTGTTCCTGTCGGAATGGGGCCCTACGGCCTATGAGGCGACTGACGTCAATTATTCGCACAAGGGGGCGGCCTGGACGGCGGCGTTCCTGTCCGAAGCCGTGAAAAAGAAGATATCGATGGGGTCTTACCTCATTATCGGCGACGGCCAGGGGGATCCAAACATCACACCTTTCCTCGGCCAGGCCAGCCTGCTCCACAAGGTGCCGCACGGCGACAAGCCGGCCGACTACTACCCGAAGCCGGTCGCGAACCTCTTCAAGATGTACAACAAGATGTCCGGCCAGCGCGTGCAGGCCGCTCTCACCGGCGGGTCGGGCTCCCACCTCAATGCGTTCGCGACCTGGGACGGCGCTAACTCGACCGCGAACATCATGGTCTACAACTATGATCCGACACGTGTCTTCGGCAACAACATTTCGACCGAGACGCCGGAGGGGATTTCGCTTGAGGTCGACAACCTGCCGTTCAGCAATGGCTCGACCGTGACGATTGAGCGCTACCTGATCGATGCGAATACCAGCAACCTGGCGAAGTTCTATTCCGATCCGACCCACCCCGATCCCAACCTGCAGAGGATATTGCTGCAGCGAACGATCAATAGCGGAAAGCTCGTCCTGACGGGCGACGCGCTCGGGCTGGGTGTCGTGCTCTACCGAATATTGCCGCCGACGGTGGTTCCCTGAGTTAGTTGAACGCAAACCAGACCTTGGCGACGAATGTCGCGCCGCACCAGTTCGAGACCAGGCCGTCCGGGTTGGTGATCGGATTGACACGGCCGCCCGGCCGCGCATTTGGATCGCCTGTAAAGACGAAGCAGTTTTCCTTCGACAGATTGGTGTCGTAGTAGCGCAGATCGAGGTTGAGCGCCTTGTGCGTGAACGTCACGCCAGCCTGCCAGTTGAGATAGGCAGGCAGCGGGAAGCCGCCGAGTTGGGGGGTCTGGTTGCCAAACCAGGAATAGCCGGCGGCGGTGGTGAACGACACGGTCAGGTTCTGCAGCAGAAGCCGCTCCGGCACGTCGAAGCCGACTCCGGCCGCCACATATTGGCTCCAGGCGCCGGTGTTCGAGACGTTCGGAGAATAGGCGTAACCGCCGGCGACGCGGAACTGATCGCCGATGCGTCGATCGCCGCGGACCACGATCTCCCAATAATTGATGCCGTTGGTTTCGCCAGGAAGTCTTTCACCGGGATAGGCGAAATAGGTCGCCCCAAGATCAAAATCGATCGTGGCAATCTGCGGGCGCACGCCGGCGGCAAAGGTGAGTTCGGCGGCCGGTTGGGTCGGCAGCTTGACGGTGGCGACCGTTGTGCCGGCGTAGAGCGGGCCCCATCTCGTCTCGAAGGCGGCGCCAGCCGCGGGGCCATGATCGGACAACGTGGTCCCGCGATAGATGTAGTCGGATGCAAGCCCCGCGCGAGCGCTGAACTCGAACTCGTCGGCAGGCGTTGCGTGGGTGGTGTCGGCCGCCGACCAACCGCGGTTGCCGAGGCCGAGCGCCCCGGCCGAGGATTGGGCCAGCGCCAAACCGCCGGTCATGGGTGCAAGCCACAATCCGGCCAGCGCGGCAAATAAGGCGCCGCTTGCACCCCGAAACGATGCTTCGTGTCGCCGCAAGTCGATCATCCTCCCAGAGCGACCGCGATGCCAACCAGCGTACTACCGACAGCCACCATCGCAAGTCCCGCCACTGAAGGCCGCAGCCCGCTACGAACCCCGAACACGTAACCGCAACAGAAGAGCATCACGATGGCGACGGCATAGGAGACGCGCAGCGCCAGTCTGGCATCGCTCAGGAACAGGAACGGGATGACCACCGGGAAGGTCGACAGGAAGCTCAGCAGGCAAAGGCCGAGCGCTCCGATCCAGTCACGCTTCGTCAGCCCTGGACCGGGAGCCGGCTCAGGCAATTGTTGCAACCGTTGCCGCAGCGATTCCAACTGCTCTACGGGCAGCATGGCCGACAATTCCGGCGGCAGTGCGTCGGCAATGACGCGGCGCGCTGCTTCGGGATCCGGCGCCTTGCGGATCGCGCGGAGGGTCAGAATCTTGTCTCCCCGGTCATTGATGCGCGCCAGCAGATAAAGACCGCCGTCAACGATGCCCCAGGCGAGGTTGCAGCCGAGCGCACCAACCAGCATCGTCTGAACATTGATATTGGTCCCGGTCGCGACACCAAGCGAGCAGATGAAGGTAAGGGCCATGATCAGCCCGAACAAAGTCTCCGAGATCCGTTCCATCGGATCAAGTACGTCCCCGAACGGAGTATCCCGTCCCAATAGAGCCATGGCCTGGTCTTCGATCACCGTTTGCAGGTGTCATCGAGGCTCATGTCCGGCTTTCGCTCCTTGAGCTAGGTCAAGGCGGCTGGGCACGAGTGCTGGGCCGACCGGCCGGCGGACGCCGCCCGTGCCCGCCACATCGTGGACGATTTTGCGACGTCGGGTTCTGACCGACGTCACTCGGGCCTGATAGCGCCTTAGCCGAGCCTTTGGTCCCGCACGTCCTGCGTATCCTCCGTCGCCGTCTTGACGGCGGCGGTCGCGGCGCTCTTTGCGGCCCCCTTGCGGCTGGCGATCTCCACCGCCTTGCGGCCGGAGATCTCGTGGCCGGCATCGGCAGGCATCTGCCAGAAGAACCAGCTCGACGCCGCCGAGGTCAGCGCGATCACGACGAAGGCCGGCGCGAACACGGTGGCGTCGATCTCGCTGACATGGTTGAACCACATCGTCGTTTCCACGCAGGCCGCGCCGACCGCGACGCCGGCGGAGACCGCGAGCTGCTGGTTGACGCTAACCAGCGTGGTGGCGCGGCTCATCTGCGCGGTCTCGACGTCGGCATAGGCCACCGTGTTGATCGCGGTGAACTCCAGCGAGCGGAAGAACCCGCCGACCACCAGGATCACCATGATGATGAGCAGCGGCGTCGTCACCGTGAACAGTGCGCAGACGCCGAGGAAGAACGCGCTGACGATCGCGTTCACCGTCATCAAGTTGCGGAAGCCGAAGGTGCGGATGATGCGCGCTGCCAGCGTCTTCATGCCCATGGCGCCGAGCGAGGAGCCGAAGGTGACGAGGCCGGAATGGAAGGGCGACAGCCCGAATCCGATCTGCATCAGCAGCGGAAGCAGGAACGGTAGCGCGCCGATGCCGAGCCGGAACATGAAGCCGCCGAAAACGGCCGCGCGCAGCGTCGGCAGCTTCAGCAGCGAAAAATCCAGCACCGGCGAACCCGTCCGCCGCGCGTGCAGGACATACAGCGTCATCGAGATCGCTCCGCCCACGACCAGGGCCGCGACCGTGCTCCAGGGCAGAAGGTTGAGCCCGGCGACGGAAAGACCGAAGGCGATGCCGGCGAGGCCAACGCCCGCGAGCACCATGCCGTAAAGATCGAACGGTTCCCGCGTCTCGCTCTTGATGGGATCGATGAAACGCAAGGCCATGAAGATGCCGAGCAGCCCGATCGGAATGTTGATCAGGAAGATCCAGTGCCATGACGCATAGGTCGTGATGAAGCCGCCGAGCGGCGGGCCGATCACGGGGCCGATGAGGGCAGGGACCGTCACCCAGGCCATTGCGTTGACCAGCGCGCTCTTGTCGACCGAGCGCAGCAGCACCAGGCGTCCGACCGGCGTCATCATCGCCCCGCCCATGCCCTGAAGGATGCGCGCGAATACGAAATCGGTGACAGAGGTCGAGAGTGCGCAGCCGATCGAGCCGACCATGAACACGCCGACCGCGATCGCGAACACCATGCGCGCGCCGAACCGGTCCGCAGTCCAGCCGCTCGCCGGGATGAACACCGCGAGCGACAGCAGATAGGAGGTGATGGCAAGCTTGAGCGTCAGCGGGCTCGTGCCGATGTCGGCCGCGATCGCGGGCAGCGAGGTGGCGATCACCGTCGAATCCATGTTCTCCATGAAGAGAGCGGTGGCCACGATCAGCGGAATGACGCGTTGCTTGTCGACCATGACGGATTGGTAATGAAAATCAGAAGGAAAGGTGGACTTGCGGCTTATCACCGCCGCTCCGCCGGGACCATTGCGGATCAACGCATAGCACCTAAATCCTGCGTAACAACGGTGTGACCCTCGACGGCGGGTGTGCGCGCTCCCGCGTCATTCCGCGGCGCGCCCCTTGGCGGGCCCGGAATCCATCGGGCCCCAGAGACCGCTGCGGGATGGATTCCGGGCTCGCGACTTCGTCGCGCCGGGGAATGACGAGGGGGGCCGCCACCCGGCCATCCACGCCGAATTTACTTAAAAAGCCTGTGCATGGCTGGCCGGCGGTCCGATTTGCTTTGATTCGTCGCGTGGCCGTGCTATCGACCCGCGTCAACCCCACCGATGGGCTCCGATTCTCCGGCGATGCCGCAAGGCACGCTGAGGGCGGCGCTCATCCATAGCTATTTGCGGCAGGGCCGCAGGAAGGAGTTGGCAGATGGCCACGGTGCAACTTCAAGGCATTCGCGAAGCCTTTACGTTCGACGACGTGCTGTTGAAGCCGGGCCTGTCGGACGTCATGCCGGGCGAGGTCGACATCCGCTCCCGCGTCACCCGCGCCATTCCGCTCAACATCCCGATCATGGCCTCCGCCATGGACACGGTCACCGAAGCCCGCATGGCCATCGCCATGGCGCAGGCCGGCGGCCTCGGCGTCATCCACCGCAATTTCGATCCCGAAGGGCAGGCCGCCCAGGTCCGGCAGGTCAAGCGCTACGAGTCGGGCATGGTGGTGAACCCGCTCACCATCAGCCCCGACGCCACGCTCGACGATGCGCTCAAGCTGATGAGCGACCACGGCATCTCCGGCATTCCCGTCGTCACCGGCGCGAGCAAGAATACGCCCGGCAAGCTGGTCGGCATCCTCACCAACCGCGACGTGCGGTTTGCCACCGACCGCCGGCAAAAAGTCTCCGAGCTGATGACGCATGACGGCCTCGTCACCGTGCGCGAGAATGTCAGCCAGGACGAGGCGCGGCGGATGCTGCACCAGCATCGCATCGAGAAGCTGCTCGTGGTTGACGAGCAATATCGCTGCGTCGGCCTGATCACCGTGAAGGACATGGAGAAGGCGGTCGCTCATCCGCTCGCCTGCAAGGACGCACAGGGCCGCCTGCGCGTCGCCGCCGCCACCACCGTCGGCGACACCGGCTTCGAGCGCACCGAGCGCCTGATCGATGCCGGCGTCGATCTCGTCGTCGTCGACACCGCGCACGGCCATTCCCGCCACGTGCTGCATGCGGTCAATCGCATCAAGCGCCTGTCCAACTCCGTGCAGGTCGTTGCCGGCAACGTCGCCACCACCGAGGGCGCGCAGGCGCTGATCGATGCGGGCGCGGACTGCATCAAGGTCGGCATCGGCCCGGGCTCGATCTGCACCACCCGCATCGTCGCCGGCGTCGGCGTTCCCCAGCTCACCGCGATCATGGATGCGGTGGAAGCTGCAAAGAAGTCCGACATTCCCGTCATTGCCGACGGCGGCATCAAGTTCTCCGGCGACCTTGCGAAAGCGCTCGCCGCCGGCGCCGACATCGCCATGGTCGGCTCGCTGCTCGCCGGCACCGACGAGACCCCCGGCGAAGTGTTCTTGTGGCAGGGCCGTTCCTACAAGGCCTATCGCGGCATGGGCTCGGTCGGCGCGATGGCGCGCGGTTCGGCCGACCGCTATTTCCAGCAGGACATCAAGGACACGCTCAAGCTCGTGCCTGAAGGCATCGAGGGCCAGGTGCCCTACAAGGGCCCGGTCGGCAACGTCATGCACCAACTCGCCGGCGGCTTGCGCGCCGCGATGGGCTATGTCGGCGCAAAGGACATGAAGGACCTGCACGACAAGGCCCAGTTCGTCCGCATCACCGGCGCGGGCCTGCGCGAAAGCCACGTCCACGACGTCACGATCACGCGCGAGAGCCCGAACTATCCGGGCGCGGGTTAGGTACTCCACACACCACTGTCATGCCCCGGCTTGACCGGGGCATCCAGTACGCCGCGGCTTCTCGGCTCAATCACAGGCGTCTCGGAATACTGGATCGCCCGCCTTCGCGGGCGATGACAGCGAGAGTGTGCTTTTGTATTGACGCGCTCCTTTCCCTCCGCTTCCGTCCGGTCGAAACAAAATCCGGAGGAAGCCATGTCCCAAGCAAAACGCATCGTTCTCGCCGCGCGTCCCGTCGGCGAGCCAAAGCCATCCGATTTTCGTCTGGAGGAATTCGCGATTCCGGCGCCCGGCGCGGGTGAAGTCCTGCTGCGCACGATCTGGCTCTCGCTCGATCCCTATATGCGCGGGCGCATGAGTGACGGTCCGTCCTACGCAGCACCTGTGCCGGTCGGCGGCGTGATGGAGGGCGAGGCGGTCAGCGAGGTCGCGGCCTCCAACAATCCTGATTTCGCCAAGGGCGACATCGTGCGAGCCCGTACCGGATGGCAGTCGCACGCAATCTCCAACGGCAAGGGCCTGATCAAGGTCGATCCGAAGCTCGGTCCGATCTCGACCTCCATCGGCGTGCTCGGCATGCCCGGCATGACCGCCTATACCGGCCTGCTCGACATCGGCAAGCCGCAGGAAGGCGAGACCGTCGTCGTCGCCGGTGCCTCCGGTGCGGTCGGCTCGGCCGTAGGCCAGATCGCGAAGATCAAGGGGGCGCGCGCGGTCGGCATCGCCGGCGGCAAGGACAAGTGCGACTACGTGGTGAAGGAGCTCGGCTTTGATGCCTGCCTCGATCACCGCGAAACCGATTTCGCCGCGAAGCTGAAGTTTGCCTGTCCGAAGGGCATCGACGTCTATTTCGAGAATGTCGGCGGCGCCGTGTTCGAGGCGGTCTTCCCGCTGCTCAATCCGTTCGCGCGTGTGCCGGTCTGCGGCCTGATCGCCCATTACAACGACACTGAGGCCAAGCCGCCGAAATGGGCGGCCAGCATGATGCGCGCGACGCTGACCAAGCGGCTCACCTTCCGCGGCTTCATCGTCTCCGACTTCGCCAACCGCCATGGCGACTTCCTGCGCGACATGTCTACCTGGGTCCGCGACGGCAAGGTCAAGTACAAGGAGTTCGTCACCGAGGGCCTGGACAGCGCACCCGGCGCCTTCATGGGGCTCCTGAAGGGCGCCAATTTCGGCAAGCAGCTGGTGCGGGTCGGGCAAGATAAGGCGTAAAGCGTTTTCGAGCGAAGTGGGTACCGGTTCGCGTGAAGAAAACGCGCCAAACGAGACTCTAGAGCCCCGGAACGGGGCTCTAGCTGCAAGGCCTAGTTGCAAAGGCGTCACACCCCGGACATCGATGGTTAACAAAGAGTGACCGACCGGCCACACCTGCCCGCAAAAGCCTCAGGTGTGACCGTCGGTTCATTGACGGCTGGGCGAAGGCATTGAATCATCGCGCATATTTTAGGTGCTGCGATGTTAGAGATTGGTATTTTCAGCGTAATCCTTCTGGCTGCCGGCTATTGGGCGACCCTGTTCGTCATGGGCCGTCGCGACGACGTCATCCATGGCAAGTTTGTCCATGTCGACGAGGAGGGCGATTTCACGCCAGCCGCGATGCCGGCGCCACCACCGCCATTCCCGAAACGTCCGGGCAAAGCTGCGCAGCCTGACAAGATCCAGCCTGCGAAGGCGGAGGCGAGGCCGGTGAACAGTGATGCGCTGCAATCGCTGCTGGCTGCGATCCAGCAGGATCTCAAGACCATCGCCTGATCCGCAACCTCAGACGCTACCGCGCTCGACCAGGAACAGCTCGACGGCGAGCCGCTGCTCGGCGTGCGGCGTGCCTGATAGCCGCGCCAGTAGCAGTTCGCCCGCGATCCGCCCCACGGCCGCCGCATCGAACGAGATGGTGGTGAGACCGGGCGTGATCTGATCGGCGACATCGTTGTCGCCGAAGCCGAGCAGCGCCAGATTGTGCGGTACCGAGAGGCCGCGGGCGCGGGCCTCGATCAGCGCGCCGGTCGCAAGCAGATCGTTGGCGCAGAACACCGCATCGACGTCGCCGCCGCGTTCGAGCAGGGCGGTGAAGGCGGCGCGGCCGTCGGCCAGTCCCGTGATCTCACCGACACCGATCTCGTGGACGATCTCGAGGCCCAGCTGTGCCGCTGCGTTCCGAAATCCGTCGCAGCGCAGTGCGCCACGGCCGCTGCCGCGGCCGATGAAGGCGACGCGGCGATGTCCGGCTTCAGCCAGCCTGCGCGCCGCCATCGCGCCGGCATCGGCATTGGGCAGGCCGACCAGCATGTCGATGGGGTCGCGCGGAAACGCCCAGGTCTCGATCACGGGAATGCCGAGTTCGAGCAGCGCGGCACGATTCTCCTCGAGCTCGATCACGCCGGTGAACATCACTGCTGCGGGGCGGATGCCGCGCAGCGACTGGATCATCGCGACTTCCTTGGCATAGGAGTAGGAGGTCTGGCCGACCAGCACCTCGAAGCCTTCCGGCTCCAGCGTGGCGGCGAAGCTGCGCACCGCGAGGCCGAACTGCTGGCTGAGAATGTTGGAGACGAAGGCCATCACCACATTCGAGCGCCCCGAGCGCAGCGCGCGCGCATGCGGGTTGGAGGCGTAACCGGTCGCCTCGATCACTTCGAGGATACGCTCGCGAGTCTCGCGATTGACCTTCTCGGGGTGACGCAGCACCCGCGACACCGTGATCGGCGCAACGCCCGCACGCTCCGCGACCTCCTCGATGCGCGGCGGCCGCCCGCTCGCGCTGGCGCGGCCGGGCGGCGCTGGAATGCGCACCACGTCGTCATAGGTCGGCTTTGCCGGATCGGTCATCGAATCCCGAGTGTAATCGCAGTCGGTATCGTCTCCAAAACTCAGCGCGCCGGCAGCTCGTCTCGTGACAGCGCGCGGCCGACCTGGACCAGGCAGTCGCCGCTCTGGCTGTCGGTGTGCAGGCGCTGCGAGATCACGATGCCGTCGGCGGGGAAGCGCAGCACCTCTTCGGGCAGCTCCGGGCGCTCGAAATTATGGTACCAGCCGGCGATGTCGCCGGCCGCAACCCGCGTGCCGACCATGACGGCGGGCTCGAACCAGCCGCGGCGGGTCGCGAACACCGCCTGCGCATGGCTTTGCAGCGCCAGCAATTCGGTGGCGCGCTCGACCGGCGCGTGAGGGCCCAGCACCGGCGCCTGGACGAGGCCGAGTGCGAGCAGCAGCCGGTCGATCGCACGCGCGGTGAGCGCCATGGTCTGCGGCGTGACGGTGCCGCCGCCGCCGAATTCACCGGAGAGCCCGATCGCGCCGGCGCGTGCAGCCGCGGCCATCGAGGTCGGAGCGGTCGCGCCGTTTTCCGCGACGAAGGCGAAGGGCATCCCCAACCCCTCCATCAGGCGCAGCGCGTGGCCGAACATCTCGGGCGTGCCCTGCCGCTCGATCAGCGCGCAAGGCACATGCGCCATCGAGGTGCCGCCGGAATGGATGTCGAAGACGACTTCGTGCCGCGGAAACAGCTCGTGCTCGAGGAAGTGCGCAAGCCGGAACGTCGGCGTGCCCGCGGCATCGCCGGGGAAGGCGCGGTTGAGGTTGCCTTCGTCGAGCGGCGAGCGGCGGCGCGCAGCCATCACGGCTGGCCAATTGGCGAAGGGCAGGATGGTGATCTCGCCTTTGACGTCCTTTGCATCGAGCCGGCGATACAGCCGCGTCAGCGCGATCTCGCCCTCATATTCGTCGCCGTGATTGCCGGCCATCAAGAGCAGTTTTGGTCCGGCACCGTTCTTGATTCGGAAGATCGGGATCTTGAGCTGGTAGTAGGGGGAGCGATCGATCGAGAAGGGAATGCCGAGATGGCCCGACCATTTCTGGTCTTTCTCGAAATCGATCTCATGGAAAAGTCCGGTATGCATGGCTTGCCTCGCGGCCGCGCCGTCGCCGGCGCCGGCCAAAGGTTGAAAGGGTGGCGGTGCCTTTACAGCAAGGCGACCGCGGTCATCTCGACGCGCAGGTCGGGATCGGCGAGGCGGGCTTCGACGCAGGCGCGCGCCGGCGGGTTGGCCGGATCGATCCAGGCATCGTAGACCGAGTTCATGGTGTCGAAGTCGGTGATATGCGGCAGGAAGACGTTGACGGCGATCAGCTTCGACCGGTCGGAGCCGGCCTCCTTCAGCAACGCGTCGATCTTGGCGAGCACCTGTTGGGTCTGCGACACGATGCCGGCCTTGCGGTCGTCAGCGACCTGGCCGGCGATGTGCACCATGCCGCCTGCGGCGACGGCCTGGCTCATGCGCGAGCCGACGACGTAACGTTTGATCATCTCGAAATTCTCCTCGTGAAGCTTGGCCCCCGCATGATGCAGGAGCCGTGCGCAAGCTTACAGCGTCGGCAGCGTCTGCTCTTCCTTGAACCACTTTAGTTGCAACGCGCCGAGCTTGCCGTTGAGCTTGTTGAAGAAGATGTCAGTATTGATCCAGTTGAGCAGGTTCTGCTCGCCCTGGCGCACGCCGACATGAGCCGGCGACTGGCGGATCAGGAACTTCAGCTCGACCTCCTTGGTCGGGTTCTGGTCCTGCACCTTCAGCGCGATGGCGCTGTTCTCGGCGAAGGTATCGGCCTGTCCCGCGAGAAACGCGGCGAGCGCGGCCGGCGTATCCTCGAAACGCACCAGCTTCACCTTCGGCGCGTTGTCGGTGAGCCAGACGTCGAGCGTCGAGCCCTTGGCGACCGCAACGCTGCGGCCGTCGAGATTGTCAGGCTTCTTGCCGGTCGCGGCCGGAATTGCCTTGGCGCCATAGACGCCGAGATTCACCACCGCATAGGGCTGCGAGAACATCACCTGCTGGGCGCGCTCGGGCGTCGCGCCGAGGCCCGCGATCAGGATATCGATCTTGTCGGAGAGCAGGCTCGGGATGCGCGCCGCGCCCGTCACCGGCACGAGCTCGAGCTTGACGCCCATGTCGGCGGCGATCAGCCGGGCGAGATCGGCATCGAGACCTGCGATCTCGCCCTTGTCGTCCTTGAAGCCCCACGGCGCGGCATCGGTCAGCAGGCCGACGCGCAGCTTGCCGGAGGCGAGCACGTCCTGGAGCTTGTCGGCCTGCGCGAGGGTGGGGGCAGCGAGCACGGCGAGCGCGGTGGCTGCGATCGCAAAGAGGGACTTCAGTTGTCTCATGACTCTCTCCTGGTGGCGGATGGCTGGTTGATCATTTGGCGGACGCGATGAAGCTTGCGAGCTCGGGGGTTTCAGGATTGGCGAACAGCTTTGCCGGCGGTCCCTGTTCCCAGACGCGGCCCTGATGCATGAAGACGATGCGGTTGGCGACGTTGCGGGCAAACCCCATCTCGTGGGTGACCAGGATCATGGTCATGCCCTGCTTCGCCATCGCCTCCATCACCTTCAGGACTTCGCCGACGAGCTCGGGGTCGAGCGCGGAGGTCACCTCGTCGAACAACATGAGGTGAGGGGCCATGGCGAGGCAGCGCGCGATGGCGACGCGCTGCTGCTGGCCGCCGGAGAGCTGCTCCGGCCAGGCGTCGATCTTGTCGGCGAGACCGACCCTGGTCAGCACGTCGTCGGCAAGCGCCCGCGCGCGGGCCTTGTCGGTGCGGCCGGTGAGGAGCGGAGCCAGCGTGATGTTGCGCTCGACCTTCAGGTGCGGAAACAAGTTGAAAGCCTGGAACACGATGCCGACGCGCTGACGGAATGCCTTCAGGTCAGGCATCCTGGCGTGGACCTTCTCGCCCTCGACGCGGATCTCGCCGGAATCGACGCTCTCCAGTGCATTGATGCAGCGGAGCAGGGTCGACTTGCCCGAGCCGGAGCGGCCGATGATCGTGACGATCTCGCCTTCCTCGACGTCGAGCGAGACGCCCTTGAGCACCTCGACCTTGCCGAATGTCTTGTGCACGTCGCGGATTTCAACGAGAGCCATCGAGGCGGGCCTCCAGAGAGCGGGACCAGAGCGTGAGCGGCAGGCACAGCGCGAAATAGATCGCGGCGACCAGCGCGTAGGTGAGCAGCGGCTGGAACGTCGCCGCGCTCACCACTTGGCCGGCGCGGGCGAGCTCGACGAAGCCGAGGATCGAGGCGAGCGAGGTGCCCTTGATCAGCTGCACCAGGAAGCCGACGGTCGGCGGCAGCGACAGCCGCAGCGCCTGCGGCGCGATGATGTGACGGAATTGCTGCCAGGCGGAGAGGCCGAGACAGCTGCCTGCCTCCCATTGCGCCTGCTTCACGGCTTCCAGCCCGCCGCGCCAGATCTCGCCGAGGAAGGCGGCGGTCTAGAGCGTGTAGGCGACGGTCACGGCAACGAGGGCCGGCACCTGGATGCCCAGGAACATCGGCATGCCGAAATAGAAGAAGAACAGCAGCCCGAGCAGCGGCACGCTTTGGACGATCTGGATGCACGCCGCCATCGTCCAGCGCAGGCCGGCGAAGCGGCTGATGCGGCCCGTGGCGAGCGCTAGCGCCAGCGGCGCACCGAAGGCGAGCGCGAGCACGACGAGCGCAACTGTCCAGCGCAGCGCCGCGAACAGCGAGACGAAATCGATGAGGGTGAAGGATCGCATCGCTTTCCCCTCAGCGCCGCCGCGGCCAGCGGAAGGCCGCCAGACCGATGATGGCGAACAGCGCCTTGAACGACATCGCCATCGCGAAATAGACCACGCAGATCACCGCATAGACTTCGAAGCTGCGATAGGTGCGGCTCTCGATGAAGCCCGCGGCATGAAACAGCTCGTCGGCGGCGACCTGCGAGGCGAGCGAGGTGCCGAGCAGCAGCAGGACGAACTGGCTGGTCACGGCCGGATAGGCGTTGCGCAGCGCCGGCGGCAGCAGGATGTGACGGAACACCTGCCAACCTGACAGCCCAAGGCACTGGCCGGCCTCGATCTGGTTCTTCGGCACGGAATCGAGACCTGCGCGGATGATCTCGACCGAGTAGGCGCCGAAATAGAGCGACAGCGCGACGGCGGCGGCTTCGAAGGCCGGCAGCTTCAGGCCGAAGTTCGGCAGCACGAAGAACACGATGAAGATCTGGATCAGCGACGGCGTGTTGCGGAACAGCTCGATATAGCCGCGCACCAGCCAGCGCAACGGCGTGACGCGGCCGTTCAGCGCGACCGCGCCGGCAACGCCGATCAAATGCCCGGCCAGGGCCGCGATCACCGTCAGCTCGAGCGTGACGATGGCGCCATCGATGAGCTGGTTCTGATAGCGCCACAGCGGCAGGAAATTCATTGCGCGCGCCGCCTCAGCCGAACTGGGTGGGGAGGGCGCGCGTCACCACGCCGTCGGCGTCGAGGCCGAGGATGACGCGCCAGCGGTCGAGGCAGGTGCAGGGATGCGAGATGCCGAAGGCGATGACGTCGCCGACCGCAAGCGAGCCATCGGGCGCAACGGACAGGAACGCATGCTGGTCATTGAGTCGGGTGACCGACAAGGTCTCGGCGAGCCCTTGCTGCGCGACGCTGTCGCGGAAGACGCACAGCGGCACCGGCAATCCCTGGTCGAAGGAGGCATCGCGCATGCCGAAGCCGGCGATCGCAAGGCTTGCCTCCGGCCGCGACAACACCTCGGCCCAAAGTTTGAGTGCAGGCTGGAAACCCTCGGCCGCCGAGTGCCGCGCGCCGTCGATGACGAGACCGCCGCGACGGTCGAGCTCGGCGAAAGCGCGCGCGTAAATGCCGTGATCGGCGAAGAACAGGGCGCCTGAGCGCAAGAGGACGCTGGCGTTGCCGTCGGCCTGCGCGCTCGGTGTGAGCGCGCGGGCGACGACGTCGAAATAGGCCGAGCCGCCGGAGCTGATGATCAGCGGCCGGCCCGGGGCAGCATGACGTACCAGCGCGAAGGCCGCGATGGTGCGCTCCATCAGCGCCGCGATCGCGCGCATCGTCTCGTCGGCATCGGGCGTTGCGACCGCGCCTTCGTAAGTGGCGACGCCGCCGAGCAGGAGGCCGTCGGCCGCGAGCACGGCCGCAATCGTCGCTTCGACCGCGGCGCGATCGCGCGCCCCGGCCCGGCCCGCGCCGAGCTCGACCAGCACGGACAATTCGCGGCGGCCCGCAATCCGGGCCGCTTCCGCCAGTGCTGCGACCGCCGCCGGTGAATCCGCGAAGGCGTGAAATTCGACGTCGGGATAGGCGCCGATCAGCGCGCCGAGCCGCCGGCCGGCCGCCAGCCCGCCGATCTCGTTGGCCAGCAGCAGGCGCCGCTCGCCATGGGCGAGCAGCACAGCGGCTTGCTGGATGTTGGCAACCGTCGTGCCCCAGGCGCCGGCCCCGCGCAGCGACCGTGCGAGCTCCGGCGACATCGGCGTCTTGGCGTGGGGCGCAACGGCAACGCCGGCGCTCTCGCACCAGCGAAGGAAGAGGTCGCGATTGGCCGCGAAGGCAGCTTCATCGAGGGTGAGGGCGGGCAGGGCGAGATCGCCGCGGCAAGGCTGCCAATTCTGGCGGGCGATCTCCTCGATCGGCAGGCCATCGACCAGGGGGATGCCCCGCGTGGTCGTTGAAAGACGTTGGCTCTCCCACCGGGACAAGAACTGCATCGTCGCTCCCTCAGCGGCTCCTCGACCGCTCGGGAACGATATGTCGGAATGACAACGTTGTCATTAGCGTATTCTAGCCAATCTTGGCGCGAATTCAATGCAGTGAGGTAATTGGGTAAGGTGTTGTGCCCGTGAATTGGGTTAGTGCTCGCCGCCCATTTGGGCGAGCAGCTCCTCGATATCGACATCGACCTGGCCCGCGGCCCTGACGTGACGAACTTCAAAACTGTTCGGCCGGAAGCGGTACTCGACGAGCCCGACTTCCTTGATCGCGATCCGGTCCTGGCGCGCGTCGTTGATCCTGAAGCCTGCCGACGGCGCCCAGACATGGCGGGTGTGGCGGTAGGTGAAGTCGCGCCGCTGGTGCACGTGCCCGCTGGCGATGAGGCGCAGGTCCACGGTCGAGAACATCTCGATCAGACGCGCGCGTGCCGGCTGCGGCACGTAGCGGATGGAGGTCTCCGGCGTCTCGGGGTCGTCGGGCAGGTTGAGAAACATCGGCTTGTGCACGAACAGCGCGATCGGCCTGCCGTTGATGCGCGCCATTTCCCGGGACAACCAGTCGAACTGCTCGGCCTCGAAGGCGAGCCCGGAATTCATCACCAGCGAGTTCAGGCCGATGAAGTGCCAGCCGGCCGCTTCGAACGACCAATGGTCTTCGCCGATGATGTCGCGGAATTGTTGGCGGTGCTTTTCCTCGACCGGCGGCTTGGGCGCAGGCCCGATCGCGGTCGGATTGTCGCCGATGTCGTGATTGCCGGGGAGGTAGCGGCAGGCGACGGGCAGGGCGGCGTGCCGGCTCTTGGCGAATTCGACATCGTCGCGACTTGTCGGCCCGTCGAAGGAGACGTCGCCGGTGTTGACGACGAGGTCGGGTCTATCAGCGTCGATATGCTCGCTGACGCGATCGAAGTTGGCGATCAGGCCGGGGAAGCGCCGGCCGAGATGGGTGTCGGAAATCTGCGTCAGGCGAAATTCGGACATGGGGTCAGCATACGCGGTGTCGCACGTCGGAACGATGACGGCGCGCGCATGCATCGCAATGAAACAAAGTTTAAAGCACGCGATAGCGGATCGTGTAGGCGTCCTGCGGGGCGACGCTGCCGGTGGCCGGCGAGGCGATGCGGTCGGCGAGGTGCCAGGGCCCGAACTGCTCGGACCGGTGCGGCTCGGCGGGCAGGCGGAGACGGAATTCAAAGGTGCCCTTGCCGGGCAGGTTCACGACCAGCACGCGGTCGGCGGTGCGGTGGTTGAGCGCCACGGCGCCGCGCAGCACGGAGCGGCCATCACCGAGTTCGCGCACGCCGTCGACCAGCGCCAGCGTCTGGTTGCGGTCGGTGTGCAGCTCGATCTGGCTGTCGGTCACCGCCGTTAGCGTTTCCCTGGGCATCCGGATCTCGAACTCGACCGCCGGCTTGGACGGGTTGAGGCCGAGATAAGCCAGCGCGGCGTGGCGCATGTCGTAGGCGGCGAAGGCAAACAGGGCGAGGGCGGCCAGAGTGGCGAGACCATGCCTGACGACGTCGCGCCAGCTCCGGTAGCTCAGGCGGAAGTACACTGTCATCGCCAGCGCGACCGCGAGCGCCGCCGCCATGCCTGACAGCGCCGACATCAGGACGCCGAGCCGGCCGTCCGCGGATTCGGTCAAAAGGCTGGAGAGGGTGTTCATGTCAGTCTCTTGGCGCCCGCTCGCCTTGCGGCCCCGGGGGCCGAAATCGCTTTAACTATCGGCCTTTGGTCGCGGGACCGGGAACACCGGTTCAACTCGTTGATTGTCAGCGCCAGCAGTCGCGGCTAATGACGGTCCGCGGTGTTCCGCCTTACGGGAAAGTTCCGATGTCCATCCAAATGGTTTTGCTGCCTGTCTTCGTGCAGGTCGGTCTCACCTTCGCACTCCTGATCGGAATGGTACTGGCGCGCCGGCGCTCGCTGGTCTCCGGCGAGACCAAGAGCCGCGACATTGCGCTGGGCGAGCAGTTCGAATTGCCGGTGCTGTTCTACGCGCTGATCGCCCTGGCGCTGCCCTTGCGCCATGCCGATCTCTTCATCGTGCTGATGTCCTGGGTGTTCGTGGTGACGCGCTTTGCCCATGCCGGCGTGTTCGTCTCCTCCAACGATCCCGGCCGGCGCTCCACGATCTGGCTCGCGGGCGTGCTTGTGCTGCTCGCGATGTGGATCTACTTCGCGCTGAAGATGCTGTTGTTGATCTGATGCACGCATGATCCGGACTCGGAGGGCCGCGTTAGCGCAAAGTGGATACCGGTTTTCCGACAAGATCAGCGCAAAACAAAAATAGCCATTCCTGACCTGAAAGATTCAAATGACTCCCGCTGCCCGGCTGTCCGCAGCCATCGAACTGATCGACACCATCGAGAAGGACCGCGTGCCCGCCGCCAAGGCGCTGAAGGAGTGGGGCACCGCGCACCGCTTCGCCGGCTCCGGCGACCGCGCCGCCATCGCGGGCCTCGTCTGGGACGTGCTGCGCCGCTATGCCTCGAGCGCCTTCCTGATGGATGCCGATACCGCGCGCGCCCGGCTGATCGGCATGCTCCGCCTCGAGCGCAACATGGACGCGGCCACCATGGGCGCGCTGCTCGACGGCAGCCGGTTTGCACCGGCGCCGTTGACCGAGGCCGAGCAGGCCGCGCTGGCCTCGCGTTCCCTCAAGGACGCACCGGCTGCGATCGCCGGCGACTATCCGGACTGGCTCGACCCGTACTTTGCGAAAGTGTTCGGCGAGGAGCGCGCCGCGGAGGCGGCTGCGATGGCGAGCCGGGCGCCGCTCGATTTGCGCGTCAACACGCTAAAATCCAATCGCGACAAGGTGCTGCGCGGGCTTGCTCATCTTCATGCGGAACCGACGCCATGGTCCGCAAACGGCCTGCGCATCGAGCTTTCGGCCGATGCGCGCAATCCCGGCCTCCAGGCGGAGGAGGATTTCATCAAGGGCGCCGTTGAAGTGCAGGATGAGGGATCGCAGCTTGCGGCGAGCTTCACCGCGGCAAAACCCGGCGAGCAGGTGATCGATCTCTGCGCCGGCGCCGGCGGCAAGACGCTGGCGCTCGCGGCCATGATGCAGGGCAAGGGCCGGCTGATCGCCACCGACAGCGACAAACGCCAGCTTGCCCCGATCCACGAGCGCCTGTCGCGCGCCGGCGTCCATAATGCCGATGTTCGCACGCCCAAGGGCGAGGCCGATCCGCTGGCCGACATCAGCGGCACCGCCGACCTCGTCGTGATCGATGCGCCCTGCACGGGAACCGGCACCTGGCGCCGCAATCCGGACGCCAAATGGCGCATGCGCCCCGGCGCGCTGGAGATCCGCCTGCGTGACCAGGCCGAGGTGCTGGAGCGCGCCGTGCCGCTGGTCAAGGCCGGCGGGCGCATCGCCTACATCACCTGTTCGGTGCTGGCGGAAGAGAACGGCGAGCAGGTGAGGGCGTTCACCGCCCGCCATCCCGAGTTCGCCGTCGTGCCGCCCGAGCAGACCGCAAGCGTGCTCTGGGACAAGGCGGAGGATTTCGCAAAGGCCGCGCTGCAGTCGGATGAAGGCTGGCTGATGACGCCGCGGCGAACGGGGACGGACGGGTTCTTCGTCTCGGTGCTGAAGAAGACGTAGCTCTCGTAGTGACCCTCGTAGGGTGGGCAAAGCGAAAGCGTGCCCACCATTCGCAGTGTGAACGGTGGTGGGTACGGCGCGCGAAGAGCGCGCCTTTGCCCACCCTACGGCACCGCGTGTGCCGCGCCGCAGTTCCCCAAAACAAAAACCCCGCGAACCGAAGCTCGCGGGGCTTTCTAACTCGACGTTCTGCCGGTACGTCCGTGGTCAGAACGGTGCGTGGGCGTTAGCCGACGCGGAGATTGTCAGCCGACGACTTGCCGCTGCGGCGGTCGGCGACGATGTCGAACGAGACCTTCTGACCCTCGTTGAGGGAGGAGAGGCCAGCGCGCTCGACGGCGCTGATGTGAACGAACACGTCCTTCTGGCCGTCATCCGGCTGGATGAAACCATAACCCTTTTGGGTGTTGAACCACTTCACGGTGCCCATAGCCATGGGAATTTCCTTTAGTTAGTTAGAGAGGATACGCACGTGGACCGGTACGCGAAATTGCGCCCATGATCCTGTTCAGTCGATGTTTGGGGAAGTCATCTGAAGCGTGCGCGCCCGTCTGCAACGAAGCGAAGCGGCCCAGTCGTTCGGCCAAGTATCGATGATCACAATATAGCGAGAATTTGGGGCTACTTCAAGGCGCCACCCGTGGGCCGGCATGTGGCGCGGCTTTGCTATTTTGCGGTGCAAATGAGCCGCCCGACAGCCCTCAATCCACGATGAAAAGCGTCGCCCCCGTGGCCGTCGAGGACCGGTGCGCGGCGTCGCCGAAGTCCGAGACCTGGTAGCTCATCCCCGCGGTGAGCTTGAATTTCCGCCCGTCGCGCAGCTCGCTGTCGAGCTCGCCCTCGAGCACGTAGAGCACGTGGCCGCGGTCGCACCAATGGTCGGCGAGATAGCCCGGCGAATACTCGACCATCCGCACCCGGAGATCGCCGATGTTGAGCGTCCGCCACTTGGCCTGCCCGGTCTCGCCGGGATGCGTGGTGGCCTCGACCTTGCTCCAGTCTGTGACGGTGAAGGGGGAGGCGGGGAGTTTCATGGGTGGTGATCCTGTCTCAGAGCCGGCGGGCGCAGTGTTAGCGCACGCTCGTCCGGCAGTCTCCGTCATTGCGAGCAATACTCGGTGTCATCGCCGACTTGATCGGGCGATCCAGTATTCCAGAGGCCGTGCCGTGATGCGGAGAAGCCGCGGCGTACTGGATTCCCCGCTTGCGCGGGGAATGACAGCGGTGGATGGGGCGGCACCGTCCAATCCAGCGAGCTGTCACTACACCAAATGGTTCGCCGACCCCTGCACGATCAGCCCCGCATCATTCACCCGCAGATACTCGCAGATCCGCTTGCCCCGCTCGTTCTCGTAAAACACCACGACGCTATCCGGGCTGACGAACAGGTCGATCAGCGCAAAATGCAGCTCCGGCAGCAGGGCGAGCGCCTTGCCCCAATACGCCCGCAACGCGTCCTTGCCGCGCACGGTGCCGCTGGCATCGAACCCCATCGCGGGGATACGGTCGGAGGCCATCACGGTGTCCTCGTCGTAGAGCGTCAGCACGCGCTCGAGATCGCGCGCGTTCCAGGCCTCGACCCAGGTCCGGCCGAGCGCGGCAAGCGTTGATGGCTGATGGTGCTGTGACATGGCGTTCTCCCCGATTGCCCTCTGTTTGGCGCGAGGGTATATTAGGTCAATATTACTTACCTATATCCGTTTGTCCATGCCCAAAGAAGAATGTGGGCGCGCGCATCGCGCGGTTGCGGGCAGGGGCACGGTCGCGTATTTGCTGGCCATGACAGCAGCACAGAACGACCGCTCCGCGTCGACGCCCTCGGTGGCCTCGGCGCACGACAAGATTCTCATCGTCGACTTCGGCAGCCAGGTGACGCAGCTGATCGCGCGTCGCGTGCGCGAGGACGGCGTCTATTGCGAGATCGTCCCGTTCAATAAGGCCGAAGAAGCCTTCAAGGAGATGAAACCCAAAGCGGTGATCCTCTCCGGCGGACCTGAGTCGGTGCATGAAGCCGGCTCGCCCCGCGCCCCGCAGCTGATCTTCGCCTCCGGCGTGCCCGTGCTCGGCATCTGCTACGGCCAGATGACCATGGCGGAGCAACTCGGCGGCACCGTCGAGGGCGGCCATCACCGCGAATTCGGCCGTGCCGATGTCGAGGTGAAGGCGCCGAGCAAGCTGTTCGAGGACGTCTGGTCGCCCGGCGGCAAGAACCAGGTCTGGATGAGCCACGGCGACCGCATCACAAAAATGCCGCCGGGCTTCTCGGTGGCCGGCACCTCGCCGAACGCACCGTTCGCGATCATCCAGGATGAGAAGCGCAAATATTACGGCCTGATGTTCCACCCCGAAGTGGTGCACACGCCCGACGGCGCCAAGCTGATCCGCAATTTCGTCCGCAAGATCGCGGGCCTCTCCGGCGACTGGACCATGCGCGCCTTCCGCGAGGAGGAGATCGCCAAGATCCGCGCCCAGGTCGGCAAGGGCAAGGTGCTCTGCGGCCTCTCCGGCGGCGTCGATTCAGCGGTCGCGGCCGTGCTGATCCACGAAGCGATCGGCGACCAGCTCACCTGCGTGTTCGTCGACCACGGCATGCTGCGCCTCGACGAAGCCAAGACTGTGGTGGACCTGTTCCGCCACCACTACAACATCCCGCTCGTGCACGTGGACGCGTCCAAGCAGTTCCTCGGCGAGCTCGAAGGCGTCACCGATCCCGAAACCAAGCGCAAGACCATCGGACGCCTCTTCATCGAGGTGTTCGAAGCGGAAGCCAAGAAGATCGGCGGCGCCGACTTCCTCGCGCAAGGCACGCTCTACCCCGACGTGATCGAGAGCGTCTCCTTCACCGGCGGCCCCTCGGTGACGATCAAGTCGCACCACAATGTCGGCGGTCTGCCTGAGCGCATGAACATGAAGCTCGTCGAGCCCCTGCGCGAGCTGTTCAAGGACGAGGTGCGCAAGCTCGGCTATGAGCTCGGCCTGCCCGAAATCTTCGTCGGCCGCCACCCGTTCCCGGGCCCCGGCCTCGCCATCCGCTGCCCCGGCGACATCACCAGGGACAAGCTCGACATCCTGCGCAAGGCCGATGCCGTCTACATCGACCAGATCCGCAAGCACGGCCTCTACGACGACATCTGGCAGGCCTTCGCCGTGCTGCTTCCCGTGAAGACGGTGGGCGTCATGGGCGACGGCCGCACCTACGACTACGTCGTGGGCCTCCGCGCCGTCACCTCAACCGACGGCATGACCGCGGACTTCTATCAGTTCGACATGAAGTTTCTCGGCGAGACCGCCACGCGCATCATCAACGAGGTGAAGGGCGTGAACCGGGTGGTGTACGACGTGACGAGCAAGCCGCCCGGGACGATTGAGTGGGAGTAGGGGGCTCCAAGTTCAACAGCACTGAATTCGGTGGTTACTTCCCGGAGAG
This sequence comes from Bradyrhizobium sp. LA6.1, assembly GCF_040547805.1. Lineage (NCBI taxonomy): Bacteria > Pseudomonadati > Pseudomonadota > Alphaproteobacteria > Hyphomicrobiales > Nitrobacteraceae > Bradyrhizobium > Bradyrhizobium sp. LA6.1. The sequence goes on along the minus strand of NZ_JBEPQK010000006.1, from coordinate 18,774 downwards.
GCGTCGCAGCATAGATCATGGGGTTTGGGGTATTCATCCATCGATTGGACTCGATCTACGATGACAGCCCGGCTGAACGGTATCAGTTCCCCAGTCAGTATTTGCGTCGCGTTCAAGCCTGCGTCGGTGACTGGATCATCTATTACGAACCGAGCAAGGTTACCGAGACGCGCGGCTACTTTGCGATTGCTCGGGTTCAGCAGGTTATTCCTGACCCCGGTACTTCGGGGATGTATCTCGCTCTGATTGAACCCGGAAGTTATCTCGATTTTGCCAATCCAGTCGCTTTCAACGGGCCTGATGGTCCGGTGGAGCGCGGCGTGTTGAACGAGCGGGGACGAATTTCGGGACGTGCTCAGGCGGCGGTTCGGCCAATCTCACCCGACGATTTCAATCGAATATTCGAGCTCGGTTTCACAGAAGGCGCACCGGTGTTGCCCCGGGTTGATGCCGATGTTCGGTTGTCTCAAATTGACGAAAAAGAGCAGGCGCCGTTCATCTTTGAGCAGCAGCGAGATCGCGTCAGCCTTACGGTATCCAGAGTTTTGCGCGATCGAGTTTTTCGCCGGATTGTACTGCGTGCCTACGACGAGCGCTGTGCCATTACCGGGTTGAAACTAATTAACGGGATGGGGCGCGCAGAAGTTGCAGCTGCGCACATTCGGCCTGTGGAGGCGAGCGGGCCGGACATCGTGAGCAACGGGATCGCACTGTCCGGTACCGCTCATTGGATGTTCGATCGCGGTCTGATCAGCTTGGCCGATGATTTGGAAATATTGATCTCGCGCCAGACAAACGACCTGGAAGGCGTTCGATCGGTCATCAACAAGACCGGTCGTGCGCTTGAGCCGAGGAGGCCATCGGACCGGCCTCATCCGCATTTTTTAAAGTGGCATCGCGAGCATTGTTTCAAGCAATGAGCATTTGGGGGTGGTGCTTCGCCACATCCACCCACCTGCCAGATTGATTTCCTTGGTTGCCCGCGATTTCATTTCCTTCCGAGCACCGGTGCTCAATTGTCGCACCTTCGGTGTGAGCGGCTCACAAACACGCCTGCCAAGAGCCAGATTCCATCGCCCGCCGTTGACGCCGGTGCAGGCGGCCCTTCAGAATCTTGGAAGCGACCTCCCAATTGTCCTCTGCATAAACACAGGCTGCTCCCGACACCGACAGCGCCGGGAGCAGGTTCGTCACTTGGCGAGCCCTGCCTTTTCGATGACTTCAGCGAGCTCCTTCGCATGGACGACGAGCGAGGCATGGCTGCCGGCGACTTCCGTCGTCTGAGCCTTCATCCTAGCCGCGAACAACTTCTGGGCCACGGGCGCGATGTTTGGTCGCGACGGCTGCTTGTGACTCAAAGCTCGTTCCGCGACTGCTATGAGGTACGCACTTCCATCGGCCGAAGACGTCGAGGGCGTTTAGCTTGCACATTCGCGTAGCAAGGTTGTGATTTTCGTATCAAGATTTCGGGCGACGGAGAGTGCGTCCGAATTGCCATAAGGCAGCAGAAAACTCTCCATTTTGTCGTAAGAGACATGCACGCCATCGGAACGCTCATCAATGAGCACCGTGACTGGAGCGTAAGATCCAGCATCGGGCACGTGCTTGACCATTTCTTTCATGATGAGTGGATTGCCGATCACAAGCCGTACGATTTTAGGCGTCTTGGATCCGGCTTCGCGACGCAGAATGTCGCCCAAGTCAAATTCTGCGAAGAGCATAAGGTCCGTTCGGCCGAGGCCGCTTCGTACAACGCGCTCCAAATCCGGGAAGGAATTTGTCGCCCTCGTTTCCTTGAAAAATTCGACCATGTTGGGCTGCCCGACCGCCGACTTGAGCGCCGCCACAATAGTGTCGAATGATTTTAAGCTCGTGAGGCTGAAGCGCTCTACTTCGATTTTAGCGATTGTCATTTTGTCCTCTGTAACAATTCTCATGGATAAAGTGCGCCTGATCCCGTCAGAACGCGCCTTGTGTCATGCGGCCACGGGCGGGTTGGGCATCCAGGAAAGTCCGGACGTGGCTGACGAAGATGTCGTGGTGCTGAAACAGCGCGCCGTGCCCTGAATCGGGATAGAGGACCAGCTGAGCGTTACTCAGTTCCCTAGACATTGCGTAAGCGTTGTTCGCAGGCAGCATGGTGTCGTGGCTGCCGCTGACCACAAGAACGGGCTGGCGGATAGCGCGCAGAATGGCGTGCCCGGGATCAGGTGTGGCGCACCAGGTGATCAGCGCCTTGGCCTGTGGATCGGTTACCGCGTTGCCGTTATCGGTGTCCCGATCATCCTTGCGCACCTTGGTCCTCTTCAGGAAGGCCAAGCCGGACGACCGGCTGGCGGATGAATTCGTGAAGAACAGCGGCAGGCGGGGGTCCGGCGCATCGGTTTGGGAAAACGCTTCCTGCAGAACCGCTAACAGGTGTTCCTCTCCGCCTTTCGGCGCGGTACCGACGAGTATGAGCTTGCGGACCAGCTGTCCGTGTTCGGCGGCGATCTGCTGAGCGACGCAGCCGCCGAGGGAGAAGCCAAGCAGGTCCACTTCGGAGAGGCCGAGCAAGTCGATGAAATCCACGGCGTCTCGTGCCATCGTCGCGACGTTGTCGGGCGTTTGACCGGTCGACCGGCCGACCCCTGCGTTGTCAAAGGCGATCACGGGGCGATCAGCGGCCAGAGCGTTGACGACGGCGGGATCCCATCCGTCGATGTTTCCCGAGAAGTGCTGCAGAAGAACCAGCGGAGTTCCAGTCGTGGGGCCGAGACGGCGATAGGCGAAGCGGATTCCGTGGCCTTCGATGTAATGGGTTGGCGCCGTTTCGAGTGTGAGGGCGTCCTGGTTCGCGATGTCGAGTTGAGTCATATCGTACTCCGGATGCTTGGCATGAAATGATCGAGCGGGTGACGCACGCAGCGCGGCGACCGAAACCTTCCTCTAGGATGTCGCTGGCGCTTCGCGCCATCGCGGTCCGAGGCGTTCCGCATTCCTCCGAGCGAGCGTGCGCGCTCCCGGCGCGACAGCGCCGGGAGCAGGTTCGTCACTTCGCGAGCGCCGCCTTTTCGATGACCTCAGCGACTTCCTTCGCATGGACCACGAGCGAGGCATGGCTGCCGGCGACTTCCGTCGTCTGAGCCTTCATCCTGGCTGCGAACAACTTCTGGACCTCGGGCGCGATGACTTTGTCCTTCGTGGTGATGACGTAGAACGTCGGCTTGTCGCGCCAGGCCGCAATGCTGACAGGCGCCTCGAACGCAGCGAGGCTCAGCGGAAGCTGCGAGTTGGCCAGGTGCTCGGCGATCTCAGGAGGAAGGTCAGCCGCGACGGCTGACGGAAACAACTTAGGATCGATATACAGATTGCCCTTCGCGTCGGGATGGATCGCCTTGACGCCTTCGGTCTGCGGGCCGTCTTTGGCCAGCAACGCCAGGGATTGACCGACCTCCGGTGCGAAGGCGGAGACATAGACCAGCGCCGAGACCTTGGGATCGTTGCCGGCTTGCGTGATCACCACGCCGCCCCATGAATGGCCGACCAGAACGGTCCTGCCGTCCTGTTTCGCGAGCGCCTGTTTGGTGGCATCGACGTCAGCGGCGAGCGAAGTGAGCGGATTTTCCACGAGCGTGACGTTGTAGCCCTTCTTCGACAGAATATCGGCAACGGGCTGCCAGCTCGTCTGGTCCACGAAAGCGCCGTGCACGAGCACGATGTTGTGGGCTGCTCCCTTGGGCAGCTCAGCGGAATGGGCGGGGCCGACCCATGCCGTTCCGGCCAGGAGTACGGTGGCGGCTGAGAGAAGGATATTTAGCATTGATTGTTCCTGTTGATATGTCGGACGGAATAAGGTCCGGGGGAATGGACAGGCGTTTCCTGCCTGGTCGCGGTTTCTTCCATCCGCCGTTGGCGAGATGGTTGCCGCACATGACGTCGGCCCGCCGCGACATGACCTAGTTCGCAGGCTTTTCGGACGGTAGGGATCAATCGTCCGGATGTTGTGTCCGACCGTCCACCGGACTAACTTCGGCGGCATGGACATCCTCGCCCAAGTGCTCGATCGCGTTCGTCTCGGTGGGACGCTGCTGTTCCACTTCGAGCTCGGCCATCCCTGGAATTTGGCGCTGCCGGCGCGCCCCTACGCGCTGTTTCACTATCTCAGTCGGGGCTCCGCGACCCTCGCGCTCGAACTCGGACAAGAAATCCAGATGACCGAGGGCGATTTTGTCGTCATCACACGCGGCGAGCCCCATGTGTTTTATTCGGATCGCCGGGCCAAGCCTTTGCAGATTGTGGACCTCGATCGATCGTCGGCACGTCTTGGCGTCGTTCGTCACGGCGGCCGTGCCAAGCCGCTCTCGACCATGATCTGCGGCAATTTCACCGTGTCGCGGCCCTCGTTCAGCAGCGTGCTGGAAATGCTTCCGCCCGTGCTTCTGTTGAAGCCGACGGCGGACGGTGGCTGGCTCGAAGCGATCCTGCGGCGCATGGTGAGTGAGTCCGCGCACGAGCGTCCCGGCCAGCGCGTCGCGCTCTCACGACTGACGGAAGTGCTGTTTGTCGAGGTGCTCCGAAGCTGGATCGCGTCTCTCAGTCCCGGACAAGGCGGCTGGCTCGGGGCCATATCGGACCGGCGCTCAAGTTGATCCACGAAAACCCGGAGCGGCCCTGGACCCTGAGCGACCTCGGCCATCGCGTGGGGCTCGGCCGCTCGGTATTTTCGGCCCGCTTCACCAAGCTCGTCGGCCAGTCGATGCATCGTTATGTGATCGAACGCCGGATGGCGGAAGCGGCGTTCCTGCTCGAAACCAGCGATGAGCCCATCGCACGGATCGCGAGCCAGGTCGGTTACGAGACAGCGGCGGCGTTTTCAAAACTCTTTCATCGACATCATGGCATGTCGCCCGGCCGCTACCGGACCTCTCAGCGCCTTGATGGACACCAAGGTCAACCGCACGGTTCGGAAGTGAACGTCTCCGATTGAATTTGCGTCAGTTGGTGCCGACAGGGAATGTCAGGCGTGCTGCGAACCTGCAACACGACCACGCCTCTGCGAACCGCGCCGTCCAAATGTCCGGTTCACGAACGCCGGCTGTGACTTGAGCCCGCTGTCGCAAGATGCGGACTGAGCTGCTTCTCCGCCGCGCTTTCATCTCGCTCTCATCGCCGGTGCTCAATTGTCGCACCTTCGGTGTGAAGCATCTCACACGCACGCTTGCGTCAATGCTGCGATAGAGTACCTGTTGTGATTGAGCGAGGTGAATTTAGTCGATTTGACACACCTGCCATCACATCAGCCTCAAATGAGCTGCACACGCCAGAACGGCATGTTGAAATAGCCTCCAATCGGCCGCTCGGCCGATGAGAGCTATGGAGACACTATGGCTGACAAACACGAACAGAGCATGGTTGGTACGTGGACCAAATCCACGTCGGCTGCGTGTGCGGACAAATATCCCGCCACTCTCACATTCTCGACCGGCACCTACCGCGGCATGCGCGGACCAGGGCAGGGCATGGTGTGGTGGGACGCGGGAATCTACCGTCTCGAAGATTCCAACACACTCGTCGTCGGGACGGCGACTGATGAACTTGTGACCTATCGCATTTCACTCAAGGCCGACCGATTTGAGTTTACGGATTCAGAGGGCTGTGTCGTGACCTATCGGCGCGCGTAGGACTGCGCACGCCACAGCTGACCGAAATAACGCGGCTGTACCCGCGAACGAGCCCGATGCTCACGTCGATCGTCTCACCCTTTCAACGAGGAGAAGACGACATGTGCAATTGCTCAGAGCATGAATCGAGTGGCAGCCTTTCCAAGATGACCGCGGCATCGGTCGAGCCCGCGATGAAGCCGCAAGTCCCCCTGTCGCGCCAAATCAGCTTCAGCGACGAGGAGTCCGGCGATCAGCCGGCCTCGACCGATCTGCAGCCGTTTCCGCCGTTCAGGCTGTGCAGGCTCGACTTCCGCGAAGGCTGCTACCAGATCAACTTCAGGCCGACCGCGGGCTTCGTGACCTTTGAAGGCACGCTGCGCGTCGATCGCTCGGCACCCGACGGCGGCGCCGACCATCTGATCGTCAGCGGCGATCTCTACTCGCGCCGGCCGGTGATCGGTCCGATCCCGCCGGTGGGGCTCGTGGTGCCGGTGGGCGACGCGGACGAAGATGAAGCGGCGGCGGGCTCGGGATTGACGAGCCTGGCCGGTTCGCTCAGTGCGCTCGATGACCCCCTGATTCCGTTTCCGATCCGCAGGCCGCGGATCCCCATCTTCCCCCGCGCGCGCTATCATTCCTATCTCAGGGTGACCAGCGTGTCCGCGCCTGTCGCGGTCCCGCCGCCGAAGAAGTGCGAGCTGACGATCACAGCCGAGCAGTTCAATTACACGCAGCCGCCGGCCGGCCAGTTCAAAGGCACGTTCCCGGCTTCGCCGTCGCGCACCGTGACGATGAAGCTTTCAAAGGTGCCGGCGCCGTTTCCGTTCTCCCTGACCGGCGGCCCGTTCTACCAGGGCCGGCTGTTCGAGGGCGGCGTGGACAAGGGCAGCATCACGCTCGCCTGGGTGTCGAAGTTCTTCCGCCGCGCCACGCTGGAGATCGACACGCTGGTCGGAGCCGTCCGGCCCGCGCCGGTGCCTGACGGTGCCGGTGGCACCGAGTTCTTCGACACGGTCTTTGCGAAGACCGGCTGGCAGCTGTCGGTAGTGCAGGACCAGCTCAACGTTCCGGTGCCATCAGGCGTGGTGGCGACCAATTGCTGGAGCTCAGCGGATCTGCATGCGCTGATGACGACCGTACGCAATCCCGCGACCAATCTGGACACCGAATGGCGCGTGCACATGATCGTGGTGCCCGCCAAGCTCGGCTGCTCGCGCGGCATCATGTACGACCAGATCGGCGTACCTCGCGAAGGCTGCGCCAGCTTCTCCGATGACGGCTATCCCGTCTCGGACTCCTCGAACTTCGGTCTCGCCGCGAACAAGAAGCAACGCGACGTGCCGCGAGCGTTCCTGCGCAGCGCGACCCACGAGCTGACGCATACGCTGAACCAGATCCATCAGGAGCAGGAGACGGCGGCCGACAACTCGATCATGACCACGACGCCGAGTGTCGCGGACGTGCTCGGCGGTCCCGCGACCGGCGCACCCGGCGTGTTCCCGGATCAGATCGCGCTCGCGCACAACACCAACGTCCGTCATCACCTCAACCACATGCCCGATCCGGTCATTCGTCCGGGCGGATGGCCGTTCGCAAGCTGGTTCCCGACCGGTGCGCCGCAAGCCGCCGACCGGCACGACTTCGAACCTTCCGAGCTGGCGCTGACGGTCACGGCCACGACCGACCGCGTCGCGCTCGGCCAGCCGCTGGATCTGACCTGGACCATGACGAACACCAGCGGCGTGTCGCTGCGCGCGCCGAACGACGTCAGCACCGAGGCGCTGTTCGCATCGATCACCGTCACCGACGGCGAGGGGCACGAGCGTCCGGTCAGGCCGTTCGTGATCCTGTGCGAGCACGCGAAGCTGGGCGAGCTTGAGCCCGGCAAGAGCGTCACGGCGTCAGCGAAGGTGTTCTGGAGCACGGCGGGCTTCGCCTTCGAGAAACCGGGCCGCTACCGCGTCGACGTCGCGGTGTCGTGGTCGGCGCAGGGCGTGATGGTTGGCGTGCAGTCGGGCATCGACGTGTTCGTCGACTATCCGACCAGCGCGAGCGACAACCATTCGGCCAATCTCGTGCTGCATCCCGAGGTCGGCAAATGGGTGGCGCTCGGCGGCGATGCCTATCACCTCGGTGAAGCGTGCCGGCGGTTGCAGGCGCTCAGCCAGACCGCAGTGCCGTCAGGCGCGCGCGCCGCAACAGCTGCGGCCGGCGACGATACGACCGCGCCGCGCGCGATCGACGGTTTTGCCGACATGCTGCCCGATCGCGCCAAGCTCGCCAGGTTGCGTCCCGAACTGTCCACTGAGACCGGCGGCCGTACGCCACGCGGACCGGCGCGAGCAGCCGCCCCAGGCCGCAAACGCGCGGCGAAGGCAAAGGGGCGCGCTGGGCGAAAGCGGTAACGGTTTCGCCAGAGTCCGGTGAAGACCATCGGTGTCATGGGCGAGCGCACCTGCGACCGTGTCGTCGCAGGTGCGCCGTCACCTTCGCCGACCGCGACGCGAAAGCGCGACTCTTTGGCCACGGGAAAGGAAAACGAAAACGTGGAAAGGGTATCGCTGCAACGAAACGGTGGCGGCCGGCCGCATGATTGATCAAGTCCCGGCAGACAGAGCGCCGGACATGATCCCAGGTGATGACCCCATGGACTCGCATCCCCATATTCCAGCGCCAGTCACAACGTGGCTAGAACGATGGCGTCTGGTTCCGGACGGGGCACTGCTGACCACCCATTCCAGCTGGGTCCTGCCGGTCCGACATGAGGGCCGGCCTGCAATGCTCAAGGTTGCCCGTATTCCCGATGAGGGGGCGGGCTATCGCCTTCTGACCTGGTGGGACGGTCAGGGCGCAGCCAGGGTCTTTGCCTCGACTGCGGACGCGCTGCTGATGGAACGGGCCTCGGGAGCCGGTGATCTCGCGCAGATGGCTTGGTCGGGCCGGGACGAGGAGGCATGCCGGATCCTCTGCGACACGGCGGCGCGGCTGCACGCGACGCGGTCTGGCCCGCTTCCCGACCTGCACCCGCTGGAAGACTGGTTTCAGCCGCTCTTCCAGCTCGCCCCGGACCACGCGGCACTCGAGCCCGCCGCCGACATCGCCCGCCAACTCCTGGCCGCGCCACGCGCCATCGGTCCGCTGCACGGCGACCTGCACCACGAGAATGTGCTCGACTTCGGTGAGCGGGGATGGCTGGCGATCGACCCGCATGGGCTCGTCGGCGAACGAACATTCGACTATGCCAACATCTTCACGAACCCCGACCTCAGCGATCCCGGCCGTCCGCTTGCGACCCTGCCGGGTCGACTGGAGGCCCGGCTGGATATCGTGGTCGCCGTGACGGGACTTCAGCCCGAGCGGCTGCTTCGCTGGATCGTTGCGTGGACGGGGTTGTCGGCAGCCTGGTTCATTGGCGACGGCGACGAGCAGGGCGCCGCCATCGACCTGACCATCAATACAATAGCTCGCCGCCTGCTCGACTAGCCTCGGCGCGCGAGTGCTCGCTCATGACGCGCACCCGCGCGAGCGGCCGCGCCAGGACGCAAACTTCACAGACGAATGACAGCAGTGTGAAATTCTCCATCGCTGCCGCGCTGTTTCATCTGCGCTCAGTTTCAGTATGATGTGATCTCGCTTTAAGCGTGTATTGTTGTAGGCTATCGCGCAGGGGCTGGCTCGCGTCCAATATCGGTTGTTCGAAGCTCCCGACCGTCGATCTACGACCAGCAGGGAGCAAATCATGGCCTGGCCTACGCTTGCCGAACTCGTCTCGAACTTCGCGCCGATCCTTCATCTCGACAAGGACGAGGTCAATCTGCCCTCGTCGACCGACTGGTACATCGGCCAGGTCGGCTATCAGGCCGCCGGCGGCATCTATTCCGGTCCCGGTCAGTGGAATTGGGGGACGGCCGAGCAGAGCAGCCCCGACGACTATCTGGTCGCGCCGCAGGCGATATGGGCCTCGCTGATGAAGGGCTATATCCCCACCGCCACCAGCTATGTTCACGTCCTGCCGGTCGACGACCGCACCGACATGGTCGATCTCCAGTACTGGCTGTTCTATCCCTACAACGGGCAGGAGACCTTCGAGGTCACCGGTTGGACCGGCAGTACCGGTCAGGCGCTGATGCCGCTCTCGATCCATTGGGGCGACTGGGAATGCGTCACGGTGCGCGTCAATATCGACCAGCAGGTCCTCGGCGTATTCTTCTCGCAGCATTCGGGCGGACAATGGTGCTCGCCGAACGACGGCTTCCTGTCGCTCAGCGGTACGCACCCGAACGTCTATGTCGCGAGCGGGTCGCATGCCAACTATCCGGCCGCGAGCAACAGCACCTATGAGATCGGCGGCGTCGACGTGTGGGACGTGCGCTTCGCGGTGGCCGACTACGCGCGCGGCGGCGGTCCGACCGTCAATCTGTCCGCGCCCAATCCGCCGGTCGTGATCCAGAACGATGCGCAGGCGATCCTTCCCACGCCCGTCACCTCGCCACCCTGGCTCGCCTTCAGGGGACGCTGGGGACAGCCGATCGAGCCCACGCTGACCGACGCGGAGATAGGCTCATTGGTCGCCGCCGCCGCCAGCGGCATGCAACTGAACGTGCTGGTCGAGGACGCCGTGCAGTACGTGGCAGGCTCGACCACGCTGCAGGCCTGGCTTTCGGAAGTGATCCTGCCGATCGCGAAGGGCGACCTGACCGGCCCAACGGGACCATCGCAGAAGGGCTCCTGGGCCGTCACGCCGACCTTCCTGCCGTTCGGCACCGACGCGCCGATCGCTTCGAGCGTCAGTCTCGTTCCGGTGGCGCTCGCGACGATGCCGGGATCGCAAATCCTCTGCATCGGAATGGGGAGTCCCTTGCCCCCGGCGATGCGTGCGTGGAGCCTCAATCAGGGTAAATGGTCCAGTGCGAAGTCGCCTACCATGAGCCCGTTCGGCGGACTGGCCGCCTGCGCGACGCCCTCGGGCGGACTGGCGCTGCTCGGTCTGGGCAAGACCAGCCTTCTCGCCTTCATCTCGTCCTCTGGGGCGTCCGGAGGGCCGTGGAGCGCAGCGGGGCTCTGGCCCGCACCGCCGGCCACGACCGGGGCCAGCATCGGCCAGCTCAACGGCGTCTGGTATATTGCCTGGGGCGGCGCCGACGGCAGCATCCAGTATCTCAGCACGACCGACTGGGTGCATTTCGGGTCTCCGCAAAGCGTGATGATTCCCAGCGTCGACGGCCCGGTGCCTGCGACGATCGCGGGCGGTGGGCTGGTGGCGCCTGCGGTGGAGAGCTGCGGGGGCGCGCTGGTGATCGTGGCGCCGATCGCCGGTCTCGAAAAGGGGATGCCGACGGTGCTCGGCGCCTATGTGTCGTCCGACGGTTCGAACTGGACCGGCCCCAATCTGCTGCCGAGCATGTCGCTCTGTTCGAACACCAGCGGCGCGCTCGCCGCAGGGCCGAACGGGACGCTCTATTGCTTCTATGCCGACAACAACAAGAAGGTGCGTTACTCGGTCACCAGCGACGGCGCGGACTGGAGCGATTCAGGCACGATCGCTGGCGCGTTCACCCAGCGGACGCCTAGCGTGGTCCCCTGGCAGGGCGGCTTTCTCGTCGTGCATCCCGGCAAGTCGTCACCGACGGTGTACTGGAACAGCGCGACCTTCGAGTAAAGCGCGGCGGGACCACTGCACGGCCCCCCGGCGCAAACGCGGGATGTAGACGGCGCTGTCCCATGGTACGCCGACTACATCGTCGCCTCCGGAGCCCGCCTTCATGCCCGCTGCAACCGCCCCCAACCAACAGACCGCGACCGCCACCGAGACCGACCCCGAAGCGCTCGGCTGGATGAAGGGCTTCCCGCCATCTCCCGACCGCACCATCACCTTCCAGAACGGCTCGTTCCGCAATTTTCCCGAGTTGCGCTGGGCCTGGAGCAACGTCCGCCAGCTGGTGCCGACCGTGAATGTCTGGCGCGGGGCGGGGCCTGCGTCCGTGTTGCCGCGGGAAGACCACGACATCGGCGCGGTCGCCTCGACCACCATGGACGGCCGGCCCATGACGTTCGCGAAGATGCTGGAGGAGACTTATACCGACGGCATCGCCGTGCTGCATCGGGGCAAGCTGATCCATGAGCGCTACTTCGGCGCGCTGAAGCCGCACAAGCCGCATATCGCGATGTCGGTGACGAAATCCTTCACCGGCGTGCTGGCCGGCATTCTCGTCACCGAGGGCAAGATCGATCCGCAGGCACAGGTCACGGATTATGTGCCGGAGCTGAAAGCCAGCGCGTTCGGCGATGCGCGCGTGCACGAGGTCATGGATATGACCACGGGGCTCGAATACACCGAAGTCTATACCGACAAGAATTCCCACGTGTGGGGCCTGCGCCGTGCCAACGGCATGGCGCCGATTCCGCCTGACTATGACGGCCCGACCAATATCTTCGATTTCCTTGCCGCGCAGAAGAAGCAGGGCGAGCACGGCAAGGCCTTTGCCTACAAGACCGTCAACACCGATGTGCTCGCCTGGATCTGCCGGCGCGCCAGCGGCATGACGTTATCCGACCTTCTCTCCGAGCGCATCTGGACGCCAATGGGCGCGGAGGAGGACGCGCATTATCACGTCGATCGCATCGGCACCGAGAGCGGCGGTGGCGGCCTCTCGACCGCGTTGCGCGATCTCGCCCGGTTCGGCGAGACCATGCGCAATCATGGCCGCTTCAACGGCCGCCAGATCGTGCCTTCGTCCGTCGTCGAGGATATCGCGCGCGGCGGCGCCCCCGAGAAGTTCAAGCCGGCCGGCTACGCCACGCTGCCCGGCGCGTCCTATCGCAACCAATGGTGGGTCACGCACAACGCCCACGGCGCCTATATGGCGCGCGGCGTTCACGGCCAGGGCATCTACGTCGATCCCAAGGCCGAGATGGTGATCGCGCGCTACGCATCGCACCCCGTCGCGGGCAACGCCGCCAACGACCCCGTGACGCTGCCGGCCTATATGGCGCTGGCGAAGGAACTGATGTCCGGCGGGTAGGGCGTGGCGGGGGGTGATGGCGTAGGGTGGATTAGCCGAAGGCGTAATCCACCACCTTTCATCGAGCCGCGTTGAAGACGGCGGATTACGCTTCGCTAATCCGCCCTACGGGGCCGACGAATTCGCGACAACTTCCAAACCGCAAGATCGGTCGAGCAAATGATCGCCGTCAGCGGCTATCTGGAGCCGCCACGGAGGAGGGACGATGAAGGCGGCGCTGCAGAACTATCAGGACCGGATGCGGCGGGTGCTGGACCATATCGACCGGCATCTCGACAGCGATCTGGACCTGGAAACGCTGAGCAGCGTTGCAGCCTTCTCGAAATTTCATTTCCACCGGCAGTTCACGGCGACCTTCGGGTTGTCCGTGCATCGCTATGTCCAGCTGGCCCGTATGAAGCGCGCTTCCTACATGCTGGCCTACAGTGACGCCCTTGGTGTCACTGACATCGCGATGGACGCCGGTTACGATGCACCGGACGCCTTTGCCCGCGCCTTTCGGCAACGGTTCGGGCAATCGCCGTCGTCGTTCCGCAACTCTCCCGACTGGGAGCCGTGGCTTGTGGCCTTCGGGCCTCTCGACAACGCGAGGAGCAAGCTCATGAAGACTTTTACCACTGACGACGTGACCATACGCGATGTGCCCTCCACGAGGGTGGCGATCATGGAGCATCGGGGCGACCCGGCGACGCTCGGCGACACCATCCGGCGGTTCATCGCATGGCGAAAGAAAGCCGGCCTGCACCCCAGGACAAGTCCGACCTTCAATGTCTGGCGGTCCGAACGCCGTCCTTCCTCGCCCGCCACTTACAGCACGGACCTCTGTGTCGGGACCGACCAGCCGATCGAGGCGAACGGCGAAGAGATCAAGGCCGGCGAGATCCCCGGCGGACGCTGCGCGGTGCTGCGTGTCGTCGGCTACACCGACAATCTGGAACCCGCCGCGCTCTACCTCTATCGCGACTGGCTTCCGGCGAGCGGCGAGGAAGCACGCGACTTCCCGATCTATTGCCAGCGGCTGAGCTTCTTCCCGGAGGTGCCGGAGCATGAGACGGTTGCGGACGTATTCCTGCCTCTGAAATAGCGCCCTCCGACGGCGGACGAACTGGCATCAATCAATATCGCGCGCTCCACACGGCGGCACGGTCTCACTAATATAAGAGTTGACTTATATTAGTGAAAGCCGATACTCGCCATTGCGCGAAACGATACGGAGGGATGCAATGGAAATCGACGTCGCCAGGGTCTTGGGGCTTGTCACGCGTTCGGTGAAGAATTTCGAGAAGGATGGAAAAGCAGCCAGCACGGTGACGCTGACGCGGCTTTACGAGACCAGTGTCGACGATCTCTGGGACGCAGTGACCAGCCGGCAACGCATTCCGCGCTGGTTCCTGCCGGTCGAGGGAGACCTCCAGCTGGGCGGGAGGTACCAGCTGAAGGGGAACGCGGGCGGCACCATCACGGCATGTGCGCCGCCGACGCATTTTGCAGCGACGTGGGAATTCGGCGGCGGGATGAGCTGGATCGACGTCAAGCTGGCGGCAGAACGCGATCAGGCGCGTCTGACGCTGGAGCACACCGCAATTATCGAGGACCATTGGAATCAGTTCGGTCCTGGTGCGGTGGGTATCGGCTGGGATCTCGCCATCGCGGGATTGGAGCGATATGTTGCGACCGGCGCATCGGTCGACCACGAGACGGCCGAGGCCTGGATGGGCTCTCCTGCCGGCAAGGAATTCATGACGACGAGCGGTGAATATTGGTGCAAGGCGCATGTCGCAAGCGGGGTCGATCCTGATACGGCGAAGCAGCGCTCCGACCGCACCATCGCCTTCTACCGCGGCGAGATGCCGCCTGACGTTGCACATCCGGGCACAGGAAGCTGATGCACGTCTTCGAGGTCCTCGCCGATCCCGTGCGCCGTCGTATCCTCGAGCTGCTCGCCCCGGGGGAGATGGCGTCCGGTGAGGTCGTTGAAGCGATCGGGGCCGAGTTCGGGATCACGCAGGCGGCCGTGTCGCAGCATCTCAAGGTGCTGCGCGAGAGCGGCTTTGCGACGGTTCGGGCGGAGGCGCAAAGACGACTCTATTCGGTCGACGGCGCGGGGCTTCGGTCGGTGGATGCCTGGATCGGTCAGTTCAGGAATTTCTGGGAGCCGAAGCTGGACGCGCTGGCGACGGAGATCGCGCGCGGCAAACGGGAGCGCCGTCACGCGCCGATGACCAAACGGAGCGGGAAGAGGGCGTGAGCTCCATTGGTAGGATGGGTAGAGCGCAGCGAATCCCATCAATACCGCGCGTTGAACCCGATGGGTTTCGCTGCGCTCTACCCATTCCACACGCTCATCTTCCCAGCGCCATCGCGATGCGCGAGGCCAGAAGCTTGACCATGAGACCGGGCGGATAGCTTCGATAGCTCGGCACATCGTCCGACAGCACGACGCCCTCCGGTTTGAACTTCGTGCAGATCCGGGCCTGCAGGGGAGGGAGCTCGCCGTGAAATCGCGCCCGGTAGGCCGAGACCCAGTGCGGACCGCGATCGAAACTGACGAACATCGCCGAGTTGCAGCAGGTCGCGATAACCCTGTTGGTCGGCGAAATGTCCTTGAGCTTATGAGACTTCAGGAGCTCGGCTCCCTTGGAGCATGCGAAGCGGTCCTTGCGATAAAGCACATAGGCCGTCCCGCCGCCGGGATCGCGGACGGCAGGCGCATTCGGCAGAGCCTCGAGCTGCGCCGCACCCTTCTGGCAGTCGTCGCAATAGCAGGCGGCGCTGACAATCGGCTTGCCGAGCGCTTTGACTTCGACGCTGCCGCAGGCGCACGACGCGATCATGACGGGGGAGTGGGTCATCTGCCTGCAATCACCATGGGGTTGTTCTCGCCGTTGCGGAACTCTGGCGTTACGCGGAAGCCGGTACGCGCAGGTTCCTCGCATCATACGGCAAAGCACGCAAGCGAAAGCGGTGACACCGCTTTGCTGCGGTGTCTCCCTCACCCCCGCGACATCTTCTCGAACTGCTCGATCAACCGTTCCGCGCTTTCGATATCAGCGCGTTTTCGTCCCGCGCGTTCGCTTGTCATCAACGTGAACGCGCGTTTTGCCGGCAGCAACCTGACGACCCTTTACGTGGTCGATGAAGGCTCTCAGTTTCGGCATCGTTTGATGACGGCTCGGATAGTAGAGAAACACGCCCGGCGCTATTGGCGCGAAAGACTTCAGGACCTGTATGAGCTTTCCCGTCTTCACCAGGCTGGTGGCGATCGGCGCGGGCACTTGCGCAAGTCCCATGCCTTCCACGGCGGCGCCAAGCATGGTGGGAAAGTCGTGGGCAATCAGCGGCCCCGAGACGATCGCTTCGACTGTCTTGTTGCCATCGACAAGAGACCATGGCGCGATCGATCCGTTGCTGCGGCGAATGCGCAGGCATGCGTGCCGACGCAGGTCGTCGATACGCTCGGGTCGCCCGTGCCGGCTTAGATAGTCGGGGCTGCCGACGACCACGAACGGGAAGGGGGGCGTCAGCCGGACCGCGACCATGTCGGTGGCGATGAATTGGCCCATCCGGACGCCGGCATCAAACCCCTTGGCCGCGAGGTCGACCAATTCCTCGCCGGCGGCGATCTCCACTTCGACCTCGGGATAGGCCTGGCAGAAGGATGCGATCAGCGGCTCCAACAGGATCGGTACCACCGCGCGCGGCACGGTGAGGCGCAACAGTCCAGTCGGCCGCTGCCCAAGATCGCGCGCAACCTCGCTTGCGGCGACGAGCTCCTCGAAAGCGGGCTTTGCGCGCGAGAGGAACCGCGCGCCGGCCTCGGTCAGGCCGACACTGCGTGTCGTGCGTATGAACAAGGCTGCGCCGACACGTGCCTCGAGCGCACGGACCGCCTGGCTGATGGCCGATGGCGTGACGCCGAGCTCCGCGGCTGCGCGGCGGAAACTGCGGTACTGGGCGACGCGCAGGAACGCTTCCACGCCATCGAGCGCGCCTTGTCTGACTGTGAAGTTCTGCTTCATAGCCCATCAACATTATCCCGAATAGTCGCTCGCGCCAATCGGTCGTATGTCTCGCTCGCAGATCGGAAGCATCGCTGATGGCGGACATCTGCGACGTCAGCGCGATCTCAGAGAACAAAGGAGACCGTCGTGCTCCGGGAAACGAGACCGATGAAAGTCATCCGCAAATTTGTCGTCATGCTCACCCTAACCCTGATGGGAGCGACTTCCATGATCGATCCATCCGTTGCCCAAACACAAGCCATCTCACAAGCCATGTCGCCCACAACCACCGGGGTGATGGTCATCCTGACCGTGAAGACGGGCGTCACGCGCGAGCAGGTCATGGCCGTCATGCCCGCTGAAATCCAGCAGACGGTGCAGCTCTATCTCAATGGGAAAATTCGCGAGTGGTATTCGCGTGGCGATGGGCGCGGAGCGATCTTCCTCGTCGATGCCAGGGATGTCGCCGGGGCGCAGGCGATCATGGGGGATCTCCCATTGGCCAGGCAAGATCTGATGGACCACGAGTATATCGCAATCGGTCCGCTTTTGCCGCTCCGCTTGCTCATGGCCAATCCCGAGCGCCGGCAATAAGGGCGAGATCCGGATGGAGGACTGCCGATGACCACCGACGCTGCTCCCTCTGCGATCGTCCCGCCGCTTCGAGCCTGGCATAGCCTGCTTTGGACCGTCCCATTCACGGCACTGTGGACCTGTTGATCCATGCGCTAGTCGCGATCTGATCGGAGACCAAAATGACGACAGAAACGCTCTTCCAGATACATCTTGTCCTCGGTTATGTCGCGTGGCTGCTCTGCTTCGGCACGTATGTCTGGCCCTGGCTCAGGTCGATGGACGGGCGCGACGCGCACCGTGCCATCGCCACTCTGCACAGCTTCCGCTTCTTCGGGCTCGTCTTCATCCTTCCCGGCATCGTGAGCCCGGACCTGCCGGCTGGCTTCGCGGTGTTCGCCGCCTGGGGCGACTTCGCGACCGGGGTGCTGGCCATGCTGGCGCTTCTCACGGTGAGGATACGCACGCTCTTCTGGCTGTTCGTCGTCGCCTTCAATCTCGCGGGCACGGTCGATCTCGTCGTCGACTACTATGATGCCATCCAGGTCGGCCTTCCCGCGCATGCGGAGTGGCTTGGCTCAACCTACGCGATCCCGATCATCTACGTGCCGCTGCTGATGATCACGCACGTCTCCGCATTCTATTTTCTGGTACGCCCGCGAGTCGGCGCCGATGCGGTGGCACTGGCCGGCGCGGGCTGAGACGAACCGCTAAAGTAGTAGTTCCCTCCGACAGAGGCCTCGCCCTCCCTACCAATCGGCGGCTGCCTCGAGCAGCCGTTGGCGCATGAAGGCAACGCGCGGCCGTTTGCGTTCCGGTCGGCGTATGAACGGTGAGGATTGAGCCGATCAGGTCACGCAACGGCCGGGCTGCAGAAGCCTTGCGACTTCCGTGAGCGCGCTGACCACGGGCTCGCAGGCAAGTGTCGGCTTACGGCTCTGATTTCGCAGCAGCGTCGGCGGCTTGGTGGTGCGGGCCTGCGCAGACGGAATACGCAGCAAGACCGAGGTATCGGCGAGATCGTTCAAGCGCAGCGAAACCGTTTTCGTCGGCACTGCGAAAGGCTTGCGGTCGGCAAGACGATCTGCCTTGCCGGCGCGATTGACGATGTGGCTTGACTGTTCGGAGACCGCCTGCCAGCGGTTTACGAGGTCGTGACCTGAAGCGTACTGCACTGCACCGAGCGTCAACGCGGTCGCGACAGCGCCTAGAAGAGCTTTGCGAATCTGTGACATGGCTTCGCTCCTCGCCCCATGGCGATTGTCGATCCTTACGCAGCGCCCCCCGGCCCATCGCTTCCCATGGTTGCTTTCTAATGGCCGGCGGTTTCACCATGCCTTCGTGAACGCCGGAAAATGGTTTCATCCCGACAGGTTTTGTTTCGTCGCATTGAAGGAGGTCTTGGTTTCCGCCTGCGCACAGCGGCTACGTCCGCGTTGGGTCTTGGCCGTGTAAAAAGCAGTTTCACGGGAGGTCGGTTCTGAGAGTTAGGTGCCGAGGACGTTTCAGGCCGCGATCGCAGCGATTAGCCGC